>JAZNNM010000007.1:0-71649 GCA_045580265.1 Elusimicrobiaceae bacterium | reverse complement strand
GGACTTGTCTTCCTAAGACCGCTTGGCCTCCGACTTTTATGGATACCTCCAAATACGTAGTAGAATTTAAACAGTTGGAAGAAGAACTCTCTTCCGGAAATTTGTCCGGACAAGAATTGGCCGTTAAAGCCAAACGCCATGCTTTTTTAAAGCCGATTATTGAAAAAGAACAAGAAATTGCTTCTGTCGAAAAAGCCATTGCCGATGATCGCGCCATGATTGAGGCCGGCGAAGATAAAGAGCTTGTCAAAATGGCTGCGGAAGAATTGGCCGAGTTAGAAGAAAAACTTCCTGAACTTCAAAAAGAACTGCGTATTTTGGTTATCCCGCCCGATCCGAATGATTCCAAAAATATCTATTTGGAAATTCGCCCCGGTGCCGGTGGTGATGAATCTGCTTTGTTTGCGGCCGAACTGTTAAAAGTCTATCAGCACTTTGCTCAAACCAAAGGCTGGACTACCGAAATTTTAGAGTTTACTCCTACCGGTTTAAAAGGATGCAAATACGTCAGTATGTTTATTAAAGGGGACGGTGCTTATTCATGGCTCCGTACCGAAGCCGGTACCCACCGTGTACAACGTGTGCCCGATACCGAAACGGCCGGCCGTGTACATACTTCCACCGTTACGGTAGCCATCATGCCCGAAGCGGAAGAAATTGATATTGAAATTCGTCCTGAAGATTTGGAAATGGAAACCTGCCGTTCCGGCGGAGCCGGCGGGCAAAACGTAAATAAAGTGGAAACAGCCGTGCGCATTATCCACAAACCCACAGGGATTGTTGTTTCCTGCCGCGAAGAACGCCACCAAGGAAAAAACCGCGAAAAAGCCATGGCCATGTTACGCGCTAAGCTTTATCAGATTGAAGAAGATAAACGAAATAAAGAAATTTATGATGAACGTAAGAGCCAAGTGGGCACTGGCGACCGCTCTGAAAAAATCCGTACCTATAACTTCCCGCAAAGCCGTGTGACGGATCACCGAACGGATAAATCCTACCATAATATCATGGAGATTATGGCCGGAAATGTAGAGCCGATTTTGGAAGATTTGCGTGCGTTTCGTGTAGAACAAAAACTAAAAAATTTGCAAATCTAAGCAGTTTTTTTGAGCCGGAGGAATGCTTAAACCTCCGGCTTTTTAAACGAATATGGATACTTCTTTCTCCATTGAACAACTTATTTCTACCGCAGCGGATCAATTGGCTGAGGCCGGCTCTGACGAACCGCAAGCCAATGCAGAGTGGTTGTTAGCGTGTGTACTAAACGTGACGCGGACGTGGTTGTTAATGAACCGTTCACAACAAATCAACGCAGAACAGCTTTCTCAATACCACAAATACTTGAAGCGTAAAGCAGCGGGGGAACCGTTGTCGCATATCGTAGGGTTTCAACCTTTTTGCGGGCTGGATATCCGTGTAACCCCGTCTGTTTTAACACCTCGTCCGGAAACAGAGGAATTGGTCGATTTGGTTTCTGACCATTACAAACGAAGCGGCGAGTATTGTTTTTTGGATATGTGTACCGGTAGTGGTTGTATTGCTCTGGCTTTGGCGAATCGTTTTCCTAAAACAAAGATTTTAGGGGTGGATATTTCCGAAAGCGCGCTAAAAGTAGCACAGGAAAACGCAACGCGTTTGCATTTAACGCAACAAGTACAATTTTTACAAAGCGATATTTGGGAAAATGTCCAAGGTACTTTTGATTTGATTGTTTCCAATCCTCCATATATTCCCAGCGAAATTGTAGATACATTAACCCGCGAAGTGTTGCATGAGCCCCGTTTGGCGTTGGATGGCGGTGCAGACGGATTAGAGGTAGTACGCCCCTTGTGTTCGTTGGCTGCCGATTATTTAAATCCAAACGGCTTGCTGGCTTTGGAACTCTGCAAAGGGCAGGCTGCTGTCGTAGCGCGCGGGCTTGCCGAAATTGGCTGGAAGACGGAAGTAAAAAAAGATATAGTGGGAATAGAGCGTTTTGTATTAGCACAGAAAATTTAATATTTTTAGGGAGTTTATATGGATAGATTATTAATTCGTGGCGGAAAAAAATTACAAGGGACCGTGCATATAAGCGGAAGCAAAAATGCGGCGCTTCCTATTTTGGTGGCAACCTTGCTGACCGATGAGCCGTGCGTTATTCATCGTGTACCGAATTTGCGTGATGTGCGCACTACTCTTAAGATTTTGGAATATCTCGGTAAAAAAGTGGAATATAAGGATAACACGGTTACCATTGCAGCAAACGGAGAACTGAAAAATAATCTTCCATATGAACTTGTAAAACAAATGCGCGCCAGTTTTTGGGTGGCTGGTCCGTTATTAACTCGTTTTAAAATGGCTGAAATACCGCTCCCCGGAGGGTGTGCCATCGGAGTACGTCCGGTGGATATTCACCTAAAAGGATTTGAGAAATTGGGAGCCTCCTGCGAAACGAAAGGGGGGAATGTTATCATTCGAGCAGAGAAACTATCCTCTGCCAAGATTGTGTTACGCTTTCCCAGTGTAGGGGCAACGCAAAACTTATTAATGTGCGCGTGCTTAATTGAGGGGGAAACCGTTTTGGAAAACGTAGCTAAAGAGCCGGAAATTGACGATGTGGTAGATTTCTTAAACAAAATGGGAGCGGATATTCGGGTTGACGAAAAAGGCCGCTTGGTCATTCAGGGTAAAGAAGCCTTGCACGGTGCAGAACATACCGTAGTGGCAGATCGTATTGAAAGCGGTTCTTATATGTTGGCTGCTGCCGTTACACGCGGAGATGTAACCGTTACCGGATGTGTGCCGGAACACAATGCTATTTTGTTGGAAGATTTACAAGAAGCCGGCTTCCCTCTTACTATTACTGAAGATTCTGTGCGAGTCCATGCCTATGACGGAGAAATCAAACCTCTTCGCATTCGTACGGCACCCTACCCCGGCTTTGCTACGGATTTGCAAGCCCCGTGGATGACACTTATGACGTTGGCTAATGGTACGGCGGAAGTAGATGAAGATATTTTTGAAAACCGCTTTATGCATGCGCCGGAACTGGTGCGTATGGGGGCAGATATTGCTACCGAAAAAAGTGTGGCGCGCATTACGGGTGTAAAAGAATTGTCGGCCGCTCACGTACAATCTTCCGATTTGCGCGGAGGTTTTGCGCTTGTTATGGCAGGATTATGTGCAAAAGGCGAAACAGAAGTGGAACGTGTCTATCATATCGATCGAGGTTACGAAAATTTAGAAGAAAAACTGACGGCGTTGGGGGCTGATATCCGCCGTTACAATCCGGATAAAAATGAGTTTTGATATTGTTTTTAATTATATTCTTAAACGTACGGGTGTAGGCCTAGGCGCCGGACCGGACGGTTTTGCGCGTTTACTGGCTCGTTTGGGAAACCCACAGGAAAAATGTAAAATTATTCACGTTGCCGGTACAAACGGAAAAGGCTCCGTTTGCTCATTACTGGCGCAGACCTTGATGAGTGCCGGATACAAAACCGGTCTTTTTATTTCTCCTCATTTGCAAAGCCCTACGGAACGAATCCAATTTAACGGAAAACAGATTACCAAACAAGTATTCTCTAAGATAGTGTTGGAAGTATTTCAGGAAGAAGAGGAAGAGTTGAATTTCTTTGAAATTTTAACGGCTGCCGCACTGGTTTACTTTTCCCGTAAAAAGGCAGATTTTGTTGTGTTGGAAACCGGTATGGGTGGCAGAAAGGACCCTACGAATGCTTGTTTGCCGGTATTAAGCATTATTACTTCTATCGGGCTGGATCATACTCAATACCTGGGCTCTACTTTAGCGCAAATAGCGCGAGAGAAAGCCGGCATCATTAAAACGGGTGTTCCCGTTATCAGCGGGACGGTAAATCCTGCTGCTCGCGAAGTGATCTCCAAGACGGCCAAAACAAAAAAAGCACCGCTTACTTTTGTAGGATTGGGAGAACCCTTTTTTGATTATGCTTACGATTTTGTAAACGGACAAACTGTTCTGCATACCGAACAAGAAGGGGACGAGTGGACGCTGCATGCCTTGGGTACTCGCCAAGTGATTAATGCTTGTGTAGTATACCAAGCCGCTAAGCAGTTGGGCATTCCCGAGAGGGCTGTTCGTAAAGGGTTAGAAACGGCTTCTTTAGCCGGTCGCTTTGAAGTAATCCGTTCGGGTAAAACTATGTTTGTTTTAGATGGAGCTCATAATCCGCAAGCGGTAGAGTTGTTGGTAGAATTTTGGCGCAAAAGCCCCTATTATGATCAGGCCACTCTTCTGTGTGGTTTCATGAAAGATAAAGATTTCAAAAAAATGCTTTCGCTTGTCGCTCCGCACTTCAAGGAAATTATTGTTACGGTACCGCCTTCTTCTCGGGGGGCGGATTTGGAATCTATCGAGGAAGTTCTCCCTTCAAAAGCCCATATTGTGCTGGAATTGGATTGGACTAAAGCTTTGCAACGGGCTCTTCGTTTTGAACGGGTGTTATGCACAGGCTCTTTTTATCTGGTCGGGGCGATTCGCGGGCGTCTTTTTAAAAACCGTCCGTAAAGGTTTTTCTCGTCATAAAACGCAGTTGACATTTGACCTATATTGTGGTTAAATTTAGTATAGCTATTTTTGGACGGGAGAACTGCATGGCGTTAGACAACAACCAATTCGACGGACACGGAGATATTGCTCAATTTCTCGAGAAGTTTAAAGAACAAACTTTCTCTCCCTCCAACGCCCCTTTTAAACCGTCTGACTTTGCTCCGCGCGAAAATTCTCTTCCCGCCAAATCGGTCCAGTACGAAAAATCGTTGGAAAAGCTGGAACAAAAAATCCAAGAATTAGAAGATAAATTTGAAGCTACGGCCGGTCAAAATCAGATGATTTTGTCGGAATTGGCTCGCACACGCGAAGCTATGGAACGCCAAAAAGATAAAGATGCTTTCTTGGAACATATATCCCAAACAATTTCCAATTTAAAAGCCAGTGTGGAAAATCTTTCCCGCTCTCAACAAAACAATTCTTCTTTTTCCTACCGTGCACCGGATGTGCAACGTAGCTTTGATACGGAACCGCATCTTTTAAAAGCGGCGGATGAAGCGCATACGGCTATTTATCACTATCAACCGGATAATTATCGCGCGGCTCAAGCCGAAAAAATGCGTAAAGAATATGAAGAGAAAGAACGGATTATTTCCAGCTTACATCAAAAGGCTTCTCAGTTAAAGGCTGTTAACAGTGCACTGGATCGCGAAATTCGTAAAGTGCAACAAGAAAAAATGGAAGCTTTGAAAAAATCAGCCGAACAAGCCAAAGAAATTCTCTCGTTGCGCGATCAATTAACGGCGGCGGAAGAGCGTTTTAAATCCTTTGATTTTGAAAACCGTATTATTTCCATCAAGCAACAGTATCAGCAAAAAGTAACCAGTTTGGAAAACCAACTGCAGGAAATTTCCGACACCTGTATGCGCCAGGTGGAAGAAATCGAATCTTTGCGTGCGGAAAATATCAAATTGCATAAAGCTGCGGAAGAAAAAGAACAGGCGTTGGCCCGTTTGGAAGCCAAAGAACGCGAATTGGAAACGCTCAAAGCGGAAATGGCTGCCCTGCGCGAAAATCACAGCCAAACTTCCAAAAAGCAACTTTCCGTTTTCTCGGAACGCTTGCGTGTGTTGGAAGGGCAACGCGACGAACTTTCCACGCAATTCCAAAATGCTCAAGCGGCTTTGGAAACAGTTCGCCAAGAAAAAGAACTTTTGGAAAAGAATTTCAAAGAATTGGTCGAAAAAATCAACCAAAACGATGTTGTTATCGGCCAATTGAAAGAAAAAATTGAGGTTTTGGGACAACAAAACGAAGAGCTGTCCCACCAAAATGCGGCCTTGCAAGATGCTAAGCAAAGCTTGGAACAAAATTTGTCGGCTGCCCATTTGCACGCGGAAGAATTAACCCGTGAAAAAGAAACTCTTTCCACTCGTACCGATGAGCTTTCTCGCGAAAGAGAATTTTTTGATATGCAATCCGATTCATGGAATCAAGAACGGGAAGAATGGCGTTCTTCCAACGAACAGCTTCAACGCGAAAAAGTGCAGTTGCAAGATGCCAACCGTGCTTTAACGGAACAAAAAGATAAATTGGAAAATCGTTTAATCGAATTAGACCATGAAAAAGCCGAACTTTTAGCTCGTACGGAAGAGCTTTCTAACGAAAAGAAGCAGCTCTCTTTACGTGTAGGTGCTTTGACGCAAGAAAGGGTGTCTCTCTTAGCTCGTACGGAGGAACTCTCGAAAGAAAAAGAAAGCGTTGTGGCTCAAGTAAAACTATGGGATACACAAAAGGGAGCTTTACAGGGGTCCCATAATCAACTTCTGCAGGAAAAAGAAACGCTTAACCAGCGCGTAACCGATTTGGAACAAGAGAAAGAACATCTGCTTGCCCGTACTCAAGAATTAGACCATGAAAAAGCCGAACTTTTAGCCCGTACGGAAGAAATTGTTCGTGAAAAAGAAGTTTTGGCCGGCCGCGTTGAAACGTTGGCGCAAGAGAAGATGAATTTGTCGGCCCAAGCCGAACAAGCACGCCAGGCATTGGCCCGTACTGCTCAAGAAATGAATGGTGAAAAAGAAAACTTGCAGCGTGAGTTGCAAGCTGCTTTCCGTGAACGGGAAGAGCTTTATAGAGCGAAAGAAACTTTGCAAGAGCAAGCGGAAAGCTTGCGCGAGGAAAAAGAAGGCCTTTCTTCTAAAGCTCAAAAACTGGAAGAAAAAACCCGTGAACTTGCAGGGGAAAAACAAGCTTTGGCTAAAGAAAATCAGCAGTTGCGTAATCAAAGTGCAGCTTTGTTAGCGGCGCGTTTGGTGCAAGAAAAAGAACGTGCCGGAAAACAAGAAGCCGCACAACAAAAGCAGCCTGCTGCTCCTCAAGCACCCAAGCCGGAAACTCCGCAAAAACCGGTAGTTACACAAACCTGGGCGGATAAACCCGTTTCTCAGGAGCCGGTTGCCGTTAAACCCATGCCCAAACCTGCGGAACCTAAAAAAGAAGAAATCCCTGTATCCGAACAGCCCGTAACGATGAGCAAACAAGCTCCGGCTAAAGTACAAACGGAAGCAGATTTGCCCGAAATTAAAGTGGCCGATCCTGTTCCGCAAACGGAATCTCTGTTTAATGGGGAAGATTTCTTGGAAAAAACGGATAGTTTTATTGGGCGTATGAAGTGGTCCATTTTCCGGGAAGACAGGTAATTTATTTTAATAATCCGGGCCTGATGAAAATCAGGCCTTTTAACTATAAAGGAAAAATATGTCTCGTTTAAATGTTGTTGTGTTATATGGCGGTAAATCCACTGAACATGAAGTTTCTGTTCATAGTGCGCAAACGGTGTGTGCTTTGTTGAAGGCTCAGCCGGAAAAATATAATGTATATTCTGTTTTTATTGATAAGAAAGGTTTTTGGTTTTTACAAAATATCTGTGGCGAGAAAACTTCGCAAGATAAACCCATTACTCCCGTTTTGCGAGAAGATGCTCACTTTATTTCTCTAGATGCATCTTTATCTTTTAAGGCAGATGTTGTTTTCCCTGTGCTTCACGGCACGAATTGCGAAGATGGTACTTTGCAAGGTTTTTTGGAGACCTTGGATCTACCCTACGTTGGTTGTGGAGTATTAGCCTCTGCCATGGGCATGGATAAAGAAATTTCTAAATTAATTGCACGAGAAACGGGCGCGGAAGTATTGCCGTATTGTGTGGTATCTCGCGGACAGAAATATAATAAACAAGAGTTGGAGCAATGGGCCGAAGAAGCAGGATTACCCGTATTTGTGAAACCGGTCCGTTTGGGGTCTTCTGTGGGGGTACGCAAGGTAAAATCTCTTGATGAATTACACGAGGCTATTTCTTTTGCGCTTCAGTTTGATACGGACGTGATGATTGAAAAAGGAGTCGATTGCGCGCGCGAAATCTTCTGCGCTTTGTACGGAGAGGGGGAAACAGTAAAGGCATCTGCTTGTGGAGAACTGCGCACCATAGCGGGCGAATTCTTTGATTACAATGCTAAATACGTTGTAGCCGGCGGATGCGAAACAAATGTGCCGGCCGATTTACCCGATGACGTACAGTTATGTATGAGAGAAGACAGTAAAGCTATTTTTAGAGCGCTCCGTTGTAGCGGATTAGCTCGAGTAGATTTTTTGATGGATAAAGAAGGACGGTATTATTTCTCCGAAATCAATACACTCCCCGGCATGAGTGAGACCAGCCTTTTCCCCCAGCTTTTTGAAGCCGGCGGAGAAAAATATAGCGATATTTTAGATGCTCTGATTGCCTTGGCATTAGAGGTCCATGCACGAAAGGCGGAATTAAGTTTAACCCGATAACTATATTATGAGGACGCTGTTTTTACGTTTTTTGAAACTTAATTTTTGGGTGAAAATGATTTTTTGTTTTTGCCTGATTGGGGTTTTGTCTAATACGATTTTGTGTATTAGGGATTTGATGAGCGGCGGTCTTCTATTTCGTTTACATGCCGGTTTTTGGATTCTTTATGCCTCGCAAGTTGTATTTATTTTGTTAGAGGAACGGTATGTCAGCGTGTTGGCTTTGGTACAGGGGTTTCTTGCTTTTTTTACCAGCGCTGATTTTACATTTGTTCCATTATTGCGGGCAGTGGGATCGGTGGTTTATATATTGTTTCCGGTGCCTACTTTGCAAATAATGAGTGCCTATAAGTATATTTTTATGTCCTTGGCTTTTACATTGCAAATGTTAGCTGCATATGTGCTTTTTGTTTCTTTCCCTAAGAGTTCTTCCCAAGAAACCGCTTCTGCCGAGTAAAAAATATTAAATAAAAAAGCCCTGAAGATTCAGGGCTTTTTTATAACTACTGCTCACAATAAACCCCGGGCGTAAGCCCGAGGGATGGAGTGTGTATCCCACTACTGGAAAACGACGTTTTCTCTTTCTATTTAGTAGTGGGCAAAATCAAGCGAAGCTGAGATTTTGTAGCAAAAGAAACCCCAGGTGTGAGCCTGGGGAGTTTCATTATTTAAAGTTTTGATACTTTCGGATTACTTCGTCTTTAAATTCCAAGAAGGTTCCGTTTTCGATAGCTTCTCTGGCTCGTTCCGTCAAACGAATCAGGAAGCGAATGTTGTGGATACTCATCAAACGGTGGCTGGTCAGCTCTGCCGAACGATACAAGTGGCTCAAGTATGCACGGGAATATCGACGGCAGGTGTAGCAATCGCACTCCGGATCGAGCGGGATATCTTGTGTACGATATTCGGCGTTTTTAATGTTTACCCGTCCTCCGCTGGTCATGGCAAGGCCATTGCGGGCTACGCGGGTAGGCCATACGCAATCGAACATATCTACCCCACGTTCAATAGAGTTTAAGATCTCTACCGGCGTTCCCAACCCCATAAAATAACGAGGTTTATTTTCAGGCAAATTATCGGTAACAGCCAGAACGGATTCGTTCATTTGTTCCAACGTTTCACCTAGGGAGAGCCCCCCTAAACAATATCCGTGAGTGGGAAGAGATGCCATATGTTGGGCTGCTTCTTTGCGCAAATCGGGGAAAATAGACCCTTGGATAATACCAAATAATAAGGAATTTCCTACGGAAAAACTTCCGTCTGCATTTTGGATAATATTTTGTTCCGGTACGGTTTTTTGATAGGCTTTTGCCGCACGTTCTGCCCAACGTTTGGTAATGTTAAGCGCTTGGCGGGCATCGTATTTGGACGGGTCTTTGGCGTGGATACAAACGTCCAACATGGTCCAAATATCGGATCCTATTTCGCTTTCGAATTGAATAACATTTTCAGGGGTAAAAAGATGTTTGCTTCCATCGTGATGGGATTGAAAAGTAACCCCTTCTTCTTTAATTTTTCTGAATTTAGATAAACTATATACTTGAAATCCGCCGGAATCGGTTAGTATGCTGCCGTCCCAATTCATAAACTTGTGAATACCGCCCATTTTTTGCAAAATTTGCGTTGTGGGTCGTAAATACAAGTGGTACGTATTGGAAAGCAAGCATTGAGCTCCTGCGTTTTTTAAATCTTCGTCTGTTAAAGCTTTAACGCAGGCTTGTGTGGCAACCGGCATAAAAACCGGTGTGCGCACCGGACCGTGTTTGGTATAAAGCACACCGGTGCGGGCTTTGGAACGAGAATCTTTAGCTAAAATGCGAAAAGGGGAATTCATATTTAATATTTTACCATATTGCTAAATACATTCGCGGGGTATGTAATTCTTTTTACCTTAATCGGAATGTTTTGTAAAAAACACTGTTGCAGGGGAGCTGAATGTGCTTTTATCTGCCTAAATTGCTACAATAGAGATATATCGATTTTTGAGAGGAGAATGTTTCCTCTCCCGATTGAATTATGAATAGAATAAGCCTCGTGGTCTACTCTATTTGAAGAGGTTTTTATGGCAAGTAATTTATTAGAAGAACGTATTCCTCCGCAAGCAATTGATGCGGAAATGGCCGTGTTGGGTTCCATGTTATTGGATTCCGAAGCGGTAGCTGATGCTTTGGAGATTTTACAACCGGAACATTTTTACAAAGAATCTCACCAAAAAATTTTTGATGCAATTAAAACATTGGTAGACCGCGGACAGGCAGTAGATATTGTCACCTTAAGCGAAGAACTAAAAAAGAAAAATTTGCTTACTCAATTGGGTGGGGAAATTTATCTTACGCAACTGGTGGATAAAGTGGCTACTACGGCCCACGTGAAGCATTATGCGGAAATTGTTTACAAAAAATTCGTCGTACGCGATTTAATCCGTACAGCTACTGCTTTGGTGCAACGTTGCTACAAAGAAGAAGACGATGAGCCGCAGGTGCTGATTGATTCAGCTGCTGATCAGATTTATAAACTTAGCCAAAAACAAAAACTTTCCGGATTCGTTTCATCTAAAGATTTGGCCCCCGAAGTAATGGATTTGTTGGAAAAGGCCGTACAAAACAAAAGCGCCGTACAAGGGGTACCGACGGGGCTTTCTCGTTTTGACGAACGAACTGGCGGGTTTCGCAAGTCGGATTTAATTATTTTGGGTGCCCGTCCCAGCCAAGGGAAAACTGCCCTTGCCCTTAATATGGCGCATCACGCGTGTGTAAACTGTGGGATCCCGGTGGCTTTTTTCTCGTTGGAAATGGGTAAGCACAGTATTTTTGAACGCATGATCGGTGCCGCTGCTCAAGTGGAAATTCATAAACTTAGACGCGGATATTTTGACAGAAGCAAATGGTCGGACTTAACCCGTGAAATGGGCCGTTTGGCTTCTGCTCCCTTTTATATTGACGATACCTCCGGTTTGTCTATTACCGAACTGCGTATGCGTGCACGTCGTTTAGCCAGTGAACTTAAGAAACAAGGAAAAGAATTGGGGCTTATTGTCATTGACTATTTGCAACTGATTCGCGGAGGAGAACGCCGCATGGAGAGCCGCCAACAGGAAGTATCCGAAATCTCCCGTATGCTTAAAGACTTGGCTCGTACGTTAAACGTACCGGTGGTGGCTCTTTCCCAATTAAGCCGTAAAAACGAAGATAAGGGTCGTACCGGAAACCGCCCGCAACTTTCCGACTTGCGCGAATCCGGCTCTATCGAACAAGACGCCGACGTAGTTGCTCTTATTCACCGCGAAGCGTATTACAAACCCGAAGGACCGGAACGCGAAGCCGTAGAACGTGAGGCTAAACTGATTATTGCTAAACAACGTAACGGCCCGGTGGGAGACGTGGATCTGATGTTTATTGCCGAGTATGCGCTATTTACCAACCCCGCTCCCGAACAAATGGAACGCGCACAGGATATGAGTAACGATACTATTATAGATATTCCGGAATAAACAATATGACCTTGCCCATTCTTCGGCCCACTGTTGCAGAAGTGGATTTAAAAAAACTTTCCCGCAACTTGCACAAAATCAAAATGCAAGTGGGGGAAAGTGTGGGCATTTTGGTTCCTTTAAAAGCTAATGCGTATGGGCATGGATCCATAGAAGTAGGGCATTTTTTAGAAAAAAATGCTTTGTGCCAATTTTTTGGAACGGCTTCGGTAGAAGAGGGAATTCAGCTTCGTTCTGCCGGCCTTAAAATGTCCATTTTAGTATTAGGCAGCATTTACCCGTTTGAAGCATTTGAATATGCCATTAAAAATAATTTGGCCGTTACTATCGCCAGCCGCCAAGCAGCTCAGGCAGTTTGTCAAATAGCCGAAAAGTTAGGAAAAAAGGCTTTTTGCCATGTGAAACAGGATACGGGCATGGGGCGTATCGGCACGCGTCGTGGTGGGGTGATGGATGTGATTGAAATGTTGGCCAGCCACCCCAATATCATTTTAGATGGCTTTTATTCTCATCTCTCCAGTGTAGATACCGATGAGGCTTTCACGGAAGAACAAATCGGTTACTACCGCGATACGCTTACCAATATCAGCTTGCGGGGAATCCACATTAATCATTGTCATTTGGCGGCGTCCGCAGCGGTAGAAAAGAGATCGGATGTTCACTACGATATGGTCCGCCCCGGACACAGTGCTTATGGCCTGCGGGAGGGATTTGAACCTATTTTAACGTTTAAAACCCGGGTGGTCTATTTAAAAGATTTACCGGCCGGTTCCAGCGTCAGTTATAGCCGCAGCTTTATGGCTGCTCAAAACATGAAAGTAGCCACCTTGCCCGTAGGTTATGGGGACGGTTATTTACGCGATTTCTCCAACAAAGGGGAAGTGTTGGTGCGCGGGAAACGTTGCCGTGTGTTGGGAAACGTAACGATGGATATGATGATGATCGATGTGACAAACATACCGGAAGTGTCCGTGGGGGACGAAGTAGTGTTAGTCGGTCGCCAAGGGGACGAAGAAATCACTTGGGCGGAACTTGCCCAAACGGCTGGGACCATCGATTATGAACTTTGCACGCTTCTTCAGTCGCGCGTACCGAGGATTTATAAGAAATAATGTTTACCTCTATCGGAAAATATATGATGAATCTGTTTGACCAAGTGGGTGGTGCTGCCCAAATGGTCCGTTCCGGCTTGTTTTGGGTAACGCATTCTCGTTTTGAATTCCGCCAAGCGGTAGACCAAAGTGTTACTATCGGGGTAGAGTCTTTAGGGGTTACAGCGTTAACCAGTTTATTTACCGGTATGGTACTGGCTTTACAGGCCGGTAATACCATCGGTAATATTTTCGGTGAACCGATTTTTGTAGGAACGATTGTAACTTTCTCTCTCATTCGCGAATTAGGCCCTGTACTGACCGGTGTAGTCGTTTCCGGTCGCGCGGGGGCTGCCGTAACGGCACAAATCGGCACCATGGCGGTAACCGAACAAATAGATGCTCTTTATACTTTGGGGACAAATCCCATTCGTTATTTGGTTATTCCGCGTATGTTCGGCTTTTTGTTTACTATGCCGATTTTAACGCTTTTTTCCAATCTATTTGGCGTATTGGGCGGCTATTTGGTGGCTATCTATGCTCTGGGAATTCCCGGCGAAGTGTACATAACCGATATCACTTCTTTTATGAGCGTGAATGATTTTATGCACGGGTTTATTAAATCGTTTGTTTTTGCTTTTATGGTGGCGACGGTATGTTGCTACAAAGGGATTAGTACCCGTGGCGGAGCCGAAGGGGTCGGGAAATCTACCACCGGAGCCGTTGTTACTACGATTGTGCTTATTTTAGTGTTGGATTACTTTTTAACCGCCATTTTAACGGCTTTTGGAATTTAGCTATGATTGAAATTATCAACCTGCAAAAAAGTTTTGGTTCCAAGCAAGTGCTTAAAGGGGTAAACCTGAAAATCGAAGAGGGAAAAACCACTTGTATTTTAGGTGGTTCCGGCTCGGGAAAAAGCACGCTGATAAAATGTTTAATCCGCTTGGAGGATCCTACCGGCGGTAAAATTATCTTGGGCGGAAAAGATATTACCAAAATCCACAGTGAAGTAAAATTGGCCGCCATTCGCCGCCATTTTGGCTATTTGTTTCAGGAAGGGGCATTGTTCGACTCGATGACTGTGGGGGAAAACGTAGCATTCGGCCTTAAGTATTTAACCGATACGCCCGAAAGCAAATATCCCAAAATTATTAAAGAAAAACTGGCTTTGGTAGGGTTAAAAGAAGAGGTTGCCAAGCTAAACCCCAGTGAACTTTCCGGTGGTATGAAAAAACGCGTATCGCTAGCACGCGTGTTGGCTGTAAATCCTAAGGTTATTTTGTATGATGAACCCACCACGGGCTTAGATCCTATCATGTCCGACATTATCAGCGATTTGATTTTGGATTTAAAAGCCAAGTTAGGCGTTACGTCTGTTGTTATTACGCACGATATGCATTCTGCCTTTAAAATAGCGGACTATATCGCCTTCTTATATGAAGGGGAAATTTTGATGTATGGTACTCCCGAAGAATTCCGTCATACAGAGAACCCCTTCGTTAAACAATTTGTAAATGGCAGCAGCCAAGGGCCTATACAAATGAAATTGATGAAGGAGTAGTTTTCAGTAAGTTTTGATTTGTTAAGATGCTTTTAATCAGTATTAGGTGTAGCAAAATTTTAACATTATAAATAAGGATAAATTATGAAAGCAGAAACTAAATTAGGTATTTTTACCGTACTCGGACTGATTGTATTCGGTTTTTCTCTCTATTTCTTAGGAGGGCTTTCCGTTACGCGAACGTACGATTTAAACATTAAATTTCATGATGTATCCGGCTTGCCGGTTCGTGCCCCTGTGAAACTTTCCGGTGTAGAAGTGGGGAAAGTGAAGCAAATCAAAATTGAAGATGGTGATGTTATTGTCGTGGCCGAGATACACGAAGGCGTAGAGGTTTACTCCGGCGCCAAGTTTTCCGTGGTGATGACAGGGATCATTGGCTCTAAATACTTAAAAATTGTTCAGGGCAATCCTTTGGCTTCTGCCTATAAAGCCGGCGACTATATCAACGGAGTTGATGATTTGCCGATGGATGTGATGATTACGCAAACCATGGCCAGCATCAAAGAATTTGTAGATAGTGTAAATAATCAAGGTGCTTTTGGAGAAAAACTAAACCAAACAATGGCCGAAGTCCGTCAACTTTCCACCAATTTAAATCAAATGGTCGCCACGATGCGTCCGTATCTTACTCGCTCTGTGCAAAACTTGGATATTGCCAGCGAACGCTTGACGGACCTTATGGCTAAAGCCGATTCCTTAATGACAAGCTTAGAACAAGGGGAAGGGGTCATCGGCAGTTTAATTAAAGACCCCGAAATGAAAGAGGAAGTAAAAGAAAGCGTTACCAATTTAAAAGATACGATGGCCGAGGTAAAAACTTTCGTAGGAAAAATGAGCCGCTTCCGCGTGTATTGGGATTATGATTTTTTCTATATGCCGGATGCCTCTCTTTCTACAAGTGATTTGGCTTTAGAAATTTATCCTTCCAGCGGTTATACCTTCTATCGTGCCGGTATTGCCAATATCGGTAATGAAGACGATACTTTGGATCCGCATGATTACTTGGAAAAGAATCAATTTGATGTCCGTTTTGGTCTTTACAATAATTGGGCGACACTGTCTGCCGGTTTAATTCGTGGTGCCGGCGGGGTGGCGTTAGAATTACAACCCTTCTACGATACCGAGTTTTTAGAACGTTTCACTCTTACGGGAGAATTCTCTGATTGGGGTCGCGATCGTACTATTAACGGACGTTTGTTTAATAAACCAAACGTTAGCTATGGGGTAGATTTCCGCTTTAACCGCTATTTCTCTGCCGGAGCTTGGGTGAGAGATGCGTTGGAAACCAACGATTTTGCCGTAAAGGCCAATATCTCGTTTAACGACCAGGATATTTCTTCCTTCTTTGGCTTGGCTACCATGGCTGGGAAATAAATATATGAAATTAAAAACGGTTTTTATCTGCCAAAAGTGCGGTTATGAAGCTCCCAAATGGGCGGGGAAATGTCCGGAATGTGGAGAGTGGAATAGCTTGGTGGAAGAAGTAAAACAACAGGAAAGCAAGAAAGTATCGGTGCGTACTCGTAGTTTTACGGATTTTTCTTCCGAAGTAGTCAAACTGTCGCAGAGCAAGGCCGTTAAAGAACCTCGCATCGAAACCCATATCGGAGAGTTCGATCGCCTTCTTGGCGGTGGACTTGTGAAAGGACAACTTACCCTTTTGGCCGGTGCTCCTGGTATCGGAAAGTCCACTCTCATGCTGCAAGTGGCAGCGGAACTTTCCAAAAAATTAAAAGTCTTGTATATTTCCGGAGAGGAGAGTATCGGGCAGATTTCTGGTCGTGCACAACGTTTAGGGGTTAAGGGAGATAATATCTTCCTGCACTGTGAAACAGATATCCAAAAAATTGTGGAATCCGTGGAAACGGTGAATCCCGAGGTATTAATTTTAGACTCCATTCAAACGGTTTATCATCCCGAATTTACATCCTCGGCCGGTACGGTGGCTCAAGTGCGTGAATGCACCAGTGAATTGGTTCGTTTGTGTAAACCTAAAGGTATTATTACGTTTGTGCTTGGGCATGTAACCAAAGACGGCGAATTGGCGGGACCTAAAATTTTAGAGCATATGGTGGATTGTGTATTGTATTTTGATACAGAAAAAGACAATGTGCTTCGTCTCTTGCGGCCGCATAAAAACCGTTTTGGCTCTACGGGGGAAATCGGGCTGTTTAAAATGACGGGGGCCGGTTTGGAATCGGTAGAAAATGCCAGTGAATATTTTGCGCAAACGTCACGTGATCGAGCTTTAAAAGGTCGTGCCTATTCGTTAGCATTGGAAGGCTCTCGCCCTATTTTAACCGAAGTTCAAGCGTTGGTTTCTCCTACGCGTTATCCTTTCCCTCGGCGTGTGGCTACGGGGGTAGATTTGAACCGTTGCCTTATGCTCTTTGCTGCGCTTGAAAAACACATCGGTCTTCCTTTGGATAACAAAGACATTTTCGTTAGTTTAGCCGGTGGTGTGAAATTAAAAGATCCTGCGCTAGATCTTGCCATTTGTGCGGCTGTTATCAGTTCTTGCAAAGAGATTGCTTTACCGCACGATAGTGTATTTATGGCCGAAGTGGGTATTTTGGGTCAAGCTGCCAAGGTCCCTTTACTCGAACGCCGTTTGGAAGAAGCTCAACGTTTGGGTTTTAAAAAGGCTTATGCCGCCACGGTTACCCCGGCAGAAAAGCAAAAATTGAAAGACCTGTCTCTTTTAGAGTTACGAGATTTAAGCGATTTAGCACTAAAACTTCGCTAAAAAGTCTATTTTTTCGTTTTGGGCGGGCCAATTTTGCGGCCCGTCCTTTTTTTCGCCTAAGAAAATATACAAAATAAGGCGGTAAAGTGGTAAAATATAACTAGCTGTACACAGGGGAATTTTCCCCATATTTTTAGGAGGGCTTATGCCTATTTGGATTTTTCGTATTTCCACGTTAGTTGCATTTCCTTTTTTGACGTATAATTTTATCGATAAAGAATGGATGAGCTTACTTGGCGGTCTGTTGTGCGGTTCGCTCGTTGTAGCAGGGGAAGTGTTGTTTAAAAACCTGCGCCTGATTAAAATTATGATTGCCTGCTCCGGCTTTTTGTTGGGGTATATGCTGTTTGTTTTGTTTGACTATGGAATGCTCAACTTTGCTCATGGCGAAGTGATGAGTTTCTGGGCGCAATACAGCCAAAAAATTGAAATCGGATTACTCATATTCGGTGTGCTGGCCAGTATTTTTAAATCGCGTGATTTGGAAGGTCTTTCTTATACGGGGCATCACTTAAAAGTGGCGGATTTAACTGCCCTGATGGATGGACGTATTGTAGATTTATGTGAAATTAACTTTCTTTCCGGTGTGATTGTTTTACCCGTTTTTGTGTTGGAAGAACTAAATAAAATGGCCGCTTCTCGAGATCCGTTGGAGCGTGCAAAAGGTCGCCGCGGGTTAGATGTGGCTTCTCGCTTGCAAGAATTGAAGGAAGTTGCCGTGCGCATCACTAACAAAGCTCCCAAAGCTCCTACAATGGAAGAACGCGTGGTAAAATTGGCTAAAAGTTTAGATGCGGAAGTGGTAACGCTTAATTTTAACGTTAATAAAGCAGCTGCTTTACAAAATGTAATTGCTTTAAATATTGCCGATCTGGCTACGGCTCTTAAGCCGGTTGTTTTGCCGGGGGAAACGATGTCTCTTTTCATTATGAAAGACGGTAAAGAAAAAGAACAAGGTATCGGTTATTTGGACGATGGCACCATGGTGGTAGTGGAAGAAGGACGCAAACATATTGGAAAGCGTGCGGAAGTGTCCGTGTATTCCATCTTGCAGACTTCTTCGGGCCGTATGATTTTTGCCAAAATTAAAAACTAAAAAATTGTGAATTTTATGAATAAAGAGACGGGTTTTTCGTCAGCGGTAATTGTTGCGGGAGGAAGCGGCACTCGTATGGGCCGCCCGAAGCAAATGTTGCCCTTAGGCGGGAAGCCCGTTCTTGTTCGTTCTATTGAAGCATTTAAAAACACAACGAGTGTAGAAGAAATAGTGGTGGTTACTCCGGAGGAGAATCGCCCGATATTAAAGACTTATTTTTCGGATTTAATTTTTGCCGACCCGGGTACAACTCGTTTGGAATCGGTTAAAAACGGATTTTTGAAAACTTCGCCCAAAGCGCAAACAGTAGCAGTGCATGATGGAGCGCGCCCGCTTGTAAATCCAATGCATATTGCTGCATGTTTGTTGGAAGCCCAAACATATGGGGCGGCTGTTTTGGCTGTTCCGGTAAAAGATACTATTAAAGTTTGCGAAGAAAAAAGGGTGAAAAAAACATTGGATCGTTCCGTTTTGTGGGCAGCCCAAACGCCTCAGTGCTACCGACGAGAAGTGTTGCTGAATGCCTTGGAAAAGTTTGGGGCGGAAAAGGACGCGACGGACGAATCGCAATTGGTAGAAAAAACAGGAGTAGAAGTGCGTGTGGTTTTGTCTGACTACGAAAACAGCAAAATTACCACGCCGGAAGATTTAATTTTTGCGGAGGCATTAGTGAGCGAAAACGTACAATACCGCACGGGTTTTGGTTTTGATTTACACCGTTTGGAAGAAGGACGTAAATTGTTTTTAGGCGGTGCAGAAATTCCTCATACAAAAGGTTTTTTGGGGCATAGCGACGGAGACTTGGTGCTTCACGCTTTGTGTGATGCCGTGTTGGGAGCTTTGTGCGCGGGAGAAATCGGTATTTTATTCCCGCCGACAGATGAATCGATTAAAGGTATTTCCAGTGTTACGATTACCAAAAAAGTATTGGAAATCGTGCGTGCTCATCAAGCGGAAATTGTGCATTTAGATGCTACTGTTATTACGCAAGAACCCAAAATTAAACCTCATTACGATACAGTGCGCAAATCGCTTGCCGAAGTGTTTGAAATGCCTATTGAAAATATCAGTTTTAAATCCAAAAGTCACGAGCATGTGGGGGAAATCGGCCGCGGGGAAGCGGCTATGTGTCATGCCGTGGCTACGGTAAAAATAACAAAAGGAGAAAAGAAATGAAATTAAGATTATTTTTATCTGTTTTGTTGGCGGTGTTATTGTGTGCTTGTGCCGGTTCTAACTTCCGCTCCAGCAAACAAATTGCGCAAGGGTTGGATCATTCCTATTATCCGGCTGCTAGCGATACTTATTACGAATTTACCTCGGCTTTGCCTTCCGAACCCTCTGTGCTGACGGAAGAATCGGAAGTTTCTTCCGATGAACAGGAAGCTGCCTTGGGTGAAGATGAAGATTTTACTTCCGAAAACCTAGCCAGTACATATGGCACCTATGGAGACGTGGTTATTACGGTAGCCAAACGCAAATTTAAACTGGGGCCTGATGCCGCTCGTACCGAAATGACTGTTTTTCAACAATCGTTGGATAAAGGTTATGCGCAAGCTTTGCGTACTTATCGCCCCAGCGGTTTTACTTACTCTATCAGCAGCGTGGGGGCGGTTAATCCGCTTTCCGATATTGAAGTGAGTTGCAAACTTAGCGAACGTTCCGCCAATGATGTGGGGCAATCCACTTGCGATCTGTTTTTCAATACGATTCGTACCACTTATTTGCAATTAATCAAAGAGGCTAATAAATAATGTATTTGTATAATTCCGCCACTCGGCATAAAGATGAATTCAAACCTCAAAATCCACAGACGGTTACCATGTATTGCTGCGGACCGACGGTTTACAATTTTGCTCATATCGGCAATTTGCGCACGTATATTTTTGAAGATTTATTATCCCGTACCATTCGTTTGAAACATGGGTTAAAACACGTTATGAACGTAACGGACGTAGGACACTTGGTTTCCGACGGAGATGACGGAGAGGATAAAATGGAACTTGGTGCTGCCCGTGAAGGGAAAAGCGCGTGGGATATTGCTAAATTTTATGAATCTAAATTTTGGCAAGATTACGATGCTTTAAACTGCACAAGACCAACGGTTATTAGTCGTGCTACCGAGCATATTCAAGAAATGATTTCATTGGTTAAAACGTTGGAAGAAAAAGGATATACCTACCAAACCAGCGATGGTATTTATTATGATACGGCCAAATTTGATCGTTACGATGCTCTCGTGGGGCATGCTCATATTACCGGCTTGCAAGGTGGAGCACGCGTAGAAATGAGCGACGAAAAACGCAATCCCACTGATTTTGCTTTGTGGAAGTTTTCTCCCAAAGATAAAAAACGCCAAATGGAATGGGATAGCCCTTGGGGCGTTGGATTCCCCGGCTGGCACGTAGAATGTTCGGCTATGGCTATGAAATATTTGGGCAATACGCTGGATATCCATTGCGGAGGAATTGACCACGTAACCATTCATCATACGAACGAAATCGCTCAAAGTGAAGCTGCCACCGGCGAAAAATACGTAAATTATTGGGTGCATGGTGAGTTTTTGATTTTGCGCTCGGGGAAAATGTCCAAATCCGGAGGTACATTTGTAACGGTAGACGTGTTGAAAGAAAAAGGATACGAGCCGCTTGCTTATCGTTATTTCTGCTTGGGTGCTCATTATCGTACGCAATTGGAGTTTTCTTACGAGAGCATGGACAGTGCTGCCAAAAGTTTAAAAAATTTGCGTGCTCTTGCTAATCAAGCAAAAGCAGCCGCTAACGAGATATCCCAAGAAACGGAAAAAGTAACCGCATGGAAAGAAAAATTTACTACTGCCATGGAAGATGATTTGAATGCTCCCAAGGCTTTGGCTATTACGTGGGAAGCCGTACGCAGTGCAGAACTGACGGCTGCAGAAAAAGTGGCTTTCTTGGAATTTGCCGATACGATTTTAGCACTGGATGTATTCAAGCCCGTAATCGAAGAAAAACAAGACATTCCCGCAGACGTACAGGCTTTATTAGAAGCCCGTGCTGCTGCCCGCGCCGCAAAGGATTGGAAAAAATCCGACGAGTTGCGTGATGCTATTGCCCAGGCGGGGTATGTGGTAAAAGATACTCCCCAAGGCCAACAAACGGAGAAAAAATAATGATGAAAAAAGTTCCTGCCGAGTTTTTGCGCCGTATTCCGAAAGCGGATTTGCACGTTCATTTGGACGGCTCTTTGCGTCTTTCTACGTTAATTGAACTGGCTAAAAAAGAGGGTGTGGAACTTCCTTCCTACACGGAAAAAGGCCTCCGCCAAAAAGTATTTAAGGATAAGTATGTCTCCTTGGTAGAGTATTTGAAAGGTTTTAGCTACACCGGTGCGGTGATGCAAAAAGCCGAGAATATTGAACGTGTTTCATATGAGCTGGGGCAAGACGCTATTGCCGAAGGGGTGCGCTACTTGGAAGTGCGTTTTGCTCCGCAACTTCATGCTAACGATCATTTAACCGCGCAAGATGCCGTACGTGCGGTAGTGCGTGGCTTAGAACATGCCCAAAAAGAGCACAATGCTTCTTCTGACGTGAAAAAAGGAAAAGATTTGGAATTTCATTTTGGGATTATTGCTTGTGCCATGCGAAATTTCAATGCTTTCATGTCACCGTATTATTCCAATTTAATAAAAGCATTGTCCCAATCCAGCAAAAGCGAAATTTTTGGAGTGGCTTCGTTGGAGCTTGCCAAAATGGTGGTAAAAATGGTGAAGGAAGAAAACTTGCCGATAGTAGGTTTTGATTTGGCAGGAGAAGAAGCCGGTTATCCGGCCGCTGACCATTTGGACGCTTATCGCTACGTACACAAACACTTTATCCGCAAAACAGTCCACTCCGGCGAAGCTTATGGACCGGAATCTATTTTCCAGGCTATTACGGATTGTTATGCCAACCGCATTGGGCATGGTACGCATTTGTTTGCCGCGGAAATGATTAAAGACCGTAAGGTAAAAAATAAACAAGGCTATGTGGACTCTTTGGCGGATTATATTGCCAGTGAGCGCATTGGTATTGAAGTATGTTTGACCAGTAACTTGCAGACCTTGCCGCATATTAAGTCGGTTAAAAATCATCCCATCAAAGAAATGATTAAGCGTGGGCTTCCCGTCAGTATTAATACCGATAACCGCCTTGTTTCCAACACGACTGTTACCAAAGAAATGGAACTGTTGGTGCGCAATGTGGATTTGTCTCCTAAGGAACTTAAAAACATTGTAATTGCCGGATTTAAGAGTGGTTTCTTTCCGGGAAGTTATATTGAAAAGCGCAAGTTTGTGCGTAAGGTAATTGATAGATATAACGAGTTGGCTAAGTCCTACCAAATCCCGTTATACTAAAGTATTAAATTTAAAAGCCCCGATTGCTCGGGGCTTTTTCATTTCTTGTCATCAAATCCTTTGGGGTTTGGAATTAAGTGGTGGGTCATTTCTTTAATGGCTTTTACAAGGATGTTTTTGCGCACATGGGTTTTGGCCGGTTTATCGGTGGCGCGTCGACCATACACTCTGGGAACACTGGGGTGTTCGTTCGGTGTTTTTCCGCTATCCCACGTGATGCGTTGGCTTTGATAAATACTTTGTTGTCCGGTAATTAAAAAGCTAATTACACAGGCTACCGTGGCATATGGTGCAATGGCCGGTCCAAAAAGTTCGATGGCCATAATGCTGGCGGCTAAAGGAGTATTGGCCGTTCCGGCAAGAACCGCTACCAAGCCAAGCGCGGCCAGTGTAGCCGGATCAACGTGAATAAAATCGGCAAGCATGGCACCTGCCTGCGCCCCTACGAAAAAGATCGGGGTTACCACTCCGCCAATACCGCCGGCGGCAAAAGTAACAGAAGTGGTGATAATTTTATATAAGAAACCAAAAGGAGAGAAAAGCGGTTTTCCGCTCAAAGCATCTTCGATTCCTGGCATTCCCAATCCCAAATAAGCCGGAGAAATAAAATAGCCGATGCATACCAACACCAACCCCCCAATAAAACAAGCCCAAAACATACGCGATCTAAGCGCAATATAGCGGAAGAGTACACGGGTAAATTTCATTATTTCGATAAATAAAATGGAAACGAGCCCAAAGAACATGCCGGCTATAATCATTTTGAGGAAAAACTTTTCTGAAAACACCGGAACGAAATGTAACGGGTGATAAATATAGTCCACGCCTAAAAAACTGGTTACTTGGAAGGCGGTGATTCCTGCTACAAGGGCGGGGAACATAACCTCGTAAAAGATATGCCCTACCCATAAAACCTCCAACCCGAACATAGCGCCCGATATCGGTACCCCAAAAACGCCCGCAAAGCCCGCACTTACCCCGCATACCATCATTTTGCGTTGGTCTTCCAAACTCATTTTAAATATGCGAGAAATAAAGGAGGAAATTCCGGCGCCCACGTCCGCACAAGGGGCTTCTTTACCGGCAGAACCGCCGGTGACCATGGTAACAATAGAAAGAAAAAATCCTTTTACGATAGAAATGAGAGAAATAGGATTATAGGTATTGATTTTATCGATAACCGCATCGGTAGAATAATCTTTATCTTTTTTGGCTACTTTTCGCGATAAAAGGGCCACTATATACAAAGCAAACGGTAAGCAAAGATAAAAAAGCGGAATTTCATTTCTTAAAGCGATGGAATGATCCAGCATTTTTAAAAAAGCAGCATCCAACACCCCGACCACACATCCGATGGCTGTTGCAAGAAAGAACCATTTTACAATGCTTACTACATTATTCTTTTGCTCGTTTAACATATTCATATTTTACTAAATTGCTCTTTCAAAAAACTAATTTTAAAAAGGGTTATTCCACGGGTTAGGCCTCGATGCACTAATTTTGCTATACTATAAAGAATGAAATCCCTTTTTTGATGATTTGTGGGAAATTTTATAAGGAGTTTTTATATGGATTCGTTTATTTCTTCCGTTATTACGTTGGCACTTGTTATGGACGGATTTGGTAATATCCCGTTGTTTATTTCGGCACTTAAAAAAGTTGCTCCGGAGCGCCGCAAGGCGGTATTAATCCGCGAGTTGGGAATTGCTCTGCTTATTATGGTAGCGTTTTTATTCTTGGGTAAATGGTTTTTAAAGGCTTTCGGAATTGCCGAGTATTCGCTTAGCATTGCCGGCGGGCTTATTTTGTTTATTATTTCCGTTAAGTTGGTTTTCGGCGGAGATGAAGACCCAAAAGGAGACCCGAAAGATGATGAACCCTTTGTAGTTCCGCTTGCTATCCCGTTGGTTGCCGGTCCCGCGGCGCTTTCCATTGTGATGATTACCGCTGCCCAACAACCCAATAAACTTATTACGTTGGCAGCGGTGGTAGTGGCTTCTTTGATTAACTCTGCCATTCTTCTTTCTTCTTTCCCGCTTAGCAATCTGCTCGGTAAGCGTGGTTTGACCGCTATCGAACGATTAACTGGTATGATCTTGGTGTTAATGTCCGTTAATATGGTAATGAACGGCATCTCCACCTTTATGAGCCTGTAGGAGTTTTTCGTGAAGAAACTTTTTGTTTTTTTCTGGTTGATCTTGGGCCTTTTATTGCCTGCAAGTTTATATGCGCAGGAAAAGGTGGAGTTTGCTCTTTTTGTCAGCCCGACGTGTGTGCACTGCAATAAATTGAAGGCCGAATACTGGCCCCAACTCAAAGAAAAATACAAGGATACCGTCAATTTTACCGAGTACGATGTTTCCGTAGATGGAAATAACCTTGTTCTTTCCGAAACGGCTAAAGCCTATGGAAAGGAAAATTTCGGTTATCCCGCGGCGGTGGTAGGCAGCACTTTTTTGTTGGGATATCCCAACGAAATCGGCCAATATGCGGAGGCTGCTATCGAAAAAGCCCGCCTGTTAAACGAAAAAACCAATGTAAAAATTTCTTCGGCGCAGGATACGGTCGGCGCGTTTAAAAAAATTACATTTTGGGCCATAGTCGGCAGTGGGCTTGTGGACGGTATTAACCCGTGTGCTTTTGCCGTTATTGTATTTTTCATTTCGTTCCTTACCGTTTATAAATACAACCGAAAAGAAATTATTTTAGTGGGCGCGGCATACTGTTTTGCCGTGTTTTGCGCGTACCTCTTATTGGGGCTGGGTTTGTTTAAATTTTTGTATGCCATGCAAGGTTTCTCGTACGTTATCAAAGCTTTTTACATTGTTACGGCGGGGCTTTGTTTCGTGTTTTTTGCCTTGAGTATCTACGATTTTTGGGTATATCAAAAAACAAAAAAATCCGACGGGATGATTTTGCAACTGCCGCAATCGCTTAAAGTTCGCATTCATAAAATTATGGGTTTTTTCCTGCGCGACAAAAACAAAAGCGCGTGGCGCCTTACGTTGGCCGCTTTGGCGGTGGGGTTTGGCGTGTCTTTGGTGGAAGCCGTATGCACGGGGCAAGTATATGTACCCACTTGTGTGCTTATCATGCAAAATCCGGAATTTCGCATGAAGGCCATTTTCTATTTGGTACTTTATAACTTGATGTTTGTTGTGCCTTTAATTACCGTTTTTGTGTTGGCTTTGCTGGGGTATGAATCGAAAGGATTTAATGAATTTTTCAAAAAACATTTGGGTATAACCAAGTTATTATTGTGTTTGGTATTCTTAGGGTTATTTGTGTTGCTGCTGGGAAATATCTAGGAGAAAAAATGGAGCAAAAAAATCGCAAAGTTGGAAGCAAAGGGTTTACGTTGATAGAAGTAGTGATAGTGGTGATTATTGTTGCCATTTTATCTTTGTTTGGCGTAATGAATTATGCCCGTTTTATTGAGAGAATGCGCATCGCGGAGGCGGATAGCGTGGTGGGATCGGCCATTTTGGCACAGCAGCGTTATTTCCTTAAATTTAACCGTTATACAAAGTATTGGCATCGGTTGGATTCTGCCCCCGGACCGGTAAAAGAACCTAAAGAAAATAATAACAATGCAAACGGTATGGAAAATACTATTTACTATCCGCGCGGAGGTGTGATGGAGGAAAAATTGGAACCCGGTTTTGCTATTTCTTTTGAAACGGATGCTTTTGACGATTGGTTTGCTGTTGCTCGGCGGGTTGGCCGCGGTGGATACACATACGAAATCGTCCGTCCGTTTAAAGACACTACTGCCGTATGTGTGCCGGATATGGATAACGAAAAAGATGTGGCCATTTGTATCGATTATATGGGGTTAGGTGAATTTGACGATCTGCCGGAAGACCCTCGGGAAAAATAATCAAACTAATTATAAAAAGGCCGCAGGTGTGGGCCTTTTCTCTTTTATAATAAAGGAAAGGTGAACTATGAAGAAAAAAAGATTCTCTGTTAAAAATTTACTTATTCTATTGTTTTTGTTACTCCTTGTGGTAGGGGCAGCATTGCCGCATTTTGCGTGGATTGTGGAGCGTTCCTATGCAGGGGCGGGGTTGTCCACCTTGGTGCAAGTGAGTGTGGCGGAAAACAGCTATTTGATGGATCATCAGGTTTTTACGGAAGATTGGCAATCGCTTGATAAACGCCTGCCGCCGGATTTACCGGGAAAATTTGCCCCTGTTTCTTCTGTGTCGCAAGTACGCATGTTTGAGGTGGCGGGCACAAAAGAAAAATTTTATTTTCGTTTGGATTTAACCTCGGACTATAAAAGCGGTTTTGTTTCCGCGCAACGAACCGGACTTATTTCCTACACGTTAAAAGAGTCTTTCCCGTACCCCGATTTTTCTTGTGTGGGTAATAACGTTGCGGGGCGCTGGTTTTGTAGAAAATTTACCGCTTATACCGATTCTATTATGCTTAAGCCGCAACCCGAAAAGCAAAATTCTCCGTCGGAAAACTTGCCTGAAACAAAATAGGACCCAAAAAAACTTGATTTTTTGTTTTTTTATTAATAAACTAAAGGGGTAGTCCTTACTTGGGGCTATTAAATTAACTTATATATAAAACTGTAGGAGGTTTTATGAATAATAAAGGTTTCACCTTAGTGGAACTGTTGGTGGTGGTACTCATCATCGGCATCTTGGCCGCCATGGCCATGCCCGCTTACTTCAAAGCGGTAGAACGCGCCCGTGCTTCTGAAGCGGATACCTTGGTTGGTACCGTTGTGAACGCTCAACAACGCTACAAAATGAAAACCGGCAAATATGCCGCTAACTGGACTTCTTTGGACGTTGCTCCCGCTAACGCCAAAACCCAAGATTACTACTGCACCAAAGGTGATCAAAATGAAACTTGCGATGGTCAAAACGCCTTCAAAATCACCTTGTACGGAACCAGCGCTCTTAGAGGCAATACCTCTGGTGTGATCGCCGAACGTGTGGGTACCGGTCAATATACGTACACCATCGAAAAATTGTATGATTCCACCAACCCCGCTTACTGCGTACCTGGTGATGATACTGCCGGTTCTGATGACGAACTTTTCTGCTTGGACTATCACGGTGTAGAAACTGCTGCTGAACTCCCCTACACTGTTGATGAAGATAAAGATTGGCCGGCCGGTTACATCAAACCTGCTGGTACTGCTACCCCGGTGTAAGAGATTTTCTCTTAACAAAAACCCCGCTCGTAAGAGCGGGGTTTTTTGTTGGCTTATATTTCACAAAATGTTATTTAAGAAATGATTATAGTATCCGTAGGGGGAGAGAATGCAAAAGATGGCAACGCTCCCTTATGTTTTATTAAGGGTAACTTTTTAAATAGAATCCGTAGCGGGAGTAGCGGAGGGTTCTTCTTCTTTGGTTTCTTGTAAAGAAGCCTCTTCGGAGGAGGTCGTTGCCTCGGGCTGAGAGGGCTCTTCCGTTTGAGGGTCGGGGGAAAGAATAAAAGGCTCTTCTTCCTCATCAAAAATGATTCCGCCGGGGATAGGGTCGGAGATAGGTTTTAATTCTTCCTCTTTTTCGCGAATCGGCAGCAGTCGGATTGTTTTTTCTTTAACGGGTTTGGGTGTCGGCTGTACGACAGGTGCGCTGTTTGTTAAATCTTCCGGTTGTTCTTCAAAGAAAAGTCGCCCCGCTTTCCAAGATTCGTAAAGTTCTTTTTCGGGCGAAGTCGATTGGAAGAAATCTTTATTTTTCTCGCGATTGGAAAGCGCAAAAGCTTTTAAGTGAAGCACCGCTACTTCTTTATCTACCAAGTTCTTCCGCGTTTCGTAATTGGATACACGTGCCAACACCTTTACCAAATTCCCTTTTTTAATTCCCGTCATTTGAGTGATGTCTTTTTTATCGTAGGTGACAAGTAACAGTTCGTAAGAAAGAGTATCCTTTCCGATAGCATAATAATAAAGCGGAACATCTATTTTAAGCACCAAGCGAAGACGGTTGGTATCTTCGGTAACGCCTTGCACTTCGCCCCCGAAAGCCACCACCTTATTCATATAATTTTGCGGATTTTGTTCGATGCCGTGCAAGTAGTTAAGGTCCTGATCTTTGTAAGGAATCATCGAGCTGCAGGCCCCTAAAAATGCACAAAAAAATAGAATTAGAAATTGCTTCATGTGTATATTATAACTTTTTGTTACAAGAGATTTAAGCCGTGTTTGTGCTCAGAATAAAATAAAAAAAAAGGAAGCGTCTCTTTTTCGCTTCCTTTGTAAAATGCCTGCAACTGCAATAAAAAAACGCCCTCTAGGAGAATCGAACTCCTCTTTTCGGATTGAAAATCCGACGTCCTAACCGATAGACGAAGAGGGCATAAATGGTGCGCCCGGTGAGACTTGAACTCACGGCCCCCCGCTTAAAAGGCGGATGCTCTACCACTGAGCTACGAGCGCGGAAAAACGGTCAAATATCTACTGGGTTTAATCGTTCAGGTTAAACCCGACTTAATTATTATATCAATTTTACGTTCCGCGCACAAGTCTTTTTTAAAAATTTTTTTGAACTGCTCACGGCTTCGTTTTGCGATAATTTATTATAGCAATTTTTTTTAGGTTGCGTCAAAAAAAATTATTTCTCGGCGAGAAAATAGTTTGACAACCCCCTCTTGCCTTGCTACCATATAACAAAAGGAAACAAATTCCTAAATCTATTTGAGAGGTTTTTATGAAAAAAGTTATCAATTCTTCCAACGCTCCTAAAGCCATTGGCCCTTATTCTCAAGCCATTGAAGAAGGCGGTTTTGTGTATACTTCCGGTGTACTCCCGATTGATCCGGTCACCAGCGAAATTTATAATGGGGACGTGCGCGTTCAAACCGAAATTATCCTTAAAAACTTGGAAAACATTTTAAAAGAAGCGGGTTGCACGCTTAAAAATGTAGTAAAAACTACCGTTTTTATGACGGATTTAACCCAATTTGCCGAAATGAATGCCGTATACGGAAATTTCTTTAAAGAAAATCCTCCTGCCCGCACTACCGTGCAAGTTGTGGGCCTTCCCAAGGGAAGCTCCATTGAAATTGAAGCCATTGCCAAAAAATAGGATTTTTTAATGACTATTCAAGACCAAGTTCTCTCCGGACGCGCAAACGGTATTTTATTGCCTTTGGCCGCGATGAAAACCCAACACGATTGGGGCGTGGGGGATTTTGGCTCCCTTATGGAGTGGACCGCTTTTTTTGCTTCGTTGGGGACGAAAATCGTCCAAATCCTGCCGTTGCAGGAAACAGCTCCCACGGAAACGTGCCCTTACTCGGCTTTGAGTGCGTTTGCCACCGATCCGGTATATGTGGATGTTTCTCAGCTTGAGGACGTGTTTGCCAGTGCTCAAGGGCGCGAATACGTGGAAAGCCTGCAACCTAAAATCAGCGAGTGGCATCAAGCTCCCAAGGCTCCGTTCTTTGCTGTAAAGCAAGCCAAAATGAAAGCCTTGTGGTACGGATATCAACATTTCTTAGTGGCGGAACAAAGTGTTCGTTCGGCACGTTATCAAGCTTTTGAAGCGTATTGTTCTGCGCAAGCGGGTTGGTTGCACGGGTATGCGCTTTTCCGCACGTTAAAAGAATTTTATAAATGGCAAACATGGACACAATGGCCCGAAGGGTTGCGTAACTTTAATAAACAAGATGTGGACGCATTCGAAGCTCAATATCGCGAGTTCGTTGATTTCTTCCGTTACGTTCAGTGGATGTTGGATCAGCAACTTCGAAAAGCCAAAGTATTTGCCGCAGAAAAAGGAATATTGATTTTTGGAGATATCCCCTACGGAACCAATTTAGACAGTGCGGAGGTATGGTCTGAACGGGAAAATTACCGCTTGGGTTGGGAAGTCGGCGCGCCTGCTGATCAATTTTCCAAAGGAGGGCAACGCTGGGGTTTGCCCGCGTATGATTGGGCCTACCAGCTGTCTCATAATTTGGATTTATGGCGTCGCAAAATTCGCCGTGTGACGGAACTGTATGATGTATTTCGTTTGGATCACTTGGTAGGCTTTTTCCGTACATATGTATTTGCTCCGGGTGATGAACAGGGCGGTTTTGATTGGTTGGGCGAACAAGCTCAAATAGACCGAGGGTATCAATTCTTGCGTATGGTGTTAGATGAGTCCCACGGCAAGTTGCCTATCGGAGAAGATTTGGGGGTTATCCCCAATTATGTACGACGAATGTTGGTGGATTTACGAATCCCCGGATATAAGGTGTTGCGTTGGGAACGGGAAGATAATGGATACTACCGCGAACCTCGCCACTATCCGCAAGTATCTTTGGCTACCACTTCCACACACGATACCGAAACCGTGCGCGGTTGGTGGGAAACCATGGATAATTATGAACGTGCCAACATTTGGGAAATGATTTCTACTTACAAAACAGACGGCAATGTCCCGTTTAACTTGGACACGCAACGTTCTGTTTTACGCCGCGTATTGGATTCTAATTCTGCGCTCACTATGTTTTCGTGGCAAGATATCATCGGCACATTAGATCGGGTAAATACGCCCGGTACTGTGGGAGAAGAAAACTGGACCTATCGCAGTGAGTATACTCCCGCCCAAGCTGCCGAGGTATATAGCGAACAGTTGGCCATGTACCGCGAACTGCTAAAGGAGACTGGCCGCGCATAAACGGCCTTTACCAGAATGAAAGAATTTACTGCCATTATCCCCGCCGCCGGAAAAGGCGTGAGGCTGTTGCCTTATACCGAAAATATGCCTAAAACCATGATTAGTGTGGCGGGAAAGCCTATCTTGGGCCATATTTTGGATCAAGTGGAAAACTGTGGCATTAAAAAAGTGGCTTTTATTGTAGGGTATAAGAAAGAAGTCATTATAGAATTTGTCCGCAAGCGATATGCCCATTTGGAAGTAACTTTTATTGAACAACCCGAACCAAAAGGCTTAGGTCATGCCATTTATTTGGCAAAAGACTATGTGACAGGGCCTTGTTTTATTTTGCTGGGAGATACTATTGTGGACGGAGATTTGCGTCCCTTGGTTTTCGGTGGGCAAAATGCAGTGGGAATTAAGGAAGTGCAAGATCCTTCCCGTTTTGGAATCGTGGAATTAAAAGAGGGGAATATCATTTCTTTCGAAGAAAAACCCGCTTGTCCTAAATCCAACTTGGCCATTATTGGGGCGTATTCGTTTTTAGATGCCAGCCAACTGTTTGATGCGTTGGAAGAAGTAATCCGCTCCGGAAAAACGGTGAAAAATGAAATCCAGCTGACGGATGCTTTGTCTGTATTGCTTTCCCGCGGAGAAAAGATTGTTCCCGTTATGATGAAGGATTGGTTTGATTGCGGAACGGTGGAAGTTCTTTTGCAAACGAACCGCTTGCTTTTAGCTCGTCATCATCATGTACCTGCGGAGCTGGAAAAAAATAATACGATAATCCCTCCCTGCCAGATTGAAGACGGTGTAAAAGCCGAAAATTGTGTGTTGGGGCCGTATGTATCGGTGGCTTATGAGGCTGATTTGAAAGATTGCATCTTGGAAGATTGTATTATTGGTCCTCAAACAGAACTACAACAAAAAACCGCCAAACATGCGGTTTTTGATAAATTCAATAATTAGAATAACTTTACTTCGTTGTTGCCTCTTCCGTCGTTGTGGCGGAAGGGGCTTTTTGTGGGGAAGTTTCTTCGGTGGAAACAGGTTGTTCTGCAGTTGTTTCGGGTTGGGTCGCTTCTTCTGTGGATGCCTCAACAGGGAAAAGCTCATTGGCCAATTTTTCCGCATAGGCACGGGCTTGGTTATACTCTATATTGGCCTGTGTAAATTGAGCGGTTGGACGGTTGACTTCTTTGTTTTTAGCAATTTCCAATTCCAAACGCGCTTTTTTAAGTTCAAAATCTTCCATGGCCAGTCGCAAGCGAATTTCGTTAAGAATGCGGTCTTTTTCTTCATTTACCACAGCAGGACAGGCATGCAAAGCATCATTTAAAACAGTTAAATTTTTTTCGGTTGTTTCGCGTGTGAGCGTTTGTAAGGCAGGGTTTTGATCGGATAAAGCCGGCACCGATACTGCCGCTGCCAAAGAAGCCGCTTGCTCGGGCAAAAACATATTGCCCACCATCATGCCGGCTACAAACAAGAGTACCATGGTAAATAAATATAAAATGTAACGCATAAAATCCTCTGTGTATATTCTATCAAAATACATAGGCAAGCGTATATTTACTATAATGAAAATATGAAAAAAATAATTCTTTCTTTGTTGTTTTTACTCTCTTTTTCCTGGTGTTATGCGTGTGATACGGAAAAAATCCTTCGGTTTGATGTATTAACACAAATAAGTGCGGATTCATCCGTGACGGTTCGTGAAAGAATTATTGTTTGTTCTACTTCGAAAGAAATCAAACGGGGTATTTATCGAACTCTTGCTAAAAAAGGGCTGGACCGCTATGAAATCCTTTCCGTATCCAGAGACGGACAAAAGGAAAAATTTTTTAAAACCAATGATTTAAAAACATTAACTCTTCGAATCGGAGACCCTAGGAAGAAAATCTCAAAAGGTGTTCATACCTACGATATTCATTATCGGGTTTTTGGCGCTTTGCGTTATCATAATAATTTTGATGAGTTTTATTGGAACCTAACAGGGAACGATTGGAAATTTGAAATAGAAAAAGCTTCCGTGCATGTGGCCCTGCCCAAAGGGGCTTCTTTGGTAAAGAACGGCGTTTCTCTTTATGCGGGCCGTTCCGGAGCAAAGGGAAGCGAGCGGACTGCACAAAGTGTGGAAAATTTATTTTTCTATACTACTACGCCTTTGGCGCCGGGAGAGGGATTTACTATCTCTCTTGCCTGGAATAAAGGAGCGGTAACAGAACCTAGCTGGTTAGAAAAAAATTTTAGATGGCCTCCTTCTCTTTTTATGTGGTGGTTGTTTTTGTTAGTGTACTACGTGGGGGTTTGGTACTGCATAGGAAGAGACCCGAAATCTAAAGTAATACGGCAATTCGCTCCGCCGGAAGGGCTTTCGCCCGCCCAGATGATGTATCTTGTTAAGATGGGTATAGTAGCAAACCAAAGTATTCTTCCTGTTGTATTGTTTTCTCTACAAGCCAAAAAGAAAATTTTGATTAATAAAACAACAGCGCATCGTCTGCCTGCATCGGGAGAAGAGCAAGCTCTTTCTCCGGAAGAAAAAATTATTTTAGAAGGAATGTTTCCTGGTGGGAAAACTATACTAGAGGCAGATAAAAATAATAAAGTGTCTCTAATATCGCTTGCGCATAGCAGCTATTCTTCTTTGAGAAAGTGGAGTAAGCCCTTTTTTTCCACTAATTTTTGGTATAACTTACCCACTTTCATATTTGTGTTTGCTTTAGGAGATCATTTCCTGTATTCTGATGCCGCAGCTACTCTTTTTGGTTTTGCAGTAGGGATTGCTCTTTGTAAATCTCGGAATGTAATACTAAATTTAGGTTTTGTCGGTATGATGTATTTTTTTTACTATATGTCTCCCGTAGAAATTGAGCCCATGGTTCCGTTGAAGATAATTTTGTATATGATCCCCGGATTTTTATTTTCCAGATGGATTCCCAGTTACTCTTCTAAAGGGCGCGCTCTTATGGATAAAATTGAAGGATTTGCCGAGTATATGCGCGTGGCGGAAAAACATCGTGTTTTCGCTTCCGATCCGAGCCGTGCCGGATTTATGTTCTGTCAGTATTTTCCCTATGCGATGGCTTTGGGATTAGAAAACAAGTGGAAGGACGCTTTGGTAGAACAACTGGGCCAAGCGGCGGCCGAAAAAAGTGTTGCTATGGCAGGGGAAAACTTGTCTTTTATAACACATTTTCACTCTATGTGTAGTTCGTTTTCCTCAAAAATAGATTCTTCCTCTTCTTCCGGTTTTGACGGCGGCGGCTGTTCCGGCGGAGGGTCCGGCGGTGGCGGAGGAGGAGGCTGGTAAAAACCGGCGTAGATTTTTATAAATAGGGGGTTTATTATGGCGAAAATAAAATTTGGTAAAGAAGGACATTTGGAGTTGGAAATTACCCCGCTGACGATTTGGTCCAACCCCGACAGCGAAGGGGAATTTATGGAATATCAACTTGGGCTTTATTGCGAAGGGGAACCTGTTTTCAGTGCTGCCGTGCAGGAAAAGTTAGTGGCCGTAAAGGACGAAGAAAGTATCTATCTTTCCGACTTTATTGCCGAAACCTTGGCCAAGCGGGAAGATAATAACTGGATTATGCTCGAGCCGAAAGCATCTTTCTATATGCGCCCCGGAACACCGGCTATGGGGTGTTGCTCTTCTTACAATGCACCCGATAATTTCTTTTTGCAAATTACGCTTGAGCAAAATATTTTTGCCGGGGAAGACAAAGTGTTCGGCCCTTATTCCAACACGGGACTAAATATCAATTTCGAAGCTCCCCGTAAAGCCTGGGAACAATTCGCGCGGGATATTCGTGCCGAAGAAGAAGATTTCGACGAAGAGGAAGAAACGGAAGAATAATTTTTGCTGATTAAAAAGCCGCCTTAACGGGCGGCTTTTTTTTGTAGTTTTTTATAGAGTTTTTTAGCTTCTTTTTGAGTGGAGAGGGACATTTCTAAATATATTTTGGCTTGTTCCCAATTCTCCAACTCGAAATACACGGCTCCCAGATGGTAAGCAATTTCGGGATTGGCTTGCAAAACTTCTTGAGGCAAAGATTTTAACAAGTCCTCCGCAGCTGCGTAATTTTTCTGCTTAAAATAAACCCAGGCTTGTGTATCTATAAAAGAATAATCTTCTGGATTAATAGCTAAGGCGCGAGCAATAAAATCCTGCGCTTTTTCCAGTTGTACTCCGCGTTGTGCTAACGAGTAGGCATATAAGTTAAGTGCGGCATCGTTATTGGGTTGATTTTCCAGCAAGATGTTTAATTGGGTTTCCATTTCCGAGTAGTTTTTTAAGGTTTCTAATACATACGCATATTGCAAACGAGCCTCGTGATAAGTGGGGGCGGTTAGTAACAAATTTTTAAATACTTTTTTTGCTTTTTTGTATTTTCGTGCGTCGTTTAAGGCAAGTGCATAAAAATAAGCAATTTCTATATTATCCGGAAAAAGCTGATAAGCTTTTTGCAAGGTTTTTAAACTTTCTTCCGGTTGATTTAAACGTTTTAAGTAGAAAGCAGCTTGCAGTTGTTTGGAGGGGTTTGTTTCGTAATCGGAAGCATCGCGCAGGTAGCCTACTGCGCGGGAAAAATCACCTTTTTTCTCGGCAAGTAATGCTAAAAAGTAGGCGGAAGGCGCATCGGCATTGAATTTTTCCTTGGCTTTTAGAAAATATTTCTCAGCGTTTTCGTTGTCATTTACCAAAAAATAAACCGATCCCATGCGCGACAGCGTCCCCGCGTTGGCATATCCCATTTTTTCCAGTTCGGCAAATTCGTGTAACATGAGAAAAAATTGGGAAGTTTTTTCGTAAATCTCTCCTCGGCCCAAACGGGGGGCTACCTCTTCCGGATCGGCTTGCACCGCTTTAGTATAGTATTCCAAAGCTTTTTCAAAATTTTGGCGGCTCAAAAATAAATGTCCCGTTTCGGTGTAGGCTTCACAAGCCAAATCGGGGTATTCTTTTGCCAAACGGGAAAAATTTTCCGCGGCTTCTTCTACCGGAAGAGTAGAAATTAAGAGAGCATATTGGTAAAGAGTACGTGTGTCTTCCGGCTCCAAATTAAGGGCATGTTCGTATGATTCTTTGGCTCCTTTTAAATCTCCGGTTTTCCATTGATAAGCCCCATAGATGCTCCAGTCTTCGGCGGAGTTTTCCCCTTGGTTAATAAAGTCAATATAGGGGGTAGCGTTTTCGGGTTTTCCGTTAGCTAAGGCTGATGATACCAATAAACGTTTTAAGTATTTAGAATCCGGTTCGGTCTCCAATGCTTTTTGTAAATAAATGAAAGAATTAGGATCTCCTTCTCGCAGAGCATAGCTGGCTTTTAAGAAAGTATTAAAAAATTCGGCCTCTTGTTTTGCTTCTGCACCGAGGGGAAAAGGAAAAGAATGAATGGAGAGTGAAAGAAAAAGAAAAAATAATAGGAACTTCTTCATAAAGTAACCCCCATAATCAGGGCATCGTCTTGATTGTTATAAAATTTTTCTCGGCGGCCTGATTCCTTAAAGCCGGCTTTTAGGTATAAGGAAATTGCCGGGGTATTGCGTACGTTTACTTCTAGGGTAATTTCTTGCCCGCCTTTTTCTTTGGCATCAGATAAGGCCTTTGCCAATAAACGAAAACCGATTCCGCGTCTACAAGCTTGCGGTAAGACGGCTAAATTTAAAATTTCGCCAAATCCTGCCGTCAATCTCATAGCTAAAAAACCTAAAATTTCTCCGTTTTCTTCCCAACACCACACGCGAGCGGCGGGTTGAATGGTTTCTGAGGCAAAACCTTTGGCTCCCCAGTGAGCACTTAACGGTTGTTGGGTTTCGATATAGGCCAAACGTTCGGCATCTAAAGGGGTGGCTAATTGAAGTTTCATTTGGGCGTGATCAATTCAAATCGAGCCGGTTTTAGGTAGAGCGGCTCTAAAGCATTGTCGGTCAAGGAGTCGTCTTGAGCCATTTCAAGCAATGTTTTGGGTTGCAAAGCAGACGTTTTAGCATCGGCTAATGTATAGCGAGCACCCACTAACCCTTCCAGCGGTTCATGATTTTTATCCTCTCCGGCTAAGAATAGAGGCTGAGGATAATTTTCTAAGCGGGAAAGCAATTCCTCCCGCGTTAGCCAAGCGGGACCTTGATTTTTGTCATCAAAAAATTGGAGGAAATATTCTTCGCGAAAAGCATGCAGTACAACGGCAATCACCCCTTGCGGTTGTTGTTTTTTCCATTTTTTGAACGCAGCGGATTTTTGTACTTGGCGGTGCAAGGCTTCGAATAAGGTGGCTCCGCGAACTTCGGTATTATTAAGATACTTGAGCATGGAAGCAAACGTAAGGGAAATACGAATGCCGGTAAAACGTCCCGGGCCACGAATAATAAAAATACGGGAGATGTCTTCCATTTCGGCTCCGGCTGCTTGTAAGGCACTATTTAAAGTGGGAAAGAGCAACCGTTCTTGCTTAACGCCAGATTTTTTACGGCTCCACACTTTTCCGTTTTTTTCAACAGCCAATAATAATGGAGAACCGGATGTGTCTAATCCTAAAATTATTTTTTCGCGGCGTTGCATAATGCCTCCAGCAAACGATCGGAAACGCGTCCATGAGCCATAAGTTTTATCACGCGTTCGTCTCCTTCTTGTAAAATAAAATCCATTTCCAAACGATCTTGCGGAAGAAGATGGCGGATCGGGTCCGGCCATTCTGCTAAAATAATGGCATCTTCGTCTTCCAACATTTCTTCAAAGCCTAAATTAAAAACTTCCCCTTCTTCCAAGCGGAACAAATCAATATGAAATAAGCGGCGCTTTTTATTTTTATACTCTTTCATTAAGCTGAAACTGGCACTGGTGGGAGAACTTTTAAGCCCCAAAGCAGCGGCAACGCCTTTTACAAAAACGGTTTTTCCTGCGCCGATAGGCCCACGGAGAAAAATGATTTCTCCGCCACGCAATGCGCGAGCAAATTGCTCGGCCAAGGCCAAAGTTTCTTCCCGAGAAGAGGTATAAATGCTGGTTTCCTTCATTTAACGTACCGTTTTAATACAAATTTCCCGACCGTCGGCAAGTATCTGCCTGTCTTTATTCATGGGATCAAGGGTATCTTTTCCGTCTACGGAAAACACATACTTATATTCTCCGCCCGTCAAGGCAACAGATGTTTCAAAATATCCCTTGCGATAGGGTTTTAATACAATGGGGTCTTTTCCCCAACGGTTAAAATCGGCTAACAGTTCCACCTTTTTGGCTCCGGGTGCCGTTAAATAAAATTTGCGGTATTTTACTTCGGTATCATAAGAGGTAGTTGGGGCTTTTTTACTAGTCAGGAAACTCTCTTTGTTTAAGGGCGCCACACTGGCAGCACTTTCGATGGTTCCGGACGAAAAAGCATAATAATCTTCGCTCACGACGAAAAACCAAGTTAGCGTGAAAGCAATTAAAAGTAAAAAAAGCACAAAAAGCGGGCCGGGGCGTTTAATTTTGGGCATCTAAAAAGCTCCTTAGATAAAAGGTGGCACCATCTTCTTCTGCTATTTTCTGAACAGCCTTATTGTCGGCTCCTGTTTGGTCTACGCAGCTGGCTACCACCTTGCGAAAACCGGCTTGGACACAAGAACGAATAAAATCCCGTACCGATTCAAAACCGTGTTCATAACCTTCGGCCGGTCGAACAATTTTTTTCCAAGTATCCTCATCTTGTGCATTAAGGCTGATATTAATATCGTCTACCAAGCGGGCTAATTCCGGTACGATATCTTTATGATTGATTAAATTTCCCAAGCCGTTTGTATTAACTCGAATGGTAAACGGCGGATATTTGCATTGTGCTTGCCAACCTTTTAGCATTTGTGCCGTAAATAAAAGAGCGTCCAAACGCATGGTCGGCTCCCCATAGCCACAGAAAACGACCTCTTTAAAAGGGGCTTTTTTTAATTCTTCTTCTAAGGCCGTTATGATTTGGATAGGAGAGGGTTCATTGCCTTGTAAATTTAAATTATTTCCATGAAAGTCCATTTGCCATTTGGTTTTGATGCAAAAGGCACACAAGTTGGGGCAACGGTTGGTTAAATTGATATAAACCCCGTCCCCAAAGCGATAGACAATTTTAGCCGGTTGGTTATTTCCCATACATATTTATTATAGCAATTTACGCTTTCTGAGCTAATGTGGTTGTTTTTTATTTCATAGTCATGCTCGAGGGATTTAGTCGAGCATCTCCGCCTTACTAAACAACGAAAGTGGTGCAGATTCCCGACAACAGCTTTCGGGAATGACCTAAGGTTTAAGGTGTAGCTCTCCGAGTTTTTAAAACAAATCAAACGTTTGTTTGAAAATGTGCTATAATATTATTACTTGAAAAAGGAATTTTTGTATGAAAGATACTCAAGTTAAACTTTTACAAACGGCCGCACACCTGTTTGCCCAGTATGGGTTTTCGGGCACGTCCGTGCGCCAAATTGTGGAAGAGGCCGATGTAAACATTGCCGCCATTAATTACCATTTTGGCGATAAGCGCGGCCTGTACTTGGCTACTATTCGTTATTTGGTGGAACAAACAAACGATTGGATGTTCGGGGGGGAAAAAGGCATCACTTTGCCCGAAGATATTTCTTCGCTTTCGCGGGAAGAAATGCTTGCCCTCTTTAAGCAAATTCAAGACAGGATGTTGGAGTTGGTTTTTTCTCGCAAAACAGTTTTATTGGAACGTATTTTTCGCCATGCGGATATGGAAACCAGTCAAGATTTGGTAGAAATTCTCTTGGAATATAAAACTAGTTTTAACGAAGTGTTGTATCAAATTCTCTCTTGCTTGACCGGGTTTGATAAAGACTCGGGGGAGCTGGTGATTTTGGCCAACACTATTTTTTCACAGGTACATCAATCCGATTTTGGTCGTTTCGTTGTACTCCATTCTTTAAAAAAACGAGAATATACCCCGGAATTAAGAGAACTTATTAAAAAAATCGTGTGGCAAAATACGTGTGCGATTTTAGAATCTTATAAAGTAGAAAAGGAAACAAACGTATGATGAAGAAATATCTGTTAGTACTGGCAGCGTGTTGCTGCGTGCTACCCAGTGCGGCATTAGACGTGTTGGGTGCCTATACGGTCCGCCCTCCGGAAGGCTGTGTGGACAAGGATGTAACTTCCGAAGAAATGAATTTGGAAGATTTAATCCAAGTCAGCATTTGCACCAATCCGTCTTTGGCGGCTCAGTATATGGGGGTAAAAGCAAGTGAAGCCGGGTTGGGGTCTTCCCGCTCGGAATATTTGCCCAGTATCACTTTGACGGGTACAGGGAATATTGTGGGAGAGAAAATGGAAGATTCCTCCTACGTTCAACAAGAACCGTACTCCGGCAAAGCCGAAGCCTCTTGGCTGTTGTTTGATTTCGGCGGTCGCGGTTCCCGCATTGGTCGCACTCGTGCGTATTTGGACGCCGCCAACTTCACTTACAACGCCGCTCTTCAAGAAATGGTTCTTTCCGTTCAAACCGCGTATTTGAATTTGCTCGCCGCGCAGGAATCTTTGGTAAGTGCCAACGCCAGTTTGGATACTTATAAACAGTCTTACGATGAAGCCAAAAAGCGCTACAAATTGGGCATGGTGTCTTTGAGCGATAAATTACAGGCCAAAACCCGCTATGAGCAAGCTTTGTTGACGGTTGTTCAAGCGGAAAATCGCGTGAAACAATTTAGTGGGGCATTATCGGTGTTAGTAAATCTTTCTCCGGATGCCGAAATTCGCTTAGCTAAACCGCAATTTGACGAAAAAACCGTTCAAATTGAAAACGACAATGTGCAAGAACTTATGCAACTGGCACTAGAAAAACGTCCGGAAATCCATGCTCAAGAAAGTACGGCAAAAGCCACCAAAGAAAACTTGCAAGCTACCAAAAGCGGTTTCTTGCCCAAGTTAAGTGCGGTGGCCGCTGCTTCTTACAATGACAATTGGAAATACAGCAGTCCCTATAAAACGGATGCTTCCGCCGGACTGATGCTTTCTTGGCCGCTTTTTTCCGGCTTTTCCACTGTGTATCAAACGCAACAAGCTTCTTATCAATATAAGCAAGCCCAAAATCAAACGGAAAGTTTAAAACGCCAAGTGGAAAATGAAGTATGGAATGCCTACCAAAACTATAAAACGGCTGTTCGCTCGTACGAAATCAGCCAAACCGTTTTGGAAAGCGCCGAAGAAAACGAACGGGTAGCCTTTCGCTATTATGAAGTGGGAAAAGGCGATATTATCAATTTGTTGTCGGCGGTGGCGCAGTTGGCCGATGCCCGCCAAAATAAAATTACGGCTTTTTACTCGTTACTCTTGAGTAAAGCCAACTTATATAGAAGTGTAGGGAACTATTAATTTATGAAAAAAAGAACTGCTATTCGCTTAACCAAATATGCCCTCATCTTGTTAGTGGGGGGATTTCTCGGGTTTGTGATTAAAGGCAAACTCTCCGGCGGTGCTCAAATGAATTACGGCGCAGCCGGCCAAACCAGTGTACTGACCGAAAAATTGTACAAACGTCCGGTAGCTTTGGGTAAAACTTTTATTGCCAAAGTGGAAGCTATAAATGCTTCGGACGTTACACCGCAAGTATCCGGATATATCGATCAAGTACTTTTTAAAGACGGATCCTTTGTGAAAGAAGGGGACGTTTTGTTTGTTATCGATCAAGCCCGCTATAAAGCTGCTGTTTCGGCGGCTGAAGCTTCTTTGGAAAAAGCCAAAGCTACACTCAAACAAATTGAAAGCGATTACAACCGCGAGCTCTCCTTATATAAAGAAAAAATGCTTTCCAAGGCGGATTTGGAAGTATCCGAAAGTAACTTGGCTAATGCCAAAGCCAATGTGAAAGCAGCCCAAGCCAGTTTCGATTTGGCTAAATTGGATTTAGCGTATACCGAGGTCCGCTCTCCTATCAGTGGCTATATAGGGAAAGCCCTTATGACGAAAGGGAACTATACTAATGCAGCTGTTAGCAAGTTGGCTCGCGTTATTCAAATGGACCCGATTCGGGTAGTATTCTCCGTAACGGATAAAGAACGCTTGGCCGGAATGGATCAACTCCTTACCGAAAACCCGTCTATCCAGGTGGCTTTGCCGAACGGTGAAACAATTGAAATTTCCGAAGCTTCCTTGTTTACCGATAATGAAATCAATGCCGATACGGCTACTATGGCCGTATATGCTCAAAGTACCAATGCGGATCGCAAATTGATTCCCGGTAACTATGTAAACGTAACCGTTAGCACTTCTAAATTCTTGCCGTCCATTTTGGTGCCTCAAACAGCGGTGGCGCAAGATGCCAGCGGCCAGTATGTAATGACCGTCAACGCCGAAAATGTAGTCGTACAAAAATACATTACGGTGGGTGATGCCGTGGAAAATCAATATGTGGTCCTTTCCGGTTTAGAAGAAGGAGATCGCGTGGTGCCGGTTGGTCATCAAAAATTGCAAAATGGTCAAAAAGTAAATGTGAGCGAAAGCCACACGGCGGCTCAATTAAGTGCCAGAGAAGCCTCCAAGTCCGAAGCGTTGGCCACGTCCGCAAAAGTAGAAACCAAAGTAGCCAAGACCGAAGCCACAGGTACGGAGGCTTAGTAATTAATTATGTTTGCTAAATTCTTTATTAAGCGTCCCCGCTTTGCCATCGTTATTTCGCTGATCTTGTGTTTGGCGGGGTTCATTTCGTTGTTTACGCTTCCGGTGGCTTTGTACCCGGAAATTACACCGCCCGAAGTAGTGGTCATTGCCCGCTACCCGGGTGCCAGTGCGGAAGTAATCGCCAAAACGGTGGGTATTCCGCTAGAAAGTAAAGTAAACGGGGTGGAAGATATGCTCTACATGAGTTCTTCTTCTTCCGACGGTTCTTATAACCTTACCATTACTTTCAAAACCGGTACCGACCCGGACTTGGCCCAAGTAAAAGTACAAAACCGCGTATCTCAAGCTTCTCCGCTACTTCCCGGAGACGTGACTCGCCAAGGTGTAGCAGTGTACCGTAAATCGTCTAACATTTTGGGGGTATTGGCTTTCTATTCTCCCAAAGGGACGATGACCCCCTTGGAAATCAGCGACTACTTAAATAATAACGTGCAGAAAAACGTTATGCGTGTATCCGGTGTAGGGGACGCTATGGTATTTGGCTCCAGCAAAAGTATGCGCGTATGGTTAGATGCAGATAAAATGGCCGCTCTTAACATTTCTATTGCTGATGTAAAAGCCGCTATTTCCAGTCAAAACTATCAACCTTCTTTGGGTAAAATCGGTGCGCGCCCGACTACAAACAACGTGATGACTGTGTATGCTTTGCAAACGGACGGACGCTTAAACAATGCTGCTCAGTTTGAAGACATCATTGTCCGCACGGACGAACAAGGCGGTTTGGTTCGCTTAAAACAAATTGCCAAAGTGGAAGAAGGGCAGGAAACTTATAGTTATGCGGCCGAATACAATGCAGCTACCTCTGTTCCGATGATGATCAACTTGTCTTCCGGTGCCAATGCTATGGAAACCATGAAGCTCGTACAAGCGGAACTGAAGCGTTTGTCCCAATTCTTTCCGAAAGATTTAGAATACAACTTTGCCATGGATACCACCAAGTTTATTGATGCCTCCATTGAAGAAGTGGTATTAACGCTTATTATTACCTTTGTTTTAGTAGTACTTGTTTGTTATATCTTCTTGCAGGACTGGCGTGCCACCTTGGTGCCTTCTGCCACGATTCCCGTGTCTTTGCTCGGTACTTTCGCGGTTATGTTGGCCTTGGGATACTCCATTAACACTTTTACCCTGTTTGGGTTAGTACTTGCTATCGGGGTAGTAGTGGATGACGCCATTTGTGTAGTGGAACGTGTCGTATTTTTGATGAATAAGGAACGTAAAAATGCGGTAGAAGCCACAACGCAAGCGATGGAAGAACTTTCAGGTGCTTTGATTGCTACCACCTTAGTATTGTTGGCCATTTTCGTGCCGATTTGTTTCTTGGGCGGTATCACCGGAGAAATTTACAAACAATTCGCCATTACCATTTCTATGGCGGTGTGTTTCTCTACGCTTAACGCGCTTTCGTTGTCTCCCGCTATTTGTGCCACCATGTTAAAACCCATCGAAGAAACGAAATTCTTTCCGCTCCGTTGGTTTAACTTTGCGGTACAACGTGGAGCACGCACCTATCGTTCTTGGGTGCGTAAAGTGGCGCGCAAATTGCTGATTATCGGCATTTTGTTCTTGGGTATTGTGTTGGCGAATTTGGCCTTTTTAAAATTCTCACAGACCTCGTTTATTCCGGTGGAAGACCAAGGGGTTGTGTTGATGGATGTGCAACTTCCCGAAGGGGCTTCTTTTGCCCGCACACAGGAAGTTATTAATAAAATTACGCCTATCATTCGCGAAACAGCCGGTATAGAAACCTTGACCACTATTATCGGACATAGTTTGATGTCCGGTTCCGGTGAGAACGTAGCCATTGGATTTATTTCTATGATTCCTTGGGAAGACCGCAAAGATGCTGCTTTACAACAGTCTGCGATAGTGAATCAATTAAATGGCAAATTAGCAGGCATTGCCGAAGCCACTATCCGCGTGATTGAACTTCCCTCTATTCCGGGGTTAGGTACTTCCGGCGGATTGGATTTGCGTATTCAATCGTTAAACGATTTTGACTATACGCGTTTGGCTACTACGGCGGAAGGAACTTCCTTCAAAATGATGATGGATCCGTCCATGCAATTGGCGTACTCTACCTTCAAGGCTAATACGCCCAACATCTATTTAGATGTGGACCGCACCAAAGCCGAAGCTATGCAAGTGCCTGTTTCCAGTGTGTTTGCTATCTTGGAAAATTATTTGGGTTCTTCTTACGTAGGTGACGTAAACTTCGGTACGCAAGTAAACAAAGTCATTTTGCAATCCGATGCCAAATATCGTTTAACCCCCGAAAATATCAACAAAATGTATGTAATGAATAACAAAGGGGAAATGGTGCCGTTGCGCTCTTTAGTTAACTTGCGTTATGTATTGTCTCCACGGCAGATTTTGCGCTACAACCAATATCCGGCCGCTTCCATTAGTGCTACACCTGTAGCGGGAGGAAGCACCGGTGAGGCTATGGCTCAAACCGAAGAAATCTTAAAATCTCTCCCCGGCGATTATGCTTACGAATGGAGCGGTATGAGTTATCAAGAAAAACAAAACAAAGGGCAAATTAATATTTTGATTATGTTAGCTATTCTGTTTGCGTATTTGTTCTTGGTGGCTCAGTACGAAAGTTGGACGATCCCCGTGCCGGTGTTGATGTCTGTGGTAGCGGCCGTAGCCGGCGGTATGTTGGGGTTGTGGATTACCAATTTGCCGATGAGTATTTATGCTCAATTAGGATTGGTACTTTTGGTAGGTCTATCTGCTAAGAACGCCATTTTGGTTGTGGAATTTGCGAAAGATGAACACTCCCAAGGCGCGTCTGTTTATGAAGCGGCTATGGATGGCCTCTCTCAACGTTTCCGTCCTGTGCTAATGACGGCGTTTACCTTCATCTTGGGTATGATTCCCATGATTATTGCTACCGGAGCCGGTGCGGCCAGCCGCCGTGCGCTGGGGGTGCCGGTATTCTACGGTATGCTTTTGGGTACCATGGCAGGGCTTTTCTTAATTCCGCTGTTCTATATCTTGGTGCAAACCTTGGTGGAAAAATGGACGAACCGCCATCAAAAGAAAGAAGAAGCACAGCAAAATTAATAAGTAGTTTGTTTTATTCCCCCAACTGATGCAAGTTGGGGGAATTTTTATCTGGTGAAGGGAAAGTTTTAAACTGCTATAATATTAAAGAACTTATAGGAAAAGAGAGGAAAAGATGTTTGGTAATAATTTTAACCCGTGGCACCATGTGTCTCCCGGAAAAAAAGAAACACTGCCCGATATTGTAAACGGTATTATTGAAATTCCGAAAGGAACCCGTGCTAAATATGAGTTGGATAAGGAAAGCGGCCTTTTGCGCTTGGACCGCGTGCTTTATTCGTCCGTGTATTATCCCGCCAATTATGGTTTTATTCCGCGCACCTACGGGGCCGATAAGGATCCGTTGGATATTTTAATTTTGTCCCAAGCCGAAATGGAGCCCCTTTGTATTGTGCCGGCTAAAATTATCGGTGTTATGCGCATGTTGGATAACGGGGAAGCCGATGATAAAATCATTGCTGTTGCCCAAGGGGATCCGAACGTGAGCCACTATACTGATATTACGGAACTACCTGAACATTTGCTCGTGGAAACCATGAGTTTCTTTGAAGACTACAAAAAACTGGAAAATAAAACAGTGGTAGTAGAAAAAATTTTCGACAAAAAAACGGCTATCAAAATTTTACAGGAAGCCTTTATTGCCTACGAAGAAAAATTTGTAAATTACAGCAATTTTTCGTCTTGCTGCGAAAAATAAAGGATTGGGAAGGGAATTAATAAAATTCCCTTCTTTTTTTGGGTGTTTTCGGGGTTTATCTGCTATGCAAGAAGAAAAGAGTTTAAGAGAAGAAGTGCAGATAAAGTTAGAACTTCTGACTTCAAACGAGAACTTTAAAAACTTAAGTAAGACAATCCATCAAACGACTCTTCTTACCGTAGGTGGGTAACCGGAATTTCCCTGTGAAGAGGATTCTTCCGAAAGCCTAGTTAATAAAGAGAAAAGTTTTTAAATAAATTAGATATAACAAGAAAAAAGAGCCACTTTTTAGTGGCTCTTTTAAATTATTTCTTTTCGGTTACGCGGTGCCAAGCACTCATAAAATCATCCGGCACCGGCGCTTCGAATTTTAAAGGTTTGCCCGTTAGCGGGTGATTGAACTCGATGCGCCGTGCGTGGAGCATTAAGCGGTCTGCCGTGGCCCCTTTATAAAGCCAGTCTCCCAGTACGGGATATCCCAACCAACTTAAATGCACGCGCAACTGATTGGTGCGGCCCGTTTTGGGATAAAGTTCAATGTAGGTAAATCCGTTTTTGCGCTCTAATACTTTATAACCGGTGATGGCTTCGCGGCCGACTTCAGATGCTTTGATTTTGCCCCCGGCTACGCGCCCGATCGGTACATCAATCGTGCCTTCGTCGTCTGGTACTTCTCCGCAGGCAATGGAGTGATAGGTTTTGTGTACTTCGCGGTTGGAGAAAAGCGCCACCATTTCTGCCTGAAATTCTTCATTTTTGGCAATAACCATTACTCCGCTTGTTTCGCGGTCCAAACGGTGTACCAATCCTGCCCGAGGCATAGAAGTATCAAAGCCTTTGGGCGGGTTTGCTAAAATAACGGAAACCAAGGTTTCTTCGGAGGAGAAAACCGTTTCGGGGTGTTCTTCCCAAATAGGGCTTTGCGGGTGTACTAACATTCCTGCCGGTTTAATAATGACAAAGAAGTCTTTGGTATCGTGAATAATTAAATCTTTTAATTGAGTTTTGCTTCCGGCTTGAGGCAGTTCAATTTCTACTACTTCGCCTTCGGCAAGCGGCCAAGAGGGTTTAACTTTCTTCCCGTTAACGGTTACTTTTCCGTCTTTAATGAGCTTTTGTACAAGGGAGCGAGAAAAGTTTTCCAGTTCGTCGGAAACGAAAATATCCAATCGGCGGGAATATCCTTCAAATACGATAGTCTTTTTTTCAGCCATTTTTAATATCCTTTTTTCTGAGCCACAACCAACCGCCAAATGCTAATAGCGATATAACTACGGCGATTGTTTGAGAGGGCGAAAGCCCCAAAATGTAGGCTCCGCGAAAATCTCCGCGGAAGAATTCAATCACAAAACGAAGTAAACTGTAACAAGCCACGTACATCAAAAGGACAGAGCCTTTTTTATGTGGAGTTTTATATAGTTTGTGCAGTAAAAAAAATAAAAGTAGGTTGGCAGCACTTTCGTATAATTGTGTAGGGTGTAACGGAATGGCTTGTAGTTCCTGTGGAACAAGCGTGTGCGGGTGAGTAAACGAAACGCCCCATGGCATATTGGTAGGGCGGCCATAGCAACACCCTGCTAAAAAACAACCAATACGCCCAAGGGCATGCCCCAACGGTAAAGCAACGATCATAAAGTCAGCCGTTTTAAGTACATCGAGGCCCTTTTTCTTCATATAAATAATAAGGGAGATAACGGAGATAATCATTCCGCCGAAAAATACAAACCCATAGCGAAAATCTGTGATGATGTTGGTTAGCTTATCGGCCAAAGAATCGCCTAGTTGCGGCCAAGAAACAATAATAAACAGCAGTTTCGCCCCAATAATTGCGCCCATAAAGGCAATAAAAATGAGGTTCCAAAAAGTATCTTTATCTAAATTAATTTTTTTGATTCGAGGCAGCAAATAAAGCGACGCCGCTAAGTAGCCAAGCGCGGTCATTGCTCCGTAGCTGGCTAACTCAAAAGAACCTATTTTTAAAAGAATCGGGTGCATTTATAAGTTTCCTTCATCGCGGATAGCATTGCGCATGAACGGGTTCTTAATGCGCTCGTATCCAATAGTAGAGCTGCATTTTCCGCCATAGCTGTGTCCTGCAAAGATTTGGGTATCTTCCGGTAATTTAGAAAGGGCTAATAAACTTTGGCGCATATGCCGCGGGTTGGAAGAGGGCAAGTCGACTCGTCCGCAAGCACCGGGGAAAAGAGTGTCTCCCGTAAAAAGTGCATTGCCGATTTGAATACATACGCAGCCTGCCGTATGGCCGGGGGTGGGGATAATATTCAAGTGGAAAGGTCCTAAGTCAAAATTTTGTTTGCCGCGATAAACGTGTAAGTACTGTGGGTCTATTCCGGAAAGAGTAACATCATTTTCTTCCAAATAGCCTTTTACCCCTGTGTGTTGCAGTAAATCTTGTGCAAACTTTACGTGATCAAAATGCCCGTGAGTAAAAAATACCGCAAGCAACGTCAGCCCTTTTTCTTTTAAGGTGTGTTCCAAAAAATTAACATCCCAAGCAGGATCTATAAGAAGGGCTTTTTCCCCTTCCGTTACGAGATAGGTACAGTTATCCATCGGACCTAAATTAATTGCTTCTATATTCATAAAATCCTATTTATTTGTTTTAAAACGAAACTCGATTTCGTTGGGTTTTATCAAATGATATTGTACTCGAGCCGTTTTTTCGATTAGTTCAGGGTCTTGTTTTTGCAAAAGGTCCATTTGCTTTTGCAAATGTTCGTATTCTTTTTCTAAGGAAATAATCTGAGCATTTAGCTTGTACATTTCTCTTTTGTTATGAATCAAACTAATAATACTGCTCCCTAAAAAAATAACCACCACTGTTATGGTAACAATTAACCATAACAGTGGTTTTTTATTTTGAATAATTTTACTTTTTATCTTTCGCGGCATGTTTATTTAAATGCTTTTCTTTGAGCGAAGACCCCTTTCCCTTGCAACTCTTGTTCTATTTGAAGGAGCCTGTTGTATTTGGCTGTTCTTTCGGCACGAGCCGGGGCACCTGTTTTGATGGCTCCCGCATTGGTAGCCACAGCCAAATCCGCAATAAAAGTGTCTTCTGTTTCACCGGAACGGTGCGATACAATGCAAGAATACCCATTTTGTTTAGCCAGATTCATTACATCAATAGTTTCCGATACCGTTCCGATTTGATTTACTTTAATCAAAATAGAGTTGGCGGCTTTTAATTCAATTCCTTTTTGCAGCCGTTTAATGTTGGTAACGAATAAATCGTCTCCAACCAAATTGATTTGTTTACCCAATTTTTGGGTAATATGTTGCCAACCGGTCCAATCATCTTCGTGCAGCGGATCTTCTATGGATATAATTGGGTATTGTTTGCACCAATTTGTGTAAATCTCTGCAAGTTGATCTGCCGAGAAAGAATTGCCTTCAAAGTGGTAGGACCCCTCTTTAAAAAATTCGCTGGCAGCACAATCCATGGCCAAGCAGATATCGGCATGTCCGGCTTTTTGTGCGGCAGACAATATGGTTTTCAGCACTTCTTCGTGCTTGGTAATTTTAGGAGCAAAACCGCCTTCGTCCCCGACTGCTATTACCATTCCCTCTTTTTTTAAAACTTCGCGTAATGTATGGTACGTTTCACAGGCTTGCTGCAAAGCTGATGAAAATGTTTTTGCCGCAGTAGGTACGATCATAAACTCTTGTACGTCCAAACCTGAGTCGGCATGTTTCCCACCGTTGATGATATTGAGCATGGGTACCGGCAAAATAAAATCTTGTTCCGGTAAGTTATATGTTGTTCGGATATGTTCGTACAAAGGGCGGCGAGCACTATTGGCCCCTGCCCGCAGAACCGCCATGGAAACAGCCAATGTGGCATTAGCCCCCAAGTTGGATTTGTTTTCTGTTGCGTCTAAATCCAACATGGTTTTATCTACCAACCGGATATCAAACGGATCTAGTCCGGCCACTCTTGCAGAAATTTTTTCTACGTTGGCAACGGCCTTCAAAACGCCTTTTCCTTTGTAACGGTCCCCACCGTCACGTAATTCCAAAGCTTCGTGAGAGCCGGTCGAGGCGCCGCTGGGCACTGAAGCCGTTCCCACGCTTCCATCTTCCAACAATACATCCGCCGCCACGGTAGGATAACCGCGGGAATCCAATACTTCCCGTGCTGTTATTTGTTTAATGCGAACCATATTACTACCCCCTTTGGCCGCACAAGCGGCCGTTATACAATGCTGTCTATTATTTTTTTACCTTCTTTGATGAGTACCGCAGGCAACTTTTCGTCCATGGATTCCGCATACATACGAATCAATCTTTCGGTACCGGAAGGACGAATAGCCAACCAACTCCCACCTTTTAAGATAAATTTGAATCCGTCCGTAGAATCGATACGCCACACGGACGTTTTATGAATGGAAAGCGGAGGGCGAATATCAAGCCGTTCCATGATACGGTTGATTTCCGTTTCCGTTTTGGGGATACTGACTTTCTGATCAAAAAGTTGTTTATACTTTTTATAAAAATCTTTTTTAATTTGTTTGAGTGTTTTCCCTTCTACCGCCAGCATATCTACTACTAATAAACAGGCAAGTAAACCGTCTTTATCCGGAATATGGTTGGCAATAGCCAATCCGCCGGATTCCTCCACACCCATTACGTACTGACCGGTAATCATCAGTTCTGTGATATATTTAAAACCTACCGGCGTTTCGCGCAACATAAGTCCGTTAGCTTTGGCTACTTGGTCGATGAGATTGGACGTAATAACACTGCGGCACACGCGGCCCTTTACTTTTTTATTACGCACCAAGTGGTCCAATAACATAGGAGCAATTTCATTGGGAGAAACCCAGTTTCCTTCAGAGTCGATGAGGCCGAATTTGTCACAATCCGGATTGCACGCAATACCTAAGTGCATTTTTTTGCTGACAACCAATTTTTTCAGTTCGCTTAAGCTGACCGGCCCGGCATTGGGAACTACTCCGCCAAAAAGAGCGTCTGTCCCTTCGTGGATTCCTTCCACCGTAATGCCGTATTTTTCCAAGAAATCACGGAAATAGTTTTTGGCGGTTCCAAAAAGCGGATCTACGGCAATTTTGAGTTTTGCTTTTTTAAGCGCTTTTACATCTAATAATTTTTCTAAATGAGCAAAGTAAGTTTTGCGTAAATCTTTGGTTACGCTTACAGCCGCGTTGAGGGTGTCAAATTCCGTAGAGGAAGCTTTTAAGATTTGAGCACTCGGAGACGGAATGCGTTTTTCAATATCTTGTACGATTTCATTGTTGGCAATCCCGCCGTAATACGAAATCCATTTTACTCCGTTTACATAGTATTCCGCTTCGCTGCCTGTTACCACCACTGCTCCGACGGCACATTCATTGCGAACGGCCCACTCGGCTACGGGGGTAGGTAGCGGTAGTTCTGCCATTTTTACGGTAATTCCGTTTTGCACAAGGGCATTGGCGGCTACATAGGCCAACTGTTTAGACAAAAAACGCGTATCAAACCCTACAAGCACGAGGGGTTTTTTAGGTTTTTTACCTTGTTCTTGGCAATGCTTGCGGTATCCCGCACCTTCAAAACCATAAAAGGGATGTTCCAAAATGTGTTCGGAAATCCCGTAAGCCAAACGTTGCACGGACTGGGCGGTTAGCCCGTCTGCAGTAACGGCCCGAAAGCCGGCTGTACTAAATTTAATATCTTCACTCATCGTGCAGGTATTATACTAAAAAAGAGGTTTTTTTTCATCTTTAGGCAAAAACTAATATAAAATAATGGGAAAAGGGGTGCCAGTACCTATATAAAATGATAAAATATAAAAAACCCATTATAAGGAAAGAAGTATGAATTTTGAGTACGTAAAACAATATATTAAAGACGCAGGCCTTCCTAATTTTCGCATTGCGCAAGTGAAAGATGCTATTTTTAAGCGCGGTATTACTTCGTGGGAGGAGGCTTCTTCTTTGCCGGCTGATTTGCGTGCCAATTTACAAAAGGACCGTCCAATCTTGTCTTTTAAAGTAAGCAAAATTGTTTGCTCTCAGCAAGATAAAGTGGCCAAGGCTCTTTTAACTCTTAAAGATGGGTTACAAATAGAAACCGTTTTGTTAAAACCGCAAGATACATGGAGCGTGTGTGTGTCCAGCCAAGTAGGTTGCCCGTTGCGTTGTTCCTTTTGCAGCACGGGAAAAATGGGTTTTAAGCGCGATTTAACACAAGAAGAAATTACCGATCAGGTACTCATGTGGTACCAATATGTTCGCAAAGAAAAATTAGGCGAACGCATTTCCAGCGTAGTTTTTATGGGAATGGGGGAACCTCTTTTAAATTACCTAAATGTGATAAAAGCTGCACGGGATTTATCCAACCCCGACTATTTGAACATAGGTGCTCGTCATATTTCCGTTTCTACCTCCGGCATTGCCGATAAACTGCATAAACTGGCGGTGGATTTGCCTCAGGCCAACTTGGCTTTGTCTTTGCATAACGCAGATAATGCCGAACGCAGCCAAATTATGCCCGTCAATCGTCGCTTCGATTTAGATGATTTGAAAAAAGCGTTAGAAGAGTATATTGCCATGACCGGACGCCAAGTATTTTTGGAATACTCGGTGATTGAAAATGTAAACAGTCGGCCGGAACATTTGCGCAAATTGGCGGATTGGATTTACTCTATTAAAGACAATTACTTATTGCATGTTAATTTGATTGCTTGCAATTTGGGGCGTGGCGAAAAGACGGACGATCGTGTTGTAAAAGATTTTGCAGCCGGACTGAAAGCCATGGGAATCGGAGTAACCATCCGTAAAAGTATAGGCAATGATATTTTGGCGGCGTGTGGGCAGTTAGCCTCTCAGAAAAGATAGGAGAAAAAGATGAAAAAAATACTTTTTTTAATGTTTGCTTGTGTTGGGTTAGGCGCTTGCGCTACGCTCGATCAAACCAATGTGGATTGGATTCCGATAGGACCGGATTTCCCTCCTACCAAAGCTAAAGATGTGGAAATTGTGGGCGGAAGAGCGGATATTTCTCGTCCTTATGGAAATTTAGGATTACTTCGTATTAAAAATTTGAAACCGGATCGCCAAACGCTGCTTATGGGGGTGGAAAAAGGCCGAAAGGTGGCTGCTTCCAAAGGGGCTGATGCTATTCAAATCGGACAATATAACAGTGCGGAAGATGGTGCTACCGATCCGCGCGTGACACTCATTATTTATGCCATTAAGTATGTTGATAATTTGACGGAAGAAGATGAAAAAGCCATCGAAGATTTTAAGGTTCTGGGGATTCTAAATGAACGTTCTGATAGCTAAAACAAGAGAAGAGTGTGCTTATTGGACAGGGATAAGCGTTGTGATAGACGTGTTGTGTGGTTCCACAACGGCCTGTGCCCTCGTGGAAAAAAAGCAACAAGAAATTTTAACTTTTCCAGATCTCAAAAGTGTTGAAAAATTCGTGCGCGGTCATTCGGAATTTGAAGTATTTTCCGAATGGAATTTACCGGTCTCTTTCCAGCATGATTCTCCTTATTTGGCTGGAAAATCTTCCGCTAAAACCCCTGCCGTGTTAATAGACGGGGCCACTTTGGCCGTCTTTGCATCGACTAAGGCTTCCAGAATTTATTTGGGCGGTTTCTGTAACTTTTTTAAACTGGCTAAAGAAATTTCCTACCAAGGGCAAGATGTATTAATTATTCCGGCTTCCTTGTTTACCTCTCAAGAAGATGTAGAAGACGTATTGTGTGCGGAATCTTTAAAAGACTATTTGCAAGGGGTAGGCTTGCCGGAAACGGCTGTGGGGGAAATGGGAAATACTTTACGCTTGTCGGAATATATCGAGCGTGGCCCCAAAACAGCCTCAAAAGATGCTTCCTTTGCCTTCAAAATTAATCGCTTGGATATCGTTCCGCAAGTTACTTTAAGCGTACACCATACTTTTGGCGTCATTCATCAAGCGGGGATTCCTTTGCCTGAAGGTGGAATTATTCAAGTGTTGCAAAATGCAGAAGCTAAAGTGGATACTTACACCCCCGGTGAAGCTACGCAACTGGTAGCGGAGGAATCTTTGGTCCAATTAAGAGAAGAGCTTTTGGCTTCTCTGCCTGAAAGATTAGCCAAAAATGCGGCTTTGGGAAAAGAGGGAAATACCCTCAGAGAAGGAGAGGTTTCTGCTCGCAGCCAGACGGTAGAGTTTTATGAAAAACGTATTTCTGCTCAACCCATAGAAGAAACAAAAGAACCGAAAAAAGAAACAACTTCTAAAATAAAAGGATTTTTCTCCAACTTTATCCGTGCCGTAAAAGAAGAAAAAGAAGAAGTGGAGCAAGCGTTTTTTCGCAAATCTCAACAAATGGCAAAGCCGGTCGAAAAAACGGCGGATTCCAGCGATTTGTTGGATAATATCTTAAGCAAGAAAGAGGAATCCTCCTCGCACGGAACGGTTACGCAGCAAAAAGCATCTTTGGCGGATACGCCGAAACCGGAAGGCGCTGCCGTTCCTGTAAAATCTCCGGAGACGGAAATAGCCAAAGCAGAAGTAACGACAGAGTCGGTATCTCTTGGTGGTAAAAAGAAAAAGAAAGCAATTGTACTTTTTTCGGGCGGGCTCGATTCTACCACATGTTTGTACTGGGCTTTAAATCAAGGCTATGAATGTGAAGCGTTGACCGTATCTTACGGGCAACGCCATGATAGAGAAGTGTTGGCGGCTCAACTGATTGTCCGTAACTTAGGGGTTAAACATCACATGATTACGCTTAATTTGCCTTGGTTGGCTACCAGTTCTTTGGTGGATAAAAATCAATCTATCCCCGATGTAGCAGTGGAAGATATTCCCAATGCCGGTGTGCCGACCACGTACGTGCCGGGAAGAAACTTGATGTTCTTGTCGATAGCGGGTTCTTTGTTGGATTCGGTAGGGGCAACTGCTATTGTGGCCGGTCCGAATGCAATTGATTTTTCGGGTTATCCGGACTGTACTCCCGCTTTCTTTAAAGCTGCTGCCGATGCACTCAATCGCGGAACGGTATCGGGGGTAAATGAAGGAATAGAAGTGTTGGCTCCTTTAATGCGGTTGTCCAAAGCCGAAATTGTCAAATTAGCATCACAACTCAAGGTGCCGTTTGAACAAACGTGGAGTTGCTATGCCGGCGGTCAAAAGCCTTGCGGACATTGTGATTCCTGCAAATTGCGTGCGAAAGGTTTCGAAGAAGCCGGTGTGCACGATACAGCCTTGGATTAAGGAGATTTTATGAGAAAACTGTTTTGGATATTTTTCTTGTTGTGTATAGCGGGTGGTTTGTGGGCAGGAGAAAAGAAGGAAGGAAGTCCTTCTATAACTCCTGTTGCGCAGGAAACAACAAACAAAGAAACGGCTGTTGTATCTGACACACAGCCTCTTTCACCGGCAGAACAAAAGAAACAAGCCAAAGAACGCCGAAAACAAATTAAAAAATTAGTGAAAGCTTATCGTAAAGCTTCTGCCGAAGAGAAAATAGCTATTAAAGCTCAATTGACGGCGTTGGTTTCGGTGGCGGTGGATAATGGTTTAAATTATATGAAGGAACGCATCGCGGCTGAGAGGCAGAATCTGAATAATTGGGAAGCTAAAGTACAGGAGCAAGAGGCTAACTTAGACGAAGTAAAGGCTTTGCGAGTAGAAGATTTATTATCCGGAGCGGCGGAAAAGAAACACAAAGCTGCCAAAAAAGCATGGAAAAAACAACTCAAAGAAGCCAAAAAGAAAGTGAAGTAAGCTGTTTCGACTAATAAAGTTTTTCATAAAAAACTCCTCGGATTTCCCGAGGAGTTTTTGTATTCTAATTAAAAAGGCCGCTGGCTTCTAATGCATTAAGGGCTTTGGTAATATCGCTTACTACCACAATCCACCGGCTGGTATTACCCGGTCCGGCACTTCCATAGATAGTAGTAATGTTAATTCCTTGTGCGAACAAAGTAGCCCCGATATCCCGGGCCAAACCCACACGGTTAGGTGCATCAACACAGATAGCATCTGTTTTTACGCTGGTAAATCCCGCCTTGGTAAGAGCGTGGCTGATTTCTTCGTTGTAACTGACAGCCAACCGAACTACCGCTGCATCATAACGGACATCTTGCGAAATAGCAATAATATCCACATTCTCGCGCACAAACAGCTCTGCAAAATTTTTAAGTGCGCCCGGTTCGTTAATTAAGAATACACTGTACTGTTTTACTACGTTAATAGCCATGCAAACCCCTTTTTTCGTCATGACATTTACGTCTTTTCTTTATTATATCAAACCTTGCGAAAGAAGGCCTGAAAAAACGGATTTCCCCTCGATAAGAGAAAAATCCGTTTGAAAAATTTTTCTAAAGAACAGTTTATTTAATGCTTTGGCGAACGACGCCTAGCATTTGGTTATGAATCTTTCCGTTACTGGCCAACATCTTAGACCCATAATCTTTTATTTTTTTAAATTTTTTCCCGTCGTATCCGGTTACTTTTCCACCGGCTTCTTGCAAAATGAGCGTCCCTGCAGATACATCCCACGGGTTTAAGTTATCTTCCCAATAACCGTCAGCACGTCCGGCGGCAACCCAACATAAATCGAGTGCAGCCGAACCCAATCTTCGTACATCATGCGAAGCATTTAAGAATAAAGAAAAGCGGGTAATAAGTTCTTCCATGCGTTCAAAACGATTGTATGGAAAACCGGTAATAAGAAGAGAATCTCCCAATTTTTTTGTTTTGGAAACATGAATTTTTTTCCCATTTAACGTGGCCCCTTTTCCTTTTTGAGCCAAAAATAGTTCATTGCTGACAGGATTAAATACTCCACCCAAAATAGGCTCATTTTTGTGAAAGAGTGCCAAAGAAACACTGCATTGCGGAAAACCGTGTGCAAAGTTAGTTGTTCCGTCAATAGGGTCCAACACCCACGTATATTCGGAGCCGGTGTTTTTAAGACCGTCTTCTTCGGCTAGGAAATCATGTTGCGGAAAATTCTTTCGTAAGATAGAAAGTACCGCTTTTTGTACGGCTAAATCAGCTATCGTTACTAAATTGGCCTTGCTTTTGAGTTCAAAGCCCACTTTCCCAAAGTGACGGCGGATAATGCGTGCGGCAGTTTGTAAGCATTCTTGCAAAACGGCGAATTCTTTTTTCATTTTTTAAGATCCAATACTTCGGCGGCTTTCAATTTTTCTTCTAAATCTAACATAGCTTTACAGTCATCTTCGTTATACATAAGGACTTTATCAAGCAGTTCTTGGTTTCCCGTTTTAAGCCAATTGGTAAAATAGACCATGCTGTCCATTGCACCGCAATCATCTTGACGCCAATTGAACCCAAAAGCAGGGGCGGCGGCCTTAAGCGAAAAACTGGGTGCCGGTAAATAAAAAGCTTTGTTGACGGCTACTTTTAAATCGTAACAAATGTTGCAAAGCTCTTTTAATTTAGCTGCATCTTGAGGGTTTTTACCAGCTAAGTTTTTCATTTTTTTAACTTCATATTCTGTCCAATGGTACAGAGCGGTGTTTTCAAAATCCTTTATGTAATCGTAGAACTGTTCGAAAATTTTAATTTCTTCTTCCGGCGTTTTGGCTACAAAACTGACGTACTTGCTTTCTTCTTTATCCCAAATACCGATTAAATAAACAAAAGAAACATTATCTTTTGTAAACGTTTCTGTGGCTTCAAAGTCAAAATAAAGGTTATATTTTTTGGTGGGGGGAGGAAAATGCCCTTTTTCACGTAAAACGGGTTGATTGTGCAAGTAAGCTATGGCATTATAATAGGAATCCGTTGCATGCGGATCTTCCAAAATTCCTTGTAATTTTTCCAGTCCGGCATGAGCTACATCATCTGTATTATGAATGCCGTTAATTTTAAGGCATTGGCGCATTTCGGTATTCAACCCGGGGAGCATCAACAAATCTTTGGTTTGCGCCATGAGTTTGTTGGCATAAATTCGCCACGGAGCGGCAGCGGCCTTGGGCGGTTTGTGTGCTTCGGGTTTGGCTTGGCCGTCTCTAATCGCACGCCAATAAGCCAGTTCGCGGCCCAAGCGTTCGCCATGGTCTTGGTATAAAACATCGCTGTGTTTGTTCTTTAAAAATACCCGTGTGCTTTCGGGCGTGTATTTTTGTACACGACCCAAAATGCGGCTTAGCAAACACACTTGTAAGGCGTAGTGCTCTTTTAAATCGTGGGCGCGTTTAAATTGAAAAATGTGATAATGATAAGATCCGAAGATACTGTTTCCCTGATTGGAGCGAACTAATAAGTTTACATTCCCGTAGCAGTTTTCGGGCAAATTCCACAACGTAGCATTGGCAATGGCACTTTCGCCTTTTGCCATGGCAGATAAAGTGTTTTTAAACCGTTCACTTTCATTTTCTCCCGTTACAAATACCACTCCCGGAAATTCTTTTTTAATCCATTCGTCCCGAGCGCTTCGGTCCGTGCGTATTTTTAGGTTTTCGTAACGGTTGGTTTCGTGGACGGCTTCCTCACGCGGGGCATGGAAGGAGCACCAAATGCTAAAGGGGTCTTCCAATAGAGAAAACATTTTGGAGGCATTAAAATCTTGCTTATCGGGGGTTCGTCCGTCCGAAAGTTTTTGAAACAAAAGTTGTAGGTCTTGTTCTGTCATCTTATTAGTATTCTATCTTTTTTAAAGAGGGAATAAAACCGTTTTTTCAGTCTTGCCAATATACATTGTTTTTTGGTAGCATACTGTTTATTGCTTATGTCAGAACAAACAATGTGTAAACAAGGAATTGCCGGACTGGTATCCCCGGAACGGGTATGGTTACCCAAAACAGTTCCTTCCCAAGCGGAATTGATCACTCATTTGGCCGGTTTGGCATGTAAACATTTACCCGGCTTGAATGCGCAAGAAGTTGCCGCCCAAGTGTTAAAAAGAGAACAAGGAATCGGTACCACGTTGGAAACGGGGTTGGGTATTCCGCATGCTCGCTTGGAAGAATTGACGGACTTCGCGGTGGCGGTGGCTGTATTGCCGGAGCCTCTTATTACTCCTACCGGTGCAAGTGTGAGAGTGATGTTTTTGTTGTTATCTCCCGATGAAACCGGCTTTTTCTCAAAGCACCTGCAACTTTTGGCTTGCCTAGCAGAAAAATTTACTCATCAGTTTGTGGAGAAGATATGCTCCCAAACGGACAAAGCTTCCGTGGCGGCTTTGTTAAATGAGTGCTAACTTTTTACCTGTCGTACAATATGATAAAATAGACTTATGGCTATCTTACGCATCACTAAATACGGAGAGGATATCCTCCGCCAAAAGTTAAAACCCGTGGACTTTAAAACATTAGAGCCCATTTTGCCGCAATTGTTAAAAGATATGGAAGAGACTTGTCTGGCGGTGCGCGGAGTAGGCTTGGCGGCCAACCAAATCGGGTTGGATTATCGCATGGCTCTTATCTTGATTCCGGAGTCGGATGAAGAAGAAGCCCCCTTGAAAAGATATGTCATTATCAATCCTGAAATCATTGAAAAACGCGGGGAAAAACTGGAAGAGGAAGGCTGTCTTTCTTTGCCCGGTTTATGGGCAGAAGTGAAACGTGCTACGGACGTAACCATTAAATATACGGACGAACACGGAAAAGAGCAGGTTAAGCGCGCTCGCGGGCTTTTGGCTAAAGCTTTTCAACACGAAGTAGACCATTTGGACGGGAAAATGTTTGTTGATTTGGTGGACCCAAAGCTAAAAACCGAAGTTAAAAAAGCCATCAAAAAACTTCGTCCCAATTGGAATTAGTTTTTTCACATTATTAAACCGCGGTTCGGGTTATCCGGCCGCGGTTTTTTTAAGAGGCCTTTCCTTGTTTTTCCACCAGTTTCATTTTCTTTTCAATTTCTGCCATGTTTCCCAAAAAATAATCTTGCTGAAATTTCCCTTGGGGAGAAAATTCCAATACGTAAGGAATAGCAGTCGGTAAATTTAAATGGATAATTTCCGTGTCCGAAATTTGTTTTACATGTTTGAGAATCCCGCGCAGGCTATTCCCGTGAGCGACTATTAGCAGCTGATCTTGTGTTTTTAGTTTGGGTAAGATTTCTGTTTGCCAATAAGGAACGATTCTCTTTACGGTGTCTTTCAACGATTCGGTTAGCGGAAGATGTTGGGGTTCAATTCCCCAATAGCGTGGGTCTTGAGAAGGAGCACGTGGGTCATCGAGTTGTAAGGCCGGGGGACGAACGTCATAACTTCTGCGCCAGATTTTTACTTGTTCTTCTCCGTATTTTTGAGCCGTTTGTTGTTTATTTAATCCTTGCAGCGCTCCGTAATGCTTTTCATTCAGCCGCCAGTTTTTGTATACGGGTACCCAATCCAAATTCATTTCCTCTAGTACAAAGTTGAGTGTTTTAATGGCCCTTTTTAAGAAAGAAGTATATGCCAGTTCAAATCGAAATCCTTCCTTTTTTAATAATCTTCCGGCCTCTTTTGCTTCTTGAATTCCTAGATCGGTTAGGTCTACATCCGTCCATCCCGTAAAACGATTTTCCAAATTCCAAATACTTTGGCCGTGTCGTAAAAGTATAATTTTTTTGTTTGTCATAAGCCCCCCTTTCGGATAGTATGTGCAAATTTTTTTCACAAACACGTAAGAAAAAAGATTATAAAAAGAAGATTGCACTCATTTTGTTGTTTTGTTATACTACATGTATGGCAAATCATTTATTCGCTAAACGTGTAAGCAAACAAAACAAGGGTAAAAAATGCTCTTGCGCTTTTGCTTACAATTTTGCGGATAATTAAAGCCTCTTAAAATTTATAAATTTGCAACACCTCCGCTTAATTGTAAGCGGAGGTTTTTTGTTGCAGAAGGAGAAGATATTATGTGCTTTCATTACCAAAATGCAGAACTGTGTGCAGAAGGGGTTTCTTTGAAAAAAATTGCCGAGCAGGTAGGTACTCCTTTCTATTGTTATTCTACCGAAAAATTAACTCGTAACTTTGATGCCTATCGCCATGCTTTGTCGGAACAAAATGCAACGATTTGTTATTCGATAAAAGCTAATCCTAATTTAAGTGTAGTGGCTGCTTTGGCCCGTATGGGGGGCGGCGCTGACGTAGTATCTGCCGGTGAAATGTATGTGGCCCTTAAGGCGGGAATACCGGCAAACAAAATTGTATTTTCCGGCGTGGGGAAAACGCGAGAAGAACTGTCGGAAGCGATTCGTTTGGAAATTTTACAAATTAATGCCGAATCCGAGCCTGAATTGGAGTTAATTAATGAGTTGGCTTTAGCACAGGGGAAAAAGGCTAATGTCGCTTTGAGGGTTAATCCGGATGTGGATGCTTTGACGCATGTAAAAATTACGACAGGCAAAAAGGAAAATAAATTTGGTGTTGCTTGGGAGGAGGCATTATCCCTTTATCGTCGTGCCTCCCAAATGGAAGGAGTACATGTTGCAGGGATTGCCGTGCATATCGGTTCACAACTTTTAGATGTGGAGCCTTTCCGCTTGGCATTTACTAAAATTGCTTCCATGGTGCAAGAACTGGAAAAAGAAGGGATAAAAATTACCAATATCGACTTGGGCGGAGGCATGGGAATCAATTACAATGTGGAACTCCCTCCTACCTGTGCGGCTTATGCAGATGTGGTAAAAGAAACCTTGGGGACTTTGAATAAACATATTATTGTAGAACCGGGACGTTCTATCGTTGGAAATGCCGGTATTTTGGTTACGGAAGTTGTTTATAACAAAACAAACGGGGAAAAGAACTTTATGATTGTAGATGCAGGCATGAACGATTTAATCCGTCCTGCACTGTATGATGCCTGGCATATGATTTTACCCGTTACTAAACATGGCACAGCTCCTATTATTGCCGATATCGTCGGCCCGATTTGCGAATCGGGAGACGTTTTTGCTCATGCACGTATTATTGAGCCTACCCAAGCGGGTGAACTACTTGCTATAATGTGTGCTGGGGCTTATGGGGCGGCTATGTCTTCCATTTACAATTTTCGCCCGTTGGTTCCTGAAGTGATGGTTTGCGGAGAGGAGTTTGCCGTAGTGCGCAAACGGACATCTTACGAGGAGATGCTTTCCGGTCATGCGGTAGCCCCGTGGTTATAGGATTAAATATGAGACAGATTTGTATTATGAAGTTTGGCGGCAATACACTGGCCAATAAACAAAAACTTTTAATGGCTGCGGAACTGATTAAGTCCCGTTATGAAGATAATTATATCCCGATAGTGGTTGCTTCCGCCAATGGAAACCTGACAGATGTATTATTGGACCATGCTTATAGCATTGCTCCCAATCCAGATAAACGGGAACTGGATATGTTGGTTACTACCGGTGAACGTGTAAGTGTGGCATTACTTTCGATTGCCTTGCGTGCTAAAGGGGTACCGTCAGTTTCATTGACGGGTTCTCAAATCGGTCTTATTACCACTTGCACACATACCGGTGCCGATATTCTTTCCTTGAAAGGCGATCGCCTGGTAAAGGAAGTACAAGAAGGGCATGTGCCGATTGTGGCCGGATTTCAAGGAATCGGTGAAAATAAAGAAATTACCACGCTTAAGCGTGGAGGGTCGGACGTGTCCGCCGTATTTTTAGCTTCTCAATTAGGGGCAGACCATGTGGAAATGGTAAAGGATGTCGATGGTGTTTATTCCGCCGATCCGAATAAGGATACCAAGGCCCAAAAATACGAAGTATTGGATTTTGACGAAATGTATAAGTTGGCTTTAAATGGTGCCAATGTGCTTCACCCCGATGCTGTTCGCTTGGCGAAAGAAAAAGGAGTGGAAATCCGTATAGTACATTATCAAACGGGCCAAACAGGGACTGTTATTAAATAGGAACGATATGAGACTGAAATGGAATTTAACGGGCTTAATTGCTTTTGTATTGTTGGGCAGCGTTATTTATTTTTGGGGCCCCGGAGTAAACGGTTTGTTGCGTACCGCTTGTACGGTAGCCTTGTACGGCGTGGTTTTTTTCGCTTGTTTTGTGGTAGTTACCCAGAAGAAATAGAGATTGTATTTATACTTAATTCATTTTAGGAGTGTTTATGCGTTACAGTGGTGTAGTTTCCCGTGGCATTCGCATGCCGCTTATTAAAGAAGGAACGGATTTAGTTCCCGTGATTACCGAAACGTTATGGCAGGCCTCTCAGGAAGAAGGTTTTGTTTTTAAACCGCGTGGTGTAGTAGGGGTAACCGAATCTTTGGTGGCTCGCAGTCAAGGAAATTTTGTGACACTTGATGATATTGCTGCTGATACCAAATCTTTATTTCCGCAAGGGGATGTAACCATTTTTTCTCCTATTTTTAGCCGTAACCGCTTTTGGCCCATGCTTAAGGGAATTGTGCGCGGAATCGAAGGAAAAGTGAACATCGTTTTTACGCTCCCTTCTGATGAAGTGGGAAACCCTTCTTGCCAAGATGCATATGCTTATAAAGAAGGAATCTTTGGCGAAGATAGCGAATACTTCCACTTTGTCCACCCTATTACAGGCACCAATTACGCTAAACTTTACAAAGATATTGATCCGGAAAAAATTTCTATTTCTTTTGTGTGGGGTATCGATAGTTTTATCCGAGAACGCAAAGCTCAAGGGGGCCAAGTGCTCGTATGTACGGTTCATAACCGTTATGTGTATGCTCAGAAATTTAAAGAAGCCGGTTTTACAGTGCATACTTTGGCGGATATTTGCGCTAAACCTCGTCGAGAAGGAGTCGGTTTTAATCCGGATTTTGGTTTGCTCGGGGCCAATTACTCTAATGAAGATCGCGTAAAACTCTTTCCGCGTGATTGTCGTGTATTTGTGGAACGATTGCAGGCGGCTCTGAAAAAGAAAACGGCGGTAGATACGGAAGTTTTTATTTATGGAGATGGCGCTTATAAAGATCCGGCCACCGGCATTTGGGAATTAGCCGATCCGCTTGTTAGCCCTGCCGCTACGGAAGGTCTCGGCGGAATGCCGCATGAAACAAAACTAAAATCCTTGATTGATTCCGGTGCCGATGTTCGCAAAGCCGTAGAATCCAATACCGCTGGCCAAGCCTTGGGTACTACCCCGCGTCGCTTGACTGATTTGTTGGGATCCCTTTGTGATTTAACGAGCGGTTCCGGCGATAAAGGGACTCCGGTTATTTACATTACAGGTTATTTTGATAATTATTATACGGAATAAAACTTTTTGAGGTATATTAAGGCCGGTAGGAGAAGAAAGTGTTATATCGCGCCCAAAATGTAGGTTATATCGGGGTAGTATTAGTTTTTCTCGGATTGGCGGCATTGGGTTGGTTTATGAAGTGGTACCAAGCCCATCCTGTGATGGGAAAATTTGTCCTCGGGATACTTTTATTTTGGGGAATTTGGCATTTGATAAGAGGATGTCATCGCCTTTACTACATCATAAAGTCCGCCTTCGGGGACCCCTATACCCGCACCAAGAAAGAAGAAGATAACTAAATAACCAATAAAATATGCTAATATAAGAATATGGAAACTACAATCATTCTACAATTAATCGGTTTTACCGTTTGTTTTATTTTGTTGTTTGTTTTTACGGCTAAATACCGTGCAGCCTTGGCCCACGAAACGGATTTTGAACCTGCCGTAGAAGATTTGACGGTGGTAACAGTTGCGCAACCTCCGGCTTTTAAACCGCGTGCCTCTATTTTGCAATCTTTGCAAGGGGGGGCTTCCATGGACGTAGCGGATTTGAAAGAAAAAACAAAAGAGCTTCACTATCGTTTGGAAGAGCTGAAAGTGGCACACGATAAATCCAATGGCGATTTGGCCAAACAGTTGGCCCGAATGGAACAACGCATCAGCACCTTTGAACAAGAATATATCACAAAATTACAGCCGACTTTGCTTAGCTTGATTGAAGAGTTGGAAAAAATGAAAGTGGCTGAAAGCCAAACAGAAAAATAAGCCTAAAAATTTTTCAAAAACCGTCGCAAAATCAGCGGCGGTTTTGTTTTTTATGGGAAAGCGTTTCTTAAAACGGTTTATAAAAATGCAAAAACGAGGGCATTTTTGCGAAAAAATAAAAAACGGGAAATGTCTTTTGCGACGAGAAATCCTAAAAAGCAAATAAAGTGATACTAAATTCTGATAAACAGAATTAAATTTTGTCAACCCTTATTGCAAAAAAACGCTTTCAAAATTTGTTTGCTCCTGCTTAATTTAATAAAATATATCTATATAGCTGTAAGTAAAAAGATACTTTGCAGCAGGAGACCAAATGAAAAATAAGAAACTGGAACCTATCGCCATTGTTGGTATTGGCGCTATTATGCCCGGAGCGTTAACGAAAGACGAATTCTGGAGCAACATTAAAGAAGGTAAGTATTGTATCACCGAAATTCCCGCATCCTATTGGGATTATAAATTATTTTACAGTCCCGATCACAAAGCCGAAGATAAACTTTATTCCAAAATCGGCGGATTTATTCCCGAGACTTTTAAATTCAATTCCTTAAAATATCGTATCCCTCCGCAAATTGCCAAGCAAATGGATACGGTTCAACATCTGGCTATTGAAACCACTCGCATGGCTCTCGAAGATGCCGGTTACGATAAAAAAGAATTTGACCATAACCGTACTGCGGTCATCATCGGTAACTCTATGGGTGGCATGAAGAACGAAATGTCCAATACTCGTTTGAATCGCCCATTCTTATATGAAATTTTGAAAAATACCACAACTTACAAATCGCTTTCTCCGGTAGATGCCCAAAAGATGATTGATGAAATCGATGCGGGCGTACGGGAAAAATTTACTCCTATTACCGAAGATTCCATGCCCGGGGAACTTGCCAACGTGATCCCTGGTCGTGTAGCTAATATTTTTGATTTGCACGGTACCAACTTTGCCGTAGATGCCGCTTGCGCCACTTCTCTTGCCGCCATTGACCAAGCCGTCAACGGGCTTCGCATGGGTAATTTCGATATGGCCATCGCCGGCGGTGTGGACCAGATGATGTCTCCTTCTGCTTACATTAAATTCTGCAAAATCGGCGCTTTATCCGAAACAGGTTCCTATCCGTTTGATGCCCGTGCCAACGGGTTTGTTATGGCTGAAGGTGCCGGTATGGTTATTTTGAAACGTCTGTCCGACGCTGTAAAAGATGGGGACAGAGTTTATGCCGTCATTCGCGCTGTGGGAGCTTCTTCCGACGGAAAAGGAAAAGGCATCACCGCTCCTAACCCCAAAGGCCAAAAGATTGCCGTGGAAAAAGCTTTCGAACAATTGGACTATACTCCTGCTGAAGTAGGCCTCGTGGAAGCGCACGGTACCGGTACCCGCGTTGGTGATGCTGTTGAGTTGGGTGCACTAAATGAAATTTTTGCGCCGTATGCCAAACCCGGAACGATTGGGCTTGGCAGTGTTAAAAGTCAAATCGGACACGCAAAAGCTGCAGCCGGTATTGCTTCGTTAATTAAAACTTCGCTGGCCTTATATAATAAGGTACTGCCTCCCTCTGTTAATTTCGAAACCCCGAACCCTATTGTGGACTGGAGCACCTGCCCTTTCCGTGTGATTACCAAAACGCAGGATTGGGCCACCGATAAAGTGCGCCGTGCTAACGTGTCCGCCTTCGGTTTCGGCGGAACCAACTTCCACGTGGCAATGGAAGAAATGAACGACGGTTTACTTAAGAAAACCGAAGAAAACAAAATTTGCCAAGCCGTTGTACCCGCTACCCCCAAACAGGAGAACGTAAACATGAGCAGCAATTATACCCTTCACGTGCCCGGTGAAAAAATTCAAAGTGATGTGCTAACCTTTTCTGCCGACACGAAACAGGAACTTTTTAATGTATTGGATAAAGCCGTTGTCGCCATTCAATACGATCCCACCTATCTTCCCAGTATTTCCTACAAAAACCATATTGCCAAACCCGCTAAATTTGCGGTAACCATCAATGTGGAAAGTCCGGAAAAGTTGAAGGATAAAATTGAATTTTTTAAGAAGACTGCTTCTTCTCAAGATGTGTGGACGCAAGAATCCTTGTATTTGCGCATGAAGGGTATTTATCCTTTTACTCCTTCTGAAATTAAACCCAAAGTTTGCTTTATGTTCCCCGGCCAAGGTTCCCAATATGTGGACATGATGAAAGACTTGGCTACCAAATATAAAATCGTACAAGATACTTTTGATGAAGCCGATCGTTTATTGACGGATATTATCGGTCAAACCTTAACGGAAACCTTATGGAGCAAACCCGGCGAAACAAAAGAACAAATTGCCGAACGTGAAGCTGCCATCAAGAGAACCGAAATGACTCAACCCGCCATGTTGACGGCAGATATTGCGATGATGCGCCTGTTGTCTTCCTTTGGTATTAAACCGGATGTGGTAATGGGCCACAGCTTGGGTGAATATGCTGCTGCAGTAGCTGCCGGTATTTTCGATTTTGAAAATGGCTTGAAAGCTGTTTGTACTCGCGGTAAAGTGATGAGCGAAATTCGCGTAGAGGACAATGGTAAAATGGCTTCTATTGCTGCTACGGTGGAAAAAGTAGAGCCGGAACTCGCTCGCGTAAACGGTTACGTAGCCGTGGCCAACAAAAACTGCCCGACTCAAACCGTTATTGCCGGTGCTTCCAAAGCAATTGATGATGCCATTAAAATGTTTACGGATATGGGCATTCAAGCGGTGCAAATTCCGGTATCTCACGCCTTCCACTCCGCTATTATCGAACCTGCTATGCCGAAATATCGTGCGTTTTTAGATACGCTTCAATTTAATTCCCCCAAAATGCCGATTACTACTAACGTAACGGCGGAATTCTATCCGAACGATCCGGAAAAAATCAAAGATTTAATGGTCACGCAGATTTCTCACTCTGTGGAATGGATTAAGCAATTAAAAACTACTTACGATTCCGGTGTCCGTTTGTTTGTGGAATGTGGGCCGAAACGTGTTCTTTCCGCTTTGGCTTCTAATACGTTAGCTGATAAAAAAGATATCAAAGTTTTGGCTTCCAACCATCCTAAAAAAGGTGGTATTGTGGAATTTAATGACTTGTTTGCCAATTTGATTTCTTCCGGCATCGGGTTGGATTGGACCGGTACCGATATGTATGGTAACAACTCTACCTACAATCCGGCTTTTGTCAGTTGGGTAACCGGTAATGCTACCGATACAGAAAAAGCTGAAGGCACCGTAAAAGTAGATACTCCGTGTGTTTGCCAAGAGGCTCCGGCTCAAAAAACCGTCGCGTCTACCAAAAATGTAGTCATCAGCGGTATTGCTGCCGGGGGCCCCGGTTCTTGGGATAAAATTTTCCGTGAAGGGGTGTTGGATGAAATCCTTTCCGGCCGCAACATGATTGAACCCGTAGATGCCGCTACCCAACAAAAACAAATTGATAAACACGTAGAATTTGTTATCAAATCCAAAGACGGTAATCACCGCTTTGAACGTTTGACCTCTCCCAGCCAAGCCATTAAGCTCTCTGCTAAGGGTGGCGAATTCAATTTAGAAAAAGAATTCGGTTTGCCGGCCAAATGGGTAAAATCCATGGACCGCAGCTTTCAATTGGCTATTGCCGCGGGTATGCTTGCACTCAAAGATGCCGGTATTCCGTTAGTGCTGTATTATAAACCTACCTCTACGGGAGGATACTTGCCGGATCGTTGGGGTCTGCCTGCCGACATGATTGATGAAACCGGTGTAATCTTCACTTCCGCTTTTCCGGTAGCCAACAGCATGATGGGCGATTTAACCAAACGCGTGCGCGGTCTTTTGAACAATAAAACCGCTCAAGAAGTGCGCGCGTTCTGCGATAAATTTATTGCTCAAATTTCCGATCCGGCCTTAAAAGCCGAAATTGAAGCTTGGTATCAGGAAAACTTCAAAGATAAAGAAGTTGAACCCGAAGCCTTCACTTCTGAATTTATCTTAAAAACCATTATTATTGCCCACTCCCATTTCTGCCAATGGATTCGTGCCCGCGGGCCGGCCACTGCCATGAGCGCGGCTTGTGCTTCTACCGCTCAAGCCATTGCCGTGGCGCAGGATTGGATTAAGTTGGGTCGCTGCAAACGCGTTATCGTTATCAGCGCGGACGATATTACAAACGACAATGTGTCCGAATGGATTTTAACTGCTTTCTTGGCCTCCGGTGCTGCTACTACGGAAGCGGACGTAACTAAAGCCGCTCTTCCGTTTGATCGCCGCCGCAACGGTATGATTGTGGGTATGGGCGCCGTCTCTTTGATCGTAGAAGACGAAGCCGAAGTGGCCAAACGTGGTATGAAGCCGCTTGCCAAGTTGTTATCTGCCGAAATCGCCAACAGCGGTTTCCACGTAACTCGCTTAGATGTGGCTCACGTGGCCCATGTGATGGATCGTTTGGTAGCTACGGCCGAAAAAGAATACGGTTTGAATCGCTCGGATATTGCCAAACAACTCGTTTTCATCTCGCATGAAACCTATACGCCGGCTCGCGGCGGTTCTGCCAGTGCCGAAGCGTATGCCTTGAAACATACTTTTGGTGCGGACGTCAGCAGTGTTATCGTCAGCAATACTAAAGGTTTTACCGGTCACTCCATGGGGGCCGGCTTGGAAGATGCCATTGCGGTACGTTGCTTGAATACGGGCCTCGTTCCGCCGATTGCCAACTTCCAAGAGGCCGACCCCGAACTGGAAGGTATCACGTTAAGCAAAGGTGGACATTACAACTTTAAATATGCTTTGCGTTTAGCTGCCGGTTTTGGTTCTCAATTAGGTATGACTTTATTAGAAAAATCTTGGCAAGAAGGCGAACCCCGCATCGCGGATACCGCCAAACATGATGCTTGGTTAAAGGAAATTTCTGGCCAACAAGCCCCTGTCCTGGAAGTGGTACAAAACACTCTTCGCATCAAAGACAACTATAAACACGGTGTAAAACCGGCCTTGGTGATGGAAGGTTCTCAGGCCTTTGTAGATAAAGTAAAAGCGATTCCTACCGCTCAACCTGCCGCTGCGCCTGTGCAAGCCCCTGTGGCCCAACCCGCTCCTGTGGTGGAAACTCCGGTAGTAACCTCTGCTCCTGCGCCGGTGGCAGTTCCCGCCAAAGCACTTGACGAGGCCACGGTTACCAAAGAAGTAGTAACCATGGTTGGTGAAAAAACGGGTTATCCGGAAGATATGTTGGATATTGATTTAGACATGGAAGCTGACTTGGGTATTGATACGGTAAAACAAGCCGAACTTTTTGCCTCCTTGCGTGAACATTATGGTATTGCTCAACAAGACGGCATCCAACTTAAAGATTATCCGACGATTCGCCACTGCATCAACTTTGTACTTTCCAACGCGGGAAAATCTGCTCCCGTAACGGAAACCCCCGTTGCTCAACCGGCCGCTGCGCCTGTGCAAGCCCCTGTGGCCCAACCCGCTCCTGTGGTGGAAACTCCGGTAGTAGTCCCCGCTCCTGCGCCGGTGGCGGCTCCCGTCAAAGCGCTTGATGAAGCCACTGTTACGAAAGAAGTTGTAAATATGGTAAGCGAAAAAACGGGTTATCCGGAAGATATGTTGGAACTTGATTTGGACATGGAAGCTGACTTGGGTATTGATACGGTAAAACAAGCCGAACTTTTTGCCGCGATGCGCGAACATTACGGTATTGCCCAACAAGACGGTATTCAACTTAAAGACTACCCGACGATTCGCCACTGCATCAACTTTGTACTTTCCAACGCGGGTGCTTCTGCTCCTGTGCAAGCCCCTGTGGTGGAAACCCCTGTTGCTCAACCGGCCTCTGTTGTGGAATCCCCGGTAGTAGTCCCCGCTCCTGCGCCGGTGGCGGCTCCTGCCAAAGCGCCTGATGAAGCCACTGTTACGAAAGAAGTTGTAAATATGGTAAGCGAAAAAACGGGTTATCCGGAAGATATGTTGGAACTTGAT
>JAZNNM010000006.1:0-124240 GCA_045580265.1 Elusimicrobiaceae bacterium | reverse complement strand
GGGCCGTACAAAAACAAAGGAGATAAAAATTATGAATAATAACAAAGGTTTTACCTTGGTAGAACTGCTGGTAGTGGTGCTCATTATCGGCATTTTGGCCGCCATGGCCATGCCCGCTTACTTCAAAGCGGTAGAACGCGCTCGCGCTTCTGAAGCCGACACCATGATTGGTACCGTTGTAAATGCTCAAGCCCGCTACAAAATGAAAACGGGTAGATTTACTGAAAAATGGACCTCTTTGGATATTGCTCCTCAAGGGGCCGTTGCTGGTGCCGTATACTGCACAAAAGGGACTCAAGCTCCTGCTTCGGCCACAGCTGCTACTGCTTGTACGGGAAATGGCTATGCTATCATTTTAAAAGGGACCACTGCTACTAAGCCGAACGGTTCCGGTGTGGAAGCTGTCCGCGTTGGCAATGGTCAATATGACTACAAATTGTGGAAACTTTACGATTCTACTGAACCGGCTCATTGTGATGCTACCGGTACGAATGCTACCGATAACAAAGACTTCTGTATTGAATATACAGGTAACGATGAATATACTGCCGATGTCTCTCAAGTTGGTAATGCTGCTGCTGGGGATGATGATACTTCTCAAGGCTAAGAGTCTTTTCTCTTGACAAAAAAGCCCTCTGCCAAGCAGGGGGTTTTTTATTGGGAGAATTTTCCTACTAAATCTTTTTGATATAATAAAGTTAAATTGATGAAAAGGAGTGATATTATGGGCCTACTTTTGATAGGTTTGATTTTTGTATCTGTTGGTTTTGTGGGATTGAAAAAGACCTCTGCTTTTTTTAAAAAAGCGATTCTTGTTAAGGGGGTTGTGATTGATGCTATTCCCAACAAACGAAATTCTGCGGTGATGTCATACAATGGAAGGCTCTATCAACCTAAAGGCCGTGGCACCTATACTCCTTTGGTCCGTTATGAGTTTGAAGGCCAAACCCATGAAGTACAAGGCTCTGTCTATACCAGTTCAATACCTAAAATGGGAAAACAAATGACAGTGGGCATTGACCCCGATAACTTGCTTGATGTCCGGCTAAAAGAAAGTAATATCATTTATTTTATTTTCATGATTGTTGGAGCGGGTCTTTCCCTTTGTGGGGGCCTTGCTTTGTTCCAAAAATAAATTAAAACAGCACGCGGTTTGTGCGCATATATTCAAAAAACTGTTTTACACGTGCATCACACAGGACATCTTTTACTAAGATGTCCTTTTTTAAATGTACGCCTGCTAACGTTCGGCAACGGCTCAACGCCACGTATGTTTGCCCTGTGGCAAAAGCCCCTTGGCCGATGTCCAAGTAGATATTATCAAAAGTCAGGCCTTGAGATTTGTGAATGGTAATGGCCCAAGCCAGTTTGAGGGGGAATTGTTTGAAAAAACCTCTTACGCGCGGTTCCAACTTTTGTGTAAGAGCATTGAACTCGTAACGTACATCTTCCCATACGTGAGGCTCTACTTTGTAGATGCAACCCTTTAATTCTACTTTAATAAAATCTTCTCCCAAGTCATGCACGGTGCCGATATCCCCGTTTACCCAGTTGTCGTCGTTTACGAGCATCATAATTTTAGCCCCTTTTTTCAACTTCAGGTATGATTCAGCCGGTGTCGTTTTTTGTTGAAAACTTTCATCAGCGGTGGCAGGGTATTCGTATTCCTTACCAGGGAGTTGGGCTAAATAACGCAAGTTGCGCCAAGCGGCTTCGCGGTTGGTCGGGGCGAGGATAATACAGTTTTCAAATTTTTCCGGCAAATCAAAAGTTTTGCGCGTGTTAAGCAATGCATCTAATTCCGCTTGAGTGGCTTTCCCTTCTCGGATTAAATTTAGCAGACGTGTAAAGTCCGGATCTTGTTTCTGGCGAAAGATGCGCTTGAGTTCAAAAACTTCTGTGGGGAGGCGCTTGAGTACGTGCGCTTCAAAAAAATAGGGGGAAGGATATATCTCGCGGAAATAATCAAAAAGGCCTCCGGAAGCCTGTTCTTCAACGGGGGGAAGTTGGAATAAGTCCCCAAACAGGATAATTTTTTTCCCTCCAAAAGGTTCATCGCTATGAGTGGATATTTGTAAAATGTGGTCGATAGCGTCCAACAAATCTGCACGGAGCATGGAAGCTTCATCGATGATAATCGTATCCACGGCATCTACCGTTTTGCGAGGCAAACGTTTGAGGTTGCTTTTATCGAGCAAATTCCCCGGTTTAAGCCTAAAAAAGGAATGTACCGTCTGTCCATGTACGTGAATAGCCGCCAACCCCGTGGTAGCCAAGACAACAGTGTTTTGGGCGGTATGCTCGGTGAAGTATTTTAACAACGTGGTTTTACCCGTGCCGGCGCGACCGGTAATAAAAATAAGCGGTTTTATCGGCGGTTGGGCTTCCAAAAGGGCCAAAGCGTCTTTAAATTCGTCAGTTAAAATAATGGGGGACTTGGTTGCGGACATATTTAAATTATAGCAATTAGAGGGGAGTCGAAAGAACTGCCTGTGGAAAGAAAAACGAGAAATGCAAAAATTTTTATAAAAGAGCCGAATGGATATTTTTTACTCCAATTATTGTAAAATATAAGAGAAGATTTATTTTTATATAGGAGATCTCATGAGCTGCGAAAAATGCACCCCTGAAGTGAAAGAAATGTGCTGCGTTTGCAAAGGCGCCAAGCACGATCCGGCCCCGATTCCTGAAGAAGGTAAATGGGTCAAAGCCAAACAAATTAGCGATATCAGTGGTCTCACCCACGGTGTAGGCTGGTGTGCCCCCCAACAAGGTGCCTGCAAACTTACGCTCAACGTAAAAGGCGGCGTAATTAAAGAAGCCTTGGTGGAAACCTTGGGTTGCTCCGGCATGACCCACTCCGCCGCTATGGCCGCGGAAATCTTGCCCGGTAAAACCATTTTGGAAGCTTTAAATTCCGACCTCGTTTGCGACGCTATCAACACCGCTATGCGCGAACTTTTCTTGCAAATCGTTTATGGCCGCACCCAAAGCGCCTTCTCCGAAGACGGCTTGCCGATCGGCGCCGGTATGGAAGACTTGGGTAAAGGTCACCGCAGCCAAGTAGGCACCATGTACGGTACCGAATCCAAAGGCCCGCGCTATTTGGAAATGGCTGAAGGTTATGTGTTGGAAATCGGTTTAGATGCTAACAACGAAATTATTGGTTACAAATTTGTCCACTTGGGCAAAATGATGGAAGCCATTCGCAAAGGAACCGACGCTAAGAAAGCCTTTGAAGATAACGTCAAAACCTACGGCCGCTTTGACGAAGCCGTCAAGAAAATTGACCCCCGCAAAGAGTAAGCCTAGGAGAGAAATGATATGAGCATCACTTTTGAAGGATACGAAAGAAGAATTGATAAAATTAATGCCGCTTTGAAAGAAGCCGGTATCAAAGACCTCGAAGAAGCGCGCCAAATCTGCTTAGATAAAGGCGTTGACGTGGAAAAAATCGTAAAAGGCATTCAACCCATCGCTTTTGAAAACGCTGTGTGGGCCTACACCGTAGGTGCTGCCATCGCTTTTAAAGCCGGTGTAAAAACGGCTGCCGAAGCGGCTGAAAAAATCGGTATCGGTTTGCAAAGCTTTTGCATCCCCGGTTCCGTAGCCGACCAACGTGCCGTAGGCTTGGGCCACGGTAACTTGGGCGCCATGCTTTTGCGCGAAGAAACCAAATGCTTCTGCTTCTTGGCCGGCCATGAAAGTTTCGCCGCTGCCGAAGGGGCTATCGGTATTGCCCGCACCGCCAATAAAGTGCGCAAAGAACCCTTGCGCGTAATCTTGAACGGTTTGGGTAAAGATGCGGCTTACATTATTTCCCGCATCAATGGTTTTACCTCTGTGGAAACCGAATACGATTACCACACCGGTGAACTTAAAATCGTAAGCGAAAAAGCTTTTTCCGACGGCGATAAAGCCAAAGTAAAATGCTATGGTGCCGACGACGTAAACGAAGGCGTTGCCATTATGCGTCATGAAGGTGTGGACGTGTCCATCACCGGTAACTCCACCAACCCGACCCGCTTCCAACATCCGGTAGCCGGTACCTACAAAAAATGGGCCATCGAAAACGGTAAGAAATATTTCTCCGTTGCTTCCGGTGGCGGTACGGGCCGCACCTTGCACCCCGATAATATGGCCGCCGGTCCTGCCTCTTATGGTATGACCGACACCATGGGCCGCATGCATGGCGATGCCCAATTCGCCGGCTCTTCCTCTGTGCCTGCTCACGTGGAAATGATGGGTCTTATCGGTATGGGTAACAACCCGATGGTAGGTGCTACCGTAGCCGTAGCCGTAGCCATCAGCCAAGCCAAATAAGTTTACTAACTTATTAAAAGCCGCCCCCTAGCGGGCGGCTTTTTTGTTTCCTTGACGGGACAAAAAACTCTTTTATACTATATAAAAAGACCACATAATAGGAACGAATTATGAAAAAATTTTTATTATTTTCTTTTTGTTTGTTTTGTTGTGTTCCTGCCCATTCTTGGGCTTTGTTGGAAAATATAGACCAAGCACGGGATAACGGGTTTTTTAAGAAGTTATTTTCTTATCAGCCTGTGCATGTTTGTATTGATGTGCAAGATTGGGATTATAATAAAAATCAACCAAAATCATATAGAGGGAAAGATGTCTTTTCCTATGAGATTGACTCAGAACAAGTTGTCTCTACATCATACGAACGATGGTTTTCTGCTTTGCGTAATACGATTGTGAAACAAGAACGCCAAGGAGAGTTTCGCGATGTTTTATCGGTGCTTCCTTCGTATGCTCCTTTTGACTTTGTAACTTACAATTTAACTAAGGAAGAGTGTTCCACGCAAACGCGCTCTAAAGTAGATTTGCGGGTTCGGGCAACTTTGTATAATGAAAGAAGTTTTTATTCTCCCGATTCTCGCGGAGAAAAAACGCGTGCTGCCTATTCTTTTTATCTACAACCTGAGTTTTTAGGCTTGCCCCATACCAGCGTAAAAGGACAAAATGGCAGCCATCATACTTCTTTGTATATTTCCATGCACGAAGCCGGCCACACTTTAGGCTTAGCGGATTTATATGAAGGTGAAAGAAAAGAAAACTTTCACCCCTTACATTCTACGGCCAAATATCGTCCGTTTCTTGAAACGAACGCTATCATGAACGGAAAACCATCTATCCAGTGCGATGATATTGATGGTTTGTTAAACGCTATGGATGTGCAAATCCCCGAAGAAATGGGTGCGCGTCGAACAGAAGGTTGGGTTAGTTTCTGTCCGAATAGCCGGATTGCATATGCGTATGGAATCCCTTTTGAAATTACTCCCGAAGAAAGAACTGCCTATTTTGCTTGGGTCACCACAAAAACGGCTATTGAAGCAAAAAATGCTAGACGCAAAAAAAATAAGGAACCGGTTCCTTCTTCTCCCTTGGAGGGAAAAGTGGCAGATGTAAAAGCAAAATTGGCGCAGTATAAGAATTCTCAAGCCGAGGCCGCTCAAAAACGCGCTGTGGCCAAAGCGGAAGAAGAACAGCGCACCCAAGAAGCCATTGCAAGGGAGGAAATGCGTCGTCAGCTTGCTTCCGCCGCATACCAAGCTGCTCCCAAGGTTCCCAATATCTGCCCCATTTGTGGCAAACGTTTGTTAGGGGCAGGAAAAAAGCCTGTAAAGTATTCCAACAAGGAAAAAACAGAGAGTATTTATGTTCATCGAGAATGTGCTCCTGAGAATGTGACTCGTTCGTGGGTCGATAATTTGATGAGTACCGCAGATAAAAAGTTTCTATTTAAAGGAAACGCCTATATTGAATAATAAAAAACCGCCTGAAAAAACCGCCCAAGAGGGCGGTTTTTTTATGCAACTAATCCAAAAAAATAGCAGGAAAACTTCTTTTTCTTCTCTATGCTTTTAGTATAAGGGGGGAATAGTATGAAAAAATACGTAACTAAATATATGTGGGTAGTAATATTGCTGTTGTTGGTTTTTCTGTTTGTGCGGAGTCAATCGGCCGATGCCGAACCTTCACCTTTTGGGGTGATGCGTAAAGCCATGCCCGAAAAACTGGAAATACTTCGCGAAAAAGTAAACGACGCGGGTGGAGAGGATATGAGTTTGGCGTTTTTTCTGTCTTCTCAAAACGAAGATGCCCAGTTGGTTTCAAGCACGGTGCTTGTCTATCAGAACTATCCGAAGGATCGACGTTTGGGGGTTCTTTTGGGCGCGGCTATTCGTTATAACGAAGATATCTTAAATACTTTAAATGTGGAAGATGACTCCCTCAGCGAGGCTTTATCTCAGGCGGCGGAGGAAATGGCCGGCATTACGGGAATGTTTCAAACAATAGAGAAATCCTTAAATGCTTCGCCGGAGCAACTTAAAAAGACTGTAAATACGGCACATCGTATTAAAATGAAGGGTCTTCAAGGAGAAGCAACCCGCCGAAACATTACAAATGCCTTAACAAAATAAAGGCACTGCTAGACGAATCTCCCGCTGTTTGGCGGGAGATATTTGTTTTAGCACCCCTGTGTTATTTGATACACTAAAAATATCATGTTTATGCGCTGGTATTTTTTATGAATCAGAAAGCAGGGTTTACGCTTGTAGAGATATTGGTGGTGGTACTCATCATCGGTGTTTTGGTGTCTATGGCGATGCCTGCGTACGAAAAAACCGTGGCAGAAGCGTGTTCCGCTCAGCTGCAAAGTTTGCTGTCCAGTGCCGTTAAGGCAAGCGAAACTTATTACATGGCTACCGGTCGCTGGCCTTCCTCATTTAATTCATTAACTTTTGACTCTAACCTGACAACTCTTCCGGGTTCTGCTTCTACCTGTGATTCAAACTTATTGCCAACGTTCGTTAAAAGAGGGAAAGATTTTGAATTAGTTATTTATAATGCGTCCGGAAACCTGCAACACAATTTTATATCTGCCCACTTTATAGACGGTAAATACAAATGTGCTGGTTTTGTGCACTATAATTATTTGGGGAACGGTTGGCAAAGCGCCGTGACGGATTTAAAAGGCAAAACTTTTTGTGCCGAATATCTGTATAACCGAAACTGCACCGAATACAACTGCAAAAATTTCTGCGAGCAGGTAATGTCCAAAACGTTCAAAAGATATGTACAGCTGATTAACTTGTTTGAATAACTTTTCGTATTTATCCGCTAAATAAAAAACCCCCGACTTGTCGGGGGTTTTTTGTTTACTATAAAGTTTTTGCTTATTTCACGCGGCCGGCGGAACCGAACACATTTTCGTTCTTCTCGGCATACATTTTGATAAGCGCTTCGCGGGCCGGACCCAAGTATTTGCGGGGGTCGAATTCGGCCGGTTTGGTGGCGAATACTTTGCGGATGGTGGCGGTCATCACGAGGCGGCCGTCAGAGTCCACATTGATTTTGCAAACGGACATACCGGCGGGTTTGCGGAGTTGTTCTTCCGGAGTGGCGGCCGTATCTTCCAATTTGCCACCGGATTCCTTGATTTCTTTAACGGCCCATTGCGGTACGGAAGAAGAACCGTGAAGCACAATCGGGAAACCGGGCAAGCGTTTGGAGATGTCTTCCAAAATGTCAAAGCGAAGTTCGGGCAAAGATTCACCGGGTTTCACTTTGAATTTGTAAGCACCGTGAGAAGTACCGATGGAAATAGCCAAAGAATCTACACCGGTGCGGGTTACGAAGTCTTCTACTTGGGCAGGGTCGGTATAAGTGTGGTGGTCGGCGCAGACATCGTCTTCAATACCGGCCAAAACGCCGAGTTCGCCTTCTACGGTTACATCGTGGGCGTGGGCATATTCCACTACTTTTTTGGTCAAAGCAACGTTTTCTTCGTACGGCAAGTGGGAGCCGTCAATCATTACAGAGGAGAAACCATTGTCAATGCAATCTTTGCAGAGTTCAAAGGTATCGCCGTGATCCAAGTGCAAGGCCAAGGGTACGGGATTGCCGAGTTCTTTCATCATTTCCACGGCACCGCGGGCCATCCAGCGTAAAAGCGTGGCGTTGGCATATTTGCGGGCACCGGAAGAAACTTGCAAGATTACCGGAGAGCCGGTTTGTACACAAGCGGTTACGATCGCTTGCAATTGTTCCATGTTGTTGAAGTTATAAGCCGGAATGGCATAGCCGCCTTCCATGGCATCTTTGAACATTTGTTTGGTGTTTACCAAACCGAGTTCTTTGTAAGAAACGGTCATGAGAGACTCCTCCTAAAAAATAAAACTTCTTCCTGTATATTTTACAATTTTTTTCCTACCTGTAAACGCAGATACCGAAAAAAACCTTTCCTCTCTATATAAAAACTTGCAAAAAATGGGGGTTGTGAGTATAATGTAGATACCATAATTGTCAAAAAGTGATGAAAAAATGAACAAAAAATTAGATTTCTCTATTCTTAAAACCTTAACCGAACTTCCCGGAGTTTCCGGCCGCGAACAAGCTGTTCGCTCTTATTTAAATGAGTTGTTAAAACCTTACGCAGACGAACTTTCTACTGATGTAATGGGAAACCTTATCGCCTATAAAAAGGGTACGGGTAACCAAAACCTGCTACTTTGTGCCCATACGGACGAAGTCGGCCTGATGATTACTCATGTGGACGACCGCGGTTTCCTGCGTTTCACTACTGTAGGCGGCATTGACCCTCGCACTCTGCTTGCCCAGCGCGTACGAGTGCAAACGCGTAAAGGGGAACTTGTGGGTATTATCGGTACCAAGCCGGCCCACATCACTACCGAAGCCGAACGCGGTAAAGCGGTAGGGGTAAAAGAACTTTTTATTGATTTGGGCTTTTCCGCCGAAGAAGCCAAAAAACAAGTGGAACCCGGTGATACAGCCGTATTGGATCGCCCTTACGTGGAATTTGGAGAAGATAAAATTTCTGCCAAAGCCATGGATAACCGCGCCGGCGTATTTGTATTGGCGGAGGTATTTCGTGCTTTAAAAAACCCCGTCTACAACGTGTATGCCGTCTTTTCTTCGCAAGAAGAAGTAGGCCTTCGAGGCGCTACTACTGCCACATACGGGATTGATGCTGATTTAGCTCTGTGTTTGGACACTACCGGTGCAGCGGATATTCCCGGTTGTGCTCCGCAAGACTATATTACATCTTTAGGGGGAGGGGTAGGTTTAACCGCTTTAGATGCGCGGAGTATTACACCCGTATGGTTGTTGGATGCTTTAAAAGAAATTTGTGATGAAAATAGTATTCGTAGACAAATTCGCATTGCGCCTCGCGGCGGAAATGATGCGGGAGCGGTGCACCTGTCTAAAAACGGGATTGCTACCTGTGGGTTTTCTATTCCCACGCGTAACATTCACTCGAACGTAGAAATTGTTAGCAAACAGGATATCGAAAATACTTTTGCGCTAGCTTTATATGTAGCACAAAATGGGTTGGATTAAGCCGTTTAACAAGGCGGAACCTTTTATGAATAAACCATTTGAGATGGGTAAAAAAAGAGCCGTATATTTGGATGTTGCCGATTATGTGCAACAGCCGGCTTATCGGTTGGATGAAACGACTGTTAAGCATCTCGAAAAATTGGATTTAGTTTACCGCACGCTTGTAGCCCTCTTATACAACTATGTCCCTACTTCCGGCCATCCGGGGGGAAGTATTTCCAGCGGGAGAATCGTAGAACATCTTTTATATAAGAAAATGGCCTATGATTTTAGCGCACCGCATCGTACGGATGCTGATATTATTTCGTACGCCGCGGGGCATAAGGCGCTAGGCTTATATGCCATGTGGGCTCTTCGTAACGAGCTGGCTCGTATTGCTAATCCTTCTTTATTGCCGGCTGATGAAAAACAACAAATTCGCTTAGAAGATTTGGTGGGATTCCGTCACAATAAAGCCCAAAAAACCCCTTTATTTAAAAGCTTGAATGCTAAGCCCTTAGGCGGTCACCCCGAACCATGCACTCCCTTTGTTCCCGTTACTACGGGGGCCAGCGGGGTAGGTGTAGGTTCGTCGGTCGGGGTAGCCGTTGCAGCAGCGGATGCGTACGGAGAAAATTGTCCTCATGTTCACATTTTGGAAGGTGAAGGGGGAATGACGGCCGGACGCGTAAGCGAAGCAGCCGCCACCGCAGCTACGGCACAACTGAAAAATGCCGTATTCCACATTGATTGGAATGAAGCCTCTATTGAAAGTGAACGCGTTACCGCAGACGGAGAAAACCCAGGGGATTATGTACAATGGAACCCTATGGAGTTTTTCTATATCCATGATTTCAACGTAATTCGCGTAGCCGATGGGCACGACTTAAATCAAATTTACGCCGCACAAAAATTGGCGGATGAACTTACCAACCACCAACCGACGGCTATTGTGTACCGAACCGTAAAAGGGTGGAAGTACGGCATGGAAGGCAAGGCCTCTCACGGAGCGGGCCACAAGTTCTGTTCGGACGGTTTTTATGAAGCTTTGGGCGATTTTGAAAAAACCTTTGGTGTTTCCTTCCCGCGTTTCGAAGGCGATAAGACCGACGAAAATATAGAAAAGTTTTATTGGGAAAGTTTACTCACTGTTCGCCGTGCATTGGAAGAAGAAAAGTCTTTGGCGCAGTTTGCGGCGGCCTGTTTGACGGATCGTGCCGAAAAATTAAATTCCCAAAAACGCACTATACGAGAAGGATTAGGAAACGCTCAAGACCTATATACTAAATTCTCGCCTGAAAATGTGCCGGCAGAGTTTGTTTTTGAAACGGATAAATCCTATACCACTCGCGGTGTTTTGGGTAATGTGCTTGCCTATTTAAACAAGCAAACGAACGGAACGCTTTTCGTTGCCTCTGCCGATTTGTATGCTTCGGCCGGTGGCGGTGCGTTAGCGAAGGATTTTCCTGCGGGGGATTTCAACACGGTTTCCAATCCGTTTTCCCGCCGTGTATCCACCGGCGGTATTTGTGAAGACGGAATGGCGGCTGTTTGCTCCGGTATTAGTGCTTATGGTAAACACATAGGAGTGGCTTGTTCTTATGGGGCTTTCTTAGCTTTTGAACACGTAGCTGCTCGTTTGCATGCTATCAGTGTGCAAGCTGCGCGCGAAGCTGGGTTAAACCCGAATACATTTATTATTTTTAACGGGCACGCCAGTTTGCCCACAGGGGAAGACGGCCCTACCCATGCGGATCCGCAATCGTTGCAACTGGTACAGGACAACTTCCCCAAAGGTGCCAGCATTACGGCGACTCCCTTGGAAGTGGACGAAATTTGGCCGCTTGTTGTAAAATCGCTTTCGTTAAAACCGGCTGTGTTTGCCCCGTTTGTCATTCGCCCTTCGGGTAAGTTTTTGGATAGGAACTCCCTCGGCATGGCTTCGGCGCAAGAGGCAGTAAACGGTGTGTATTATATGCGCAGAGCTAAGGGTACTTCTGCCGGAACGGTAGTGGTACAAGGCGCCGGTGTGGGGCGCATCGTGGCGGAAAAAGTACTGCCGTTACTTAACGAAAAAGGCCCCGATGTAAACGTACTTTATGTAACCAGTAGGGAACTTTTTGATCTGTTACCGGAAACCGAACAGGAAAAAATCTTCCCGCTTGCCCAACGGCACCAAGCCATGGGTATTACCGATTTTACATTGCCTACGCTCGAAGGTTGGCTGTTAAGCCATACGGGGCGTAAGCACTCGCTGTACCCTCACAAGGGCGGGCAATACTTGGGCAGCGCGGCGGCACCCAAAGTATATGACGAAGCAGGACTCAATGCAGAATCCCTGTTTGCGGCGATATGCGCCTATGCGCAAGATTTGAAAACAAACGCTTCGTGGCTGTAAGCGTTTGAGAGGAGAAAAAAATGGCAGAAGAAAAACCTTACTTAACCGGACGAACCTATATCTTCAGACTTCCCAAGGGGAAGGACTTGTTGGAATCTCTCGCGGATTTTTGCCACGATAACCAAGTGAAATGCGGTGTGGTGAACGTGGTGGGTTCCGTAGTGAATGCTACCGTCGGTTATTACGACCAAGCCAAAAAGAAATACGAAAAGAAAGTAATTAACGAAGAAATGGAACTCTTAAGTCTTATGGGTAACATTAGTATTCAGGACAACCGCCCCATGGTGCATGCGCACGTGGTGTTGGCCGATTCTGATTTCAATACCGTAGGCGGGCACTTACTCCCCGGTACCAAAATTTATGTTTGCGAGGCCTATATCCAAGAACTCGTAGGCGAACCCAAAGTAAGACGCTCCGACAAAGTGACCAAACTTTCTTTGTGGGCTTAAAAATTATTTATAAAAATCCGCTCGCGTTTTTTGCGCGGGCGGTTTTTTTGTTAGGTTAAACTAATTTTATCTCTCGTCGATAAAAACCCAAAAAATCATAAAAACAAAAGCCAATTTTTTTGGTGGGGAAAATAGGATACAACTTCTTTTTTTACCTGTCAAGTATGTTTTTAAAAAAAACTTGCAAAAGGTTTGACAATGGGTTTTAATAGAGGGGTAGGGTAGTAAAAAAACATACAGGAGGAGTACTCATGAAGAAACTGCTTGGCTTGCTTTTGGCCTTGGCTGTGGCCTTCCCGGCAAGCGCTGATGTACTTAAGAATGTAGACCTCAAAGGCGAAATTCAAACGATTGCCTCTGATGTGGACCACAATAGTTCTGGTTATTACAATTCCGGCACCAACTTGCGTGTATTGGCGGGTGCCTCCTTCGATTTGGTAGAAGATGTAAGAGCTAACTTGCTCTTCGGCTACACCAACATTTGGGGTTCCTCTACCAACGGTGAAACCGGTTCCAATGTACAAAACTATTGGGACAAGGTAGAATTAGTGGAAGCCAATGTGGTGCTTTCCAACCTGTTCTGCTGCTTGGAAGCCACGGTCGGCCGCCAATTCTACGGCGATGAAGACAGTGCTGTTATGTATTTCGGCCCCAACCACTACAACGCCGAACACAACGGCTGGAGCGCGTTGGACGCTGTGAAAGTCGCCTATTCCGACGATTTCAAAACCTTCACCATGATTGCCGGTAGAACCTTGGAAATCGATGATGCTCTTACTCCTGAAACAGAAACGGGTGCCGCTATCTATGGAGCTGACTTGAAACTTAACTTAACCGATGCCTTGAAATGGCAAGTGTACGGTTATGACCTTAGAAACTATACTTATACTGATAGAAACGGTGTAGCCGTAACGGATAAAGATTCCGGTTTCTACGGTACCAAACTTACCTTCGCTCCCGAAGCCGTCACCTTGGCTGCGGAATATGCCCGCAACTTCAGCGGTGAACGCTTGGTAAAAGAACACAAAGACACCGGCTACTTGGTAAAAGTAGATGCGGCCCTTAACTTGGAAGCCGTCACCCCGCGCTTTGCCTTTGTATATACCAATGGTTTCTTGGGTCATGGTAACTACACCCCCGGCCTCCTCGTAGGAGATGCTCATGATGTGTTGTACAATGCGGACGGCTTGCGCTTGTTCAACGTAGGTGTGGATTATGCCACCGGCAAATGGACCTTCGCCTTGGACGGCTTTACCTTCCAAGACCGCTATGCCCATCACTCTGCCACCTTGGAAGCTGACTTGACCGCCAAATATGCCCACAACGAATATGTGGAATTGTTTGCCGGCGTCGGTTATGCCAAATATGCTGATGCTCACGCTGCCAAAGAAGACAACACCAAAGGCCAACTCGGCATGTTGATCAAATTCTAATCGTTAACCCGATTACAAAACCCCGCCAAACAGGCGGGGTTTTTTTGTCTAACCCAATTTTACCACTCGGCAGGGGGAGTGTATTTTGTAAAATATATATATGACGAAACGGAAAATACTGGTGCTTTCTTGCTGTGCTCCCTGCTCCTGCGCCGCCATTAAAAAACTATCGGACGACGGCGAAGATGTAACCGTTTTGTTTTATAACCCCAACATCTACCCTTCGGCAGAATACGAAAAACGACGCGACGAACAACAACGCGTTTGCGAACAATTCGGGCTGAAATTTGCTGAACTTCCCTATGAACCCGAAGTATGGGACGAAGCTGTTAAAGGGTTGGAAAACGAACCCGAGCGTGGCAGGCGTTGTTCCGCTTGCTTTTATATGCGCCTTAAAAAAGCACAAGAATATGCCGTTAAGCATAAATTTGATGCCTTAACCAGCGTGTTAGGAGTTTCCCGCTATAAAGATTTACAACAGGTAAATAATGCCGCCCGCCAAGCTTGGATAAACGGTGTAAAGCCCTATCTGGCCATTAACTGGCGCAAAGGGGGGCTGGAAGAACTAAGGCGGGCACTGGTAAAAGAACTAAACTTATATGCACAAACCTATTGCGGGTGTAAATACAGTTTGGCGGCCAGCCAATCTGCCCGCAACGAAATAAAAACAGGGGGACAAAAAGATGATTAAGTGGGGTAAATGGTTATTGGGGCTTCTGTTAGCAGGGCTCCTAATTCTTATCGGAGCCGATTTGGGGGTGCGTTGGGTAACATCCGCCGATTGGTTTCGTAATTGGGTGACGCAAAAAGCCCAAACGGCTACAGGGCGGCCCGTACGCATCGAAAAAATGGGAGCCAGTTTGCGCGGGGCCAAAGTGGCAGGTTTTTCTTTGGCGGAAGAAGGCGGTTTTGAAAACGGGGAATTTTTAACGTTAGAAAACCTGTCTTTGCGTTTTGACCTTTCGCATTTAATTCACGGACACATTAAATTACATGCTTTAACAGTAGACGGGCTGACCGTGCGCGTAAAACGATTGGCGGACGGTACTTTGAGTACAGCTTCTTTATCAGCCGAAAAAACCTCTGTTCAACCGGAAGAAGAAACCTCTCTTTCCGCACCGAATATAACACTTACGGAGCTTTCTTTAAAGGATGTAAACTTCTATTTTGAAGATGAGTCGAGTTTGCAAAAAGTGTCGTTGGAAAAAGTAAAATTCGACTTGGAAAATTTCGGGTTTGATCATGATTTTTTCCTCCGTTTAACTGCGCAACTTTCGTATACCAAAAACGAGCAAACGCTTTCCGCTCCGTTACAGGCAGAAGCGCAAATTAACTTGGCGGAACTAAACTTGGCAAAAGCCACGGCAGAACTGAAAAAATTATCCGTTTCGCTTCAAGATGCTTCCGTACGAGCGTCGGCAAAGGTGAAGAATTTTCAAGAACCCGACGGGAAAATTTCCGTGGTGCTCAAAAATCTTTCCTCCTCACTTTTACAAGGGTTTGTAAGTAATGTGCCTGAGTTTGAAATTTCCGAAGTGCAATTTTCCGCCAAAGGCAAGGCTTATCCTAGCCAAAACCGTGCGGAAGTCTCTGCCGTTTCGCTGGAGTTGCCCGGGGTGGAAGCAGACGGCTCTGCTATTGTATCTTATGGCGAACTGTTAACCTATCAAGCAAAAGGCGAAGTGGAAGTTGCCCTTAAAAAAGCAGCAACCATGTTGCCCTCTTATCAAAAAGAATATAAGCCGACTGGTACGGTGCAGTTAAAGGCAAAAGCAGATAACGAAAGTTTATCGGCCGAAGTTGGAATCAAAAAACTGGGGGTGTTTCTCCCGCGTGCGGGCGAACTTTCCGATATAGGCGGCAGCGTCACCGCAGATATACATAATCATTTTAAAACGGGTGTTTTGTCGGCCGAAATAAAAGGCAAAATGAATGAGGAGAACTTTGAGGTAAAAACCAAAGCTACCCAAACGGAAGAACTCTTAGACTTAGCTCTTAACGTCTTTGCCAAACGGGTGGCCCTGCCTCCTTTGGAAGAAGCTCAAGTCAATCAACCCGAGCCGGAATTTGTGGAACAGGTTGCTTTAAAAGAACGTGAACCGAAAGAATGGCCTTTCCCTGCTGCCAATATTAAAGCAGACGTTCGGATTGATTCGTTAGATGCTCCTTACCTGTACGGAACGGATATCGTGTTCTTGGCCGATTTAAGCGGTATTAAGCCCGACTTAAAAACCGCCCAAGGCGATTTGAGCCTTCGCATGGGTAACGGTAAAATAACGGACTTGTACCGCCTGACAAATTCTTCGCCCGTTACCAAAGTATTATTCTTGTCCTTAAACATTGTGGGAAAAGTATTTAACTCCTTAAATGTGTTTGCGGTGTTGGGCGGTATCGGCAGCGGGGTGGTGGACGCGGTAGACGGACACCAAGACACACTGGACGATACGGAAATGATTGTTCAAACCGTAGTGGGAGAAAACGGAGAACCCGTAAACATCAAAGTACCCCGAACTCAACAAAAAATGAATGGGCATATGGTGTATGATAAATTTGATACGGCAGTAGAATTTAAGGACGGTATAGCCAACGTGAAGGAAGGGCAATTCGTATCGGACATGATGTCTTTTAATTTATCGGGAACTACCAACTTCAAAACTGAAGAAGTCGATATGACTGTACATGCTGCTCCCGGTAAACACGAGGCGGACGGTATGATGCCGCTGACACTTAAAATTGGGGGAACGGTGTCCGAGCCGAAGGGAAGCATGAGTTTGGTGGGCTCGGTATCTTCTTTGATTACCCAAAGCGTAACCAACAACTTCGCCTCGCGCTCCGTTAAAAAGGGCATAAGCGGTTTTTTGGGGCTCTTTAAGAGCAAGGACTCGGCTGAAGAAACGCTACCTGTCGCAGGAAATTCCGTGTCTGCGGAAACCGAAAGCATACCCTTAAGCGAAAGCAACCTTACATCGCCGACAACAAACAATTAGCATTACTAAAAAGCCCCGCGAAAAAAATTCGCGGGGTTTTTTAAAATTAAAGTTTTTTATTCTTCCCAAATCATTTGGGCACGTTTGTCTTCGGGGGTAACCGTATTTTGATTTAAATCTACAATCCATTTGCCGCAAGCAAAGGTGGAGGCTTTTAAGGTTTCTGTCGTTAGGCCTGTACGTGCTCGCGCTTGGCAAGAGACGCTCCATATTCCTTCCGTTTCTGTTTTATGAGAATATAAAATCCGATCGCTCAACAAAAAAAGAGCTCCTTGTTTTTTGTAGTTTTTATCCATTTGATAGAAGAAAGAATCTATCTTTGCCTCTGCCTGACGGTGTACCAAAGCTTTAGCCAGTTCCGCAGGAGAGGGGGAAGTTGTTTGGGCTTTTTGGGTGACTCTTCGTTTCGTTTTTTTCTTTTTGACGGAAGTCGGTTTCTCTTCGACAATCGTATCAGCCGCTTGGTTTTGCTCCACTTCAATCAGATAAGCATTCCTCCGCGCCTGTAAACGGCGGGCATCTTCTTCTATTTGGGCTAATCGAGTAGGATTTTCTACTTCTTGGTAGGTTAATTTCACTAACCCCTTAGAAGAAATGCTACCGCGCGGAGAAACCGAAACTTTGGTGGTATTAACTAAATTTGAGTGAGAAACCTTTAAGGTTATTTTTTCGGGAGAGTATTTACGCGCACGACCATAGTAGGCCAAGTTTTCGTTAAAGTTTTTATTAAAATCGAGGACCACTTCTTCTTTGTCGCTTCGCCAACAACAAGACGAAATGCAAGTTTCTTGTAAATCGAGTTGCTCAACGGCTTCTTGTGGCCAAAAATGTAAATTAAATTGGTAGCAGGAGTCATATTGTTTGCCGTCAAAATCCGTTTTTTTGCCGTACACTTCCAGCCAGGATTTGGTCGTTGCCACGCCGGAATTGTTTAAAGGAGTATAGCATCCTGTGAAGCAAAAAATTAAGATTGCGGCCAAACAAGTTTTTTTCATACACTTATTATAGTAACTTTTTGCTGAAAAGAGGTTTGTTTATGCAATTTATTTTGCCCTATATTGAACGCTTGCCCGGAATTCCGGATTCATATAATGTGTTGGTGGCACAGATTTTATCTGCGCTGGTTTTCTTCTTACTACTTGTTTTTTGTGCCAAGGTGGCTACTTGGATAAGCAATCGGGTGTTTCCGAAACTTATCTCTAAACTGCATGCCGAAAAGTGGGCCGAAGCATTTTTGGAACATAAATTTTTTACAGCCGTTGGCGTGGTGGCTGCAGCGGTGGCGGCTATTAATTGGCATAGTGTTTTTATCAGTGAAAATATCACTTGGTTTGCCAATTTTATGGGAAAACTGACAGGGCTGTTTGTTATTCTCAGTTTTTCTTGGTTATTGAATACTTTTTTAAATACGATAAACCACCTCTATGGGCGAAACCCCAGTATTCCTCTGAAAGGACTGGTGCAGGCTCTTAAAATTGTGCTGTTTTTAGGGGCTGGGCTTTTTGTGCTGTCGCTTTTGTTGGGGCGGAAACCGATGTATATTATCACCGGTTTATCGGCCTTGGCAGCCGTGTTTTCTTTAATTTTTAAAGATCCTATTTTAGGTTTTGCCGCCAGTATTCAATTAACGACGAACAAGTTAATTAAAATAGGGGACTGGATTACCGTAGATTCTGCCGGTGCAGACGGAGATATTGTGGATATTTCCCTTACTTGTGTGCGTGTGCAAAACTTCGATAAAACCATCGTCAGCGTGCCTACGTATGATTTAATCAGCAAACCTTTTAAAAACTGGAGTGGTATGTATGAAGCCAAAGCTCGCCGTATTCAGCGCAGTATTTTATTAGATGTGGATACCGTGCGTTTTTTGGATAAAGAAACCTTTGAACGTCTTAAAAAAATTGATTTGTTAAAAGATTATTTGGCCGAGAAAGAAACGGAAATAAAAGCTTTTAATGCCGAAAGAAATGTGAAAGAAAATATTTTAAACGGTCGTCATTTGACCAATGTGGGCACCTTTCGCAAGTATGCGGAGCTATACTTGGCTTCCCGCCCGTATGTGGTGTCGAATAACCCGAATTTTACCTTAATGGTTCGTCAATTAAAGCAAGACCCCCAAGGCTTACCGCTCGAAGTGTATTGCTTTTTGAACACGACCGTATGGTTAGATTATGAAAGACTCCAAAGCGATATATTTGACCACCTGTTCTCCGTCTTGCCGGAATTTGGCCTGTATGCTTACCAACAACCCAGCGGCCGAAATGTGGCGGAAGGAGTGAAAGAGATTCTAAAAAAATAAAAATACGAACAAAAAACCGGAAGAGTAAAATCTTCCGGTTTTTTGTTTTAGCGTGTTATAGTTTCTTGATAAAACGCTTAAAGGCTTCTGTTCCTTCGGGCGTACGTTTGTAAACGCCGGCATATTCCAACACTTTGGCAAATACTTCGCCCACTTCTGCTTGCAAAATAGCGGAGGCATTGGTTCGTGTGAAAGAGTGTTTAGCCAACAATTCTTCTGCCCAATCCGCATGTTTATGAAGTGTTTTATTTTTACGGATTCCCGAGATATCTTTTTTAATTAAGTATCCTTCCAATCCTTTTAATTCTTGTGCCAAGCGAGCCGGCAATACGGCAAGTCCCATCACTTCGATAAGTCCTATATTTTCCTTTTTGATGTGGTGCACTTTCGGATGGGGGTGAAAAATACCCATGGGTAGTTTTTCGGTGGTACGATTGTTGCGCAGGACTAAGTCCAACTCAAAAGTTTTTCCTCGTCGACGGGCAATAGGCGTAACCGTATTGTGTGGTGTGTTTTGAGTTTTTGCCAAAATATCTGCTTTCGGGTCACTGTATGTACGCCATTTTTTAAGGATATATTCTCCGGCATCTATCAAATCTTTTTTGCTTCCGTTTAAGCGAATTACACTCATTGGCCACTTAACGATGCCTGCTTTTACGCGTGGAAATTTGGATAGCTTGAAGGAAACTTCCACCGGGGCTTTTTCCATGGCAAAGGTGTAGCGTCCGCCTTGGAAGTGGTCATGCGTTAAGATGGAGCCGCCGACGATAGGCAAGTCTGCATTAGAGCCTATAAAATAATGTGGGAATAAATCTACAAAGTGTAAAAGCCTTTCAAAACTTTTACGCGTTAATTTCATCGGTTCGTGTTTGCCGGAAAGTAAGATGCAGTGTTCGTTGTAATATACATACGGAGAGTATTGTAAATACCACGGTTGTCCGTCTTTTAATAAATCAATGGGTACTAAACGAAGATTTTGGCGAGCCGGATGATTGATTCGTCCGGCATATCCCTCGTTTTCTTTACAGAGTAAACAAGAAGGATAAGCGGAAGTTTTCATTTTTAAGGCTGCTGCAATATCCTTAGGGTCTTTTTCCGGCTTGGACATATTAATGGTGATATCCAAATTTCCGTAAATCGTGCGGGCTTTCCAAGCCAAATTTTTAGCCACGCGTTCCGTTCGAATATAATCAAGTGCGCGAGCATCATGATAAAATTTATCGGTGGCTGCTTTTGGAGATTTTTTATGTAAGCGGAAAAAATCTTCCGTTACGTAGGAAGGCTGCCCCGCAAATACACCCATTAGACGCGTGTCAAATAAATCGCGCATGGTTACCGTGTCAGGAGAGATGAGCCCTCGGTTGGCGGCGTAATCACAAATTTGTTTTAAAATTTCGCACGGATAGGAAGGAGTTTTTCCTTTAAATCCGGAGGGAGTATATTCATCTAGCTGCAAGATAGAAAGCAACTGGTTGATGGCCCAATTTCTATCTCGAGCAGAAAGCAGTTTTTCATTTATAGCATAAGCGACCAATTGGTCAATCAGTAAATTGATGTTCATAATTTCTCTCAGTACTTGCGGTTTTGTTCCCATTTCCATGCCGTTTCGATGATTTGAGTCAGGCTATATTCAGGTTTCCAACCCAATACGGTTTGAGCTTTGGTACTGTCGGCGACCAACACGGCGGGATCTCCCGCCCGGCGCGGGGCTACTTCTACTTTAAAATCAATTCCTGTAATGCGTTTGGCTTCTTTTACAAGCTCTGCCACACTGTATCCGTTTCCGCTGCCAAGATTAAAGCGTTCACTGGTGTTATCCTTAAACATCTTTTCCAATGCCAGAATATGTGCGCGAGCCAAATCGTTTACGTGCACATAATCGCGTACGCAGGTTCCGTCGGGGGTGGGATAATCGTCTCCGAACATTTTAATGCTGGGACGTTTGCTCGCTGCCGCTTGTAATACGATAGGAATTAAATGCGATTCGGGATCGTGCGATTCTCCGATCTCGCCGCTGTCGTCAGCTCCGCTGGCATTAAAATAGCGAAGAGCGGTGGATTTCAGGCCGTAAGCCATGTCGAAATCGGCGAGCATTTTTTCTACCATCAGTTTTGTGTTCCCGTAGGGATTGATAGGTTGTTGTGGGTGGGATTCATCTATTTTCTTTTTTACGGGTTCACCAAACGTGGCTGCCGTGGAAGAAAAGACAAAATACTTTACGTTATTTTCCACCATGGCATCAAGTAAATTGAGCACTTTGGCTACATTGTTGTGATAGTATTTGGAGGGTTCTTTTACACTTTCACCCACTTCAATAAAAGCCGCAAAGTGCATCACGGCATCGATATGGTGCTTTTGAAAAACTTCATTTAGACGAAGTTTATCTCCTAAATCTCCTTCTTCAAACGGATAGCCTAAAACAGCTTCGCGGTGCCCTTTTGAAAGATTATCAAATACAATAGGGTTGTAGCCTTTTTCGGACAGCATTTTTACGGTATGGGAGCCGATATATCCGGCTCCGCCAATGACTAAAATATTTTTCATTAATTCCTCTTTCATTAACTGCTCCCTTACAAAGAGGGGGCATTTTATTATAAGATTAATATCTTTTTTCCATTTTACGTGCAGGGCCGCCGATGGAAGCTATATAAAAATCCGCCTTAAGGCCCGTTTTCTCTTGATAGAGTTTGCTTACGTTATCGATAAAGTTTTTTACATTCGGGTCCTTTACGAGGGCAATGGCACAACCTCCAAAGCCGGCACCCGTCATACGCGCACCCAAAACCCCTTCTTGTGCCCAAGCCGCTTCTACAAGAGCGTCAAGTTCTTTCCCTGTTACTTCATAATCCTCTTTTAAAGATTTGTGAGACTCGTTCATTAATTTGCCAAAGGTCTCTACGTCTCCTTCCTGTAATTTTTGTACGGCTTGCAAGGTGCGTTCATTTTCGTACACGGCATGCTTGGCCCGTTTTTGTTCCGTGGGGTTGGCGATTAATTCTTTATTGGATTCAAATTCGCCGGAGGAAAGCTCTCCTAAGGAACGAATGTTCAATTTTGTCTGTAAAGCCTTCAACGCGCGTTCGCATTCTCCGCGACGCTCGTTGTATTTGGAATCGGCCAGCTCTCGGCGTTTGTTGGTGTTCATGATGACGATAGACATTCCTTTCAAATCCAGCGGAGCATACTGATAGTCGAGGGTATTGCAATCCAATAAAATAGCATGCCCCTCTTTTCCCATACCAATAGCAAATTGGTCCATAATGCCGCAGTTCATGCCCACAAATTTATTTTCGGCTTCTTGGCAAAATTTTACCAATTCAACCTGAGGAATATAGAGAGAGAAAACATCGTTCATGGCTACGGCGGTGGCCAGTTCAATGGAAGCGGAGGAAGAAAGGCCCGCCCCGTTGGGAATATCTCCCCAAAAAAGAAGTTCAAACCCTTGATCAATTTTATAACCATGGTTTTGCAATGTTTTAATGACTCCTAGCGGGTAGTTGGCCCAATCTTGTTCTTTAGCGTAAGAAATGTTGTTTAAATCGGTTTCAATGATGCCTTTTTCGGGAAAATTGAGAGAGTGGAGGCGAATTTTTTTATCGTCCCGTTTGCAGAAAACACAATGTGTGCCGAACGATAAAGCACAAGGAAAAACATGCCCGCCGTTGTAATCGGTATGTTCACCGATTAAGTTCACGCGGCCGGGTGCGAAAAAGTATAACTTTTCTTTTTTGAAAACTTCGTTAAATTTGCTTCTTAAAGATAATTGATTCATGAGTTTTCTCCTAGACTTATAAAATCTTCATGCAAAACGCCCACGTATAGTTTTGTTTGGGGGCTACAACAGCCGTTCGGCGAATTTTGTTGGCTGCATACAAATCATCATACACTCCGGTACAAGGCTCTAAGGCAATGTTGTAATCACCGCGGTAGCCGCCTTGAGTCTTCCAGACGCCCAAGTAAGGTACTTTTTCTGCATCGTATTGATAGATGAGTTGTTCTGCCGTGTCTGTATGCTCTATGCCGCACCAACCTTCCTTGTTGGGGGAGGTAAAGTAAAATTTTTCACAATTTTGTGCACTGACGGGTTCGGTGGCGGAAAGATCCAACAAATTTCCGTTTACATCTTTCGTAACGGGATAGGAATGGACAGTTCCCCACGGGCCTAATCGCTCAGAGGCGTGTTCTACCGTCATCACTTGGACCAAGTTTTTAGGAATAAGTAAACGAGTCTCGGGCGTACAAGCCAGTAAACAGTGTGGTGTCCAAATAAATTTGAAATCTTCTTCTGCCGTATTTTGCACGCAGTAGTCGAACAGAATTTGGTTCTCTTTTAATGTTACCGTGCGCGAAAAAATATAAGGAAGTTTTTGGCTTTGTACGACGGCTTTTACTTGAGAAGTTTCCGCTGAAAATACGCTTTGCCACTTCATGGCCCACACTTCGCCATGGTCGGGAATTAAAATTCCTTTAAAAGAGCCGTCCGGATACGGGCATTCGTCTATGGAAGGGAATACTTCGTCGAATCCGCTGGAATCATAATGCGAAAAAGGTGCGGCATAAGGCGGCAGACGCAACGTTTCTTCTTTGGATTGAAACAGAAATTCTCTTCCTGTTTTTTTATGTATCAAGCTGGCAATTTTGCAAGCATAGTCCGGCAAAAACGTCAGTTTGATAACGTCGTTTTCTAGCACATAAGTGCGAAGTCCTTTGTAAGTATTAGGCATTTTACCCCCAAAAAAAGCGCATTATACAATGCGCTTTTTATTTACTTTTCTGTAAATTTAATAAACGGAAAAGGCAACAGTTCTTTTAATTTTTTGCAATAAACGGTACGTTTTTTTCCGTCTAAAACAGCCATATAGATAGGGGTATCCGGCGACAAGAATTCACTCATTACCTGCCGGCAAGCCCCACAAGGGGAATTAAACGCCATGCCGGGTACTTTTTGTGTAACCAAAGCAAGTGCGCGAAAGCGACGGTGTCCTGCACTAATGGCACTAAACAAGGCGCTTCGTTCCGCGCAGATGGTGGAACCGTAGCCGGCGTTTTCAATGTTAGTACCGCCAAAGAAGGTTCCGTCTTTGGTCAGCACGGCAGCTCCCACTTTAAAGTGAGAGTAGGGCGAATAAGAATTTTCGCGGGTTTTTTGCGCTACATCAAGTAGTGCGGTAATTTCTTCTTTGGTAAGTGCTTTGCTCATATCTCTATTCTATAATACAGGCTAAAAAAGTCAAGTTTTTTTGCACGCGCGTACGAGCAGTATTAAGGGAAACCAAAAGGGAATTTGTTATAATAGACCAAGGGACGTTTTATGAAAAAATGGATTATTCTTTTGGGAGCCGCGGGATTGGGGCTCTATTTATTTATGGATAAATCTCCTCGTATTAAAAATATAAATAATGACGGGACTTCTATCGTGGCGTTTGGAGACAGTTTAACCGCCGGTTATGGGGCCGCGCGGGGCTCTTCTTATCCGGATGTGTTGGCTCAAAAAGTAAATATGCCGGTTGTTAATTTAGGCCTTTCGGGCGAAACTGCTGCCCATGCTCCTACTCGTTTGCCGGAAGTTCTTGCACAAAATCCCTATATGGTGCTTATCGAATTTGGCGCTAACGATTTTATGCAGCGGCGCGACCAAGAAAAAGCATGGAAAGCGGTTGCACAGATTGTAGATTCCGTGCAAGAATCCGGCGCGATAGCCGTTATTGTGGATACGGGTGGCCCCGGTATGGGGGCATATACCCAAGCTTATAAAAAAATGGCCCAAAAAAAGCAAGCTGTTTTTGTTCCGGGAATTTTGAAGGATATTTTTAATAAACGTCAGTTCAAGTCGGACTCGGTCCATCCTAATTCAGCCGGTTATGCGGTGGTGGCCGAACATGTATACGAACATATCAAACCCTATTTAAAAAATATATGAAACATTTTTCTTTTTTCCTGATTCTTTTTTCTCTTCTTTTTATAAGTGCCTGTTCGCACACTCAACATAAAAAAGAAGGTTATCGCCAAGTAGCTTCGCATGAAGTAGAACCGTTGCGCGCTTTTGTGGACGGTCAAACCCTTTATATCGAGTACAACTGGGAAGGAGAACATTTTTACTTTACGGCTGATTTGCAAAACACCCGTCAGGAAGGCCGCGTAAAACTTTCCACCCTCACCCCCAAACGCGCTGGAAAAAACGATTCTTTTTCCACTCATTCTCCTGTGGCGGTTGTCGGTAAAGAATGGGGGGAAGTAATCAAACAAACGCTTCTGCCTTTACTTCCCGAAAACCCGTTGGAAGGGCGGCTGGTGTTTATTCATTATTACGAAACTCTTTTGTATCGAAAGGCCGACGGCACACCGGATTTAGTTCTCTTAAAAGATGCTCCTGCAGAAGTAAAAATTGTGGGAAAGGTGGATTCCGCTTCTTTTGCAAAAATGGCCTATACTCGCTTAAAAGAAATAACCTCTTCCATCGGGACTTCTTACACTAAATTTCTCCTGCGTTTGGAGCAAGTGCCTTTATCCCCTTACTTGTATGTGGATACGGCCGCTGACGATGGTGTGCAGCTGGAGTTACCGGAATACTACGAAGTAAAAAAAGAAATGACTTCTCTCGGTTTTTCCGCTTCGTTTATCTATTCGTTTTTTGTAAAAAGCATGTTATGGGGCACGGTGAAAGCTCCGTTTACTTCCACCCACCGCTTGTTTGCCTGGACGACTTCCAGCCTTTACACCTTGTTCCCGCCGCGTTTGAAAGATTTGGACGAAGTCCCTGCTTTGTCTTTGGCAGAAGAAGGATTGGACATTGCTGATTTTAACCGTTGGCTCGACAAACATGTCGGCAAAGAAAACTATAAGGCAAAAATTACTTTACTTATCGACGGAGAAGAATTTTTCCCGCATTTTACGTTGGCCATGCAACGCGCTCAAGAAAGTATCTTTATGAATGTGTACATTTTTATGGCAGATCCGTACGGTCTTTCGCTGGCCGACATCATGCGTAAACGCGCGGAAGAAGGGATTGATGTGCGCGTGGTGGTGGACGAATTAAACACGGTGCTTAATTCGGGCAAAGACCCTGAACTTACCCCTAATGAAAATTTTGTGATGCCCCGTTATATTACTTCGTATATTCGCAAAAAATCTCCGGCACAGGCTCGTACGCACTTAAACCCGTGGGGTACTTTTGATCATAGCAAAGTGTATATCGTGGACCGAAAACTGGCCTACACGGGCGGTATGAATATCGGTGAAGAATACCGCTATACATGGCATGATATGATGGTAGCTTTGGAAGGGCCCGTAGTAGGAAAGCTGGTTAAGAATTTTTATGAGAATTGGTCTTATTGCGGTTTGGGGGGAGACTTTGCCGCCGCTTACCGTAAAATTTTCAGTAAAAAAATGCGTGAGGTAAACCGAGAAGAACCGGGGATGGTTGATGTGCGCCTGATGTATACGCGCCCCAACGATAGCGAAATTTTTGAAGCCCAGCGAGAGGCTATCCGCCGAAGTAAAAAACGGGTTTATATCCAAAATGCTTACTTTTCGGATGATCGCATTGTAAAAGAACTTATCGCCGCGCGCGGGAGAGGGGTAGATGTGCGCGTGATTTTGCCCAGCATAAACGATGTGGGGATTATGGATGCCGTCAACCGCTATATGGCTAATAAATTGTTTAAAAATGGGGTGCGCGTGTATTTTTACAATGGTATGAGCCATGTGAAAGCAGCCGTATTTGACGGTTTTGCCGTAGTCGGATCAGCTAATTTTGACAAGATGAGTCTGTATGTAAACCGTGAAATGAGTTTGGGTATTCATGATCCGGCCTTTGTAGCGGAATTGACGCAACGGTTGTTTGAAAAGGATTTTAATAACTCGCAAGAAATGACGGAGCCGCTGGATTTGTCTTGGACACATGCCATTGTAAACGGATTAACAAACCAACTTTAGAAAAACGGATTGTATGCCCACTGGAGAAGAGCTTGTCGTTGTTTTTGACGGCAGGTAATATCTCCTGGTGGGCAATTTTTTAATACTTGTGCTTGGTGACGTTTAAAACTTTTCCACCGCCGAATTTGCCGTTTATCCGTTTGCGGAACTCTTCTTCCCAACCAATAACGGCAATACCACTGAAACCAACCGCTCGGGTCGAGCTCGAACGGTAAAATCCACCCGCGGTTTACCCACTCTTTTCTTCCTAAACGCGATTTAATTTTGAAACAGTTTTTGCTTACATCGGGTCCGTTCGGCGAAAGTTTATCCGCGGCCTCTTCAAACCATTCCCGTGGAAATTCGTTTTGGCAATCGGTTAAGTAATGCCCTTCAAATACACCCATCTGTAACATTTGTGCCGGTGTCAGTTCCGGAGTAAAGTCCGGCGCAAAATTTTGTCCGGGTGCTTCTTCTAGCATGTATACATACCCTTGTTGCATTTTATCGTTTACTCGAATCAGCCTACCGGGTACAAATTCTAAAATAGATTGATATCTTCCGTTCCTCATATCCTTACTGTAAAAAAAGCGATAATTTTTGGAAAGCGAAAAAAAAGATTAGTTTTAAAAGAAGGGTTAGCGATTTGGTGTGATAAAAAACTCCCCCTGTTGGAAAGGGGGAGAAATTAAAAATTTATTTTTTGTATTCGTTATAACTGACGATATCTTCAAACGATTCCCTTGGGCGCGGGGCAGGGGATTCCGCCGGGTAACCTACGGCAATTAAATGTTCTATTTTCTTGCCTTTGGGAAGGTTAAAAAACTTTTCGGCTTTGGTGGAATTTAGCCACCCGATCCAACATGTTCCCAAGCCCAAATCTTGTGCGCGAAGAACAAAATGTTCACAGGCAATACCGTGATCTACCAAATAAAATTCCGTGCGGCGGAAGAAATTGCCGATGCGGCTGGTGAAGTTTCCTCTATCCGATACGGCCGCAACCAGAACCGGTGCTTTTTCGGCAAATTTAGTCATGTTATAAACCCCGCTGAAGGCTTGCTTGCAGAAGGCTTCTTTTACTTGTGGGTCATCAATTACGATAAAGTGCCACGGTTGGGAATTGCAGGCGGAAGGAGCAAGTCTGGCGGCTTCCAAACAAGCGTCTATTTTTTCCCGTTCAACAGGTTTTTCTTGATATTTACGCACACTTCGGCGTGCCTTGATTACTTCCATAAGTTCCATAAAACTTTACCCCCTTGGTAAGATAAAAATATATTACCAAATTCCCCGTCTGTTTTTATAAAATAAAGAATATGGACTTCACTAAATATACCGGACTCGGAAACGATTTTGTTTTTTTAGACGGGCAAACAGCCCTTGGGGTAAAGGATCCCTTTTCATTGGCGGTTAAAATTTGCGACCGTCACTTTGGCGTCGGTGCGGACGGATTAGTGCTGCTTTTGCCCTCTACCGTTGCGGATATTAAAATGCGCATTATCAACTCGGACGGGAGCGAGGCCGAAATGTGCGGTAATGCTTCGCGTTGCGTGGCTTTGCATCTTTACCGAAAGGGTATAGTGAAGAAAAAACAAATTTCTTTGGAGACGTTAGCCGGCCTTATCCATACGGAAATTATAAATGAACTTTCCGGACTTGTGCGTGTAAATATGGGCGTTCCGCGTTTATTACGTAAAGAAATTCCCATGCAAGGCCCCGAAGATGAAACGGCTATTGGTGTGCCCGTTTCGTTGGAAGAAAAAGAATTTTTCGGCACCGCCGTATCTATGGGGAATCCGCACTTTGTTACCTTTGTCGAAAAAGCTGCCGATGTACCTCTTTCTGTTTGGGGACCGCAATTGGAAGCACACCCCGATTTTCCGCGTAAAACCAATGTAGAGTTTGTGGAGATTATAGATGATAAAACCGTTCGTATGCGTGTTTGGGAACGTGGGGCGGGCATTACCAAAGCTTGCGGAACTGGGGCCTGTGCCACAGCCGTGGCGTGCATATTAAATGGTAAAACTTCCAAACAGGTAACCGTTAAGTTAGACGGAGGAGACTTGTTAATCGAGTGGCCGAATCAAGAAGAAATTTTTATGACGGGTCCCGCTACTGAAGTTTTTGCGGGGGAATATAAGGGGTATTTATGACGAAAATAAACGAAAACTATTTAAAATTACCGGGGAGTTATCTTTTCTCTACCATTGCTAAACGCGTGGCCGCTTTTAAAGAGCAAAACCCGAACAAAACGGTTATTAGTTTGGGTATAGGTGATGTTTCGCGTCCGTTGGTTCCGGCAGTTGTGCAAGCCATGCACAAAGCCGTAGATGAAATGGCTACCAAAGAAACCTTTCGTGGTTACGGGCCGGAACAAGGGTATGCTTTCTTACGAGAAGCTATTTTAAAAGGGGATTATTTATCCCGCGGCGTTTCTTTGGCTGCAGATGAAATTTTTGTGAGTGACGGTGCCAAAAGCGATGTGGCCAACTTCCAAGAACTATTTTCGACGGATTCAGTGGTAGCCCTTCAAAACCCTGTTTATCCCGTTTATTTAGATACTAACGTTATGGCGGGCCGCACAGGAAATTTTGAAGAAGGAAAATTTGCCGGTGTCATTTATTTGCCTTGTTTGGCGGAACATAATTTTGTGCCGCAACTTCCTACCGAACATGCGGATATTATTTATTTATGCTCTCCGAATAACCCTACCGGGTCTGCAATGACGCGTGCTGAATTGAAAAAATGGGTGGATTATGCTCTTGAACATAAGAGTGTAATCTTGTTCGATTCTGCTTATGAAGCCTATATTTCCGATAAAGATGTTCCTCATTCGATTTATGAAATCGAAGGTGCGGATAAGGTAGCGGTAGAGTTCCGTTCTTTTTCTAAAACCGCCGGATTTACGGGTACTCGCTGTGCGTATACAGTAGTTCCCAAAGCCCTTGAAGTTTTTTCGGCGGATGGATCCACCCAATCTTTAAATGCTTTATGGCTTCGCCGTCAAACAACCAAATTCAACGGAGTTCCTTATATTGTTCAACGCGGTGCTGAAGCCGTGTACAGTGCAGAAGGACGTCAACAAACGCAAGAAGTTATTGCCGGTTACATGCAAAATGCACAAGTTATTTTACAGGCCTTGCAAAATGCGGGCATTACTGCTTACGGCGGAAAAAATGCTCCCTATATTTGGTTAAAAACGCCGGCGGGGTTGGATTCTTGGGCTTTCTTTGATAAACTATTAACCGAAGCCTGTGTAGTGGGAACCCCTGGTGTTGGGTTCGGTTCCTGCGGGGAAGGGTTTTTCCGCTTGACGGCTTTTAATACGCCGGAGTTGACTCGCGAAGCTGCCGCTCGCGTAGCTTCTCTTAAATTTTGATACAATAATCCAACGGAGGAATTATGACAAATAAAAAAGGGTTTACCTTAATTGAGCTTTTAACAGTTGTTCTGATCATCGGCGTACTGACGGGGGTTGCTCTTCCGCAGTATACGCGCTCTATTGAACGTGCTCGTGCTACGGAAGCGATGGCGAGTTTAAAATCTTTAAATGATGCCGTTTACGCTTATGCTGCCGGTCGGTCTGGAGCGAATGCTTGCCCTACTTCGTTTAAAAAACTGGTAGTATCTTTCCCCGGCACGTTGGCGGCTGATGGTAGCACCATTACAACGAAAGATTTCTTGTACACGATTAATTCGGCGTCCAATGCTATTATCCCCGGTACGGATTGCAGCGGGGTAACTGCCAAACGCCAAGGCGGAGCTAAATACGATTATGTGATTTGGAATCCTTACATTACGGGAAAAGCCGGCAAAGGGGCTTCTTTGGCTTGTTGGAGCGACAATGAAAAAAGTATAGAAGTCTGTACATCGTTAGATTTGTATGAAGATGGACGAAAGCCCTATTAAGTGTTTTCATTTTAAAAACCCGAGTCCAAAAAGTGACTCGGGTTTTTTGTGGATATAAAAACAAAAACTCCCCATTTAAGCGGGGAGTTTTTACAAATAAACAGCATTAGTTGATTTCTTTGATTTCTACATCAAAGTTAAGTTCTTTACCGGCTAAGGGATGGTTGAAATCCAATACCACTTCTTTATCGGTAATTTCTTTTACTACCGCGCGGAAAGTGTGCCCTTCGTTGCTGGCACCCACCATGTCGCCTACTTTTAAGTTTTCGGCTCCGCCGATGGCTTCTTTCGGTACACGGCGAATGGCTTCTTCAAGCACGAGGCCATAGCCTTCTTCCGGTGCTACTTTTACGGTTTTTTTGTCGCCCACTTTCATGCCGAGTAATTCTTTTTCAAGCCCCGGAATGATGTGGCCGGCACCATGTACGTATTCCAACGGGCCGCGACCGGCAGAAGTATCGGCCACTTTGCCGTCTACCGTGAGGGTATAATCAAATTTTACTTTGGAACCTTCTTTAATCATTTCTTTTCTCCTTGTACGGCGCAGCAGTTTCTGGCCGAAGTACTATATTGTAACATTTTGCTGCCAAATGGAAAACAGAAAAAACCCCTGCCCGATAGGACAGGGGTGACCAACATGTTGGCTGGGGGGAGAATTTATCGGGCCGACCCCCCTCGGTCCGCACGCACCGTCTTTGCCTGCAATGCGGGGCGTAAATCCCGAAACAACTTGCTTCGGTTCTATCTAGAGTATGTTATATGAGGTCAGATTTCTCAAGATTAAAAAGAGACTAGTTTCCTGCTCTTTATCATTTACAAAAAAAACGGGTTGGAATTTTCCAACCCGTTTTTTGTTTTTGGAAAGGTTATTCGTTACCAAAAATAGTGTTTAATTGGCGATTAACGCGGTAGAAAGTTGCGCATTTGGGCATATCTTTCAAGCGCTTGGCACCGATGTAGGTCATGCAACTGCGGATTCCGCCCAGCACAGCAAGCAACGTGGGTTCTACCGGCCCACGGAAAGGAAGTTCTACCACTTTTCCTTCGCTGGCGCGGTATTTTTTCATGCCGCCGTAGTGGATATCTTGTGCATATTCTGAGCTCATGCCATAGAATTTTTTATATTGTTTTTGTTCAATGCGCATGGCACAGGTTTTATCATCAATTAAATTAACTTCACCCGTTTGGAAAGATTTGGTGCACATTTCGCCGCCGCTTTCGGTGTGTCCTGCCAACATACCGCCTAACATCACAAAGTCGGCACCGGCGCAAAAACTTTTGCATACGTCTCCGGGGACTGTGCAACCTCCGTCGGCACATATCATGCCCCCTACACCATGAACAGCATCGGCGCATTCGATGACAGTAGAAAATTGCGGGCGGCCGACACCGGTCAGTTTTCTAGTAGTGCAAACGGATCCCGGGCCAATGCCTACTTTCACAATATCGGCTCCGCTTAAAATTAAATCTTCGCTCATATCTCCGGTTACTACGTTGCCGGCCATGATAAGGGCTTCGGGCCATTCTTTACGTACTTTGCGAATGTAATTGACGAGGTAGGGGGAATATCCGTTTGCCACATCTACGCAGATGTTTTGGACAAGTCCGCTTTTCATCACTTGTTTAAGTTTTTCAAAGTCCACATCCGATACGCCGGAGCTGACGAAAATCAGATCGTTGTTGCCAAATTCGTGGGCATTTTCTTTTAAAAAACGGAGCAAATCATCAGCACTGTAATGCTTGTGTAGGGCACTAAACAGGCCTTGTTTTTGCATTTCGCGCGCCAACTCGAAGGTGCCGGTGGTGGCCATGTTGGCCGCTATGATTCCGGTACCCGTAATGGTACGCGGGCACCATTTAAAAGAGTATTCGCGTTTTACTTCTACTTCGGAGCGAGACGCTAAAGCCGAGCGTTTGGGGCGAAGTAGCACGTCGCAATAATCTAGCTGAATATCATCGTGGATTCTCATGAATAATTTCTCCCAAAAAATTTTACCGAGGTCGCCCCCGTCAAACCGTTTTATATCATAGCAAATTTGGCCTGAATATGCGGCATTTTACAAGCGAATGTTTTTTGATATAATGGGTATTGTAAAAACTGTAGTTTTTCTTATACTTGTAAAAATTGATGTTACTTTTAGAGAGGAGTTATATGATGAAAAGAGGGTTTACCTTAATTGAACTGTTAGCAGTGGTTCTTATTATGGGAATTTTAACAGCCATTGCCTTGCCGCAATACCGTCGCAGTGTGGAACGTACGCGTGTGGCCGAAGCCTTGCAGATGTTGCCTGCTTTGTACGAATCACGAGATCGTTTAGCAGTTGAGAAAGACTATTCCTCTTATGAGCATATGTATGGGACAAATTCCACCAAAGCTCAAAATGAAATAACTTTTGCTAGATTGGATATTGAAATGAAAGGGCAACAAGGGTCCAACGGACAATCATGGCAAACAGACAGTTTTATTTACACGATAAGGTCGCCCTATTTTGTCGGTGCCCAATTGACCAAAGGGACTTACAAAGGATTAGGAATTATGTATAACGGAACCGATAATATTGCTTGTTGTTATTATACCATCAAACAAGGCCCCGCCGCGTGCGATGCCTTGAATATTCCCACTCCCTTGCCGCCTAATAGCAGTTTTTGTGTTCAACTGGCATCATCTCTTTAGGAGGATCAAATGAAAAAAGGTTTTACTCTAATTGAGTTGTTAACGGTTGTACTAATTGTAGGTATTTTATCGGGCGTGGCCTTGCCGCAGTATCGTAAGGCTGTGCAAAAATCCCAAGTGTCGGAAGCGCAAAATATGCTCCGCGTGATGTATGATTCCAGTGAACGTTTGGCAGGGGAATTTGGATACCGTTCTTATCCGGCGTTGTTAACGGCAAAATCCGCAAGTGCTTCTTCCTATGGTATTTCCCGTTTGGATATGTTTGATCAAAATGCATTGCCTCGAGGCTGCTCTTTATCTACCGGAAATATGGAGATGGTTTGTCTCAATTTTTCCTATAAAATAAATTCTTCTGCTAATGGGGCGAACTATGTAGTTGCCAAAAAACTCAAAAGTCCATATGCAGGCACTTTGATTGTATTTGACCGTGAAGAAGGTGAAATTTATTGTCAGGAAGCCTCCTCTGATACAGAAGCTTGTGATGTTTTTGGCTTGGATACTGTTAGTGGAATTAGTTACTAAGGAGCATTTTTATGAATAAAGGTTTTACATTGGTGGAAATTTTAATTGCGGTTATGATTACGGCCATTTTAGTTACCATGGCTGTACCGATATACGATAAAACAATAGAGAAATCTCGCATATCCGAAGCGCGTACCGTATTAAAACAAGTGTTGGAGGCTAAACTTCGTATGTTGGATTCTATTGATAAGGAGCTTTATAGTTCTTCCTACTTCGGTTTTGAAAACTTGGATTTTTCTTTTCCTTGTGTTTCCTCTACCAGCGAAAATGGTCATAAAGTTACTTGCTCCAGTAAGGCTTTTAAATTTGTGCTTAATCCTACCGGTTCGGCGAATGGGTCGACGAATAAGGCAACTAATGCTGTGTGTGCCGTTCGTTTAGGCGGAGATAACAAAGGAACTACGTTTTTGTACTTGGGCGAACTGGAATCAAACGCAAAAAATGACAAGTTCCTTTGTAATGACGGGACCAGCAGTGGCGGTTGTGATGCGTATGGTTTCATATCTACCGGATCTGCCTGGTGCTCTTAAGTCTTTTTTCTTTCAAAAACTCCCTCCACCTTTGGGGGGAGTTTTTTGTTTCTATTTTGTCCCAAAAAATACGAGCTAATTTGATATAATTTGTATATGAGGAAATATCTATTTTTTATACTTTTTTTCGGGTCTGTTTTTTCTGTCAGTTTGCAGACTGCTTTTGCGCAAACAAACAATCCGACCGATGATACTTTGCAAACGGTCTCCAAATCGGCTTTGGCTGCCAAGCGTGCCGGAACGAAACTTAACGAAACCCTCTTGCATAAAACGGTATTGGATTATTCTTTGCCGATTGATATTTCTTCCGTTTCAAAAAAATGTGCAGCCGGCGAAGTTGATGAGTGTTATTTCTCTTTTAAAACTTTTGAAAATTCTTCCGATGTTGCCGTTGCTTCCGCCGCAAATTTGGAGTTGGCCCTTCTTTCCCAACAAAGAGGGCTTGTAAAGCAATCTCTTTCTCATATAGACCGTGCTGCCGAACTTAATCCCGATGATCCCTTTATCCAACTGTCCAAAGGGTGGCTCCTCCTTTCTGCCGGCAAGTACAAAAAATCCCGTCAGGCTTTTAGCGAGCTTTTGTATCTTACGGCTGATTTTGAATATGTTTCTTCTGCTAAATTAGGTACGGCTCTTGCTTGGTACTTAGGCGGAGAGCAAGAAAAAGCTGCCGCCGAGTTGGAATACCTCTATACCTCCAACCCGTATGCTATTTCGTTTGTTTCGTATTTATTGGGACGGATTGCTTCGGAAATGAAAGAATCCAAAAAATTAGCTCCGGTATTTTTACAACAATCTCTTTCTCATGATGAAAAAAACTATGCTGCCGTGGAGTTGTTGGCTCGTTTAGCCGAAAAGGAAAAAAATAAAATGCGTGCTTGGCAGTATTATGCCACGTTGTATAGTTTAGATCCGGATAATAAAAAATTAGCCAAGAAAATGGAAAAATATGCCAAAGAACTGGGGGATAAAAGTATTGATTATTTGTTCTATTTGCGTTTGGAGCAACCCATCGTTCACCTGTTAAACTCTACCCCGTCTCCTCTGGTAAAAATGGCATTGTATGCCAATCGCGAGCAAGTTCCGCAAGAGTTGACCTCCGTTATTGTTACGGGCTCCGGCACCTTAACAGCGACAGATGAAAAATTGGGGGAAGTGTTGCGTGTTCCTGCTTATATCGAAAAAACAATTTCTTTTAATCCCGAAACTGGCGGAGTGGATTTTAAAAATGCTCAAGGACATGTGGAGTTTTCGGCCAAGCGTCCGTTTACACTTGCCTTGGAAAATGAAAACAAAACTTTGCTTGTTCGCCGTGCTTTGGCCAAGAATATTTTTGCAGCCGATTTGAGTGATAAAGAGCTGAAAGGGTCGTTGACTGTTATTCCTACCAAAAACGGACTTAAACTTGTCAATAATGTATATGCGGAAGATTTGATTCCCGCACTTTTGGCTACTCAAGTGCAAGACGTAAAACAACCCTCTGCGTTAAAAGCCTTGGCGGTTGTATTCCGCTCAGCTTTACTGGAGGCTATTAAAGCGAATGAAGGCAAAGCTTACCATATTACGGATAACGACGATATTTTTAAATTTAAAGGTATCAATTTGATTTTTAAAGATTTGTTAGAGGCCTCTAAACATTCCAGCGAAATTCAGCTTACGCAAGCGCAGGCCGGTTTTTATGCCAACTGCGGTATAGTGACAGACGATTCGTTGGAAAACAGTGCCTTCAAACCGGGTTATTTATTCTCGCCCGCCAACGTAAGCAAATATATCCTTTCCAATCCTCCGGCGGATTTGTACTCTCGCCCTAAGGATTCCAGCCAATGGGCCGGAATAAAATGGATGTATATTTACGAGGGAAAAGAGATAGAAAATCGCCTGTCCCACAAGCAAGACATCGGCAAATTACGCGCTATTATCCCTGTAAAAAGAACTCCGCAGGGGCGTGTGTTGTCCATGCGCTTTGAGGGTAGCAAAGGTTCCTATGAAGCCCAAACTCCGCAAGAGGTCGCGTTTATTTTAAGCGCGGGCACCATGCGTTCCAACCTGTTTGATGTAGTTCCTCTCTATAAGGGAAAGAACATCAAAAGCGTCTTGGTCCGCGGATACGATACGGGGATGGGAATGGGGCTTTGTCTACGAGGGGCAGACGGACTGGCTAAAACAGGGGCAGATTATATGGGTATTATCAAGTATTATTTTCCCCAAGCCCGTATCTTAAATACAAAAACAGGAACCATTAACTAATGCAAAAAACTAGAGTTTTATATTTCATCACCCGTATGGATCAGGGGGGTGCTCAAGCAAGCGTACTTTTAACGCTTAAAAATGTGAACAAACAACAGTTTGCCGCCTATTTGGCCACGGGCCCCGGCGGACGTTTGGACGGTAAATTAAAAAACGATTCAAAAAATGTGTTTTTTATTTCTGCTTTGCGTCATGCCATTCATCCTAAGTATTTTTTCCATGATTGTTGGGCCATTTTACAAATGGGGCGTGTGCTGCGCCAAGTAAAGCCGGATATCGTGCATACAAATGCTCCTAAAGCCGGTGTGTTGGGGCGCATCGCCGCGCGTATTTTTTACCGTAAGGCCAAAGTAGTGCACACTTTCCACGGCTTGGGCTTTGCCAAAGAACATGGCGAAAAACAATTTAAATTTTTTGTTACGGTGGAGAAATTTTGTGCTAAATTCACTGACGTTTTAGTATTTGTTTCGCGCAAGAATGCCGCCGAAGCCAAGCAACTGGGCATTGGTAAAGGAGTGCGGACGGAGCTGATCCGCGCAGGAATTAATTTTAACCCCATCTTGCCGCTTAAGTTTGATCCGGTTGCCAAAAAGGCTTCTCTTAAAATTCCCGCCAATGCTAAAGTGGTCTTGGCTCTTGCCAATTTTAAACCGCTTAAGAATCCGATTCATTTTGTACTCGCAGCCTATAAAGTGCTCAGCCAAATGAAAAATGTGTATTTCATTTATACGGGTGAAGGGCCGCTAAAAAAGACTGCTGAAAATTTGGCCAAAAATTTGGGCATAGAAAAACAAGTCATTTTCCCCGGTTGGCGTAATGACCCGCTTGAACTTTTGGCTATTAGCGACGTATATGCCAGCGTTTCTTTGCGCGAAGGGCTTCCCATGTCTTTGTTGGAAGCGATGTCTATGCGTGTGCCGGCCGTATGCTATGATGTAGATGGTATTAGCGAAGTGCTAACCAATAATAAAACGGGCTTTTTGGTACCGGTGAACGATATTAATACAATGGCCGATAAACTTAAAGTCCTCTTACGTCACGCTGCTTTGCGGGAACGCTTTGAGGCGGCGATCGATCACCGCGATTTTTCGGAATTTACCGCGACCACTATGGTCAAAAAACAGGAACGGTTGTATAGAAGTTTAGTTCCTCCTACTAAGAAAAACGGAGGGAAAAGACATTTCTTCCGCCGAAAAAGACATTTTAGAAAACCGAACCCGGGAGTTAAATAATGGATTACGCTATTAATGAAATGGAACAAGAAGTTCTCAATACTACGCGAGAATTAGTCCAGAAAAAGATTAAACCTTTGCGTGCAGAAATGGACGCAAAAGAGCAATTCTCTAAAGAAATGTTGGAAGAATATAAAAAATCCGGCATTTTCGGGTTATGGTTGCCGGAAGAATATGGAGGACTTGGCGGTGGGATTACATGCCTTGCCATGGCTTTTGAAGAACTCTCTCGCGGTTGTGCCGGCCTTGCCTTGACCCCCGGAACGTCTGCTTTGGGTGCTATTCCCATGTATTTGGCCGCCACCAAAGAACAACGCGAGAAATGGTGTCCCGATTTGGCCAACGGTAAAAAATTATGGGCTTTCGCTTTGACCGAACCGGAAGCCGGTTCGGACGCTACCGCTCTTAAAACTACTGCCATTAAAGACGGAGATTATTATATTGTAAACGGTACCAAGCATTTTATTTCTACCGGAAAGGAAGCCGATTTTTACACGGTAGCCGTTAACACAAACCCCAGCCGCGGTCCGCGCGGAATTTCGCTTTTGGTAATTGAGAAAGGTACCCCCGGTTTTACCTTTGGTAAAAAAGAAGAAAAAATGGGTATTCGTTCCAATCCGACATATGAACTTATTTTCGAGAATGTTCGCGTTCCGAAAGAAAACTTACTCGGCAGCGAAGGGCGCGGCCTATTGTATTTGCAAGAAACATTGGATTATTCTCGCCCCGGGGTGGCAGCCCAAGCCGTGGGGATTGCGCAGGGTGCGTTAGATGTAACTGTGCCCTACTTACGCACACGCAAGCAATTTGGTCAACCTATTATCACTTTCCAAGCGTTGGGGCACAAGGTAGCGGAGCTTGCCGCCAAGACCGAGGCGGGCCGTGCGCTTGTTTACAATTTAACGCATCGTATGGACGAAGAATTTTTGCCTGCTGTTAAAAATGCGCTTGCTAACGGAACCACCGTGCATGACGAACTTAAAAAATTAAAAGGAAAACGCTGGACAAAATACAGTGCCGAAGCCAAACTATTCTGCTCAAATGTTGCTATGGAAGTAGCTGATGAATGCGTAACGCTGTGTGGCGGTATTGCTTATATGCGTGATTTTCCGCTTGAAAAATACATGCGTGATGCCAAAATTACCCAAATTTATGAAGGTACCGTGCACATTCAAAAGAATGAAATTATCACGGCCCTTATCAAAGAATACGCCTCTAAAGAGGGCGAGGAGTAAGTATGCATATTGTTGCCTGTGTCAAACAGACCCCCAAATCTGACAATGTAAAAATAGATCCCGCTACCGGCTGTTTAATTCGTTCCGGTGCGGCCAGTGCCATGAACCCTTTTGACGAATATGCTCTGGAAGAAGCCGTCATTTTAAAAGAAGAACTAGGCGGTACTGTGTCCGTTATTACCATGGGGCCGCCTCAGGCCGAAGCCGTCCTGCGCGACAGTATTGCCCGCGGGGGGAATAAAGTCTATCAATTAGGCGATATGGCTTTTGCCGGTTCGGATACGTGGTCTACCAGTTATGCTCTTTCCAAAGGGATTGAAAAAATTGATTCTTTGGAAAAAGTGGATTTAGTAATCTGTGGTAAACAAACCAACGACAGCGATACGGGCCACATCGGGCCTCAGCTGTCTGCTTGGCTTAATTGGCCCAATGCTGCGTTTGTAAAAAAAGTAGTTGCGGTCACCGATAAAACCATTACGGTAGAACGTTTGACCGAAGACGGAAGCGAAGTGGTGGAACTTCCTTATCCGTGTGTGATTAGTGTAGTAAAAGACATTAACTCTCCTCGCGTTCGCAGTGTAAAAGGCCGTATGGCCGCTAAACGCGCGGAGGTAACCAAATGGACGGCGGACGATATCGGCGCGGATAAAAATAAACTGGGGGTAAAAAATTGCCCGACGCGTGTGGTAAAATCGTTTGTACCGCAACGTGAAATCTGTGCCACTTCTGTGGAAGGGGCCACCGCCAAAGAAAAAGCCGCTAATTTGGTGGATTTGTTGAAAGAAAACAAATACATTTAAGGAAAAATTTTATGAAAGATTTTAAAAATGTTTGGATTTTTGCCCAAGCCCAACGCGGTAAATTGAGTCCTACTTCGTTTGAACTCCTTACAGCCGGTCGTAAATTGGCGGAAGATTTAGGTGAAAAGTTGTGTGCCGTATTAGTGGGATACCAAGTAAAAGATTTTGCCAAGAACTTGTTTGAACGCGGCGCGGATATCGTTTATGTGTGCGATGACCCTGCTTTGGAAAATTATGTAGATGATGTCTACGCCAAGGTATTGGCCGATATGGTAGCTGAATATAAACCTAATAAATTTTTGATTCCTGCAACCAATCTGGGCCGTTCCCTTTCCGCCAAAACGGCTGTATTTGTGGGGACAGGTCTCACGGCTGATGCCACGGAAGTATTGATTAATAAAGAGGACGGACAACTCCATGCTACCCGTCCGACTTTCGGTGGGAACCTAATGGCCACCATTACGTGTGCCAACACCCGTCCGGAAATGTGTTCATTACGCCCTATGTCCTATGATAAGGCTCCTGTTGTGGAAGGCCGAGAAGGGGAAATAGTACCGTTTGCTTTTAATCCTCAGAAACACACTTCTTTGGCTAAGTTTTTGGAGTTTATCAAAAGTGAAGGAGAAGGATTGGATATTTCCGAAGCCGAAGTGATTGTAGCCGGTGGCCGCGGAGTAGGTAAGGCGGAAGGTTTTGAGCTCTTAAAAAAACTGGCCGATCGTTTAGGCGGAGCAGTGGCGGCTTCGCGAGCTCCGGTGGATAACGGGTGGATTGATTACCGCTATCAAATTGGTTTGACGGGACGTACGGTAAAACCGAAACTCTACATTGCTTGCGGTATTTCGGGGCAGATTCAACATATGGCCGGCATGAGTGGATCAGACGTGGTAGTAGCCATTAATAAAGATCCCGATGCTCCGATTATGAAAGTGGCCAACTATGCTGTACAAGGGGATATGTACGATATAATCCCAGCTATGTTGGAAAAGCTAAATTAAAGAAACATCAAACATTATAAAAACGGACGGAATTTCTTCCGTCCGTTTTTTATCGTATGATATAGGCTTCTTTTCCGTTTAAAGTAATAAATCCGTCAGTCCTGCTTTGTTTCCGGCAGAAATTTTCCCCTGTTGGGTTGATACCTACACAGGCTAAAGAACGCATATTGTCTACCGTCTCAAGTTGATAGCGGGCTCTTCTGTCCGTATCCTGTTGAGTGAATAAAAGTTCCCAGCAAGGGAGCTCTTCTCGGGAAGAGGGACGGCAAACGGCTTGGCCGGTAAAATTTTTTAATTTTACTTTTTGTAAGTTTTCAGTTAAGCGGGCGGCTTGTTCTTGGGAGAGGTTTTTCCCCGAGGAAAAATTTTTCTGTCTGCCCCACAAAACAACCACTTCCGTTATGCGGGCATTCTCTACCGCATAAAAATAAGAAGGAAGAGCAATCGCCGACAAAATACCTATAATGAGTACTACTACTAACAATTCTACAAGGGTAAATCCGGAGTTCATTTAATATCTCTTAATACTTTGTCTCGAAGATTTTTTATTTCGCAAGTGGTTGTTTGAAGTCCCAAAGACCAAGCCGTCTCATGTAATAAATCCTCTAAAATTTCGGACAAATTTGTATCGAGTTCCGCCAAGGACAGGGAACGATCAAATCTTAAATAATCTTCCAATACGGTGGCTTGCCGTCTGCCAAGCAAGGCTCGCAGTGCACGTAAATTATTCATTTTTAGGCGGAACTGTAACGGTCCTCCAAAACACAAGCGAGATAAAAACTTTCGAGAAGTAAGAAGGAAAAGAGCTAAGTTCTCAGCTAATTTCTCCATGCGAACAGTCCGCGCGGCGTGTCCGTTTACCATTTCTTCCGAAGAAACAATTTGATTGTTCATTACCAAACCATAAGCATTAAATTCTGTTGTTTTGTAAACACCGCGTTTGTTGGAAATAACGGTGGCTCCGTCTTGCACGGGGATAAGGGGAAAATCCGGATCCGCCATCAGGCCGTAAGGGGCACTGGTAGAGGCATATTTAATAAACTCCGGCAATTTTTTATAATCGGTTAGAGGCTCTTGCGGATAGAGAGGTACGAGGGAAAGCGAACAAATCGACTCTCCTTGCGCGGAAGCAGTGTTTGTTTTAAGGTAATTATCAAAATGGCTTTCAGCCTTATCACAAAGAATATGCCTAAGACGTTCGGATTTTTGTCGGTGGTCTAATAGCCAAGGCAATTTGTCTGGGTGGACGATGGCTTCCGGCCTGCTGCTTTGTCCCGTGCGAATGTAGGCCCTTTTTAATTTTCCGACAAGGTGAGGAGTTAAATTGCTTTGAGGAATGTTTACTACCACAAACATTCTGTCTCCGCGTGAATTTACGCAGATGTTAATATCCACAAATACGACGGGATCAATGTGGGTTTGGATAATATCTTCAATGCTGTTACGCATTTTTTCATGATAGGGAATACCGATAAACGGAGGACGGGGTTTGTCATTTTTATCATCTTGAACCCCAATGATAATTGTCCCTCCCAGAGCATTGGCAAAAGAGGCGATAGTCTTGGCAAATTTCTCGTGATTTTTAGGCAAAAAGTATTTGTAGTCCAACTGTTTCCCTTCGGGGAGTTGGCGTTGGCAAAAGTTGACAACATCTTGAAAGGTCAGGTCGTGAATCGGTTTATCAAAAAACATAATTCCCCCGTAGTGTGCCCACAAGCGCTTAATTTATTATAATATTATTGCGGTTAAACCCAAAACTTTCAAGGATAAAAAATGAATTCGCCCATGCATGCTTTGGCTGGTGTAATAACGGAAAAATTCGTAGCTTCCTCTCCGGAGGCTGCGGCTAAGGCTTTGGAAAGTTTGGCTACACATGAAATTTTATTACTCCTTTCTCCGCTGAAAGCTGCGGTGGTAGTTGCTGCTTTAAACCCCATGAATCCGTCCAAAGCGGCTGCCGTGCTTCGACGTTTGCCCCTTAAACAAGCTTCTTATATATTGGCTCGATTGGAAGTGCCGCAAGCCGCTCGATTGATGAAAGAATTTTCTGCTCCGTATCGGGAGCGTATTTCCGCCGTGTTGGAGCCTTCTTTTGTACAAGTTTTGCGCGAAGCCGCTGCCTATGCACCAGATGCGGCGGGGGCACTTATGCAAACGGATTTTGTAGCTGTTCGTACCGATGTAAAATTGGTACAACTTATTGAGCGACTTAAGAATCTTCCGCGTAAAAAACTTCCTTCTTTATGCTTGGTAACGGACAAAGACGGCATATTAAAAGGGGTTATTCGTTCGGCGGAGATTGCGTTTTATTTGCCCTCTTCCGTGGCGGGTTCTGTGATGAGCAAGAGTGAGGTGGTGCATCCTCAGCAAGGGGCTCAAATCGTGCTGCAAACTTTTTTGCGTGCGGAAACCGAATGTTTACCTGTCGTAACAGAGCAAGGCATAGCGGTTGGGGTGTTAAACAAATCTTCTTTGCCTGCGATGCCCGAAGAAAAAAAGTCTTTTTGGAAGAAACTGACAAAATAATTTTTAAAAAATAAGAACCGAAGAATTAAATCTTCGGTTTTTTTAATTTCCTGTATAAAAAGACTTTACCCTTCCTTCTTAAAAAAATACAATATAACAAAATTTAATTGGGGAAATTTTATGTTTAATTTAACCAAATCCATTAAGGAAACTTTTTATATGAAAATCATTCGGGTTCTTTTGGCGATGATTTTCTTGATAGTACCGCTCGTTTTTTTTACGGATTTAACCGCCAATCCTTTTTTTGTACAAAATACTCTTTTGTATGTGATCATCGCACTTATTTACGGGACACTGGCCGTTAAATTTTTGCGTTCTAAAAATATTGATTTTACTCAAACCTTTTTCGACTTAGCCTTCTTTGTTTATGTGTTGGCTTGTGTGGTTGGATGGTTGACGGCAGTGTCCTCGGCTCCTCAGACCCTCAGACAAACGATGTTTTATGGGCTTTTAAATTATGGAAGCCTTCTTTTTGTGGTGGGGTTAGGTGCATACATTATCAGCAAAAATGTAGTGTTTTCCGGGACGATTGAAAGCAAAACAAATTATATATTGCTCTTCCTTGTTTGGGGCGGGCTTTGGTATTTTTTTCCTACATTAAAAACCCAATTGGCGGCAGACGGTTTGTTTTTCCAAATTTTTGATTGGTATGCCCTCTTTATGTGGATTGTAGGGGTATGGCTTGCGGTGCGAGTACTCAGAAAACTCACACAAGAAAATATTTTAGTGCTCATGTTTGTGGCTGTATTTTTAGCTTGTTGTTACGGTGTGCTGCAAGCACTTGGACTGGAATTTTTGTGGCCGTTTGAAATCAACCAATTTGCTACGAAAGCTTTTTCCACTTTCGGAAACCCAAACTTCCTTTCTTCGGCGGTGGTTATGTTGTTGCCTGCACTGTTGGTGTATTACATGCGGACCAACAGCAAAAAGGATTTGTTTGTTTACGGTTTACTGGTACTTGTGTATATTCTGTTCTTGTCGTTTGGGTTGGCGCGCTCGTGTTGGATTGGGGCAGCATGCGGCCTTTTTATGATGTGGATGTTCGGTACGTTACGTTCATTAATTTGGTCTCGTAAAGGACGTGTATTTTTGTTGGCTGTTTTAGCGGTAGCCGTCGGGTGGGGATCTGTGTATTGGGACGGGGAAGATGCTCCCAGCCCTGTGGCAAAACGGGCGGCGGAATTAACTCAGGTTACTCCGGCCAACATTACTTTAAAGGTAGAAAAAGACGATATTTTTCAGTCCCTTCACCAACGTTTATTCATGTGGGATGTTTCCAAAGAAATCTTCCTAAGTCAGCCTGTCTTGGGCAGCGGATTGGGGAATTTCCAAATGGCTTTTGAACAAAACCAACCCAAAACGTTGTTGCGTTATCCTAATTTGCGTGAACTGAAAACCATCACCCATGCGCCGCATAACGAACTTTTCTTCCAGTTAGCACAAGGCGGAATTGTAGGGCTGGGGTTATTTTTATTTATGTTTATGGTTCTTTTTTTAGAAGTACGTGATTTTGCCACACATAAAAAGGAAGGGGATAAAAAGCAACTTCTACAAGCTTTGTTCTGCGGGATTCTGGGTATGTTGGCGGATAATATGTTAAACATTTCTTTACATGCCGTGGTACCTGCCTTCTTGTTTTGGTGGATTGTCGGTGCGACGGTAAGCGGTGTGGGGAAAGAGGAACGTCGTATCGCCATTACGGCTAACCCTGTTACTAAAACAGTGGCTTTGGTTATTTTGGGGGCCAGTGTAGCTATTATTCTTTGGCAAGGAATTTGGTTTTCAAGTGAATATCGGTCTTTCTCGGGTCAAAAAAACGTAGCCCAAAAAAATTATCCAGCCGCTATAAAAGATTTATCTGCTTCTTTAAACCTGTATCCGGCTAATACGGAAGCGGGCTTTCGCCTAGGAAATGTTTTGCTGTCGGAGGGGAAGTACAAAGAAGCTTTGTCTGCCTTTGAAAAAAGCATGGCGGCTGCTTCCTATTACGAAGAGGTTTACTTCCACGGTGCGTTGGCGGCTTTAGGAGCGCAAGACTGTAAAAAAGCCGTTCGTTACTTGATGGAAAACTTACGCTTGCATCCATATAATCTGCAAGCCTATGCCATGCTGAGTGAGTTGCTTTACGAAGACGTTATTTATGCCGATTCAGACGCGTTGGCTCTGATGGAACGCGGATTAACTTTATTTCCGTATGAAACGGGGTTGTGGCGTTTGGCGGGGGAAATTTATAGCAAACTTGGCGAAACCGAATATGCCAAAAACACCTATAAACGCGGCTTGACGGTGGATACATTGGATAAAGAACTCCTTAAACGATTGGAAAAGTTCTATCCTTCCGGAGCCTTGGATAGACCCGCTATTTTGGCCCAAGCTGCCCGTTTACAACGATATAATGAGAAGGCGGATAAGTTTGCCAAAATGTCACCCTATTATCAGCAACGTTTGCGTTCGGATATTGAGTCCTACATTTCCGATTATCCGCAAGATACCAATGGCCAAATTTTGCTGGCGCGTGTTCTTTCTTTGGCCGGAAATGATATTAAGTCCAAAGAAGTTTTGGAAAGTGTCTTGAAAGAATACCCTGACGATCTGTGGGCAAATTTGGCCCTGTCCACTTTGTTTTATAAGGCGGAAGACGTAGAAAATGCCAAACGATGTTTGGAAGATGCCCTATTTTATTATCCGCAAAACTCAATTGCCCTTGCTCGTATGAAGGCGATTTCTGCGGAAAAATAAGCAAAAAAACAGGTTGTAAACGTCCGCTCGTGAAAAAAATAAAAAAAGTCGCTTTACAAAGCGCTCGAAATTGCTATAATTCTAGTATCTGTGTTATTGCGAAGTTGTAGGACGGTACACAGTAAGGGATAGGATTACCGAATGATAAAAACAAATAAATGCTTAAATTATTTGGTTGTTTTTCTTTTTTGCTTTTCGTTGGTAAGCGGAAACTTTGTGTTCGCTGCCAGCCCCGCTAAGCAATTGGCTAAAGGTATTTCTCTGTATGAGAAGAACAAAACCGAAGAAGCCATGAGTTATTTCATTGAAGTTATGGTCAATGGAAATAAAGAACAAGTGGCCGAAGCCAATAAATATGTGGAACTGATTCATAACCGCGTCGGTGGTATTCAAACCCCCGTGGAAGTGGATATTAACTTCAAAGAAGGGGAAGTGAAATCCCTGGATGAAGTAACAGATGCCGCAATTGTTGAAGCTCAAAAACAAGCCGAAGCTGCCGCCGCCGAAGCCACCGCTAAAGCTAAAGCTGCTAAGGAAGAAGCCGAAGCTGCCGCCTTGGCCAAACAACAGGAAGCCTTGGAAGCGGTTGATGCGCAACAACAAGCACTTACGGAGCAGATTGAAGCTCAACGTCAAGCCGCTATGGAACGTGCAGAGGCTAGCCGCCAAGAAGCGTTGCAAAAAGCCGCAGACGTAAATGAAGCTTTATTGGAAGCGACTACCGTTAAGGCCACTGCCGGCGAAGCAAATCTTCCTCAAACCACGCAAGAAGATTTGAAAGCTATTGAAAAACAAACCACTTCTGTTTTAGATGCAGCCCAATCCTCCGCGGCTAATGCGCCGCGGCAGGAAACGGTTATGACGACGGTTGCTGCCGCAGAACCGGTTTCTTCTACGGAAGCCACTCCCGCTGCGGAAGCCGCTGGATCCACTTTTGTGGACTTAACGACTCCGGAAGCCCTGAATGCGCGTGAAATATATACGAATCAAAAAATTGACTCGATGACCAACAGTGCCATTGAAAAAATTACGGCCGCTAAAGGGGTTCATCTTTATTTCCGTGACAATAAACCCGATGCTTTGGATATCGATCCTGAAGTTATTTTTGATGGAAGCAAATTCCGCACTGAATCCTTACCCTTACTTAATAATATTTATGAACTTTTAGCTCTTACACAAGGTGCCAGCTATACTATTTTGCCTCCCGGTTCTTATACCGACGACGTAACTTTGCCCGGTATTCGCCAGGCGATGGCTCTTAATTCTTATTTGACTAACCGCGGTATTTCCGAAGGGAAATTGCACTACAATATGGGTTTGGTAGATGCAGAGCCGCCGGCTCAGTTTGCTAACTTAAACGGTCTTTCCATTGTATTTGATTATACGGCTCAACTTCCGGCTAATTTGGAAAAGAATGAAAAGAACGAAAAAGCTCCTTTACTCAGCATGGCGGTTGTTCCGCTGTGTCATGCTATCGACCGTTCTTTAGGGGAAGCTTTTGTAATTGATTTTTCTGTGTTGGAAACAGTTAATCCAATTGATAACTGGGTGTTACAAGTGGTTCAACATGGACGTGACGGTAAATTTTATGTTGTGCGTCAATTGGAAGGGTTTTCGCCTGTTTATCATCAAATTTTGTGGAATGGTCGTAAAGGGATTATCGGGCCGGAACTTCCTTGCGGTAAATACACGTTGGTCTTGACCGCTACGGATTTAAAAGGCGAAAAGAAAACCTTGCGTCGTCGTATTGTTGTAAAGTGCTCGGAACAAAAAACATCTACTTGCTCGACGGGGTCTTGCTCGACTAAAAAAGATTCTTCCGAAGAACTTTGCCCTAAATGCAACTATAAAACGGCTCGTTTATGGGTAAAACCCGGACGTACGATGAAAGCGGTTGTAGCGGAAGAACCGGCTGTTGAAGCTATGCCGGCTGCTCCTGCGCAAGCGGCTGCGGACCCGTTAGCCAATCCCGCTCCGGTTGCAGATGCGATGCCTCAAGACTTGACGGATCCGTTAGGAGCTGACCCGTATGCAACGGGCGATATGTTTGCTCCTGTTGCCTCTCAACCGGCAGATGCCGCCATTTCTGTAAATAACCCGTACGGTATGCCGTACGAAGAATACAATGCCAATTAATCAAAGGGGAAACAGATTATGAATCTTTCAGAAGCACTAATTGGCCAAAATATGAATACCCACCCGGATTGCTTGGGTGTCTATATTGGTATTGATGAAATTTATGTAGCGCAAACCTCCAAAAAAGACAGCGGTGTTGTGCTGGAATCTTTGGTGCGTGTTCCGATTCACTCCGTGGATAGAAATTTACTAAAACCGTTAGATTTAAATGAAGCTTTTTTCTCCATGGACAACTGGGTAGAAACGCTTAAAAAGGTAATTACCCGTAAGAAATGGAAAACAAATCGTGTCGTAATTAGCTTAGCTCCCGCTTTTTGTTTATTGCGTCACTTTGTAATTCCGGCCGCTATTGAACGGAAAATGTGGAAAAGCTCCATTCCGCTTCAAGCACGTAAATATATCCATTTCCCGTTTGAAAAAGCAGAATATGCGTACCATGTATATGAATTTGAAACAGCCGCTACCAAGCAAAAACGTTTAGGGGTTGTGTTTGCTTTGACGACAAAGCTCATTATTGAACGCTTGCAAAAAGGCTTGAAATCGGTAGGTCTCGAATTGATTTCCGTGGAGCCTTCCAGCCTTTCTTTGGGGCGTGCGTTTAATGACAGCGACAAAGAAGCAGTCGGACAAGGTGGTCGAATTTATTCCTTCTTCGGCAAAGACATGGCGAGTTTCGTTTTCTTAAACGAAAATGCTCCCGTTCTTTTGCGCGATGTAGAAATTTCCGGTTCGTTACCGGCGGAACGACGTCGTTTTGAAATTACCAACTGCACGGAGTTTATTGCCAAGCAATTGGAAAAAGATCCTTTCGAAGAAGCTGTGATCGTCGGCCATGAAGTTGACCAGTGGATCCCTGCTTTAGAAGCGGATTCCAAAAAACCCGTTCGCAAGTGGAATTTAAGCGAAGTGTATGGAATTGATACGCGTTCGGCGGGAGAAATTTCCGCTATTGGTGCTAGTATTAAGTTCTATGATCACAAAACTCCGGATATTGATTTTACAAAAGGGAACCGATTGAGTGATTATGAATTTAATGCAAGTTTAACCGCTTGGAAAATAACTGCTTTAGTAGTTTTGGTTGTTTTGGCTTTAATCGGTAAAAATTTCTTAGCCGTGAAAGATACGGAAAAAGAATTGCGTAAGCTGAAAGCTACAAACACGCGTACTATTGCGGATTTTGCAGGATTGTCTGCTAATCAAATTCAGTCTAATTTGAGTAAGATGAAAACTCAAAATTCCAACCTAAAAGCAATGGATTCATATGATAAGGTAATAACCCCTTTATTGGTGGAATTGGTTGATACTTTCCCGAAAGGAATGTGGGTTACCAAATTCTCTTATTCGGATCAGTTCCCGTCTAAAGGAAATGGAGAGACACGAAATATCGTAATTGAAGGTGCTATCCAATCCGGTAAAGATGGACGCTCCGATATCGCTTTAGGAAACCAATTCAAAGATGATCTTTTGGCAAAACCTTTGTTTAAGGAAATTTGTGCCAATAGAGGTAACATCCGCTTTGGAACTATTGCCGGTACAGCAGGCGGTGGCATGAGTGGAGGAGGGTTCGATAAACAAACCTCTTCCGCCAAAGAAACCACTTTTGTGTTTAGTTGCGCTACTCAGGGAGGACGTTCCTATGGCCGCTAATCTAAAAAATAATAAATATGTGGAAAACTTGAAAAAAGGTTTTCAAGACATCCAAACTGTTTCTCAGGAAGGAAACTTTAAATTGTTTTTAAAGCAATTTATTGTAATCCTGATTGTAGGTTTGGCCTTTAAATTCTCGGCGGGAAAGTTTGAAGCAAAAATAAAGGATTATAAAGGAAAAATGGATGTTATTCACATTCAACAGAAGAGTGAGCGTGAATACGAAAGTAATAAACGTCAGCTGATTTCTTTGGAACCTCGTTTTCCGGATATCTCTGGCAAGAACGAGTATTTGGTTACCCGTATTTTGGAATTGTTTCAAGCTGAAAACTTAACTCCCCAAGTAGATGCAAGCCAAGGCGAAGACAGCAGCAACGCGACTTATGTAGCTACTTCGTTAGGGGTGAATACGGAAATGGATTTTAACCGTTTTGCCGAGTTTTTAGCGCGTGTGGAAAACCGAAAAGATTTCTTAAAAGTTTCGGAAGTATCCATTAACAAAGATACGGCTGCTGATAAACTGGGTAATAACAAAATTTACTTAAAGTTTAATACTATTTTCCCGAAGGAAAAAATTGCCAAAAGCATGTTTAAGGATTATGATAAATTGGTAAAAGAAATGCAGGGAAATAAGGCCGAATCCAAGAAGGGGGGAAAATAAATCATGAGAAAGCTATCTTTGATGATTCTTACGGGTTTGTTGGTCGCTCCATATTTATCGGCTCAGCCGGCAGTTGCTCCGCAAACTCCCGCATTAGAAATTTCAGAAGTGACGGAAGTCGCGGCCACTCCGGCTCCGGTTGCTCAAGCCCCTGTGGCGGAAGCTGCTCCGGCTCCGGCTAAAAAGAAAACACGTCGTTCTTCTCGTAAGAAAAAAGCTGCTAAACCCGACTTAACCGGTACGGTAGCTCCGGAAGCCAAAAAAGCACTAGATGCTCAAGCCGAGGTATCGGTAGTTGATGCAGAAGCTCCTGCTCCGGTTGCTCCGGCAGGTGGCGAAGCGAAAAAAGCAGAAATAGAAGCCGATGCCGCAATTGCTTTGGAGAATACGGATAATACTCCCACGGAAGGCACGGTAACGCCTCGAGAACCTGTGGCTGAAGCCGCTCAACCGGTGGAAGCCCCTCGTGTGGTTTATAACCCGATTACCCGTCGAGACCCTACGTTATCTCCGGATGACCTTTTGTTGTTGGAATATCGTGAGAAACAACGTTTAGCTGCTATTGAAGCTGAGCGTCAACGCAAATTGGCCGAGGAAAACAGAGCCAGAGAAGAAGCCGAACGTTTGCGCCAATTGGAACTTGCTCGTTTAAAAGATCCTTCTCGCGAAATACGTGGCCTTATTCATATCGGCGGTATTATCGGTCAAGAAGTATTTATTGGCGACAAAGTATATACGATCGGGAATTCTATTTATGGTGCCAAAATTGTTGAAGTACACCATGATAAAGTAGTATTCTCTTACAAAGGACATAGATTTGTACGTAAAATGAAGTAGTAGTTGCACATTTAGGTAATTCATAGGAGGATAGATGAAAAATCGTTTAGCAGTTGTGTTGGCATGTATGGCTGTTTTGGGGCTTGGTTCTACGGCTTTTGCTCAAACTCAAACCCTTCCCAGCGACGATACCATTGCCGTCACGGAAAAAACAACGGTAAAGTTGTCCGGTGAGACCGATCTGTACAAAGAAGCGGAAGTTTCTTCCCCGTTGGATCGCACGGTTTCTATTCGTGTTTCCAATGTACCGATATCGGCCTTCTTGAACAGCATTACCACGCAAGCTAAAATCAACTTTATTATGAGCGAAGAATTCGCAAATAAAAAAGTTACCGCCTCTTTAACCCGCGTAACCGTGCGGGAGGCGTTGGATACGTTGCTTCGTGTTCATGGGCTTGCTTATCAACGCATTGGTAAGAGCGATAGTTATGTAGTAACGAAACGCTCCAGCGATGCTCCGGATACGATCACCAAGATCTATACGCTTAGCTACATTTCTTTACAAGGTATCGGCTCTGCTTCCAGCGAACTTAACAGCATTATGCCGCAAGATGTATCTTCCGGCGGTTCGTCTTCCTCTGCGGATATGTCTGCTGGTGGAATGAGCAGCGGTTCTACTCCCGGTGAGGGTGCTGATTCTTATAGCGGTGGAGCGGAAATTACCGCCATCGTTAAAAGCATGCTTTCGCCCGTAGGCCGTATTGCGGTGGATCCCCGTACGAATAAACTTATTATCACGGACGTAGCCGAAGTATTTCCGCAAGTGGAAAATATCTTGGCTGAATTGGATATCAAACCTCCGCAAATTTTGATTGAAGCTCAAATTGTCGAAGTCAGCAAAACCAGCGGTTTAAGCCTCGGTTTTGAATATGGCGGTGGCGACGGAACGATGGTTTCCATGACCGGCCCGAAACGCACTGTTGACTATGAATATATCAAAGGACAAGGGGTAAAAGGTTGGAACTATATTTTCCCGACTAAAGCCCAATTGAACGGTGGTAACGGTAGCTCTAGCTCTGGTGGAGAAGGCTCCTCTGATTCTTCCTCTTCTTCCAGCGATCAAGGTGAAGATGAGGGCGGATTGTTAGATTTCACTGCCTTTAACATTGTTCTTAGAAGCTTGCTTACTCGCGGTGAAGCCAAATACTTGGGTAAACCGAAAGTTGTAACTTTGAACAATAAAACTGCGACCATCACCACTTCTACGGATGCTACCGTCGGTCAAACGATGAGCCAATCCGGTAGTGGCTCCGGTGAAGGTATGACGACCACTTCTGCTGAAAGAAAACGTGTGGGTCTTACCTTGCAAGTTACTCCGCAGGTAAACCGCGAAGGTTATGTAACTCTTTATGTACAACCTTCTTACTCGGATTTGGTCAGCTCCGGTTTCGACTTCTCCAAAGATACTACCACCCGCGCCGCTTCCACGCTCGTTCGTGTGAAAAACGGTCAAACGGTTGTTATCGGCGGTTTGTTGACCTCCCGCGAAACGGATCAGACTCGTAAAGTCCCGCTTTTGGGTGACATTCCGATACTTGGATGGTTGTTTACCAGCAAAACAAAATCCAAAACCACCACAGACTTGGTCATCTTCATTACACCGACCATCTTGGCGGAATAATAGCAGTAAATTTTGTAACAAGTGCCCTGCCCTCGAAAAAAACGAGGGCAGGCACGTAGTGTATAATACAGGGGTTAAGAGGATTAGGAAATGGCAAAACAGTTAACAGACATTTTAATGGAATCAGGGATTTTGGATGCGGAACAAGTAAAGCGCGTTCAGCTCTTTTCCAAACAAAATAACGTAACCGTGGCGGAAGCCATCGTAAAATTTGGTTTCGCAACAGAAGAACAAGTAACGGCTGCGCTTTCAAAACATTTTGCGGTTCCCTACGCTTCTAGAGAAAACGGCATTTTGGTGCCGGAAAAAGATCAAAACTTACAGGAAATTATTCCTGAAAAATTTGCGCGTGAAAATATGGTTGTTCCGTTGTTCGTAGAAGATGACGAACTGGCAGTAGCCGTATTGGATCCGACCAACGTATTCTTGCTTGAAAACATCAAAATGATGTCCGGTAAGCAAGTGCAACCTTTCTTGGCTAGCAAAAGCCAAATGTTAAACGTCTTGGACGCTTTTTATTCCAATAAAAACCTGTTAGAAGAGGTAATGAACGAGGCCGCCAAAGGGGAAGGCGCTTCTACCGAAGCTACGGATGATGACGTTGATGTTTCCGGCTATTTGGATTTGGATAAAGTAAATGCCAATTCTTCTCAATACGTTAAACAAGTAAACGCCATTTTGCGCCAGGCCATTGCGGAACATACTTCCGATATTCACTTGGAAATGTTCGATGAACGCGTGTCTTTGCGTTTCCGTATTGACGGTGCGTTGTACGAACGTTCCGCTCCGGCAAAAGAAGGCGTAAACGCCATTATTTCTCGTATTAAAATTTTGTCTAAACTGGATATTGCCGAAAAACGTTTGCCGCAAGACGGAAGTTTTACCATTCGTTATCAAAACCGTTCCATCGAAGTCCGTGTGTCTGTATGTCCTGCCGTATACGGGGAAAAACTCGTGCTTCGTATTTTGGATAAAGGGACGGGAAATATGACGGTAGATAAACTGGGTTTTGAACCGGAACAGAAAAAGGCCTTCTTGGAAGCTTCTAACTTGCCTCACGGTCTTATTTTCTTGACGGGTCCTACCGGTTCCGGTAAATCTACTACCTTAAACGCGGTGCTCACCACCATTAAATCTCCTGAGCTTAACTTTATGACCTTGGAAGATCCGGTAGAATACAAACTGGACGGTATCAGCCAGGTGCAGGTAAAGGCCAATATTGGGTTAACCTTTGCCGCCGGGCTTCGTTCCTTCCTTCGTCAAGACCCTGACGTAATTCTGGTGGGGGAAGTCCGCGATAACGAAACGGCTGAAGCTTGCTTGAAGGCTGCTTTAACCGGTCACTTGGTGTTGTCTACCCTTCACACGAACGAAGCGTTGGGTGCTATTCCCCGTTTGATTGACATGGGGATGGAACCTTTCCTTTTGGCTAGCTCTTTGGCTTTGGTGGCTGCTCAGCGTTTGGTACGTATGCTTTGCCCGTATTGCAAAGTTCCGCACATTCCGGATCCGGCTACTTTGGCGCGCATTATCAAAGAAGGTCATTTAAATCCGCGCGATCAAAACTCTTGGACGTTCTTTAAATCTGTAGGATGCCCGCGTTGTTTCGGTACGGGGTTCAGCGGTCGTCGTGCTATTTATGAAGTGTATCGTATGTCGGAAGAAATGCGTAACATTATTTATAAAACGCAAGACTTGGTTGCCCTTAAACAAGCGGCTGTTCGTTCCGGTGCGCTCAACTTACGTGCCAATGGTTGGCGTAAGGTAATTCGTGGTCAAACCACCATTGATGAAATCTTAAGTATTACTACGTCGGACGATGATTAATTTTAGTTTTACGAAGAGGGTTTATGCAAAAATATACATATACAGTTCGAGATGCTGACGGGAAAACCTTAAAAGGTTCCATTACGGCTGACAACAGAGAAAAAGTTATTTTGGCCTTACAAAATAAAGGCTATTTGGTGTTAGAGGTTAACGAAGGTTCCGGTGGAGGGGGCTTGTTTGGCGGTGGCAGTTCTTCTGCGCGCAAACGCGGGGGAAAAGTTCCCGGTCACGTGCTTGCCTTCTTTGCCGAGCAGCTTTCTACCCTTATCGCCGGCGGTGTTCCGCTTGTTCGTGCGGTTTCTTTGCTAGGGGAATACGCATCCAACCCTACATTGGGTATTGTATTGTCTCAAGTAGCCAAAGATATTGCCAGTGGTCAATCCTTACACTCGGCTCTTTCACAACACCCCAAAACCTTCAGCCATATTTGGTTGTCTTTGGTGCAGGCGGGGGAAGTCGGCGGGCAGTTGGCAGATACTTTGATGCAAGTTGCTCTTTACACGAAAACGCAAGAAGGTATGAAGGGTAAAATCATTACCGCTATTACCTACCCGGGTGTATTGGGTTTTGCTTCTGTTGGCGTGCTTGTATACTTTATCGTAGGTATTGTACCGACCTTTGCGCAAATCTTTAAGGATTTTAACATTGAATTGCCGATGATTACCGTTATCGTGCTTCAAGTTTCCAGCTTGCTTATTAACCATGCTGTGTTGCTTATTGTGCTTGCTATTGGTTCGATTGTCGGTTTTCGTTTCTATATTAAAACGACTGACGGAAAAAAACGCTGGCACTCGTTTCTTATTTCCATGCCGCTTTTTGGAAACTTCTTAAAGAATATTTACTACGACCGAATGCTTTCCACCATGTCTACACTGTTAAGAAGCGGTGTAACCATTTTGAATGCTATTTTGGTATTGGAAGAATCGTTTGATAGTAACGTTATTATCCAAAATGCACTCAAGCACGTACGTGCCGAAGTGGCGGCCGGTAAATCCATTTCTGAATCTTTCCGTGCTACCGGCGTATTTCCGGGGTTAATGACGGAAATGATGCTGATGGGTGAAGAATCCGGTAAGTTGCCCAGCATTGTGGCAACCCTTTCCAAATTCTATGCGGATAACGTGGACCAATTTATTGCACGTTTCTCCGCCGTTATCGACCCGATTCTTATTTGCGGTATCGGTTCGTTGATCGGTGTAATCGTCGCGTCTATTTTCTTGCCGATTTTCAAACTTTCCCAAATCGGCGGATCTTGAGGAGAACCTTGTATGAGAACCAACAAAGGTTTTACGTTATTGGAAGTTTTGATTGTAGTTGTTATTGCGGTTTCCGTAGCTGCTTTTGGGGTGCCTGCTTATAAAAAAAGTCAGGAACGTAACCGCTATTTGGCGGCCCAAGGGGTGTTAATGGATTTGGGAAATGCTGTGCGTACCTTCCGCCAAGATTTGAAAATTGACTGTATATCTAACAAAGTTGATGTCAAAACTTTCCCTTATTCCACGACTGACGACGTGCAGTTGGCTTATTCTTGGCAAACCACTACCCAAGAAGGGGATTTGTCTTCCCTTACGACTGATGCTGCTATGGGAGCTGCTATGTTTACACGTAAATATATGTCTCCGATTCAATTCCCCACAGGGACTAGTGTATACAAGGGATATTCTTTTTATATTTGTCCCCAAAATTCCTCCAGTCCCTCTAATTGTTGTGGGGGAGATTCCAGCGTTGTAGCTTGTACAACAAATGGAATTAAGACTTCCGAATATGAGTGGGCTCGTTATCATAAAAATGGTATGATTACGCAAAAAAATTAACAGCCTTGACAAGTGTTTAAATGCTTGCAATACTTATAAATAAAGGAAAATTCTATGCATAACAACAAAGGTTTTACACTTTTGGAACTTTTGATTGCCGCCACTATCGTGGGGTTACTGGCCATGTATGCAACTGTTTCTTACCGCAACAGTATGTTTGAGGCTCGCTTGGCCGAGGCCAAAGCCCGAACGGAAACTGTAGGCGTGGCACGGCAACGGTTTGAGTTGGATTATCCGGGGATATCTTTTTCTGGCTTTGTTTCTAACCTCCCCAAAGAAGATTGCTTGGTAGGGGCTGGTAGTTCAGATGCAGTAGCTCAGGATTTGATTCATTGTGGTTATCTGGAAACCGGAAACTGGGAAAATGAATACTTTACCATTTATCCATGTGGGAAAACGACGGAGACTACTTGTTCTTCCCTTATAACAGATGCTTTGGCCTGTATGCAAATAAAATCTGATGCAAAAACACAGAAAAAAATTCCGGAGCGCTATCGGGGAAATTATTTATATTGTGTCGGCGAATTCTCCGGAGCGAAAGAACGCTTAAGTACGGGCAGTTAATAAAAAAGGGTTTCTTATGAAAAAAGGTTTTACGTTAATGGAAATGTTGGCGGTAGTGTTGGTAGTGGCGGTGATTGTATCCATGGCCGTTCCGGTATTCCGCACGGTTCGCCACGAGATGAAAAATTCGCAAGCCAAAACAGCGGCAAAAAAATTAGCCGAAGGTATGCGGTCTTTCTATCAATCCAGCAGAGGGCGCTTGGTAGAAAATGTTTGCTTTAACCCTACACAGGATACTGTTATTGCGACGGTTCCTTCTGCGTGCAATTTGGATTCCGCTACCGGTATTCCCAATAAAAATATTTCTAGTGCGGCGGAAGTGGAGCAATTATTTGCTTGTGGTTATTTGTCGCCTAAAGACTTTGTCTCTCTTCCTTACCATTTTTGTGTTTGTAATCCAATGCAAAGTGCAAGTGGGCAAACTTCTTGCGCGGTGGGAAAATTTACCACAGAAGCTAAACCTTATGTGGTGGCTTATGGGGATAGTTCCGCTGGGGCGAAATATAAGAATGATGAAAAATCTTCTGCTGGGTATTACATTTATGTTGATCATACCATGCAGCCTTTAGATACTTTACAATAGGAGGGTGTATGAAACGTATTTTAAAAAGAATTTTTCGTGCAAAAAAAGGGGTGACTATTTTAGAAGGACTCATTGCTTTGGGGCTTTTGGCTTTAGTTGCTTCCGGTACTTTTGGGGTACTTTTATCTATTTCACGCCAATCTTCCAGTCCGGATATTCGTGAAGAAATGGTTTGGGCCGTTGAACGGGCACACGAAAGATTGCAAATATATGCTGCCAAAATTGACGCAACTAATAATACTGATCTTGATCCTCGAGAAGAAGATAAACTTTGCGAAGTTACGGATCCTTTTTCTTCGGGAAAGCATGATATTTCCTGTATGCTTCCGGCAATTTGTGATGCAGCTCAATCCGAATTTTCTTACACAATCCAAAATCCATCTGAAACGTTTGGTGTGGGGCAAACAAGTTATTATGCTTACGCTAATTCAAATTCTACTGATGATGCATATGAAATGTCAGGCATGATCATGGGGAGCAGACGAAATGAAAGTGCTCCGATAAGAAAAATTAATTTTGATATTACTTGCAACGGATTTACTTTATGAAGAACAAAAAGGGATTTACGTTAACGGAGATTCTTCTGGCGGTGATGATTGTGGGTATCATCGGGGTAGCACTTGCCTCTCTGACGACGGCCGCTTCGCGTGAGTCCGGCGTAGGCCGAAGCAAAGTAATGTTACGCAACAACTTATCTCTTGCTATGCGTCGTTTGCGTATGGACGTGCATGATGCTTCCCGTGTACTTTATAAAAAAGGTGCGATGGATGGTAGCCTTTCCGAAAGGACTCCGCTCTTAGCTTTAGGTAAGAATTTGACTTTGAGTGGGGAGAAAATAGGAAGTGAAGATCCTCGTGTGGTATTATACTGTTTTGATGCCGGAAGTATGACTACCACCACCTCGGGAGCTACGGTCGTTCCGGCCGGTTCAACGGACGGTGGTGTAATTTACCGTTTTGACCTTGATTATAAAAATAATTATTCTCACAGCGGCGGGGTTCCTTCTTGTCCTTCTAGTGGCGGAGAAGAAATTTTAACAAATGTAAAGTATATTCCGTTATCTGCATCGTCTGAATATCCGGTGCCGTATATTGGAGATGCATATAATGCAGAAACGAGTGCTAAGACCAATATCGGTTCTCTTATTTATGTTAATATCATTACGGAATTGCCGAGTAATCCGGTGGTAAATGACGTAATCCAAGAAGATTTAGCCTTGCGCAACGGATTTGCAATAGATTAGAATTGAGGTTTTTATGTTAAAAAATAAAAAAGGTGCTGCTTTGCTTCAGGTTTTATTGATTACGGTGGTGCTTGCCGGTATGGCTACCATGTTGTTGCGTGCCAGTTTGTCCCGCACTTCTACGGCTCGTCAGACGCGCCGCACGGTATCTGCTCAATTGCTTGTAAATTCCTGTATGGCAGAGGTAAACACATTCTGGACGCTCAAAAGCCCCGAAGCTTTTGCCCGCGATATGAAGGAGTGTATTATGTATTGCAAATCGGGAGCAACAGTAGATGGAACGGGAAAAATAGCAGATTGCTCTTCCGATGAAAAAAAATACACCTGCACAAATGGTGTAATTGCCAGCTTTACGGAATCTGAACCCTCTGATGGACGTTGTAAATTGGAGTACGAAGTTCCTGCTGATACGTCTTCCAAATTATAGTGAGTTCTATGAAAAAGATACTTCTGCTTGCGGTTTTTTGTTTTTTGTCGGTTTATTCTTTTGCCCAGCGTAAATCGGCCGCTCCGGGGGTATCTTCTTCTATTCGGGTCTCTACGGCGGTGGAGACACCACAATCCAACATTGATTTATTAAAACAATCCTTCCGCGCTTCCGACCAAGTAGTAGGGGTGGCAGAAAGTCAACCTACTTCTCCCAGAGCTTTGTATCGGGCTAAAAAACAAGCCGGTAATACTTCGGCTACTACACCAAGCGAACCTTCTTCCACGCCGAAACCGGCTTCCGAAGAAGCCTCTACCCCGATTCCTGCCTCTGTTTCCGCACCGGACGCTTTAGATATGCCTCTTGAAATGGGGGGGAGTGTACAGAGTGTTCAAACAACGGTGGAACCGGTAAAAAAACCGCTTTCACCTCAGGCTGCTAAACGGGTAGAAGAGGCCAAGCAAAAACGTATTGCTTCCGAAAAAAAAGCGAAGACCCCTGTTCCTACTGCCTTGGAAAAAGATATAGAAAAAGCCAACGCTCTTTTGCCTCCCTCACAGCAAACTCCTTCCTCTAAACCGGAGGAAGAAATGGAAGCCGAAGAAACCGCTGCAGCCGATGCGGAATTGGAGTATGCCGTGCGTATGTTGGAAAAATCCCGCGAAGCTATGGCTGCCACGGATCGACGAATTCCTCCTTCCGCGGCGCAAAATAAGCCCACAAAAGTACCTGCACCCAATAAGAAATTTAATCCCAATGCTTTTCGCCCGGGGGTTACTTGGTTGGCCAGCAAAAGTACTCATTTCGATATCTACACCCAAAAGAGAACTTCGGGCATCAGCTCTTCCAATATGTCCATGACGTTTGAATCCTCTTACCAAACGTTACGGCGTTTTATTCCGTGGATGATGTCCGGACGGGTACGTGTATTTGTTTATCAGGACCATCAATCTTATTTGCGTCATGAACCCAATGCTAAAGCTTGGACGCGCGCACTTGCGTATCCTACCCGAGGGGAAATTGTAGTGTATGATGAGCCGGGCAAAAACCAAGAATTAAAGGAAGTTTTTACACACGAACTGACCCACATCTTTACGCAGCAATTTTTTGACAAACACAAAACCGGCCGCATTATGACACCTACTTGGTTAGACGAAGGCTTGGCTGTTTTATTGGAAGATCAGGCTTATAATGGCATGAAGGGCGGTCCGTGGGCCAATGATTTCAAAACTCTCAATTTTCAACGGGACCCTGCCGGTAAAGTGGCTACTTTCGGCTCTTCTTCTATGTTTGGGCCTTCAAAGGGCAAGCGGTTGACCTCTAAAAAAGCCGGAAAGCCCCTTTATTTCACTTCTTTTGAAACTTTTATACAGGAAGGTTCTTTAGATGCTGCTGAGGGTCGCGGAAAGGCTCAGGATTGGTATTTTCAAGCTTATACGATGGTACGATTCCTGTTAAACCCAGCCGGTAGCAGTTCTCCTTCCAATCGTATGCAATTTGAACAGTTTACTCGTCTTCTTTCTCAAGGGGAAGCTGTAAGGGATCCCTCCACCGGTTTTTTGGTAAAAGATGCTAAGGGAAAGACTGTTTACGAGCCCTATTCAGTGGAAAAGGCCTTGGGTAAGGCTTATCGCTACGGAACGATTGCTAATTTCGAGGACAATTTTTGGCGTTGGGCCGGACGTGAATAACTTTATAAAATCAAGAAATAATCCCCCGTTAGCATGTACGCTAACGGGGGTGTTTTTTGGTTAGAGGGGAAAATCTGCTTTGTGGATTATGTGAAATAAGATGCAAAGCAATAAATGAATCTTCTCTGGCTAGGATAGAAAAAACTCCCCACCTTGTTTGGGTGGGGAGGGAAGATTTATGTCAAGAAGGATTATTTCTTGCAGGAGTGTTCTGCTCCGTGGTAAAGTTCATCTATTGTGAATTCAGCACCACATTTGGGGCAAACACGTTTCAAAACACGTTGTAATTGATACGTCTTGCCTTCTTCCACTTTGGCACTGCACAGGCTAGTACCATCGGTAGCTTCACAGTGTTGGCCTTGGTGAGTTATTTTTTTACCGCATTTATAGCAAGTTCCATAAGTTTGTTCATCTGTTTTGCAAACATGTTCTACCCCATGGAATCTTTCGTCAATGGTCAATTCTTGGCCACATTTATCACAGTGGGTGGGAGGGAAATGCGTGTCAGCTTTCGGCTTTTCTTCGGGTTCTGCAGAACAAAGAGCGGTCCCTTGGGCAGCATCACAATGTTGGCCTGGGTGGGTAATTTCTTCACCGCATCTGTGGCAATATACTTTACCGGAAGTATTTTTCTTGCAAATATGTTCTACTCCATGGAATCTTTCATCAATGGTTAATTTTTGTCCGCATTGGGGGCAGTGAGTAATGTTCGCATTGATAAAAACAATACCGTCTTGGCCTTTTACATAAGGAGTAGCGGCTTCTTCAGCGGGAACCGTTGGCGCTTGAGCAGTGGGAACCTCTGCAGGTACGCACAAACCAGTACTTTTTGTTGCTTCGCAGTGTTGGCCTTGATGGGTAATTTCTTTTCCACAATTTTGGCAAACCTGTCTTCTTTCTGCTTCCAGCGTTTTCTGTTGCAGCGCGCGAAGCACAGGGATTGTAATCGGAAAGGCGTTAATAAGCCCTTGCGCTTTTACCCCTACACAAGCTACTAAAAGAATTGTTAAAAGTAATGTAATTTTTTTCATTTTTTATCCCTAATTTTTTGTTTATTCTGCTACAATGCCTTCTTCCATGGCTGCTTCTTCTTCACCAAAGAAGAGGGAGATAATCATTAAAAATTGTTCTTCGGTTAATTCACCTTTTGCCAGAAGATAACCCAAGGTGGTTGTAAAAGCGTATTGTGCTATGATTCCTTGGGCAATGTTAGAATCAGAAAGAGGAATATAGGTAAGGCGTGTATCAGCATCAATGGCTCCCGTCAAAACCCCAACGGCTTCAATTTGTCTGAGCAGGACACGACCATCTTCGTTGAGTTTATCATAGTCCAGGGCTTGCATTACTGTATCGGTTAACATGGAAAGACCGAATTGTAAGGAGTCTTCGATAGGGGCGAACGTTTCTTCCAGTTCTTGTTCCGTATATTCAGTTTTATTTTGGAATTCTACTAAAAATTCTCCCAATTGTTTTACGGGAACTGCTACTTGTTCGTCGATAGTTTGGATAATCAGATTATCACTTTCGGTGGGGTTTCCCTCAGCAACGCGCTGAGAAAATTCTTGAAAGAAAACCTCTATGGTTCGTTCGGTTTCTAATTGAATAAGCTCTTCTCTGCTTATCGGAGATTGAGCAAAAGCCGTACCCGCAGTTAATACAGCTACGACGGTAACAATAATTTTTTTCAAGTTCATAAATCCTCCTTTAGAATATCCTTCTTACTATAATGATAATAAATAAAACACTAAAAACCAATAAGACATTAGACCTAAGTTGTACCAGAAAAAGGACCTATAAAAATTATGGGCCCTTTTTTCAAAAATGTACTACAATATACAGTATGATTATACCTACTATTATTGAAAAGAACGTCGGTTATGATATTTTTTCCCGCCTATTGAAAGATCGCATTATTTTTGTGGGCGGCCGTGAAGGCGAAGTGGACACTGCCAGTGCCAATATGATTATCGCCCAGCTTTTGTATTTGGATGCGGAAGATTCCAATCGGGAAATTAACCTCTACATCAATTCTCCCGGCGGGCTCGTGACTGCTGGCTTGGCCATTTACGATACCATGCAATTTATCAAAGCCCCCATTACTACTATTTGTATGGGGCAAGCCATGAGTTTCGGTGCGGTGTTACTCGCAGCCGGTTCCAAGGGGCGTCGTTATGCGCTCCCGCATTCTCGCATCATGATTCACCAACCCTTAATTTGGGGCGGGGGGATTTCCGGCCAAGTAACCGATATTGAAATCGAAGCACGCGAACTTCGAGACAGCAAAGAACATTTGTTAGATATTTTGGCCAAACATACCGGACAAGATAAAGAAAAAATTCGCCAAGACAGCGAACGCAACTACTATATGTCCGCTCAAGAAGCCAAAGAATATGGCCTGATTGATGAAGTGTTGGAACTGAAAAAATAAAAAGTATATTAAAAATTAACGAAGGGCTCCAAAAGGGGCCCTTTTTTATGGAAGGGTTTAAAATTAGCACTCTTTTTAACAACTTGCTAACTTTAGAATGATTTGATACAATATATATAAGTAATATCGAGTATTGTATACAGTACTCGTAGTAAGAGGGTAAAACAATGGAAGAAATTAAAAAAACTACACTTTCTTTACCGACGGTAGTGCCGGCTGTTGCCATACGTGATGTGGTGATGTTTCCGGGGATGAGTCTGCCGCTTTCGGTAGACCGCGAAAAATCTGTTGCCGCGGTAGAATTGGCTCTCAACACGCCTGAAAAATATATTTTGGCCGTTTCTCAAAAAAATGCGGACATTGATGACCCGCGCGAACAAGATATTTATCATTTTGGTGTAATTGCACAAATTACCCAAAATTTAAAAATGCCTGATGGTTCGATGAAAATCTTTCTGCAGGGGTTAGCCCGCGCGCAAGTTAATAAGCTGGAAATGAACTTGGCTGCCAATTCTTGGTTTGCCACGGTGGATTATATCGAGGAAGAAGATGATGATTCTCCTGTGGTGCAGGCTTTGATGCGTAAAGTGTTGGACGAATTTGACCACTATGCCCGCGTTTCTCGTCGTATTGCAGTGGAAGGTGTATCCTTCTTGCGTCAAATTAATGATGCTTCCAAATTAGTGGATACGGTAGCTTCCAATATGGTGGTAAAAACAGCCCAACGACAAGAAATTCTGGAAGCTGTACATATCAAAGACAGACTGGAGAAAATCTTAAAACTGATTACCAGCGAAGTGGAAATTTTGGGTTTGGAAGAAAAAATTCATTCCAAGGTGCGCGCTCAAATTGAAAAAAATCAAAAAGAATACTATTTGAATGAACAAATGAAGGCCATTCAAAAAGAGCTTAGCCAAAAGGACGACTTTCAAAAAGAGCTCGACGATATGCGAGCTAAAATCAAAAAGAATGGTTTGCCTCCTCATGCTAAAGAAGCCGCTCAAAAAGAATTGGACCGCTTGGCTAAAATGGCCCCATTCTCTCCCGAAGCTACCGTTTCGCGTACCTACTTGGATTGGCTGCTCAATATGCCGTGGAATAAAACCACCGAGGACGTGCTCGATTTGAAAGAAGCTAAAAAAGTGTTGGATGAAGACCATTTCGGCTTGGCGAAACCCAAAGAACGTATTTTGGAATATTTGGCCGTCAGCAAATTAACAAATTCTTTGCGCGGTCCGGTATTGTGTTTTGCCGGCTCTCCCGGGGTGGGGAAAACGTCGTTAGCCAAATCTATTGCTCGTGCCATCGGCCGCAAATTTGTGCGTATGAGCTTGGGTGGCGTGCGCGACGAAAGCGAAATCCGTGGCCATCGCCGCACTTATATTGGTTCTATGCCGGGGCGCATCATTCAAGGTATCAGCAAGGCGAAGAGTTCCAACCCTGTTTTCTTGTTAGATGAAATCGATAAGATGGGGTCGGATTGGCGCGGAGATCCGGCGGCGGCTTTGCTGGAGCTGTTGGACCCTGAACAAAATAAAGAGTTTTCCGATCACTTTCTGGATGTTCCGTTTGATGTTTCCAAAGTAATGTTTATTACGACGGCAAACTCTCTTTCCAACATTCCTACTACGTTAAGAGATCGTTTGGAAATTATTGATTTCGATGGATATACCGAATACGAAAAGCACGATATCGTGGATAATTATTTACTCCCTAAACAAATGAAAATCCACGGGGTAAAAGCAGGACAATTAGAAGTATCTCGCGATGCCGTGGCCCTTTTGATGCGTGATTACGTGCGTGAAGCCGGCGTGCGCAATTTGGACCGCGAAATCGGCTCTTTGTGCCGAAAAGCCGCCAAGATGTTAGTAGAGGGAAAGAAAAAAGTTTCTGTTACGCGCGAAAACTTGCATGATTTCTTGGGGGTTCCCAAGTATTCTAACTTTGCTACCGAAGAAAACGGAGTTGGCATTGCCACCGGCTTGGCTTGGACGAGTGTAGGAGGGGAAACCCTGTCCATTGAAGCCACTAAACTGCCCGGTAAAGGTCAACTTATCTTGACGGGTATGTTGGGCAACGTGATGAAAGAATCTGTGCGTGCCGCGTTGACGTATGCCCGTAGCCGCGGATACGGTGCGGATTTGGATTTTGATAAATTAGATTTCCATATTCACTTCCCCGAAGGAGCTGTGCCGAAAGACGGCCCCTCTGCCGGAAGTGTCATTACTACCGCATTGACCAGTTTGCTTACGGGGCTTCCCGTCAAAAAACGTTTAGCCATGACGGGTGAGGTAACCATTACGGGACGTGTACTTCCCGTAGGCGGAATTAAGGAGAAATTCTTGGCTGCCTACCGCGAAGGAGTCAAAACCATCTTGTACCCGCATACGAATGAAAAAGACGTTTCGGAAATTCCGGAACGAGTCCGCAAGGAACTTACACTGATTCCCGTAAAACACATTGATGAAGTATTGCCGTTGGCATTAGAAGGCTGGCAAGAATTCTCGATTAAAACCGAAAAATCTGCTTCGAAAAAGGGAAACAATGTTGCGTCTAAAGCGGGAAAAAAGGTTTCTTCTAACAAAACGGGAAAAGCCGCCAAAAAAGTTGTCGTTAAAAACAGCTCACTTAAAAAAACACCTGTAAAAAAAACCGTTAAGAAAACGGTAAAAAAATTGGTGCCTGTGTTTGGAAAAAAGAAAGCTGTTAAAAAGCGTAAGTAAGAAGACTTAATCTATAAGCAATAACCGTCCGACAGAAAAAGCGTCGGACGGTTTTCTTTGCGTAAGAACTGTATATAAAAGGGGTAACCGCCACAGCAGGGTTTGGGACTGTAGCGGTTTAGGATAAAATTTAAAATGCTCTCTACATTATTAGCATACCAATTGAATTAAGCTAAAAAAAGGGTCTTTGGACCTAAGGTGCGAAAAAAATGTACCTAGAAAAATTTAGGTCTTATGTTGTATAATTTTCTAGGTCTACTGGAGGAATAAACAAATGAAAAAAAACATTTTTGCCGTTATAGCATGTTTAGTAGCAGGTTGTACCACCTTGCCTACCTCTTCCGAATGTTTATTAAGAGGAGACGGATATTTTAAAGACGGAAATGCAAAAAAAGCATTGGAGATGTACAACCGTGCGATTGCGTTAAATCCAAGTAATTTAGAAGCTTATGCATCTCGAGGGAGTGTACATTTTTTTGAAGGCCATTATGACTTGGCCGAGGCGGATTTTGTTCATGTGCTTAAGGCCAATCCTTATCAAGTGGATGCTTATACGGCCTATGCCAGCACACTCGCTGCCAAAGGGGATTTTTTGAATGCGTTAACTGTGCTGAATTTTGCTTTGCGTTTAAATCCCAGTAAGCCGGAAATTTTCTTTTCTCGAGCGGGTGTTTATTTTATGTTGGGAGAATATCAAAAAGCGATTACCGATTATACTTCCGTCATTAACCTATCGCCTGCGGCAGATGTATATAATGCGCGTGGGGCCGCTTATTTAAAAATAGGAGAAAATGAAATGGCTCAGGCGGATTTTGAGGTGGCCTCTTCTGGTAGAATTCCTGAAAAATTAAATGTATATTCTATGATAGATTAAGAAATTTTTCGACGATAAAATAAAAAATTTGCACGAAAGATATTTCTTTTGCTATAATAAATATACAAGATTTACGTCACCGTAGCTCAGTTGGTTAGAGCGATTCTCTCATAAGGAATAGGTCGGTGGTTCGAGCCCACCCGGTGACATTTTTTATTACCCTCCGCTAAGGAGGGTTTTTTTGTGGCAATTTTCTGCTAATATGCGTGCAAAAAGGACCAAAATGTACTATCATTAAGATACGGAGATAAATATGAAAAAAACCTTCGCTTCTCTTTTTGTGTTATTTGCTGCCGCGTTGCCGGCTTTTTGTGCGTCCACCTGTGAAACCCGTGTGGACCGCCACCAAGACGCTACTACCCGTCAAAGAGTGGCTCATTGTTTGACCCCCGAGCCCGAACAGCCGGCCCCCGCCGGCCCAGAGTTGGTATATTATGGAGTATCTTCCAACAAACCGACAGAAGCGGACCCTGAAACAACTAAACGTAAAAAACAAACGTATTTTGATAAAGAAGGGGTGCAAGTTTCCAGCGATTTTGTGGATACCCGAAACTTTCCTGTTTTTGCTAACGAAACATTAAGCGAACAAGATAGAATTGCTTTGGAAGAGGCTCAGAAAAAACAAATTTTGGAAGAAACTAAAAAACAACAACAGTTGCAAGAAACTCAAGCAAATGCTGCGGTAGCGGAAAAGAAAGAAAAAACGGCTCGGGCTCCGCGTCGTTTGGATACTCCCGCGCCGACGGAAGTTGTTTCTGCTGATTCTTCCGAAACAGTTTCTGCTCCCGTTGCTTCTTCTCAAACAAAAAAACCGACTTTCTCCGCTAATGAAAATACGGAAGAAAAGGGTTCCTCTAAAATGTCGAAACCTTACACCGAAATGGTAGAAAGTGCCGTTTTAAGCCCTTATTCCGAACACGAATATCCCGGAGAATTTGAATCCCGCCCCGTACCGGTGTTGGAATCTGTTTCCAAGGACAATTCTACGAAGGAAGATGCCTCCGAAGACACCATTAATGAAGGCGAAGAAATCGTTGGTGAGGAAAGCGCGGAAGAAACGGTACCAAACGATTTTGCGACGGAAACAACCGAAGAGGAACCCGTGAACAAGGCCGCGCAAGAAGAGCCTGTTTTGGAAGAACCGCAAGTAGATCCGGAGCAAGCAGCCGTTTACGCAGCATTAGCTGAGAAACTCGGTTATGAATCTCGTCAGCAAAAACCGAAACGCGTTATGAAAGAAATTGCTCCTCAGCCGCAAGAAGTAACGCTGGCTTCTCAAACTGTCCAAACCTATAATGATGTGCAACCGGTTGATACGATGCCGACGGATACTCCGCCCGCAGAAATTGCCCAAGCTCAAGCGTTGGAAAACAATCCGGTTTCTCTGCCCGATCCTTCGGCTTATTCTATGCCGGAAAATTTTATGGAAGATGATTTGTTAACGGGAAATGAATCCTTTGGCTACAACGCCACTGATCCTGCCATGCAACCGTAGCTTGACAAAACACACTTTGGAGATTAGAATTAATTTATGCAAAAGATACTTACGTTTATTAAAAAACCATATGCGGAAAAAGGGTTTATCATCGGGACGTTTGATTTGCTAGCCAAATTGGCGGCCTTGTTTGTGTGGTGTTATTTGTCCGTTATTTTAGCAACGTTATTTTTCGATTCTATGTTGTTGGATTATAACCCACTTAACAAATTATGGTGGTTTTCTTATTGTTTCTTTATTTTCTTTGGGGCCACGTGGCTTACTTATATCGTGTTTTTTGTGCGCGATTATAACGAAGAAGACGAAGAATTCTAAGACTACTGCTAATAAAATTTTAAGGGAACAAGTAAAAGCTTGTTCCCTTTTTTTGTAAATAAAAAGGAAATCCCGCAGAAGAATGTGACGACCCTGTTTGTGGGCCTGCAACTAAAGATTTTTCTTATAGACTGGACGGACAATACATTGTGGCCAATCGGAGGCCCGCCGGAACGAAATATCTTTTAGAAACTACAGCCTATGACAATGGAAACGAAATAGTGTTAAATAGAATCGCTTGTCATAATCATGATGAATCCACTGATTATTGTCAGATGATAGGTTTTAAAAAAGAGGGGAATGTTTATTTCCAACTTTAAATTAAAAAACCCCGCTCTTTAAAGCGGGGTTTTTTGGTAAGGTTTTCTTAATTCTTTTTTCCGACAATATTTTTTAAGTTTTTTGCTGTCGTTTTGACGATTACTTTTCTAAAGCACCACAAGGCCCAGATGTTGGGGATTGTCATCATGGTCATGGTCAAAATTACCAGTGCCCACATAAAGCGAGTGGAAACGTTTGCTTCCGCTGTGCGGGTGAGGGAATCGGTAATAAAGAAATCCCACGAGAAACTGGTCCCGATCCACGCTCCGATAAATACCAACGCAATAAAGAGTACGCGAGAAGGTTTTATCAGTTTATTGCTGCCTTTGCATAAGAATTGCAAGGCTTTTTCTGTGTAATATCCCCAACCGATAATCGTGGTAAAAGAGAAGATTACAAGCGAGAAAATAAGAATAGGCGTGCCGATGTAAGGAACAGTTTTAAACGCACTGTTACACAGGTTGGCGGCATACACATTGGGGTTTTGCCAATCGCCTGCTAATACGATTACAATACCCGTCAGCGAGCAGATAAAAATCGCCCAGAAAACAGACGTAGCCGACACAATGGCCATTTGGGTAGCACTGCGGGTTTTGGCCGCGGCTGCTGCGATGGAAGCGCTTCCTAATCCGGCTTCCGTGGCCAGCACGGCACGCGTAAATCCGGCCGTAATGGCGGGAATTATGCTCTGTACCAACGCCATAATTCCTACACCCACCGCACCTCCGATAGCAGCTTTACCGGTAAAGGCTGTTTTTATAACGATTAAAACAGCAGACGGAATCTTTGAAAAATTCATTACAATTACAATGGCAGCTAATAATAAATACAGCCCTCCCATGATGGGTACTAACCATTCGGAGTAAGCGGCAATTCTTTTTACTCCGCCGATAATTACAATGCCGGATAAGAACGCAACAATTACCCCGATATACCACGGGTTTAAATTATATCCTTCGCGCAAGGCATCGGCAATGGAGTTACTTTGCAAAGCGCTTCCGGCAGTCAATCCCATTAACAAGGTCCCTACGGCAAACACAACAGCTAACCACTTGTATTTCAAAACATTGGCTAAGTAATACATCGGGCCGCCTACATATTCGCCATCTGTCAATTTTACGCGGTATTTAAAAGCAATCAAACATTCACAATACTTAATGGCAAAACTGAAAAAACCGGCTACCACCATCCAAAACAGGGCTCCCGGTCCGCCTTCGGCCACAGCTGTTGTAACGCCGATAATACTTCCTGTTCCGACGGTAGCCCCAATCATAACAGCCAAAGAACCGAAACTGCTTACCATCCCTTCGGAATCTACTTTAGCCACGGATAATTTCATGGCGGGCCAAGTGTATTTTTGTAAGAAGTTTAGGCGAATGGTAAAATAAATTCCCAGAAATAAAAGCAAAAAAATCATGGGAGGTCCCCAAATCAGTGCGTTAAATCCGTTCATTACGTCGTACGCACTTTGCACGGAAGGTTCCGTGAAGAATACAGTAATTGCATTCCATAAATTAACTATACTTTGCATGCGAAGAATTCTCCTAAAAAATGGTACAACTTCTAGATTTTATCAAATATGAGAGGGAGATAGTAAAAATAAAAATATTTTGACGGAAAAAACTTCCCAAAACCGTGCAATATGATATATAATTTTAATAGTATAATCGCGCGTAGTTTTGTAGCGCATTCTATCAAGGAGAAGGGTTATGAAAAAAATTTTAACCGTAGTTGTTGTCGCCGTGTTGTGTGCGGCTTGCTCGTCCAATAAATCCAATGTCAAAACGACTCAGGCTTCTGCTAAAGATGCTAAATATCAAATTATCGATCAAGAATTTGATAACCTCTTGGCCCCTGATACCGACTACGATTCTTTGCCCGCTTATGAACTCCAGGCTTGCGGAGATTCTTACCTTCCTCCCGCTGAAGTGAAATTGAAAGGAGTGGAAAAACCCGCTAAAAAAGCAGCCAAAAAAACTGTGGCCAAAAAGACGGAAGAAGCTTCTTCTGACACGAATGTAACGAAGAGCAAAAAAGTCATCAATACCACCAACATTTATTATGTAGATGGTTCCGGACCGGATTCTTCTACCACAACTACTCAAACCACCACCTACTCCAGCAATGAAGTCCTGCCGGAAGATTTCCCGGACACGCTGTAAGCGTATGTTAGAAACTTTGGAAAAAGAAACCCAGCTAACTCAAGAAGCCCATAGATTATATGGGCTTCTTAGCTCTGTTTCCAAAAAAGAAGGCGGGAAGTGGACTTTTGAAGATTGTTTGTCTGCCGCTCCTTTTACGCTTTCTATCAACCGATTTAAAAAAGAAAAAAATGCGGTTATCTTAGCCCATTCTTATACTACCCCTGATTTGGTTTACGGAGTGGCGGATCATCGTGGAGACTCTTACGAACTGGCTCAAAAAGCACGAGAATGTTCCGCTGATATTATCGTTTTTGCCGGCGTGTGGTTTATGGCGGAAACAGCTAAAATCATTAACCCTTCCAAAACGGTATTAATTCCTGCCGGACGGGCCGGATGCAGCTTGGCAGATGCCATGACGGGGGAAGATGTAAAAAAATTGCGCACTCAATATCCCAACGTTCCCTGTCTGTGCTACATTAACAGTTCGGCGGAAGTGAAAGCCCAATGTGATAGTTGTGTTACATCGGGGAATGTGTATGATATTGCGCAAAAAATGGCCGGAGAGGAACTTATTTTCTTGCCGGATACATTGATGGCAAAAAATTTGGAAGCCGAATTAAAACAACGCGGAACGCCTAAAAAGATTATCTCTGCCGGCGGTACTTGTTGCGTGCATGATAAATACTCGGCCGAAAATGTGGATGCGTTGCGTGCGGCACACCCTGGTATCCGCGTGGTAGCCCACCCCGAATGCCCCATTTCCGTATGCGAAAAGTGCGATTATGTGGGCAGTACAAAAGGCATGGCCTCGTATGTGGCCGGTAGCGACGGAAAACTTTTTGGTATGTTAACGGAGTTCGGGTTGGTCAATCGATTGGAAGCCGAACACCCGGACAAACAATTTATTTGGCCGTTTGGTACGTGCAGTTACATGAAGCAAAATACGTTAGTAAATACCTTGGAAGCCTTGTTGGACCCTCGTCCTGAACAAATTGTACAGGTGGAAGAATCCATTGCTAAGGCTGCCAAAAAATCTATTGATAAAATGTTTGAGTTAGCCTAATGATGATTCTTGATAAAATTATAGAACTTGCTTTGCAAGAGGACTTAAGCTTGGGGGATATTACCTCCGATACGATTTTCACGCCCGAAACACGGGCCGAAGCAGCTATTACCGCTAAAGATGATTTAGTTTTATGCGGAATGGACGTAGCTAAGACGGTTTTTGCCGCGGTGGATCCATCAGTGGAATTTTTGCCGCTTAAAAAAGATGGAGACAATGTTCTCAAAGGCGAAAAAGTGTTGGTATTAAAGGGCCCGGCTCTTTCCATTCTAAAAGCCGAACGTACTGCACTTAATTTTATGCAACGCATGAGCGGTATCTCCACCGCTTCCCGCGAGTATGCTGCTATCGGCGATAAATACGGTGTAATGATTGTAGATACACGTAAAACTCAACCCGGTTTGAGACGTTTGGATAAATATGCCGTACGGGTGGGTGGCGCTCGTAACCATCGCATCAGCTTAGCTGATAGTGTAATGATTAAAGATAATCATATTGCGGCGGCCGGTTCTATTACCGCTGCCGTGGAAAAAATTAAATCCGTTATCGGGCATACTCCGAAAGTGGAAGTGGAAACTACCAATTTAGAGGAAGTAAAAGAAGCCTTAGCCGCCGGTGCGGACATTATTATGCTGGATAACATGACTCCGGAAGAAATTTTGGTTTGTAAAAAAGAAATTGCCGGAAGAGCGATTATCGAAGTGTCCGGCGGAGTCAACAAAAATAATTTGGAAAGCTATTGTAAAACCGGTGTGGATGTTATTTCCATGGGTGCGTTAACCCATTCAGTGCCGGCTAAAGACTTAAGCTTAAAAATAGTACAATATTTAAAATAATACGTTAGAGGAAACAATGGATTACAATACACTTTTTTCTTTGGTGGTGTCTCGTTCTAAAGCGTCTGCCATCAGAGAGTTGCTGAAGGTCATTTCCCGTCCGGAAATTATTTCTTTTGCTGGGGGATTGCCCGATCCAAATTTATTCCCTACACAAGATATTGCCGAGATTATGGCAGATGTAGTGAAAACTTCGCCGAAGGAAGCTTTGCAATATGGAACGACTGAAGGGCAAAACACTTTAAAGAAAGAGTTGGTAAAACTTTTAAAAGAAACCGAAAATATTGATGCCAAGCCCGAACAATTGTTGGTGGTTTCGGCTTCTCAGCAAGCCCTTGATATGACTTCTCGTCTGTTTGTAAATCCTGGAGATAGCATTATCACCGCCTCTCCCACTTATCTGGGGGCTTTGCAAGCTTTCCAAGTTGTCGGAGCCAATATCATCGGGGCGGAAAGTGATGCTTACGGCATCTTGCCCGAAGACTTGGAAGCCAAACTGGAAGGCCTTAAAAACCAAGGCAAACAATGCAAATTTGTCTATTTGGTGCCCGATTTCCAAAACCCTACGGGTACTACCATTCCCGAAAATCGCCGTCAAGAAATCTTGGAAATTATTAAAAAATACGATACTTTTATTTTGGAAGATTCTCCCTACCGCCAAGTGCGTTTTGAGGGAAAGGCTCCCCGTTCTTTTTATGAATTGGATGGAGGGAAAGGCAACGTAATTACCATGTTTACTTTCTCCAAAGTGTTTGTGCCGGGGTTTCGCCTTGGGTTTGTGCTGGGGCCGGAAGAAGTAATTCGCAAGTATGTTATTTTAAAACAAGCCATTGATTTGTGCACCTCGCCTATACTTCAGTTGGCTACGGCGGAGTATTTGCGTCGTGGGCTGCTACAAAATCACGTCAATAAAATTATTGAATCCTATCGGGAAAAGCGTGACTTGATGCTTAAAACTTTAGCCGAATATATGCCCAAAAATATCTCGTGGACACGGCCGAAAGGAGGGCTTTTTCTGTGGCTTACCTTACCTAAACATATGAATGCTACGGAACTGCTCCCCAAAGCTATCGAAAACAAGGTTGCGTTTGTGGCAGGGGTAGATTTCTATCCAGGCGGAGACGTATATAATGATATCCGTTTAAACTTTTCCTACTCCAGCAAGGAGCAAATAGTAGAAGGGTTGAAACGGTTGGCACAAACGATTAAAGAAAGCTTATAAAGATGCATAAAAAAGCCCGGGATTAAAACCCCCGGGCTTTTTGCTTTTATCGATTAAAATAAGGCCACTTTGAGCCAGTAGAAGAGGGCCGATATCAAGGCCGCTGCGGGGATAGTGATGAACCAAGCCCACACGATTTTATGCGCTACTCCCCAGCGTACGCAGGACAAGCGCCGCAAAGAGCCGACCCCTACAATGGCCCCGGTAATGGTGTGCGTAGTACTGACCGGTACCCCTAAGGCAGAAGCTACAAAGAGGGATATTGCCGAGCCCGTTTCCGCGCAAAAACCGTCCACAGGGCGCAGACGGGTAATTTTTTGACCCATGGTTTTTACAATTCTCCAGCCCCCGGAAAGAGTTCCCAAGGCAATGGCTCCATGGCAGAGAAGCACCACAGAGAACGGAACAATAAAATCCCCTTGGGCAACAGCTTGCATCTCTTCGGCTGATAGCAGAAAATCGCGAATAGGCGCAGCTTCGCTTCCCGCGAGACCGCCTAAGAGAAGCATGCTGATAATGCCCATGGTTTTTTGGGCATCGTTTCCGCCGTGTCCCAGCGAGTAGAGGGCAGCAGAAACCAGTTGCCCTTTGCGGAACAGATGGTCTACCTTATAGGGGTTTGCTTTGCGGAACAGGTTAAATACCAATACCCCGATCAGGATACTTAACAGAAACCCAAGCAGGGGGGAGAGAAAGATAAACAGAATTGTTTTTAAAATTCCTCCTGTCACCAAGGCTTCCAGTCCGCCTTTTACCAAGCCGGAACCGATAAGGCCCCCGATTAAAGCATGGGAAGAACTGGAGGGAAGGCCCCACCACCAAGTGAGGATATTCCAAATGCACGCGCCCATTAAGGCCCCGAACACTAAGTTGGCATCCACTACCTGAATATCCACAATGCCGGCTCCGATGGTTTTGGCAACCCCTGTGTGAAAGACAAGAAAGGCAGCAAAGTTAAAAAACGCTGCCCAAGCTACGGCTGCATTGGGGGAAAGTACTCTGGTAGAGACTACCGTAGCTACGGAGTTGGCTGCATCGTGAAAACCGTTTAGGTAATCAAAAAAGAGGGCTAAAATAATGAGAAATAAAATCCACATCATATTGTATCGGCTCCCTAGTTATTTTTTACCACAATCGATTCCATCATATTGGCTACATTTTCACAGTAATCCGTAATATTTTCGGCTTCTTCGTATAGTTCTTTTTGTTTGATAATCATGATGGGGTCTTTTTCCGTAGAGAATAAATGAGAGATAGCCTCATCTCGTAAGACATCACCTTCGTTTTCCAAACGGTTGATTTCCACACATTGGTTTAATGTTTCTTGCATATTTTTATTACTTCGTAAAGAAACAATAGCCTTTTGCAGGGCTTTGGCGGCTTGGTCGATGGTTGTGGCCAATCGTTTGCTATAATCGGTCGGTTTTTCGATTTTATAAAGATGGAAGCGATTCGTTAATAAATAGATTCCGTCTAAAATATCATCTAAATACTTGGTAAGTGCCAAAATATCTTCCCGATCAAAAGGCGTGATAAATGTTTCGTTTAAAGTGTTGATTGTCGTGTGGGTCAGTTCGTCCCCATAATGTTCTTTTTCATGCATGACTCTTACATTTTCGGGGGTAAAAGAACCTTCTTCAATCAGTTTTTTATATAGTTCCGCGGCGGAAACGATATTGGCTGCTTGTTTATCAAACAAGTCAAAAAATTTTACTTCTTTTGGTAAAAACATATTTTCTCCATTTATATTCTTTTCATCTTGCTTTTTGCTTTACTGCGGGCCCGACTTTTCCCTATGAAAAATCGGGGGGTTACGTCATTTGTGGCGTATTAAAAAACGCCCAAATGCTAAAAGCAAATGGGCGTTTTCAAATCATTTTTTTAACTCCTGTTTTAACTGCTCAGGTAAGTTAACGGCTGCTTTCAAAAGGTCAGGATTCTTTTTTACATCCTCTATAAAAGCTGCGTCTCGTAGTTTATTTCGATAATCTTTCTCTTGGAAAATGTAACGGAACTTGGTATATACATCATACGTTCCGGCCAAGAGGGCTACAATATCTTGTACTCCTACGATTTCTTCATCGGTGGGGATTACAAAAACTTTTACTTTGGAATTATCAGCGGAAATGCAAGACTCTGCTTTATTAGTTGCAGCACACAAATTCTTTTCTTCGTCAATAATAATGCCGAAATTTTCAAGGCCCTTGAGTGCTGTTGCACGTACATAACTATCTCTTTCGCCAATACCGGCAGTAAAGACGATACTATCCAAACGTCCCAAAGCTGCCATATAGGCACCGATATATTTTTTAATACGGTAGCATTGTACATCTAGCGCAAGCTTGCACAATTCATCGCCATTTGCAGATCCTTTGCGTACATCACGTTGGTCAGAAAAACGATCTCCCGTAAGAGCATACATACCACTCTTTTTATTTAAAATAGTATACATCTCTTCCGGAGACATGTTGAGTTTTTTCATCATGTGAAAGCAAACGGACGGATCTATATCTCCGCTGCGGGTACCCATCACCAATCCTTCAAGCGGGGTTAAACCCATGCTGGTATCCAAGCATTGGCCGTTTTTTACAGCCGTTACGCTGGCACCGGCGCCAATGTGGCAAACAATGGTGTTTGCTTCGTCAACATTTTTATCTAACAAGACGGCCGCACGGCGAGAAGTGTACAGTACGGAAGAGCCATGGAAGCCGTAGCGGCGGATGTGGTGATCCGTGTACCAATTGCGCGGCAAGGCGTACATGTAAGAAGAGGCAGGCATGGTTTGGTGGAAAGCCGTATCCATAACGCATACGTGCGTTACATTGGGTAACAAGGCACGGGCGGCTTCGATCCCCATGATGTGGGCGGGATTGTGTAACGGAGCCAAATCGGAGATGTTTCTTAATTCTTCTACCACTTTATCATCTACGATAACGGACTTAGCAAATTTTCCGCCGTGTACGATGCGGTGGCCTACGGCACTGATAACGTTAATATTTTCAATCACGCCGTGTTCCGGATGGGTAATGGTTTCAATAACCAAATTGATAGCATCTTTATGATCGGCACAATTTTTATTTAATTCGAAAGGCGGAAGGCCGGGCCTGTCATGCGAAATGGAAGAACCTTCGATGGCAATGCGTTCCACTACACCTGCGCACAGACTTTTTTTGTTGTTCCAATCATACACACTGTATTTTACGGAAGAGCTTCCGCAGTTTAAAAACAAAATAATCATAGCTGAATTTTCCTCTTAAATTCCCCGAGCAGGGAAGAAATTGAAGAAAGAACATATCCTCATTATTATTGTAGCAAAAAAGGGCAGGAAAAATAACCGTAATTTCTTGCACTTTTTTTTCGGGTTTGTTACCATACTCAAAAGGAGAATCTATGAGGAGATTATTTTTTTCAAGTATTTTGGGATTGTTAACTGTTTCTATCGGAGCGCAAGGGTTTTATGCTCCGGGGCAAATTCAAGATGTGGCAGGTACCCCCGGGAAGCGTGATTTTGCGGGAGATGGGTCGGATTCTCTCTCAGCTCGCTTGGCTAGCCCTCTTGGGGTAGCTGTCGATAGGTTTGGTAATATTTATTTTTCCGATACACTCAACCATCGTATTCGCAAGGTAGATCAACGTACCGGACGGATTGAAACGGTAGCCGGTACGGGGGAAAAAGGATTTAAAAACGACGGTGGAAATGCCGAAATGGCTACTTTAAACGGTCCGACAGGAATAGCATTTGATACCTTAGGTAACTTGTATATAGCCGACACCGGAAACCAACGTATTCGTATGTTGACTCCGAACGGATACTTATATACGGTGGCCGGAGATGGTAGAAAAGGCTACAATGGCGAAGGATTGCGTCCAAAAGCTTCTTCGTTAAAAAATCCTACCGGGGTGGCTGTCAGCCCGAGGGGGGAGGTACATTTTTCTGATACAGGTAACCATTTGGTCCGTAAAATCGATCGTCGAACAGGTACTCTTATTAATGTGGTGGGAACCGGTGAACGCGGAAACGATGGCGACGGTGAATTGGCTACCAATACCCGTATTAACCGCCCTTCTTCGCTTACCTTTGATGACAAAGGAAATTTGTTTGTGGCTGATACAGGCAATCATCAAGTTCGTTGGATTGAACCACGTAAAACATTAACTTTTGTCATTGCCGGTACGGGGCGCCGTGGTTTTTCAGGGGAAGGAGATAAAAAGAGTACAGACAGTCAATTTAGTAATCCTACCGGCCTTGCTGTTGATAAAAAAGGGCGCTTATATATTTCCGATACGGATAATCAGCGGGTTCGTCGGCTAGTGGTAGAAAACCGTATGGATAGCAAAGTGGAAACGGTGGTAGGGAATGGAAAACGTGGATATAACGGAGACGGTATGGACGCTTGGGACGCGGAACTGGCCTACCCCGGAGCGTTATTTATTACCCCTCACGATATGCTTTATTTTGTAGATACAGGCAATAACTTAATCCGTCGGGTACATCGTATTTCTACGGTGGACGCTCCTGTAACATATCGAGGGTACGGGGGCGTTACGGATCAACCGGATGATCGCAACTTTCTACAGGTTCTTTTCGGTATTGGAAAGTAGAAAATTTGAAAAAGAAAAACCCCGCTTCTTACAAGCGGGGTTTTTGTATCAGATTTTGTATTACGGATGAATTTTATCCATCATGCGGGCAAACGGAATCGTTTCGCGCACGTGTTGAAGTCCGCAAATCCAGCGGACCATGCGTTCAATACCCATACCAAAACCGGCATGCGGTACACTGCCGTATTTGCGTAAATCTAAATACCAGCTGTAGCCTTCGGGGTCAAGCCCTTGTTCTTTGATGCGCTCTACGAGCACATCATAATCAGCTTCTCTTTCACTACCGCCGATAATTTCACCCGCGCCTTCGGGGCCGATTACGTCAACCGCCAACACCACTTTCGGATTTTTGGGGTCACGTTTCATGTAGAAGGCCTTGATAGCGGTGGGATAGCGATGAATCATAATCGGTGTGTCGTAATCTTCACCCAGCAAGGTTTCTTCGTCTCCACCGATATCTCCGCCCCATTCGGTATCGTTGCCTTTTTTGTGCAAGATTTCAATAGCGTCTGTATAATCGATGCGGGGGAACGGTTTTTCCACCGTGGCTTGGAGTTTGGCAGTGTCGCGCCCTAAAGTTTTTAAATCAGCAACACAGTTTTTTAGCACTTGACCTACAATGTATTTAATAAAATCTTCGGCCAAGTCCATGTTGTCGTCCAAATCGTTGTAGGCCACTTCGGGTTCTACCATCCAAAATTCCGTTAAATGGCGGCGCGTTTTAGACTTTTCCGCACGGAAGGTGGGACCGAAACAATAGGTGCGGCCCAAGGCCATGGCGGAGGCTTCGCCGTATAATTGACCGCTTTGGGAAAGGAAGGCTTTTTCACCGAAATAATCGGTTTCGAAAAGGGTGCTGGTTCCTTCGCACGCGGCGGGGGTTAAAATAGGGGAGTCCGAGAGGATAAACCCATTTTTATGCAAGTATTCTCGGATAGAAAAGATGATTTCGTCGCGCACGCGCAAAATGGCCGCCTGGCGTGCGGAACGCAACCATAAGTGGCGGTGTTGCATCAAAAAGTCCGGTCCGTGTTCTTTGGGGGTAATCGGGTAGTCTTTAGCTAATTGCACTATTTCCAAGTTGGTTACGCCGAGTTCAAAACCCAAAGGGGAGCGTTTATCTTCGCGCACTGTACCCGTAACGATAATGGAAGATTCTTGGGTTACTTTGTCGCCCAATTCAAACAGTTCCGGCGATACTTCCCCTTTAAACATAACACATTGGATAATGCCGCTTCCGTCGCGGAGTTGCAGAAAATGCAATTTGCCGCTGGAGCGTTTATTATAGAGCCAACCTTTTAATGTAATTTCTTGGCCTAAGTACTGGCCTACGTCTTTGACTCTTATTTTGCTAGCCATAAATTCCCTCGTAAATAATTGTAAAATAGATACATATATTTTATCTTTTTAATAAAGAAAATGAAATCGTGTTTTTATAATGAGAGAGAAAAACACGTAGAAAACCCACCATAAATTAAGTAAACGAGAGAAACCTTTTCTTTTCGGTTTTGGATATGCTATAATAAATAAGTCCCAGTTACGGAAACTCCGTAGAAAACCGATTTATCGGGCGTGTAGCTCAGCTGGGAGAGCGCCTCGTTCGCAACGAGGAGGTCGTCGGTTCGATCCCGATCACGTCCACCATTTAGAGCCCCGCCGACGCGGGGTTTTTTCTTGGCGTAACGAGGCACTTTTTTGCGCGAGTTCGCCGAAGGTCGTCCGGCTATGATATGCATTTCTTTCAGTATTTAGAGCCCCGCCGACGCGGGGTTTTGTATTTTATATTTCAAATCTACTTTGCCAACGCCCAAATGCTTATAAAATGCTAAAATAGATTATATGGCAAAACTTGTACGCGGGTTTCGGGATATCTTCGAACCCCAATCTAAAAATTTTACGGAACTTGAAAACTGCGCAAGAAGCGTGTTTTCCCTCTATGGTTTTGGTGAACTTCGTTTACCGACCATAGAGTTGAAAGAACTTTTCATTAAATCTACCGGCGAAACGACCGATATTGTTCAAAAAGAAATGTATGCCTTTGAAGATGCCGGTCATCGTCAATTAGCAATTCGCCCCGAAGGAACCCCCGGCGTGGTGCGTGCTTATTTGGAAAATAATTTTGTGCAAAATGCGCCCGTGCAGAAACTCTATTACATCGGTAATATGTTTCGTGCCGAACGCCCGCAAGCCGGCCGATATCGTGAATTCGAACAAATCGGTGCGGAATATCTGGGGAACTCTGCTCCCGCTGCCGACGCGGAAGTGATTTTGATGTTGAAGGATATTGTATCCAAATTCGGTGCCAAAAATTATAAAGTGAAAATCAATAGTTTGGGTTGCGATAAATGCCGTCCGCTTTATCGCCAAGCCTTGATTGATTTCCTTTCTAAAGAAAAAGACACTTTATGTGAAAACTGCCAAACTCGTTTGGAAAAAAATCCGCTTCGTGTGTTGGATTGTAAAGTGGACGGAGCTCGCTTTGCGGGCCGCGTTCCCACTATGTGCCTTTGCGATGATTGCCAAGCTCATTTTGATGAGGTTCAATCTTTATTAAAAGGAAAAATCGATTTTGAAGTAGATCCTATGCTCGTACGCGGGTTGGATTATTACTCTCGTACGGTATTTGAATTTCAAGCAGGGGACGTTTCTCAAAATGCTATTGCGGCAGGTGGTCGCTATGATACGCTTGTTAAAAATATGGGCGGTCCTTCTACGCCTGCCATCGGCTGGGCCATGGGTGTGGAACGCGTGATTATGTCTCGAGGTGAAGTTCCGGTGGAAAAGCCTAAAAGCGTGTATTTTGTATCTATGGATAAATCCTGCAACGAAACGGCTTTTAACCTGATGCAAGGCTTGCGTGACGCGGGTATTCGTACGGAAGGGGGGCTTTTTGATAAAAACATTAAAGGCCAAATGAAGCAATCAGACCGATGCGGAGCTTCCTATGCTCTTATCTTAGGTACGGACGAATTGGCCGCTCGCGAAGTGACACTTAAAAACTTAGAAAGCGGCGAGCAAAAACGAATTTCTTTTGACGTTTTAACTGACGAGGTAAAAAAATTAGTATGAAGAGAACCAATTACTGCGGGGACGTTACGGCGGCCCAGCTTGGCACCAAACAAACCCTTTGCGGTTGGGTAAACAGCTACCGCAACCATGGGGGAGTGTTATTTTTAGATTTACGTGATCGCAGCGGTATCTGCCAAGTGGTGGTAGAACCCTCCAGTCCTTTTTTCGAAACGGCTTATGGCTTACGTAACGAGTACGTAGTAGAGGTAACGGGTACAGTTAAGCGCCGCATTGAAGGAGCCGTAAACCCGAATATGAAAACGGGTGAAATCGAAGTGGTAGCCGAGGACTTAAAGGTCTTAAATACTTCTATTGCTCTTCCGTTTGATGTGGAAAAATCCCGTTCCGTGGCGGAAGAAATTCGCTTGAAATATCGCTATTTGGATTTAAGAAATCCTCAAATGTTTTCCAATTTACATTTGCGCCATCGTATTGCTCAAGCGGCTCGCCGTTATTTGGACGAACAAGGTTTTATTGAAGTGGAAACGCCGGTACTTACGCGCTCTACCCCCGAAGGGGCTCGCGACTATTTAGTGCCTTCCCGTGTTCACCATGGCGATTTTTATGCCCTGCCGCAAAGCCCTCAAATGTTCAAGCAAACCTTAATGGCCAGCGGTATCGACCGTTATTTCCAATTGGCGCGGTGTTTCCGCGATGAAGATTTACGTGCAGACCGCCAACCCGAACATACCCAAATCGATATGGAAATGTCGTTTGTTACGATTGATGACATTCACGAAATTGTGGAAGGTATGATTAAAGAAATTTTTAAAACGGCCGGCAAAGATTTATCTATTCCGTTTATGAAACTTCCTTTTGAAGAAGCAATGGAAAGATATGGTTCCGATAAGCCGGACTTGCGCTATAACTTGGAGCTTAAAAACGTAGCGGAAGTTTTTGCCAAAACGGAATTTAAGGTATTTAAAGATGTTTTGGCCTCCGAAGGTGCCATTTATGCCCTTCGTGGAGAAGGCGGTGCGGCTTACTCTCGCGGACAACTCGATAAACTGACCGATTTGGCCAAAAAGAACGGTGCCAAAGGATTGGTGTGGATTAAAGTGAAAGACGGCGCATTTGAAGGGCCTACTTGTAAATTCTTTACGCAAGAAGAAATGTCCGCTTTGCAAGCAGCCGTAGAAGCCCAAAACGGCGACGTTATTTTGGTCGGAAGCGATTTGCTCAAACGTACCTGTCAAAACTTTATGGGTGCGCTTCGCAAAGAGCTCACTAAATCTTTAACGAAGACAACCGATTGGGCCTTTGCGTGGATTACCAATTTCCCGCTTTTGGAATACATTCCGGAAGAAGATCGTTGGGATGCCGCTCACAACCCGTTTACGGCTGCTGTTGAAGAAGATTTGCCGAAATTGGAAACGGATCCGGGGTCTGTTCGTTCGTATCAATTTGACCTTGTTCTAAACGGGAATGAATTGGCTTCCGGTTCCGTTCGCAATTGTCGCCGAGAAGTGCAAGAACGTATTTTGGCTCTTATGAAACATTCCAAAGAAGATGCGGCTCTTCGCTTTGGCATGTTATTAAATGCCTTGGAAGCCGGAGCTCCTCCCCATGGCGGAATCGGCTTGGGGTTGGACCGCATTACCGCGCTTTTGGCGGGGGAAGATTCTATCCGTGAAGTAATTGCCTTCCCCAAAACGGCTCAAGCGGTTTGCCCTTTGACGGAATCTCCCAATAAAGTAGATGATAAGCAACTGGAAGAATTGGGAATTGAAATCAGCAAAAAATAATTGTTTGAAAAAATATAAAAGGGAGCACTTATTAAGTGCTCCCTTTTTAATAAGTATTTTTATTTCTCAAGAGAGAAGAGCTCTTCTCTTAGTTTGTCGGGAGAGATAAAATGTATTCCTCTTATGCCCAATAGTCTAGCGGCTTCTACGTTAGCCTCATTATCATCAATAAAAATACAATCCTCGGCTTTAAGGTTGTATCTGCTTAGTAAGCGTTTGTAAAGTTCAGGATTTGGTTTTATTATTTTTTCTTCGCCGGAAACCACAATCCCTTCAAATAGGTTAAAAAAAGAAAAATGTTCTTTAGCCCAAGGGAATTTTTCTGCTGACCAGTTAGTCAAAGCATAAAGAGGAGTTCCTTTTTGTTTTAATTCTTTAAGTATTTCTACGGTCCCTTCGATTACCCCCCCAAACATATGGTGCCACCCTTCATCATAGAGGGCAAGCTCTTTGGCATACTGCGGGAAAGCCTTTTGTCCATGGGCGATATTTTCTTTAACAGATGTGCCGGCGTCCATTTTTAATATCCATTCCGAGTTACAACATTTAGCAAGAAAATCTTCCATTCTGGAATCATTATTAAAAATTGAACGATAAAAATATCTGGGGTTCCAATCTACAAGGACTCCGCCAAAATCAAAAATTACATTCTTCTTCATAAAATTATTGTAACATAAAAGGCTTTTGTATCTTGTGTTTCGGTTAAAATTTAAAAGAATTTTCTTTTTAGTTTCCTCTTTAAATACTTCTTAAAAAATAGGAAAAAAGACCTAGAAAGTTATGGGCCAAAAGTACCTTGTTGAAAGGAGGGGATAAGGATACAATATAAACATAGGAGAAGAGAAATGAAAATTAAATTCTTACGTTTTATAATGATGTTTTGCGCCTTATGTTGTTTTTGTTTGCCATTGCAGGCAAAGGTGTACTGGGTTGGGCGCAATATTGATATTTCTCCCTCCGAGAACGAGGAAGATAACCCGAATATGTTAAAAATAATGGGACATTCTTATTTAATTATATTGCCGGATAATCCGGAAAAATTAAAGGAGAGATTCCCTGATTATACGAATTTGGAGAAAGATTGGGGGTGTGGGCATAAAGGAATTGTGATAGGTGGTTATCCTATGGGAGGGTCGGACATGATTGCCAACTTAGACGGCAATTTGGAGGCCTTAATAAATGCTTCGAGAGAGGTTGTGCCTACCAACCATTATTTTTGTGGAACCGACGGAGAAAAAGCCCAATGGAACTTTGTCGGAGAGCCCGTTGAAACTAATCTTTCAGACGAAGAGTTTATCATTAATATCGTAACTCGTACGCGTGCTTATATTTATAATACTTCAATTTCTCCACTGGATTATCATGCCGTACGTTCCGGTATTGATGCATTGGGAAAATTGAATGATACCGCACAAAATTGTAATGCACTTGCATTTTCCATTTTATCCTATGCAGGGGCAACGAAGGTCCCAGATATTGGGGCAAGCCGCTCTATGCCCGGAAACAGGAATCTTTTGCCGGAGTATTTGTTTTACTTTGGTCCTGTGATGCGAGATGCGTTGGAAGATTCTACTCCCGACGTAAAGAAAAATGATATGGAATATGAAGAGCGGGTTAAATATATAAAAGACATAGATGCTCATAGAAAAAAGATATGGAGGTCGATTCATACCATTTTCCTCCCTAATATGGATTTGCCACTTTAACATCATTCGAAACCCTCAAGTTTTACTAACTTGGGGGTTTTATAAAAACCTTGTATATAGGAAGTAAATTGAGTAACATATGATAGAGAGCGCATTGCGCTCTTCGGTATGCTTATGAAAAAATATTCTTTTTTATTTATCTTTTTGTTATTGGCCGGTGCCATGATTTCTTGCACTCCGCCTGAAGAGGACGTCCACCCTAAACGCCCTTCTCAACGTTCAGAAAACTTGAAACGTTATGTGTCCAAGGCTCAAAATTTACGCGCCCAAGCGTTGGCACGTTCAAAGCCGCTGGTTACGAAACCGCTTTTGAATGAAAGTGCTTTAGATATTTTCTTACCTGTTTCGCAAGACTCTAGAATTTCCTCTTATCTGTTGGCTTACCAAAAGGAATTAGGTAATTCTGTTCGTACGGCCTCTGCCGAACGCGTGGCGGAAGAAGCCGGCGCTTTGCTTACCAAATTTAGAAACGATGTGGTTTCTGCGGCTCGTGCTGCTCAAACTCCGCAAGATTTAAAAGAAAAAGTGACTGCTTTAAACGGAGAATACTCCGCACTGCTTACGAAGTTGACACAAGAAGAAGATGATTTGTCTTGGAACGTACCGGATAAAAAAATGTTGGTTTCTTCCCAACGAATGTTAGAAGCTTCTTCTAAAATGCTTTATGGCGATATTTTGAGAGATTACGGTTTGTTGTGTGCGCAAAAAGCAGCACCGATTCTTAAGAAAGCCGGTGATGATTCTTGTTTAGTTCTCTCTTCTGCTCCGACAACGGAAGATGTAGAAGAAGAACTTCGCCGTGTCGCACACGAAGCGGATGTGGCTTTTAATGACGTGTTAAAAAAATATGGAAATCCTTCCGTTAATTTTAATCAAGAAGATTTAACTAAATTGTTGCAGCAGGCTTCCGCTAACTATACAGAATTGGAGCAACAATTAGAAAAATTATATGGGTTGGAAGCGGTTACCCAGGGAAGAATCATTTTTGAAAAATACCAAAACGGCTTGAAAGAAATTTTCTCCAAACCGGGGCGCTTGCTTACCAAAAAAGAACAGTTGGAAGGCTTAGAAGAATTTTTTCGTGAGGAATTTATTTCTTTACAAGTTCGTTTGAATAGCGATTTTGAACGCCGCGCAATAGCCAAACGTTTGGCTACTTCTATGGATTAACCTATGGAAAAGAAACAACAACTTTTTCAGCTTAGTATATTGATTATTATTTTATTGGCGGTCGGATTGGGTTTTTTGCGTTTTTCCGGAAACTTGCCGGAAAGCTCTTCTAATGGGCATCGAGGCAAATCTGCTCGTTTCTCCCGTCAAACTCCTGCCCAGCAGAACCCTTCTTTTGAAAATTTGAAAAGACAAGAACTGTTAGGAATTTCTCCTTCGTCCGGTGTGTCTTCTTTGGGTAGCAGAAATTTTGCTCCCTCGGCAGAAAGAAACACCGTGCCCGGTAAAGGGTATGCCCTTAACCGTGTAAATCTTCCGTCGGGCCGTTCTTATTCTATGGGGGGCAGCCATGGGACCCCTGTGGGTAATTTGCCGCAAAATTCTTTTAATCCAAAAGGACTGTCCAATATCAACTATAACAAGTATGGTGCTGCTAAAGGTACTCCTGTGGCGGGGTCGGCTGCCGCGGCTCAAGGGGCAGGGGTATATCAGCCTACCGTGGCGGAACGTCAAGCGGGGGAGCTGGCTCCGTACATGGCTTCACTAAGTAACAAAGATCGCGCTCAAAAATTACAACAACAATTAAATGCCGTGCAAGCAGGGGTGGAGCGTGCTATTGCTAAGGCATTACTTCCCAAAAGTAAAAAAGATGCCAATATCGAGAAGTATTTAAATAGAAATGCTTCTCCCGAAGCGGTAGCGGCAGGCCCGTTTGCCGGAGTAATCCAACAAGTGGCTGCCCAACGTGCCGGAGTGGTTAACAGCATGGGGCAAACATTTGGTAAAGGCGCGGCAAAAGAAGCCGGTCAAGTGATGACGGATTATCAAAATGAACTTTCCAGTGCGCTTAGCCAACCTGGGCAAACGGCAGAACAATTGGCACAGAAAACGCGCGAAATCAGTAATAAATATAACGAAAAACTTCAAAAAGTAAGTGAAAAACACGGTTTACAGCAATTTCACGCTGAAAGAGTAGCGAAAGATAATCAACTGAAAGAAGAACTTGAGAAACGCTACGGTTCCGACATTGCTGCTTTAGCCGGCGAAAAGATTGATGCCGCACGCGAGAAAGATATGCTTCTTGCGCAGCAGGGTTTATCCGCGGAAGAGTATTATAACCAACAGTTGGCTAATCATCAGGAGCGTAGAAAGCAAATTGAAGAAGTTATTACCGGAGCCGGAAAATCTACCCGAGGGCTTTTAGAGGCCGAAAATCAGTTGGAACAAGAGGAGATTGAACGCGCTTTAGAAGCTGAAGAATCAGGCCAAAAACAAGTACGTGTGTATCGCGCCTCTGAAGAAGAGCTGACCGCAATCGGAACTTCTCTTTCTCAAGAACGTCAAGAAAAAGTGCAAACGGCAGGATCTCTTTACGGAGAGGAGGGAGCCAGACGAATGGACGCGGTATATCAACGCTATTACCAAGAATATATGAAGATTTGGAACGATCCGGAAACATCTCGTACCGAAAAACAACAGGCCAGTATGACGTTACGTCAGGAAGTGAATAATGAAATTGACCAAATTCAACGGGATCCTGTTTTGCAACAAGAGCGTGTAACACGGCAAGTAGATGCGCAGATGACTCAAATTATGAATGGAATGTCGGGGGCTTCTCCTGAACAAAGAGAAGCTATTGAACAGCGTGCCCGCCCGATATTAACCCAAATGTACGAACGAGCAAACGAAATCCAAAACTCTAATTTACCCGAAGATGAAAAACAACGTCGCCTTGATCGGGTACAAGAAGAGGCTCAACGTCAGTTGTCTGCTATTTAATATAAGTTCTTATAAAAAAACACCCCGATTCTTCGGGGTGTTTTTTACTTTATTAATTCTTTTCAAAATCCGGTAAATATAGGGGTTATTCTTCAGGGGTTACAAAGTCCGCCAATGGGAAATAGTGGTTTAAGATATCTTTGTAATCTTGCCCCGCATCGGCTCGGCCTGCGGCTCCCGTTTGGCAGAATCCTACACCATGGCCCCAACCTCCGCCATAAAAAACAAAATGCTTGAGTTGGCGGTTTTCGTAGTGAGGTACCACAATAAAATAGCTGCTTCTGAGCATGCCTAAACTTAAGTTATTACGAATGACATTCTCTTTGTTAAGTATAACAGATCCTTTTGTCCCTTTGACGAGTAAACGGCTAACGTAGCCGGAACGGCCGCGTCGTTGCGGAATAAGGGCTACGATGCGTCCAATATCTTTTTTCTTGCGTTTAATAACAGCTCTAAGTTCCTCTTCGTCAACGACTCTTGTCCAACGGTAAGCTGCCATGCTGACATGTTTATCGTAACGACTGAACGCATCATGCGGGTATTGGAGCAGTTCCTTAAAATGATACGGTTGCAAATTTTCAAAATCGAAGTCTTTATAATCGGATACAGGGTTTAAGTAGGGAGTATCACTCCAGCCGGCCTCTTTAGCACTTTGTGTAAAGCCTCCGCAATTGGCCGAAAAAACGCTTTCTATGGGTTTTCCGTTGTATTGCATGGTTTGACCCATAGTGGACTCTACTGCCGCATTTCCGCGTTCGCTTTCCGCACTGACCCCTCCATAAACCTGGCAGTTTTGCGTATCGCACATATCATACCCGTTTGCACGGTGCTTACCTAAGTGTTTTAAGGCATAGGTACGTGCCAATACGGCTTGTGCACGCAACGCATTCATAGGGAAATTGGTAGGCATCTCCGAAGAAATAACACCTTGCAGATATTCTTCCATATCCACCACATTAATGGGTACTAACGTGTTTAGCTTGGGACTGTGAAGCACTTGTAATTTTCCGCGGTATTCTTTGTCGTCTACGCTGGCCCAAGTCATGCCGGCTCCGCTCATTACGTTTTTAACAATGATGGTGTGCCCTTCTCCCTCTGTTTTGGAGGAGGGGGAAACGGTAATGGATTTGGTAAACGGTATTTTTTTGCCGGAGGGGGGTAGTAAATGCGTTTTTCCGTTTTCAAGTACGGCAACCCAACTTTCTTTGGCCTTTCCGCGTGCGAGAATTTTTCCGCTGTCATTTAGTACCACAAAAGCATGAGAAGGAATAAAATGAACGGTTTTGCGTGCGGAAGGTTTTCCGTTCGGGCGCATTCCAATTCCTATTTTAATGGGTTTTGGTGTTACTCCTTCGGGAAGAACAACGGGCTTTACTAAGGTATGGGTTTTTATTTCTTTATCGGACGAAAGTTCTTTTTCTGTGCGCGTGATACGTGGGCGTAAGCGAGAGATAGCTTTAGCGATATCTTTATTATTTTTGTCGGAAGAATAAATCATTCGGTATTGGCGGTAGGCTTCGTTGTAATTTCCGATTTTTTCCAAAGCGTTGGCGTAATGTTTTTTTGCTTCAATAAATTGATGGTCATAAGTGGAAGCTTTTTGAAAAACTTCCGCAGCACTTTTATAATCTTTTTCTTCTTCGTACAAAAGCCCCAGTAAATAGTTGGATAGGGCGGTGTGGGATTTTCCGCGTGCTGCCATTTGAAAATTGTATTTAGCCAACTTTTTTTCATTAAGCCCCATTTGAGCACGAGCCAAATTGATGTGTAAAAACTCAGCACGGAAAGGATCGTGCGGTAATTCGGAAAGGAGGCGTTCTGCACTCGCATATTGTCCGTCTGCAAGATAGGCTTCGGCAAGGGTTTCTATAATCTCGCGATCTTGCGGATGGGCACGGTAACCGGCGAGGGAAATATCAACGGCCTGTTTGGGGGAATTTTGTTCAATAGCAATATAGGCCGCATTCAAAAAAGCCTGCTTGTTTTGGGTATCTTTAGAAAGGGAAATATAGGCTTGTAAGGCTTTTTCCGGTTGGTAGGAAAAATACAAATCTCCTGCTTCTTTGAGCCGTTGTCCCTCGGAGAGAGGAGGCGTATTTTCGGTAGCGAAAACAGCCGAAATACAAGCAAAAATCATAAGGGGAAAAAATAATTTTTTCACGACGGCTCCTGTTTTTATTTTATTATATCATATCCCCGACGGACTTCGTTTTTGTATAATTTTTATATGCTTCCTATTCCACAATGGTTAAAAGATTTAGTCGGCCGCAATAAGGCGGCATTTCATTCTTCGGCTGCACAAGCTGCTCAGCGTTCACTTGATCACAACTGTTTGCATACGGTGTGTCACTCTGCCAAATGTCCCAATCGCGGAGAGTGCTTTAATTGTGGGGATGCCACTTTTATGGTGCTGGGGGATATTTGTACGCGCGGTTGCCGTTTTTGCGCCGTGAATAAAGGGAAACCTCTTTCTCCTGATAAACATGAACCCGAACGTGTGGCTCAAGCTGTAAAAGCATGGGGAATAGAATATGCTGTTTTAACTATGCCCACACGGGACGATTTACAAGACGGAGGAGCCGCACATTTTGCAAAGGTAATTCGGGCTATCGGGGCGCTTGTTCCACAAGTAAAAACAGAGCCGTTAATTTCCGACTTAAAAGGTGACCTAAATGCCCTAAAGACCGTCTTGGACGCACACCCTGTGGTGCTTGCACATAATGTGGAAACCGTACAAGAACTTTATCCTGCCGTACGGGTGGGGGCCGAATATAAACGGACGCTTTCTCTCTTGGAAAACAGTAAAAAAATAGCGCCTGAAATTTTTACCAAGACGGGTTTTATGGTGGGGTTAGGAGAGACGGAAGAACAAATCAAAACCTTGATGCAAGATTTACGCAATGCAGGGGTAGATTTACTTACCATCGGGCAGTATTTAGCCCCTTCGGCTGGGCATTATCCCGTCAAGCGTTATCCTGTTCCGGAAGAATACCTCGCATGGGAAAAGCAGGCTCTTTCCATGGGTTTTAAGGGGGCGGCCTGCGGGCCGTTGGTGCGTAGCAGTTACCGCGCGGGCGCTTTGTATCGCCAGGCATTGTTAAGCAATATAAAAAAATAATAGTATAATAAAATTATGAAGAAAGTAATTTCCAGTTTGTTTGTTTTTGTTTTTTTAACAGCCTGTTCCGGCAATCCGCCCGCTTGGTGGAACCCGGGGAATGTATATTCCGATATGGGCCGTCAATCGGATTCCAAAGAAAGCCAACCCTCGAAATCTTCTTCCGTTTCAACTTCTTCTTTTGAAGTAATGGAAGAACCGCAGGAGGAATCTATTTCCGTGGCGGACGAATCCTACGAGGAAATGGCTTTGACTCCTTTGCAAGACGAAGAAAACGAGCAGCAAAGCGGCGATTCTTCCGCCCAAAGTGTTTCCAACCCCGAAGAAGATATTCCTGAATTGGGGGAAAATCCGGCAGATGAGGATTTTTCTGCACAACCTGCCACAGATACTGCGAGTGGCGGTTTGCCTTTGCCGAGCGTGTTAGAATAGATTTATAAAAAACGAACCCCTCGGTTTCTCCAACCGAGGGGTTCAACTTTGCGTCTTCATTTATACTCCTTTCCTGCATGTTACCTACAACCGGGCCATTCAAATCGGGATTTATGCCGCCTTGCGCTCCAGCAACGGCCGAACCAATACATCAACCGGAGGAGTTACCGTCTATCCGCTTTGCCGCGCGACCTTCAACCGCCACGCTACACCGCTTTACGACGTTCAGCAAGCACCTATCTATTCCAAAGAAAACAACACACAAAATGTATTGCCTCCCTTACGTCCGAAACTGCTCTGCCAGTGTCCCTTCAAGCTACAAGACAGTTATGTAACCAAACCGCCCTAGCCCGAAACCAGACAACCTGCCCGCATCTTTCGGCACCGGTACCTGCCACCGCTTTACCTTAGCATTGTCCGCTTTGGTAAACGGCACCCGACAGACCCGCAATTAAACTTCCGTAAAACTAGTATAAGAGAAAAAAGAAAAAAATCAAGGGGTAAAATAAAAAAACGATTTCTTGTCGGTATAAAATAAAAACCCCGAAAAAGCAATTGCTTTTTCGGGGTTGGATAAAATACTTTTTTAGTCTTCAAGTAAGTTTTCTTTTACGGGAGAGTTTAACTCTTCAATATTTTTCAAGTTATGGCTTCCGGAGCAAACTTCAACCGTTTTGAATTTCGGATTGATGATTAAGTACAAGTTGCCTTTGAAACCGTAAAGGATTATTCCATTATCTCTTAATTCCGCTTTGAAAGGAGTGAGTTCTTCCGAACGTTTAGCCTGGGCAGTAGGAGAAGTAAAGAACAACTTCAAGAAGGCTAATCTGGACGCAGACATATTAAGAGGGGAAAACATATCCGCATCATACGGATAGATTTGATAATCTTCAAAAATGTCGTTATCTTTTAAAGATTCTTGCAAATAAACACGAGTTTTTAAAATAGAATCTTTGTATTGGTGTTTATCCGCTTCGGTTTTAAATGCGCGAAGGCGTTCGTTTTGGTAGGTTGTTACTTCCGTGCTTACTTTTTCTTGGGGCTCGTAGTTGGCGGCAGGGCCGAATTTTTTGGCGGTTCCCAAACCGAAGAAGGCTGTTTTGAAAAAGCGTTTCGCATTATTTTTTTTAGTTTGCGATTTTACTGCATACAACCAGTAGGCATAGTACCCTTTGTGGGTGATGCCGGAGTATCCGCTGGTCCAGTCTTTTTGGGCGGCAGCCGGAAGGGTAAGTCCCAACAATACTGCCATAATCAAGATTTTTTTCATCGTACTATATTCCTCGTATATTAATTTAGGTATGCTATATTATAAAAAAGAATTGTTTTTGGAAAAAAGGGTCAAAAGACCTAGATGCGTCTAGGTCTTTTGGTTCACGTAAAAACCCCCGCTCTTTTAGCTAGAGCAGGGGTTTTTATCATTAAGCTATTTATTACAGTTGGGTAATGTCGGCTACGGTTTGAGTAAGGTAGCGGCGTACTCGGGCCAAAAGCGCCAAACGATTGGCTTTTACTTCGGCATTTTCCGCATTTACCATTACATCAGTAAAAAAGTTGGACAATACTTCTTTAAAAGAACCATAGGTTTTTAATACCCGTAAGTAGCTTTCTTTGTCGGCGGCCGTGTTAATGGCGCAACCCAAAGAAACATCTACTTCATGAATTTTATCGTACAGGGCTTTTTCAGCCGGAAGTTCAAATAATTTTTCGTTGACTGTTTCGCCTACATTTTCGGCTTTCTTTAAGATATTGCACACACGTTTGGCCGATTCCAACACGGAGGCAAATTCTTCGCCGGTTTTGACGGTTTCCAACGCACTGACCAATGCTTCCACCTGCGTAAGGGGCAGCTCATACCAATTGGATACAGCTGCTAATACGCGTGCATCATGTCCGCGTTGTTCAAGCACCAAAGAAAGACGTTGGAATAAGAAATTAGGCAGTTCGCCAAGCCCCTTATCTTGCGTTGCTACAGGGAATAAAGAAGCAGCTTTTTCTACCAACTCTTTCAAAGAAATATTTATCCCTTTTTCTAACAGAATACGAACTGCCCCGAACGCTTGTCGACGCAAAGCAAAAGGGTCTTCGCTGCCGGTGGGAATCTGACCAATTAAAAAGTTCCCTACCAAGGTATCCATTTTGCCGGCTAAGGAAACAATTTGTCCTGCTTCGTCCGACGGAAGTTCGGCGGAAGAAGTGAGCGGATAGTAAAATTCTTTCATGGCGGTGGCAGCATCTTTATGGCCTTCCAATTCGGCGTAACAACCGCCCATGTAACCTTGCAGTTCAGGAAATTCGTACACTACGTGGCTGGCTAAATCGGCATACGCGTAAGAAGCGGCATAATCTACCGTTTGTTTCAAAGATTTTTTGCCCAATTTTTCACTCAGCAAGTTGGCTAATTCTTGCGTGCGGGCGGATTTGTCATACATAGATCCCAACCCTTCTAAAAATTGAACATTTTTGAGTTTTTCTTTAAAAGCGGCAAGACCTTCTTTTTTATCATTTTCAAAGAAGAATACGGCATCGGATAAACGAGCCGACATCACTTTTTTAAAGCCGTCTCGTACTTCGTTTTGATTAACAGAAATTCCGTCTCTTACGGCGATAAAATACGGTTGCAATTCGCCCGCTTTGTTGGTGACGGGAAACATTTTGATTTGTTTTTTAAGCACCGTGGTGATAAGATCTTTGGGAAGTGTAAGAAATTTAATTTCAAAGTCTCCGCCTACGGCTACCGGATGTTCGGTAAAAAACACGGTTTCTTCAATAAGGGCAGGGTCCAAATCGGCTTGGTATCCGCGGATTTGGGCTTCGTTGGAAACCGTTTTGATAAGGGCTGCTTGACGGTCTTCGGGCAACACAAGCACTGGTTGAGGTTGGTTGCGCAAAAGTTCCGCGTAATAGGCCTTATCGGCTTTGGCCACCTTAATAGGTTTTCTGCCAAAGGAAGAAAGCGGGTAGGTGTTGCGGTCCGATGTTACTCCTGCGACAGTAAACTTGATTACTTTCTCTCCGTATAAGCCGATTAAAGAACGAATCGGACGTCCGTAACGAAGGCCGGATTCTTCCCAAATCATATTTTTGGCAAACTCCAATCCGGTTACCAAACGAGTGAAAATTTCGGGCAACAGCTTGGCCGTTTTTTCGCCTTTTATTTTAATGTTGGCATAAATGAACGGCCCCTTTTCCGTTTCCACGACCGTTAATTCTTCGGGATTGATACCATTCTTTTGGGCAAAACCGGCCGATTGAGGGGTAAAGTTACCGTTGGCATCTTTTAATAATTTAGCAGGCGGTCCCTTTACTTCTTTTTGGATATCGGCGGATTTATCCGCAATTTCTTCAATTAAAAGTACTAATCGACGGTACGTTCCGAAGGATTGCACCGATTTATACGTCAAGCGTTTTTCGGCTAAAATTTCGGTGGTTAAGTTTTCCAATTGTTTCAAGGCGGGGGCCATGAAACGAGAAGGCAAATGTTCTATCCCAATTTCTAATAAAGCATTTTTCAAAGTAGTCATTAGGCAGCCTCCTCTTCTTTCTTTTCTACACTATCTACATAGGCTTTGGCACAGGCTTTGGCCAAGTTGCGAATTTTGGTAATGTTATTGGTGCGGTCCGACACGCTGATAGCACCACGCGCTTCCAACATGTTGAAGTAATGAGAAAGTTTCATGGCATCGTCGTATGCAGGGAGGTATAAGCCCTTTTTGCACAAAGCCATGCATTCTTCTTCACATTCTTGGATATAACGGCGTAAATGATCCACGTTGGATTCTTCAAAATAATAGTGAGAAAATTGACGTTCGTTCTCGTGGTGTACGTCGCGATAGGTTACGGTATCGTTCCAACGCAAATCAAACACATTGTCTACCTTTTGGCAATACATGGCAATACGTTCAAGCCCGTAAGTGATTTCTACCGTAATGGGATTTAACGAATATCCGGCCATATTTTGAAAATAGGTAAATTGGGTAATTTCCATACCATCGAGCCAAATTTCCCAACCGACACCGGACGCACCCAACGTGGGGGATTGCCAATCGTCTTCAATCCAGCGAACGTCATGCTGTTTGGGGTCTAAACCAATGGCTTTTAAAGAATTTAAATAAATTTCTTGAATGTTCGCCGGGGCAGGTTTCATGATAACCTGATATTGATAGTATTTACCCAAGCGATTGGGGTTTTCGCCGTAGCGGCCATCAGCCGGACGGCGGCAAGGTTCCACATAGGCGCGGTTGACGGGTTTGGTGGTTAAAGAGCCGAAAAAAGTTTCGGGGTTATAGGTCCCGGCACCTTTTTCCACGTCGTAGGGCTGAACAAGAATGCAGCCTTGTTTAGTCCAATAATTGTTAAGGGCGGATATCATATCCTGAAAATTCATACCATATTTCATACGTATTTATATTATATAAAATAAGTATAGGCGTGGGTACCCGTGCGCATCGGCACGAAATTTATTACAATAACCTTATGATTACAACCGTTATTTTTGATATGGACGGATTGCTTTTTAGCACCGAGCCCATTTATTTTGAATGTTATAAAAAAGCCGCTGCTGAAGACGGACGTGAATTTACGTATGAACTTTTTGAGGCTTGTGTAGGCATGAGTGGGGAAGATTCCTGCGATTTAATTCAGCATCATTTCGGCCCTGATTTTGATGTACAAAAATTAATCAGTCGCACCTATGCCCATTTTGAGGATTATATCCAATCGGGCGGAGAAGTGGAATTTCGCCCCGGTGCCAAAGAGGCGGTTGAGTACTTTTATCGAAAAGGGTTTAAAATTGCATTAGCTTCTTCCAATATCCGCCAATGGGTGGAATATCTGTTGGAGCGAAAAGGAATAAGAAAATACTTTTCATCGGTTACTACGGCTGATGATGTATCTAAACCCAAGCCGGATCCGGAGGTCTACTTAAAAACGGCCGAAAAATTAAAAACGGACGTTACCGAATGTTTGGTGTTTGAAGATTCTATTGCCGGAGCAACGGCAGCTATTTCGGCGGGTATGCGTACTTGTGTGGTACCCCAAATTAAACAACCCAACACTTTTGTACGGCAAAATTCATTTAAAGTGTATAACTCGTTAGAAGATATTTATCCAGACATGGAAGATTTAATTTCCTAAAGAATAAAATCCCGCTTAATAAGGCGGGGTTTTTTGATTTTAAATCCTTTATCAAGCCGGTAAAATAAGTGTTGGGGTTGAAGCTAACACTTCTTCTGTTATCTCATGTGTTTCAAAAGCCTCGTTTTCCAACCCAAGCGGTTGCAATGTTTGGAGCGGATAGGTAAGATATTTGTTCAAGAATCGTCTGCATACGCTGTTGCATTTGGAAAGAGAAAGCAATTCCTCCGGATCGCTGAAATTAAGGGAGGTAAAAGGCGCTTCGTGGATTTGTTGCCAAAATTCCGGAGAGATTTTAAGTACAGGTTGGTCTAACCCATAACCGGCCAAAGCCATCAAGCGCAGAGTAAAAGCCGCCTGAAAAGCCGGATTTATGGGGCCTTTTTCCAGTTCCTGAAGGGCAGAAAAAAGAAGTTCAAATTTACCTTCGCTAGGTTGATGAAGAGGGGTCAAGCGCATCATCAGTTCACAAAAATGAAAAGCCAAAGTAAGACGTTTTAAATCCTTGCGAATAGAGGGGAACACGGAAATCATTTTTCCGCCCGTTATCGTGCCGATAACTCCTCCTCGCCGAACATAAATGCGGTAATCTGCACAAGCAAAAGGTTCACTGACTGCTTTTAATTTTCCGGCGGCACGCATTACACCGGGGAGTCGTGCGTTAATGCGCCCGTGCTCGCGGGTGTATAGTGAGACAATCCGGTCCGCTTCGCGGAACTCTTGCCGAAAAAGCATGATGCCAGTATCTGTAAAAATCATCTTAATATAAAGGTTAGCAAATTCTTCGAGTTTGTGTGTGCCTATTAAAGGACCTAGTAGAAAATGGGTCCTTTGGCCCTTGTTGTTTATATATAAATTTTGGAAAATATAATATATGTCTATACTCTGTGGAATAAAAAAGTGAAAAAAATAATAATTATATGTTTAGGATTTTGTATGTTTTTGCCCACCTCTTTGTTTGCTCGCGGACCAAAGGGGGGAAAGGTTTTTGTAAGTGCTTTTGAAAAGTCTGCCGCGCCTTATTATAAAAAGATTTCACCTTTTTCTTCTTCGTATCGGACGGTTGTACAACCTCCTTCTTTTAATCCTTTTTTAAAAAGGTCGTCTGAAGCAGGGATTCCGAATCTAAAACCTTTCACTACCCTTCCGAATCCGAGTCAATATCTTACAAACAGTGTTACCTCTTCTTTGGAACGAAAAAAATATGCCCAACTCTTCGCTAACCCGTATGGATTAATTCGTCCTGTGACGGGTTTGAGCGGAACGGGGACTCTTCCTTCTCAGATAGAAGAACAACGTCGATATGTGGAAGCTCTTTCTACGGGGAAAGAAGTGCAACCTTTGTCTCCTATCGAGAAAGCTTGGTTAAATAATGGGGGATTAACTCTCTATCAATCGGAAGAACAATTAGCGGAAGACTGCCACCGTTTTTATAAAGGCAAGGGAATATCTTATTCCTACCTTTTAAATGAGCATGAAGTGATTGTGTATGAATTCCCTACTGAAATTTTTTACGATGTCCCTTATAGAGGATTAGTTCCTCTTCGGCCGGGGGATAAATATGTGATTATGTACGATGTTAATATAGGGAAAGGCCGTATAGTTGAAAAATGGATTTTTGAAAACCCTTCCATTTTTACTTTATTATCTAAATAAAAGGTTTGTTTTGCAAAGAATCGCAAGAAAAGATATAATATAGTACGTTTCAAGTGAAACAATTTTAAATTAATTAATAGGAGATACGCTCTTTCCAGTTCGGTTTTCCGTGCCAGAATTAGCGTATAAGAAGAAAATGTTACCGACTTACAGACCTAACAAAAGAAGACGTGCCAAACATATCGGATTCAGAGCCAGAATGGCCACCGCCGGCGGCAGAAAGGTGCTCAGCGCCAGAAGAGCCAAAGGACGCCACGAACTCATCAGAGCCTAATTTATGCAGCCAAACGGTCTGCCGCGTTTTTGCCGCCTTCACCTTAAAAGCGATTTTAAAGGGGTTATACAAGGCGGCATTAAACTGCAATATAACGGAGTTGTGTTGTGGGGGCGCAAAAGTGGGCAGGAACGCCCGCCTCGCTTTGCGGTGGTGGTGTCGAGGAAACTCGGACCGGCGGTTACACGTAACCGCACCAAACGGCTTCTGCGGGAAGCATTCAGACTTAATAGGAAATACATTTTACCCGGAACGGACTTGGTTGTAAGTCCGCGGGATAGCGAAAAATTGGCAGATGTGCACGCAGCGCAGGATGCGCTCATGACACTGTGCGGCAAGGCCGCCCTGCTTAGAGAGTCTTCAGACAAAGCGAACCCTGTTATTGAAGATTAAAACATGAAAAAGATTTCGCTTTTTTTAAAAAATTTGTTGCTTTGGCTACTTAGTGCGTTCATGTTATTTGTCCGCCCGCTTTTAGGGCCCAAAGGTGTCTGCCGTTTTACACCTACCTGTAGCCAATATGCAAAACAAGCGATTTCCAAATATGGTGTGCTAAAAGGTTCTTATTTGGCCACCAAGCGGGTGCTTAAGTGCCATCCGTTTCATCCGGGCGGATACGACCCGGTGCCCTGATTCCTTTCCCTGTCTGTTTATTTTCCGCTTGCCGGTTGCTCGGTTTTTCCGTGCTGCCTGCTTTCGTATAGGAGTGTTATGAATAGACAGTTTTTAATTACCGCCATGTTTTTTTTGCTGGTAATTACCGGTTACAATCAGTTTGTAGCCCTTCCTCGAGCCCGTGCCGCTCAGGCCGCTGCTGAGGAGCAATTAAAAAAATCCGCTGAAGAAGCTACTCAACAAACTTCTTCCGCCGTTTTGGTGGCGGGTAGCCCTGTTGCCAAAGAAACTTCCACCCAAAAACCCGAAGAACTCATCACCTTAAATTTGCCTCAGGCGGATGTTACTTTTTCGTCTAAAGGTGCCGGTATTAAAACCTATTTGTTTAAAGATAGTATCGGCGATGTGGACCTGACTCCCTATGAAGGGCCTGGTTATTTTGCCACTTTACCGACGGTAGATTTTGCTGAGTTTTCTCGCACGCAAGATTCTATTACGTTTTTAGGCGATATTGTTCCTGGGTTTACTGTTTCCAAAACCTATCGTTTCAACGAAAACGGTATCAATAATTTAACCATTACGTTTGAGAATAAAACCTCTAAAGATTTAACGCTTGGTGAATGGAATTATCATTTTGGTCCGGGGCTTTCTACCGTTAAAAGTGAGCTTAAGGACAACGAACGTGAATCCAAAGCCGTTTATTTGGTCCAAGAAGCAGGGAAAAAGAAACCTACTTTGGAAGTTTTTGAGAAAGACGATTCCCAACCTTCTCTTCCGTGGGTATGGGCGGGTGTAGAAAACCGCTATTTCTTATCTGTACTCATCCCTCAAGATTGGAAACCGGGCGTTTTATCGACAGATAAAGTAGTTATCGGTAAACAGAAACGCTTGTGGGGCCTTTTTGGTGAAGGCGATCTGAAGGGACCGCAACTTTCCGTAGCCGTACCGAGTGCCAATGTGGCGGCGAAGTCTAAGCTTGTCTATAAATCCGATTTCTATTTCGGGCCGAAAGATTATAAAGAGTTTTTAACCCTTCCTTATCATTTGGATCGTAGTATTGCTTTCGGATTTTTCGGCGCGCTCGGAAAAATTGCTCGTAACGTTTTAGAAACCTTCTATGGCTGGACGGGCAACTATGGCGTTTCTATTATCATGTTGACGATTTTGTTGCAAGCGATTCTGTTTAAGTTTACATTGATGCAATTAAAATCGGCTGCACAGATGAAGAAAATCCAACCTGAAATGAAACGTATTCAAGAAAAATACAAAGGAAATCCCGAAGCATTAAACCGCGAAACGCTTAATTTGTACCGTAAGTACGGAGTAAATCCGCTCGCGGGTTGTTTGCCTATGCTTATCCAATTGCCTATTTTCTTGGCTCTTTTTAACGCACTTAGAACTTCTTGGTCGTTGCATGGAGCGAATTTTGTGTTCTGGATTACGGATTTGTCTTCCAAGGATCCGTATTATATCTTGCCCATTTTAATGGGTGCAGTGATGTTTTTCCAACAAAAAAACAATATGCCTGCCGGAACGGATCCGGCTCAGGCCGCTATGTTTAAGTATATGCCGGTATTTTTTACCGTGTTGTTTATGAATTTCCCGTCAGGGCTTGTGCTGTACTGGCTTACCAACAGCCTGCTTACCTTCGGGATTCAAACGCTAGTGAACCGCAAAATGGCGAAAGCCAACTAAAGGAGCATTTTTATTATGGCACATAAAATCAGAGTAGAAGCCAAAGAAGTATCCGACGCAATTGCGAAGGGTTTAAAAGAATTGGGTTTAAGAAGAGACCAAGTAGAAGTAACCGTACTAAAAACCCCGAAAAAAGGTTTTTTGGGTATCGGTTCTCGTCCGGCTGTGGTGGAAATCCGCCAAAAACGCTGGAGCACCGCCGATTTAGATGCACAAATCTATATGGACGTTCCTAAACGTAAATCTAAATCTTCCCGCGGAGGCCGCAAAGATCGCAATGCCCGTGGCGGTCGCAGAGGAGGTCGTCGTACTTCTGACTTGGAAATTCGTATTCCTCGTGTGGAAAAAGGCCCCAAAGCCAACGAAGCACAACTTTTGCCTAGCGAAGCTATTCAAAATGCCGTGATTCCGGAAAACTTAAAAGCCCCTATGCAAGAAGCCAAAGAACATTTGGCCAATGTATTAAGCCATATGGGCGTGAAAGTGGAAAACTTGAACGTATGGTGGGACGAAAAACAACAACGTATCTTGCTTACGTTCGATTGCGATCATCCGGCCATTGTTATAGGTAAAGAAGGTAAAACGTTGGAAGCCATTCAATACTTATCCACCTTGGCCATCAGCCGCCATTTTGATAAGCCGATTTCCGTCATTACCGATACACAAAATTATTGGAGAAAGGCCGAAGATAAAATCGATGCCGAAATTGCCAAAGGGATTGACGCTATTAAACGCGGTAACAGCGTTTTCCGTTTCCGCCCGATGAGTGCACAACTTCGTCGCTATATTCACCGCGCAGTGGAAGGCCATGAGTATGTGGTCACCGCTTCCGAAGGGGAAGGAAAGTGGCGTAAAGTTACCTTCCGCCCCACCGAAAAAGCCACTGCCGATTTCCAAGCCGGCAAAGCTCCGGCAGATTTTGTGCCCGGTGTAATCGGTGAAGATATCCCCGAAGAAACACAAGAACAGTCTGTTGTTGAAACCGCACCTGTGACCGAAGTTGCCCCGGTGGAAACTCCCGTAGTGGAAACACCTGTTGTTGTGGAAGAACAACAACCCGAAACCGTAGTGGAAGCTCCGGCCCAAGAAACTCCGGTGGAAGCTCCTGTTGCGGTGGAAGAAACGGCAGAAGTAGCTGTTGTGCAAGAAACCGTGGTAGAAAAACAAGAATCTTCTTGCTCTTGCTGCTCCGGTTGCTGTGGCTCTTGTGGGGAAGAATCTGCCCCTGCGGTAGAAGTTCCCACCCAAGCCGAAGTAGTGGTTGAGCCGTCTCCCGTGGCTGAAGAAATTCAACCGGAACTTGCAAAGGAAGCGGTTGTTGTGGAAACTCCCGCAGAAGAAACTCCGGCTGAACAACCCGCTTGCGATTGTGGCCCGTTATTTGAAACTCCCGCCAACACGGAAGAAAACAAATAAACAAATAGTTTTTAGTATGAACAGGCACAGGATTTTCCTGTGCCTGTTTTTCTTTGCGCGCGTGCGTACGGAAAATATCCTAAAAAAGCCCCTCAAAAATGATAAAATATATCTATGCAAACAACCATCTGCGCATTGGCAACGGGTGCGGGCGGAGCGGTGGCTTTGGTACGCCTTTCCGGTCCGGATTCTTTGTCTATCCTTTCTAAAGTTACTCGTCGGAAAACCGCTTGGGTGCCGCGTGTACAAATTTTTTGCACTATTTACGATGGCGAGAGTATATTGGATAAAGCCCTCGTTACCTATTTTCAAAATCCTCATTCTTTTACGGGAGAAGATGTGGTGGAATTTGCCCTGCATGCTTCCGCCTATATCAAAGGCCGCTTACTGGAACTTTTATGCGAGGCCGGTGCGGTGCCTGCCAAGAGGGGGGAGTTTTCCCAACGAGCCTTTTTAAACGGCAAGATGGATTTGTTGGAAGCCCAAGGTTTGTGCGATTTGATTGCCTCGGGTAACAAGGCCGCCCACAAATTGGCGATGGACAGTTTGGACGGAAAACTGACTGCTCAAGTGGACAAAATCCGCATTACTCTTGCTGAACTCTTGGCCCAAATAGAAGTGCGTTTAGATGATGTAGATGAAGAAATGGTACCGCTGGCGCAAGGATTTGTTTCCGAACAAATAAACAAAGCCATGAGCATCATTAAAAAATTGGCGGATACTTTTTCTGTCGGAAAATTTATTAAAGAAGGCCTGAAAGTAGCCATTGTGGGCGTGCCCAATAGCGGAAAATCCAGCTTGCTCAATGCACTTGTCGGGTTCGATCGTGCCATTGTGGCCGATGCTTGCGGTACCACGCGAGACACGGTGGAAGAAACGTTGGAAATTAACGGGCAAAAAATTATTTTAACCGATACCGCAGGCATTCGCGAGCATGCCCTTGATCCGGCAGAGCAGGAAGGTATGCGCCGTAGTGTGCGTGCCATGGAACAGGCGGATGTGATTGTTTTTGTACTGGACTCTTCCCGTCCGCTTACGGAAGAAGAAAACATTTTGTGGCAAGATATTAAATCGCAAGAAAAACGTGTGCTTATTGTGCATAACAAAACGGATTTATCCGCCGGTGGGGAACTGCCCTCTGATGCGCTAAATTACTCGGTATTGCCTGTTTCTTGCAAAACGGGTGAAGGATTGGAATCCTTAAAAAAAGCCCTCACGGCCGATGTAGAGGCCGCCCAAACCGAAGGGGGGCTTATGATTTCCAATTTGCGTCATTTTGAAGCCCTTTTACGGGCGCAAACTGAGCTGGAAAGTGCTCTTCTTCGTCAAGATGACGGAGGAGAAATCGTGGCGGAGCATTTACGCGGAGCCATTATTTATTTAAAAGATTTAATCGGCGAAGTAACCCCGGATGATGTGTTGGGAATTATCTTTTCCAAATTTTGTATGGGAAAATAACTATGTTTGTTTGTGAAGAAAAATACGATGTGATAGTAATTGGCGGCGGGCATGCCGGTTGTGAGGCTGCACTCGCTTCTGCAAAATTAGGCGCGAAAACGCTCTTGTTAACCCAAAGCTTAGATACAGTTGCACAGATGTCCTGTAATCCGTCTATCGGTGGAATTGCTAAAGGGCAAATCGTGCGTGAAATTGATGCCTTGGGCGGGGCCATGGGGCGTGTGACCGATTATTCTGCCTTGCATTATCATATGCTTAATACGGGCAAAGGGCCCGCGGTGCACTCCCCGCGTGTCCAATGCGATAAAAAAGTTTATCAATTCACTTTCAAACATTTCTTGGAACTTCAACCCAATTTGGATATCATGCAAGATGAGGCTGTGCAGATATCTACTTCTGATAATTCGGTAAACGGCGTAAGAACTTTGCGCAACACTTTCTATCAAGCCAAAACTGTTATTCTTACTTGCGGAACTTTTTTGGCAGGAAGCATTCATATTGGTACGGAGCAGTTTCGCGGGGGCAGATACAACGATATGCCTTCAGACGAATTGGCTAAAGACTTGCGTGAAGGACTGGGCCTGAATATCCTGCGCTTTAAAACAGGTACCCCCATGCGCATTAACGCACGTGGATTGGATTATTCCAAATTCCGTTTGCAACCGTCTGACGATCCGCTGCAACCTATTTCTCACTTTACCGACGTAAACGAACAGAAAAAGCGTAAGTTTTTAAGTTGCTATGTAACTCGTACCACTTTGGAAACAGACAAAATTTTACGCGAAAACTTTCAACGCTCTGCCATGTACAGTGGCAATATCCACGGTTTAGGGCCGCGTTATTGCCCTTCGGTGGAAGATAAAATTAAAAAATTTCCGGATGTAACCAGCCACCCGCTATTTTTAGAACCCGAAGGATTTGATACCGAAGAGTATTATATCCAAGGCTTTTCCACCAGTATGCCCGAAGAAGTGCAGCGTGCACTTATTAAATCCGTCCCCGGTATGGAAAAAGCCACCATCACTCGTCCCGGTTACGCGATAGAATACGACTTTTCCGATCCGATGGATCTTTATCCTCACTTGGAAAGTAAACGTATCCCCGGATTGTTTATGGCTGGCCAAATTAACGGTACCACCGGATATGAAGAAGCCGGAGGACAAGGTTTAATTGCCGGTATTAATGCGGCTCATAAAGTGCAAGGGAAAGAACCGTTTGTTCTGCGCCGTGATGAGGCTTATATCGGTGTGTTGATTGATGACCTTGTTAACAAAGGGGTTAATGAACCTTACCGTATGTTTACTTCTCGTGCGGAATACCGTATTTTGTTGCGCAACGATAATGCGGATTTGCGTTTGACGCCTCATGCATTGGCGCTGGGAATGTTGGAAGAAAAATATAAGATTCCTTTTGAAAAATATCGAGCTCTTACACAAAAATTAACCGAACATCCCAATGAAGATGTAACGGAAGAATTGGCTGACGATTTTGCTCCATGGACGCTGGAAAAAGCGCGTAATCATGCGGATATCCACTTAAAATATATCGGTTATTACGAACGGAATAAAAAAGATGCCGAGCGCTTGGCAGATATGGACGCCGTTAAAATACCCGAGGGCTTTGACCCTTCTACCGTACGTGGTATTTTATTTGAAAGCTCCCAAAAACTGCGAGAAGTAAAACCGCAAACCTTAGGGCAAGCCAGCCGAATCCCCGGTGTAACGCCGGCGGATATCCAGTTGTTGGCGGTACATATAGAACGCTTTAGGAGACTGAAAAATGTTCAAAAAACTCACTGATTTTGCCCAAAGAGTTCATTTACCTCTTACCGATGAGCAAGCTAAGCTTTTAGTACAATATGCCGAAAAAGTATGGCAAAAAAAGGATTTTTTGAACTTAACCAGTGCCGCTGATTTAGACGAAGTATTGGCGCGCCATATTTGTGACGGGCTTGCCGGTGCCGCTAAAATTTATGCCATGGCCCATGTGAAAGGGCTTGCAACTTTTACCATCGCTGATGTCGGCTCCGGTGCAGGATATATTGGGATAACGATGGCGGTGGCTTTACCTCAAGCCCACATCACCTTGGTTGAAAGTATCGAAAAACGCTGCTCGTTTATGAATTGGGCTATTTTGAATTTAGGCCTTAAAAATGCGAAAGTAAAAAATGCCAGACTTGGGCAACACGGATATTTTCAATTTGATTTTGTAACCGAACGCGCCATGGGGCAACTGCCTGATATTTTAGGTATTTGTTTAAGTGCAGTTCGCCCGGGTGGGGTGTTTATGGCCTATCAGGGGGAACACCCACAGGCTGACCAAACTGATCCTGCGAAGTATGCAGCGCAGCTATTGGGCGTAGAAAAATACACTTTACCGGCCGATGATAAAAAACGGCATTTTGCTTTGTTTGGAAAGAACGGATAAATGGATATTGTCAGAAAGGTAACACTTGTTTTATGGATTTTAGCGGGCATGCTCATTATGCCGCCGCTGCTTCGTTCTTTTGGATTAAAGCCCATAAATGTGGTGAAATCTTTCTTCTCCACTACTCAAGAAAATACTCCCAGTAAGGATAGTTCGTTTAAAGAAGAAGTTCCGGTTGATGAGAAACCTGTTAAACGATTCCAATCCTTGGCTCAAGAAGAAGAAATGCAACCGTATGACCCCGAAGATGAAAAAAATTTTAATGAGATGATTTCGGGCTTGGAAGAAATTTCTCATGTTTCCACGGGGACAAATGTGGACTTTTTACCCACGCAAGTGCATCGTACGGCGGAATCTGCCAAAAAAGTACGTTGGGCGCCGCCTCCGCCCGGTTTTTTAACGGACGATACGTTTAACTATTTGATTTACAGAGAGAAAAATCCGGTAACGCCTAAAATCAAAACCATGTTAGACACTATCCACGGGAATTTAATGTTGGATTTAACCCCTTTTACTATTTTGATTAAGCCCAATAAAATTTTAGTGATGATTTTCGGTAAAAAAGAAAGTTATATGAATTTTACCAAGCACCCGTCTTGGTCGGGGGCTTCTTCGGATTTACGTTCGGATACTATGTACGTGATAGAAGGTCACGGGTTTTATGCTCTTTCGGTACACGAACTGACGCATCTTTATTTTGACGGTTATTTTTTACCTACGATTTCTCCGCTGTGGTTATCGGAAGGAATGGCTGTTTATATGCAAATTCATACGACGAAAGAAAAGCCCAGTTGGTTGGATAGAAGCATGCGGCGGATTGTAAATGGGGATATTATTCCCTTGGAAGAAATGACGGTTACCGAAAATTTAAATTCTCTTTCTACTCCTCAAGCTGAATTGTGGTATACGCAAGCTTATAGCTTAATGGATTATTTATTAAACAAGCGTACGCGTGATGAATTTTATAAATTTTGTAATGAATTAAAGGCAAAAACACCGCTTCACCAAGCGTTGTATCGGGCCTATGGAATGCCGTTTAACAAGGTGAGTGTCTTGCAAAACGTTTGGCTGCATGAGTTACAACGGGCTTACAAAGCGGGAGAAATTTTACAGGAAAAACCGTCTAAAAAAGCTCCGGAAGGAAGAAGACCCACTTCCCAACCTTCTAAGCCGCCACTTACCAAACCGGCGGGAAAACCCCCACATAAAAAGGCTCCGCCTCCACCTCCTAAAAAAACTAAAATAAATAAATTGGAGATGGTACCGACCAACGGATATAAGGGAGGATTTTAATGACACAAGAATGGACACATATTCCTATCATGGCGCCGGAAATTGCCGAACTTTTGTTACTCAATCCTTCCGGTGTATATGTGGACGGCACTCTTGGCTTAGGGGGGCACAGTAAATATTTCCTCTCTCATTTGGCCGCAGATGCTCGTATTTTAGGTTTTGACAAAGACGAAGAAGCCCTTAAAATGGCCCAAGAAAAAGTGGCGGATGCTCGATTAACTGCATACCATAAAAGTTATACACAAGCGCCGGAAGTGTTAAAAAGCTTAGGCCTTGAAGGTGCCGACGGAGCCCTTTTCGACTTGGGGTTAAGTTCTTATCAATTAGACAATCCGGCCCGCGGCTTTAGCATTATGGGTAATGGGCCTTTGGATATGCGTTTTGATTTGCAAAATCCGCTTTCTGCGGCTGTAATAGTGAACACCTGGCCGATGGCTGAATTGGAACGAATTTTAAAAGATTATGGCGAAGAACGTAATCATACTAAAATTGCTTTAGCTATCATGCAAGCCCGTAAAGAGGCCCCGATTGAAACCACGGAACAACTAAAAAATATTGTTGAAAGCGTCTGCCCCCGTTATGGAAAAAATCATCCGGCTACGCAAACTTTTCAGGCATTGCGTATTGCTTGCAACCAAGAATTGCAAACAGTAGAAACGGTACTGAATTCTCTGGGGAGAATTGTTCGCATCGGCGGTAGAGCGGCGGTACTAACCTTCCACTCATTAGAAGATAGACTCGTAAAAACACATTTTAAAATGTTGGCCAAAACCGGTAATTGGAAATTGATAAACAAACATGCGTTGGCTCCCTCTTTTGAGGAGGTTCGTCAAAATCGGCGTGCCAGAAGTGCCAAATTGCGGGTAATCGAGAGAGTAAACTGATGAAAAAATTTGTGTTATTATTTATTCTTTTTCTTTTTGTGCTTGGGGTGACCGCTTTACGTACGGAAATTAATCGTTCCGGCCGAGAAATCAGTAAACTCCAAAATGAAGTAGAGGTAAAAGAGGCTCGTAATCAGTATTTGCAATTACAAATTTCCCGTTTGGCTAGTCCCAGCAATATTTCTGCTTTAGCACAGGAAAAACTGGGCTTGGTGCCTGCTAAACCTCATCAGGTGATTGTGTTGGAAAATAATTAATATGTTTAAAAAAGTTTCTTCTTCCCCTTTTGTGTTTAACATCAAAAGCCGTATGCGTTTGATGGGGATGCTTATTTTACTTGCGCCACTTGTTATCTTTGGCAAATTGTTTTACGTACAGACCTTTCTATATGAAGAATATTCCTCCAAGGCCGAAAAATCCATTTATACTTATTTGGCCGAAGATCGTTTGCGGGGAAAAATTTTGGACGTAAATGGAAGAGAATTGGCGGAATCTGTTCGTACTCACTCGTGTGGCATCAGTAAAAAATATGTGAAAGATAAAGACAAAACCATTTCCTTTTTAGCAGAAACACTGGGCATGAGCAAGAAAGATATTTTAAAGGAATGGAATAAACCGCGCAAATTCTTTTTTGTTGCCAAGCAAATTAAGCCGGATAATTACATCAAAATTTCGCAAATTTTGCGCACTCCGCTTGGACAAGGGTTGGATTTAACACCTGAATATGAACGTATTCACCCGTACGGAGAGAGTGCTTTGGATATTATTGGAGAGGCAAACTCTAAAAATTTAGGACTTTCGGGTGTGGAGCAAATGTTCAACCGAGAGCTTAGCCAAGATATCAGCAAAAAACGGGCCAAGAGGGTTCGTCGCGGAGAAATTATTTACGACCGAAAACTAAAAGAAGAACTATCTGTGGCCAATGTTTATTTAACTATTGATGAAGTGGCCCAATATTATGTGGAAACCGCCCTTAAAAAAGCAGTGGAAGCCGTCGGGGCAGAACACGGTATTGCCTTAGTTCAAGAACCTTCTACCGGTAAAATTCTAGCCGCGGCCTCGTTCTTTGAAGAAAAAGGTAAATATGTTATCAAGGACGGACAATCCCTTGCTTTTCAATTTGCTTACGAGCCTGGATCTACGTTTAAAACAATAGCCATTGCCTCTGCTTTAGATGCCGGTACGGTAAATATAACCGATAGTATTGATATGGAAAATCGTCGATGGGAAGTGGCTCGCGGGGTAACGGTGCGTGATAATCAACATGATAAAGAATATCTTTCCATTCCGGAAATTATGCAACTTTCTTCCAATATCGGGGCCGGTAAAATTGCCGTAGAATTGGGAGCAAAAGAGCTGTATAAATATATTAAAAGTTTTGGTTTTGGTACAAAGACGGATATCAATTTCCAAGGGGAATCAAAAGGGAGCCTTCTTCCTTACAATAAATGGACTCGTGTAGATACGGCTACCAAAGGTTATGGCTATGGCATCTTGTTGACGCCTATCCAATTAATCGGTGCGTATTCTGCCATTGCCAACGGCGGTACGCTGATGCAACCCCACTTAATTGATCGAATCGAATATGCAGGAGGAAAGGTGGAAAAGCTTTCAAAACCTGTCAAAATTCGTCGTGTGCTCACCCAAGAAACGACCGATATTATGAAAAAAGTTTTACAAAGTGTAGTAGAAAACGGATCGGGTAAACGGGCACAAATCCTTGGTTATAATGTAGCCGGAAAAACCGGTACGGCCGAAAAATTAAGCAAAGAAGGGACCTACGGCAAACGGAGCCACGTAGTGTCTTTCTGCGGGTTTGTGCCGGTGGCGGACCCACAGTTTACTATTTTGATTATTTTAGATAATCCCACCAAATATACTTTTGGCGGTACGGCGGCTGCTCCCGTATTTAAAGAAATTGCCGAGCGGTTACTGGTGATGAAAGGCGTTAAGCCTGACCAAATAGATTTTGAATAAAATCCTTTAAGGATTTATATGTGAGGAAATGTAAAAATGAAACTTAATTTGTCACTTCATAAAATTGCGGAGATTATGCATGGTAAGTTGTTTTCAACAACTCCGGAACAAAAAGTGTCTTCATTTGTGACGGATAGCCGCGTAGTTTCCAAGGGAGATGCCTTTATTGCGTTAAAGGGTCAAAAACATGATGCGCGTGAATTTATTCCGCAAGTACTCGAAAAAGGTGCTTCCGTGATAGTAGCCGAGGCGGAGGGATTTACTGTTCCTCAAGATACCCAAACTTCTTTTTTATTAGTGGAAAATGCCTTGCAAGCTTTGCAAGAACTTTCCAAGTATCACCGCATGAACAGCACTTTAAAAGTAGCCGCTGTTACAGGGTCCAATGGCAAAAGTACCACTAAACAAATGTTACGTGCCATCTGCCAAACAGCGGGGGAAACCGTGGCCAATATGGGCAATTTTAATAACCAGTTTGGAGTTCCTTTTTCCTTGTTGGAAATACAACCCAAGCACGAATATGGGGTATTTGAGTTGGGGGCCTCTCACCCTGGGGATATCGCGGAAATCGCCGCCTTGGCGGTACCTGATGTGGCGGTAATTACCAATGTAGCTCCGGCACATTTAGAATTCTTTCACGATTTGGAAACCGTTTATCGGACAAAAACCGAAATCGCCCAATGTTTAAATTATGGCGGAACGTTGGTGTATAATGCAGATGACGAAATGTTGAACCGTTTAAAGACAGAATTTAAAGGAAAGAGTCTTTCGTTTGGATTTACTGCCGGTTCGGATTTGCAAATTTTAGAAACGGAAGCTTTTTCTTTTATTTACAAAGGCGAAGCGTATATTATTGACGTAAAATTAGAACGTCACGATAAATTAAATGCTGCAGCAGCTGCTGCGGCTGCCATTGCTTTGGGCCTTTACATGGATAACATTAAAAAAGGCCTTCTTTCTTTTGTTCCTATGCCCATGCGTTTGGAACGAGTGGAAAAAAACGGCGTTCATTTTATTTTGGATTGCTACAATGCTAATCCTTCCAGTATGAAAAACGCGCTGGAAATTTTAGGAAGGGAGAAAGAGCTTCCTCGTGTGGCTGTGTTAGGAGATATGAAAGAGCTGGGCTCAAACTCGCCCGAGTATCACCGCCAGGTAGCCCGTCAAGTGCTTGAAAACGGAGTAGAAAGCGTGTTTTTGGCTGGAGAGCAGATGAAATATGCCTACGAAGTTCTAAAAGATGCTCCGGTTGTAAAATGCTTTTATGGGCTTACTTCGCAAGAGTGGATTGCACAATTGTCCCTTGCGCTTAAAGACGGAGGCTCTTGCTTGATAAAAGCCTCTCGCTCAATGAATTTTGAAAACGTATTAAAGGAGATCTAAGCCATGCTATATTATCTGTCCTTGTTTAAAGATGATATTAGTTTTTTAAATATCTTTAGCTATATTACTTTCCGCACCGGTGCGGCTATATTCACATCGTTCTTGTTGACTCTCGTTATCGGGCCGAAAGTAGTAGCAAAGTTGCGTTCTTACAAAATTCAACAAATCGAGCGCGAATACGGGCCTGCTTCCCACTTGTCCAAGAGCGGTACCCCTACCATGGGCGGCTTGTTGATTTTTATCAGTTTAATCGTCAGCGTGCTGTTGTGGGCTCGTTTGGAGAGCAATTATATTTGGCTCCTTGTCTTTACGACGGTTACATTGGGTATCGCCGGTGTAATGGATGATTACACAAAGCTTGTTAAAAAGAATCCGGAGGGAATGAAATCCTCTATTAAGTTGGCTATTCAACTTTTTACGGCGATTGTAGTAGTGGGATATTTAGCTCTTAACCCGCCGAACGGGGCATATAGCACTTCCCTCATCATTCCCTACATGAGCAAGATGTTTATTGATTTGTCCGTATTCTATTTTGCCTTTGCCATGTTGATTATAGTTGGTTCTTCCAATGCTACCAATTTGACGGACGGTTTGGACGGACTGGCCAGTGGATGTATGGTATTTACGGCGGCTACTTATGCCATTTTTGCTTACTTGGCGGGAAATATTAACTTTGCCGATTATTTAAAAATTATTTATGTTCCCGGTGCCGGAGAAATCACCGTATTTATGGGTGCCTTAATCGGTGCTTGTTTGGGTTTCTTGTGGTTTAACGCCTATCCTGCCCAAGTATTTATGGGGGATACCAGCTCTCTTTTCTTGGGAGGTGTTATCGGTACGGCTGCGTTGTGTGTAAAACAAGAACTCTTGTTGCCTATTGCGGGGGGAATTTTTGTACTGGAAACTCTTTCCGTGATGCTTCAAATGGGATATTTTAAATTAACGCGCGGAAAACGATTGTTCAAAATGGCACCTATTCACCACCATTTTGAATTATTAGGGGTGCCTGAACCGAAAGTGATTGTTCGCTTTTGGATTGTGGGTATTATGCTGATGCTATTGTCTCTTGCGTCGTTAAAAATCAGGTAAACCGTTATGCCTATTTTATTTAATAAGCCTTCTCGTAAACATAATACGTATATTAAAAAAGCTCCCGGCCTTTATTCCGGACGGGAGTCGTTTAACCCTGCGGATAATAAAAAAGGGGATTTTCAGTTATTAAAACTGGATATGCGTATTGCATTTATTGCGTTTGCTTTTGTTCTTTTTGGGCTTATTTTTACGTATTCCTCCAGTGCGTTTGATTCTACCTCTTTTTTTAAGCGTCAATTAGTATTTGATTTTATTGGCGTATCGGCGGCGTTGTTTTTATCCCAGTTTTATTCTAGGTTAATAAAATGGAAATGTTTTTCTCCTGCGGTACTTTTGGGGATTAGTTGGGTACTTTTGGTGATTGTATTGTTTACGCGTGAACAAGCAAATGTACACCGTTGGATTGATTTGGGGTTTTTTAAGATACAGCCTTCCGAAATTGCCAAGGTAACCTTGGTGATTTATGTCGCCCATTATTTGGACGGAGTCGCCGGAAAGTTGGGCAAGAATTGGAAACTTTTGATTAAACCTATGGCTGTAGCCGCAGTAACTTTAGGGCTTATTTTAGCGGAAAAAGATATCGGTACGCCTACTTTAATGGGGGGCGTATTTATGATTATGCTGATAGTAGCCGGCACGAACTGGAAGTATATTTTGGGGCCAATCCTCTTGATTTCGCCACTGATTATTCATCAACTGTTTTTTGTGGAGTATCGCAGAAGACGTATCATGATTTTCTTAGATCCTTTTTCCGATTTGGGAGGGGACGGATACCAGTTGGGCCATTCGTTGTATGCGGTGGCTTCCGGCGGTTGGTTCGGTAAAGGCTTGGGAAATAGCGAATTGAAGCTGGAGTATCTTCCCGCGGCGCATACGGACTTTATTTTTTCTATCATGTGCGAAGAAGTAGGTCTTTTCGGCGGGATTCTTATTTTAGGGTTTTTCTGTTGGTTTTTATGTCGAGGGATTGCATTGGCATGTGTGGCTAAAAAACACGTTCACGCCTTTACTATTTTTGGGCTTACCATTACTATTTGTTTGCAAGCTTTTTTTAATATGGCTATGGCTATCGGGCTTTTACCTACAAAAGGGATTGCGTTTCCTTTCTTCTCTTATGGAGGCTCCTCTGTTATTATGACATTGGTCATGGTCGGTATTATCCTTAATTTGGTGGCGGTGGATAATACCCAAAATAATTTCCGCCAAGATATTACACATTACAAAAATAGGAACAGATAATTATGAACAGACGTTTTTTAATCGCTTCCGGTGGAACCGGTGGACATTTTTATCCGGGGTTTGCGTTAGGAAAACAACTGCGTAAACAAGGGATGCAAGTGCTTTTTATTGTGCGTAAAAACGACCCTGCCACACAAATTTTGGAAACGCACAAATTGCGTTATCAAGAAATTGATTTCACAGGCCTTCCTCGTTCTATTAATCCCCTTCGGCATTTACGCTTTGTAGGGAAACTTTTTAAATCTTTAGGTCAAACACGCCAAATTATCAAAAAATTCCGTCCGGAAGTGGCTGTTGGCACAGGAGGATATATTTCTTTTCCTCTTATTTTCATGGCTCATTTTATGGGGATTAAAACCGCGGTGCATGATTCCAATGCTCGTTTAGGGCTTGCCAATAAAATTTGCGGTAAGTTTGCCGATCTTTTTATGCTGGGGCTTCCGATAGACAAAAAAATAAAGAACGCTGTGCTTACCAGTACGCCTATTCGAAAAGAATTTGCCGCTCCCGCCGACAGAACTGCTTTACTGGAAGGACTTGGTTTAGATGCCGGCAAAAAAACGGTACTGGTGGTGGGGGGAAGCCAAGGTGCTAAAGGTCTTAATGCGGTAATTGTAAAAGCTGTTAAACAATTCTCTTCTTGGAAGTTTATTCACATTACTGGAGAGCGTTGGTACGGCGTGATGAGAGAAGAGTATATGGGGGCTAAAAATGTGGCGGTGCTTCCTTATAGCCATGAAATTTATGCCTTGATGAAAGTGGTAGATTTAGCCATTTGCCGAAGCGGTGCAAGCACCCTTGCAGAATTAATTTATTGTCGTGTTCCTTCGGTATTGGTTCCGTTCCCTTTTGCTACGGCAGACCACCAATACTATAATGCTAAAATTTTGGCAGATGCCGGCTGTGCCAAAGTGGTGCGGGAAGATAAAGACTTGGAAAAAAATCTTATGACTGTTTTGGGTAGCTTGATGCAACGCAGAGGGAACGGCCGTCTGTCGGCTATGCGCAGGGCTTACCGCGGGCTTAAAATTCCTAACCCCATTACTTCCGCCAAGAAAATTGCGGAGATTCTTCGTAAGTTATAAACAAAAAACCCCGAGGATTTCCTCGGGGTTTTTTGTTTATTTTTAAATTAGAAGGCACGGGTATAGAATTCACACAAAGCTTGTGTATCTTCCGTCGCTTCGCTACCACTGGGATCACAAGTTTTATTCCCGTCAACGTCCATCGTTAATTTGTAACTGTAAGAAGACGTGGAATTGGAATCCGTACGATAGGCAACTACAGTACCCATTGTTTCGCTGCCAATATCATAAATAAAAAGTTTTGTTTGAAACACCGTGTCACTAGTCCAACCGTAGCTTGCGGGCGCTTTTAAATCAACGTCGGCGATATTGCTTTTTTCTACAGTGGTAGCATTGGGAAACGCTTGCTGATAGCGTTGAATTCCGCTTGTCAAAGCTTTTAAATTAATCAAAGCTTCCGACATGCGAGACTTTTCTACCGCCGCTTCGTACTGCGGAAGAGCAATGGCAGATAAAATGCCGATAATAAGTACAACAACTAACATTTCAATTAAAGTGAAGCCTTTATTCATATGGTTCTCCTATGTTAAACTCTCTGTATAGTATATCCGTTTTCGTTTTCTTTTTCAAACAGTATTTTAAATAGGCTATTTTTTATATGTTATAATATTTTCGGTATCATCCTCTATGAACCATTTGTTTTTGAATCCAACTTGAAAATAGGAAAGCCAAAAAAATCTTATAGTGATTTTCTCCACTTTCCTCGTGCCTCTCTCTTGTTTCTCTTCATTTTCATAGGATTTCTTTTATTTTTATTATTTGATTTTGTATAAAAATAGGAAAAAACTTTTTCCTTTATCCTTTGAAAAGAGAAAAATATGTATATTTCAAAAAAATCAAAAAATACAAAAAAGCCTTGCTTGGATTTATCATCTTTACAGAAAAAGATGGATATGAAAATAGGGGTTACTTTCTTGCAATCTCGTTTGAATCGTTATAAAGAAAAGTACTCATCCTTTTGGAAAGTTGCTATTCATTTGGCTTGGGCTTCTATTCTATCTATTAAAACAAAATTTTCTTCAAGTAAAAAGAAAAAATCAGATCCTTTAGAAATAGCCTTTTTGTTTGATGGTGGAATGGGAGATTTATTGTTCTCATTGAATTTAATAACTGCCTTTTATGAAAAATTTTGCAAAGACTCCGCATGCAATATTTCAATTTGTTTTCATAATGAAAAACTCCTTAAAAGTTTTGCCCCATCTTTTGTAAAAAAGTTTATTTCGGAAAAGGAATATGCCCGTAAATATTTTGACTTAAAGATATGGTGTAACAGAACCCCCATCGTTCAATATGCCAATTTTTTCTCGTTGCCTAGTGATATTTTGATATATGTGGAAAAATTACTGGATTTGGAAGAAAAAAATAAATTTATTTTAACTATTCCAATTCGAGATTTAATTACATGGAATATTTTGTCTCCCTGTGCTAATAAGCGTTGGTCTCACGTGGATTTGATAGATGAATTTAGTTTGAAAGAAGATTGGATCCTTAAAATTAATCTACAACAGGAAATAGAAACATTAAATAAGTTTGGATTAATGAGTAAAAAATATATCACGATTAATAGAGAAGTAGGAGACAGTGAAACGTTAGAAAGTAATAAATTATGGCCTGTTAAACACTACCAAACGTTAATAGAGAAATTAAAGAAAAAATATCCCCTTTATCAAACTTTAGAAGTGGGAACCGGAAAAGGTGATAGAATCGGAAATACACATCAGAATTTAGCGGGAAAAACAACATTGGAAGAAATAAAAGTTATTATAAAACATGCAGCTTTACATATAGATGGTGAAGGCGGTCTTGTGCATTTAAGGCATGCGTTAAAGGCGGGACCTTCTTGTGTGGTTTTTGGCCCCACCTCCCCTGATGTTTTAGGGTATAGCGAAAATATCAACTTATGTAGTGAGGCTTGCCCCATTTATTGTGAATTTTATTCGGAAAATTGGCAAAAACAGTGTATTAAAAATAATCATGTTTGTATGAAAACTATTTCTCCGGAGTTTGTTTTGGAAGAAATAGAAAAATCCGGTATTTTAGGTTAGGAGTAGAAAATGGAAGATTCGATAAAGAATGAATTACAAAAAAAGTATTCTAAATCTAAATTTTTGTATTTTATCCATTTAGGAGCAAGATATATAAAAGATTTATATCACCCTACAGGGAAAAAACCTTTTGTTATAGGGGTTAAAAATCAAGTTCCTTCACGTTTGCCTGAGGGAATGAAAGTTTTTATTTATGGGAATAACAACCGAATTTTAATTGATCCCTCTATTAAAATATATAAAGCTTATATTGAGTTAGGAGACAATCAAACTCCCATTCATAATTGTACGATTAGCATAGGGGAAGGCTCTTCTTCTAACGGTATTGTGATTACATTATTTGAGGATAATTCCTCTGTAAAAATTGGTAAAAACTGTATGTTCTCTTGGGGAATAAACATTTTTGCCAGCGATACACATGCCATTTATCATAAAGATACAAAAGAATTATTAAATTGGGGAAGAGAAATAGTCATAGAAGACCATGTTTGGCTGGGGATGAATACAACCATTTTAAAAAATACGCATATTGCTAAAAACTGCATTGTGGGTGCCGGGGCTGTGGTGTCGGGGCAGTTTAACGAAGAAAATTGTATTATAGCCGGAAATCCAGCCCGAATTGTAAAAAAGAATATTAATTGGGATGGAGCTCGCCCCAAGGAATGGCGAAAGTAAACAATCTTTTTAGATTTTTTCAAACAGTATTTTAAAAAAGGGAGATTAATTCTCCCTTTTAAATTGTTTTACTTTTTCCCGCGGATTCGGCGAATGTTTTGACGATGTTCATTAAATGTTTTGGAAAAGACGTGTCTCCCTGCCGATTCTGCCACAAAATATAAATTTTCAAAGTTAGGTTCCGGTTGTAACACCCCGAGGACACTTTCGTAACTGGGGTTACAAATCGGCCCCGGCGGAAGGCCGGCGTTGCGATAGGTGTTGTAAGGAGATTTTACCTTTAAATCTTTATAGGTAAGTCCTTTTTTCCAATATCGGTTTTCTTTTAAATTAAATCCTAAAGCATATTGCACGGTAGGGTCGGCTTCCAAACGTTTTCCGATGCGAAAACGATTTAAATATACCGCCGCAATTTTAGGGCGTTCGTCGTGTACAACGGCTTCTCTTTCTACAATAGAAGCCACCGTAAGCACTTGTTTTTCCGTTAAATCCGTGGGGTATTTTTTAAAAAGAGGCGCAATCTTTCGCTTGTACTGGCCTAGCATCTCGTTTATTACTTTGCGTGGGGACATGTTTTCGGAAAAAAGATAAGTCGAAGGGAAGAGATAGCCTTCTAGTTGTTCCTTGCGTACGATATCTAAGAATTCGTGTGGATTTGTAATCCCGCGTGCTCCTAATTCTTCTGCTATTTCCTCACTTCTCCACCCTTCTAAAAAAGTTACTTTTTCATAGTGGGTGCAACGGCCCGATTTAATACAGTTAATAACTTCAAAAGCAGAAGTATTTTTGCGTAAATCAAATCTTCCGGCTTTTAAATCCCTAGCTGAAGAAGTAAGTTTTAAAATTACTTTGAATAGTAGCTCACTGCGGATAACTCCTTTTTGTTTTAACATCTTGGCTACCGCACTGCCGCTTTGCCCCGGTTCAATTTTCACAACGGTAAGAGGTCCCTTGCTGAAAAAATAAACCTTCCCTGTCCAAGCTCCTAAGCCCAACAGTAAAATAAAGAAGGTTACAAACAAGAGAAATCTTTTCATGGTGTTATTTTACCAGTTTGAAGAAGTGACGTTTGCCTGCTTGCAATACATCTCCGTTTTCAAAGCAGAGCGGTCCGTCTTGAGTTACTTTTTCGCCTTTTAACCGAATAGCTCCCTGTTCGATAAGTCCACGCGCTTTATTTTTGCTTTGTGCGGCGCCGGCAGCAAATAATACGGCAGAAAGGGTAGCCCCTTCTTCAGGTTTAAATTCCGGCATATCGGTGGGGAGCTCTTTCTTGGAGAAAACTTTTTCAAAATTTTCTAACGCAGCTTTTGCCGCATCTTCTCCGTGGAAACGCGTTACCAACAAGCCTGCCAATTTCTTTTTGGCGGCCATAGGATGCATGGATTTAATTTCGTCCATATTTTCACTGGTTAAAAGTTCATAATATAAAGGCATCAATTCATCCGGAATGGACATGAGTTTACCGAACATATCATTCGGCTCGTCGTTAAGTCCAACGTAATTGCCGTAGGATTTGGACATTTTTTTCACGCCGTCTAATCCCACCAAAAGGGGTACGGTAATGGCAACTTGCGGTTCTTGTCCATGATTTTTTTGAAGTTGTCTGCCCACGAGTAAATTGAAAATTTGGTCGGTTCCGCCCAGTTCGATATCGGCTTCCAAGGCAACAGAATCTTGGCCTTGGAATAAACTGTAAAGGACTTCCAACATACTAATCGGGTTACCGGCCGCCATGCGCTTTTTGAAATCGTCACGTTCTAACACTTGTGCGACCGTTACCTTTTGCAAGGTTTGCAAAAGCTCTTTTCCGCTTACAAACGGGTCCAACCATTCGCTGTTAAATCGAATTTCGGTTTTGGCGGGATCCAATACTTTAAAGGCTTGTTCCGTATACGTTTTGGCATTGGCCAAAATTTGTTCGCGGCCTAAAACGGGACGAGTGGAATCGCGGCCGGAGGGATCTCCTACGGCGGCGGTAAAATCGCCAATAACAAGCACAGCCGTATGGCCCAAATCTTGAAAACGGCGAAGTAAAGACAGGGCTACGCTGTGGCCTAAGTGTAAGTCGGCACTGGTCGGGTCGCAACCGAGTTTTACTTTTAATTTTTTTCCGCTTTCTAATTTTTTAGTGAGATCGGCTTTAGATACTACGTCCATGCAGCCGCGTGTTAAAAAGGAAATTTGTTCTTCGATAGTCATTCTTATTTTCTCTCTTATAAATGGATATTTATTATATTTTACCATATACAAAATAAAACCGCCCGATGTGTTTATCGGGCGGGATTGGTTTTTATTTGTTTTTAATACGCATCAAAACGATTGAAGGCTAATGTTCCGGGCCAAAACCACAACACAATCATAAGCGCCGGTACCGCATACACAAGTAGCGACCATAAACCCGAAACATTCATATCATGCAATCTTCTGACGGTGGCCGACCAAAGCCATGCAAAAGCAATAATTCCAACTACTATTCCTATTACATTGAGTGACATCTCCGGTGACAAAAACACAGTCGGCGGTTGCACTTCCAGAAAAATAACACTGCTTGCGGCAAACATAACGCCGCAAAAGAGTGTGGTAATAAAATAGGCCATGCGGCCCATACGTCCTTTTAATGTAAACATACGCTACCCCCTGTTACTGAAAATATAGGGATAAAAGCGATATCGGGGAGGGGAAAAAAAGGATTAGTAAAAATCGTACGGATCTGCGGCAATTTTTAGTGTAACTTTTTTAGCCGGAACAAAAGTTTCCAGTTCAGCTAGCAATTGGGACCGACGATTTTCATCTGTTTTAAACAGAAGATATTGTTTTTTTAAGGTATCCGTTTTTTTGGCACACCATACGGGGCCCAATACCTCCGTTGCCCAGTTTTTACAGTGGTTTTTTAGACGGATAGTTTCAGCGTTTAATAACTCGCTTTCTTTAGCTTTTAGTGTGACACGGAACAAGTGCACAAAAGGCGGATAAGTAAAACTTTCGCGTAGCATCATTTCCATATCGGCACTGGCTTGATAATCGTTGGAAAGGAGGGGGGTGTAGTCGTATCCTTGTTCGTCAGCTGTTTGAATGATCAGTCGTCCGTTTTTAACTCCGGATAAATGTCCGCGCAGTCCAAAAAGTAATTGTGCAAATTTCTCTGTCGTACGGAAATCCGGCCCGTCCAACTCCAATTCGGTATCAATAACAGCAGCCAAGGTAACTTTGGCCCCGCGTAACGCAGCCGAAGCCATGCGAGTGCCTACAATAATGTCTGCATTTCCCGTTTTTAAGGCTTCCAGTGCTTCAAATCCTTGATCGGTTTTCTTTTTGAGCGTGTCCGATTCGAGCCGAAGAAGTTTAGCTTGCGGAAAAAATTTGGTAATTTCGGTGGCTAATTTTTGGGTTCCGCCACCGCGGGATTTAAAAATTAGATTTTCGCATTTCGGACATTTTTGCTGGAGTGATTCCACCGTTCCGCATTTTTTACATATTAATCGCTCACCTGTTTCTGCCGATTTCTCGTAGGCTAAAATGGCCCCGCATTCTTTGCATTTTGCATAAGCTCCGCAATTTAAACAGTAATAGGCGTTGGCATAACCTCGACGATTTAATATAAGAAGAACCGTTTCCTTTTTGGATAAATTTGTAGAAATTTCTTCCAATAAGAAATCAGAGAGTAAACGAGATTTTTTCCCTTTTTTGGGAGTAATTTTTATTTGGGGAGTAAATGCATGGCTGGGTACAGGTTCTTGAAAAGGCAGAGCTAAAACGTGTCCTTCACGGACAGATTTTAAAATTTCCATACTTGGAGTGGCGGAAACAAATAAAAGCGTAGCTCCATGCATTTTAGCGCGAAAAGATAAGAGTTCTCTTAAGTGATAATAAGGTTTATTTTCTTCTTGCTTGTAGTTCTCGTCCCCTTCATCCAACACGGCGGCTAAACGCAAATTTTTAAACGGAAGTAGTGCCCCCGAACGGGTAGAAATAACCACACAGGGTACCCCATTGGAAATAGCCGAGAAGAATTTTTTCTTTTTGGATAGTAACATTCGGCTGTGCCAACAGAATACATTTTGAGTACCAAAACGCGTTTCCGCTTCTTTAATAAATTGACGGGCAGCTACGATATCCGGCACCGTAATAAGGGTTTGTCCGTATCCGGCTAAAACTTCTCCTGCCAAGCGCAAAACCGTTTCGGTTTTTCCCGTGTAAGCTGGTCCGTTTAAGAGGACAGGGTGATATTCGTATGCCGGAAAAGCATGAATGGTATCCAGTGCTTTTTGCTGTGAGCTTGTTAACTCAAAAGACGGCGTTTTTATATTGATGCTGATAGAAGTGGGGGGCGTGTCTATCTTAAAATAAGGCTGCGGGGGGACGAGCGCAAAAAGGATCTGGCCGATAGGGCAGCCCCAACGCGATTTCATAAATTTAGCTAAGGGAAAAAGGTCTGAACCAAAAATAGGGCGAGCGTCCACGACGGATGCAATTTCTTTTAAAACAATTCCTTCAGGGGCACCGGAAACCTCGGTTACTTGGGTAACCATACCGCCTGTCAAAACATGCCCGAAGGGAGCCGTCACACGCACACCAGGACGGATTTTGTCTTCCAATCCAGTGGGAATGGCGTAGTCAAAATCTCGATCTAAGGGTACGTCGAAAGCAACTTTACAAAACATAATGGTTATTTGGAGGCGCCTTTTAAACCTAACTCAGCCATGACCATTTGTAAGTCGGCCCAAGCATCTTTTTTCCAACCGGGATTACGAAGTAACGCGGCAGGGTGGAAAGTAGCTAAAATTTTGACCGGACGAGGGAGAGAGCCGGAATCTAAACTTAAATCATAAAATTTACCGCGTAAAGCCCCCAAAGATTTAGCATCAGCAATCAATGCCTTGGCCGATACTCCGCCTAAAGCTACAATATACTTGGGGCAAATAATGGAAATTTGTTGTTCCAAGTATTTGCGGCAACAAGCAATTTCCGTAGCGTTTGGAGCACGGTCATTTCCATGTTTTTCAGGGTGCAAGGGGTCTGTCATGGGGTGACATTTGGCAATATTGGCAATAAATACATCTTCGCGTTTAAGCCCCATGGCAGCAATCATTTTATCTAATAGCTGTCCGGCTCTGCCCACAAACGGACGACCTTGACGGTCTTCATCAAAACCGGGGCCTTCTCCTACGAACATTAAATCGGCATCCACGTTTCCTTCTCCCGGTACCGCATGAATACGGGTGGATCCCAACGGGCAGCGGGAGCAGTTGCGGATAGTTTGGGCTAATTCTTCCAAAGCAGTTGTTTTTTGGGCAGTGGTCATCATGGGGCTAGGCTCCTGATTAAATGAGGGAGATAGAGGCGCTGGGGCCTTGGTAGAGTGCGTACTCTGCGTTGCACGTTTACGGGCACGCGGAAATTCTACCGTTAATGTTTCGCCTTCTGCCATACGGGAAGGATTGTCGGAGACAGGAGCCGTATTTTCTGACGGACGTGAAACATCGGCGGCCGCAGATCCTGCAGCCGCCGGTATAATAAATTCGTCTTCGTCCTGAGAGGC
>JAZNNM010000005.1:0-67165 GCA_045580265.1 Elusimicrobiaceae bacterium | reverse complement strand
AGTAGCGACAAGGAAGGTGAGAATCCTTCCCGCCGAAAATCTAAGGTTTCCTTGAGCAACGTTCGTCGGCTCAGGGTCAGTCGGGCCTAAGCTCAGGCCGAAAGGCGTAGGCGAAGGACATCAGGTTAATATTCCTGAACTATAGTAAGCGCGTCATAACCTAAGGAGGGACGCAGGAGAGTAAGCCATCCCGGTAAGGGTTGTCCGGGTGAAAGGTGGTAGGCATCTGTGGATAGGCAAATCCGTTCACAGGCTAAGCCGAATACCGAGACGAGTTTGCAGCGATGCAAGCGAAGTGGCCTAATCACGCTGCCAAGAAAAACTTCGTAGGGAGTTCTTACTATAACCGTACCGTAAACCGACACAGGTGGATGGGGTGAAAATCCTAAGGCGCGCGAGATAACCATCGTCAAGGAACTAGGCAAACTAGCTCCGTAACTTCGGAAGAAGGAGTGCCCCGGTAGCGTCATAGCAATATGGTGTGAAAGGGTCGCAGAGAATTGGGCTTCGTGACTGTTTAACAAAAACTTAGGGCTCTGCTGAAATCGCAAGATGACGTATAGGGCCTGATGCCTGCCCGGTGCCGGAAGGTCAAGGGGAGTGGTTAGCCGCAAGGCGAAGCTGCGAACTTAAGCCCCGGTAAACGGCGGCGGTAACTATAACCGTCCTAAGGTAGCGAAATTCCTTGTCGGGTAAGTTCCGACCTGCACGAATGGCATAACAAAGAAGCCGCTGTCTCGACGGTGGGCTCGGCGAAATTGTGGTTCAAGTGAAGACGCTTGATGCATGCAACAAGACGAAAAGACCCTATGGAGCTTTACTGTAGCTTGTTATTGACTTACGGTTTACAATACGTAGGATAGCTGGGAGTCTTTGAAGCACTTCTTGAGGGAGGTGTGGAGACAACGGTGAAATACCAGCTTTTGTGGATTGTGATTCTAACCTATTACCCGTGAATCCGGGTTGGGGACAGTGGCAGGTGGGCAGTTTGACTGGGGCGGTCGCCTCCTAAAGAGTAACGGAGGCGTTCTAAGGTTCCTTCAGGCCGAATAGAAATCGGCCATTGAGCGCAAAGGTAGAAAGGAGCTTGACTGTGAGGATGACAATCCGAACAGGTGCGAAAGCAGGACTTAGTGATCCGGTGGTCCCTCGTGGGAGGGCCATCGCTCAACGGACAAAAGCTACCCTGGGGATAACAGGCTGATCGGGCCCAAGAGTTCACATCGACGGCTCGGTTTGGCACCTCGATGTCGGCTCATCACATCCTCCCGCTGAAGCAGGTGGGAAGGGTTGGGCTGTTCGCCCATTAAAGTGGTACGTGAGCTGGGTTCAGTACGTCGTGAGACAGTACGGTCTCTATCTGTTGTATGCGCAGGAAACTTGAGAGGAGTTGTCCATAGTACGAGAGGGCCTGGATGAACGAACCTCCTGTATATCAGTTGTTTGTAAACAAGCATAGCTGATTAGCGGTGTTCGGTAGGGATAAACGCTGAAAGCATATAAGCGTGAAACCCGCCTCAAGATAAGGTTTCCCTGGAGAATTAATCTCCCAGAAGACCCCCAGAAGACTACTGGGTTGATAGGCAGAGTGTGTAAGCACAGTAATGTGTTCAGCTAATCTGTACTAATAGGTCGTGAGGCTTGGCCACATTCTTTAATCCTGGTTGATAAAGAATGTGAGTGTAAAAAAACACTTGCGCTTTTCTAAAAGTTATCTGACGTTGGAAGGAATCGATGACCCGTCTAATTCACGGCGAGAAGGATTCCAACGCTAAAGGAACGTGTTGTGAAACGGGTTCCTTTTCAAATTTGTTCTTTTATCCTAGAGGCTTTAATGAGACTGATATTAATTCCGACGAGGCAACACCCGTTCCCATTCCGAACACGGCAGTTAAGCTCGTAAGGGTCGATGGTATTGGCGCCCAATTCGGCGCTGAGAGAGTAGATCGATGTCGGTCTCATTAAGGCCTCTTTCTTTTTTATATTTACCCACTCTTGGTAGTGTTTTTATTTAAGAGAAGTATTTATCGTTGAAGGGTTTCTCTTCATATATTACTCTTTGTTAGGTATGCTATTGCTAGCTCTACCCACGCCCCTTGTAATGGTTATAGGGTCCTAATCGGATGGAGTATCTTTTATTTTGAAACAGAAAAAGAGAAATCTTTTTCCTTTAAACAAAGAGATGGATGTAAATCCTTTGCTGTCAAAATCCTTATTATTTCCTTTTCCAACAAAAAGGCCTTACCGTTCCCCTCGGTAAGGCCTTTTTAATTGTGTCCGGGTTAGCGCAGTTCCCCTTTCTGCTCCGGATCGGATAAAATCGTTTTCAAAAAGCCCCGGGGATTTTCGGCCCTACCGGGGCTTGTTATCATCCTATAAAGAAAATTATTTTAACTTATGAAAATAACTTTCTTCCCCCTGATTCCTGTTCCCATATAAACGGCTCTTCGCCTTTTTACCCCCGAAACAGGAACCTTATATACTTACAATAAAAAATCGGCTGTCCATAGTAAAGTTCAAAAAAGGGTTAGTTTTTTAGATTTAGATAACCAAGAACCAATAAAAAACCCCGACTTTTTCGTCGGGGTTTTACCAAATTTATTTTCCCAAAGGTTTTCCAAGTAATAATTTGGAACCGGGAATTTTTTTCAAAATGAGCTTTGTTTTATCGTACGTTCGACGTATTTTTCGTAAGCATAAAATTGGAATATATAATTTCTCGCTTACACCGCGGCATTTTGCATATTCCAATACGAAGTCTTTCAAATTTTCATCACTGTCGAACGGTTTCATTAAGGCTTCAAAGGCACACCATGCAGAGATAGGTTTGTTTTTAAATTTGAAACGATTGATATCTACTAGCCAAAATTTATACTCACCATTTTCTTTTCGAAAAAGAATATTGCCGGGGGTATAGTCTTTATGTAAGCAGCCCTTTTCATGCATATTTGCTGTGTATTTGGCAACCGCTTTTAACAAGTCCTTATCTTCTCTGGCTTGGCGAATGGTTTGTAAGCCTTCTACTTGTTCACTAAAAAAGTAAGAAAATCGAATCAGCCAGCCATCTCTTTCAATAATATAGGCAAAAGGTGCTGGGGTTTGAATTCCTCTTTTGAGGAGTTCTAAGGCATTTAAATAAGTCGTTTCTGCTTTAGGGGTACGCACTCCGATAGAATAAAAAATTCTGTTAATAATAGGGGGAATACAGTATTTTTTTACATTGATTTTCGGCCCGTTTTCTATCGGGCTGTCGAATACTTTAATCAAATTGCGGGCTTTGTGAATAGTGGTGCCGTGTTCCGTAAAATAAGCAGGCATCGTTTCTACAAAATCTTTAGGAAGTTGGGTGTTTGGTGCGAAAAAAAATTGGCGTTTAATGGTCTGTTCAGACATGGCGATTGAGCCCCTTTTTATTAAAGTAGTTATTATATATTTTACTAATTATCTTTTGTTTTGGGCATGGGTATTTATTTGCTTAAAAAATAAATGTTTTCTTGTTTTAATTTGCCGTATTTTATATAATAATTATAAGAGCCGCGGATAAGACGTTTGCAAAAAGGATTGCAATTGGCGGCTTTTATTGATAAAATATAAAAGAAGTAATTAACCCGATTTTTAACGAGAACCATGATCCCTCCGACGAGAAATCAAGGAAAGGGGGTCTGTGGCTGTCGTTTTCTCTGCTTAAAAAGCGAAGAAAAAGAGAGCGGTTTTCGTTTTAAAACAGGCAAAAAAATGAACCTGACAAAAGACCAAAAGAAACAAAAGTCGCAAGACTTAGCTTCTGAAATTACCACTGCCGGCACCTTGTTCTTCACAGCCTATCAAGGTTTGAAGTTCGTGGATATGGCTGCTTTGCGCGCAGAATTGGTTACTACCGGTGCTAAATTCCGTGTAGAACGCAATGCGATCGTAGAACATGCCATTCGTCAGGCCAACATTGAAGGAGCTGATTCCAAGCTCTTCCAAGGCCCGACGGCTATTGCAGTAGGTGGCGATATCGCTGCTGTTGCTAAAGCATTGGTAGACTTTCAGAAAAAGTTTGCGGCTTTGAAGCTTCGCGCTTGCTATGCGGACGGTGTCTGGTACAATGAAGAACAGGTTAAACAATTGGCTACCATCGGTACCAAAGAAGAAAACCTTTCCAAATTGGCCGGAACCTTGCACAACTTGGTTGCGCAATCCGCTCAAGTGTTGCAAGCTCCGATACGGGATTTTGCCTACGTTATCAAAGCTGTTGAAGACAAACAAAACGGCAAATAATAACGCGTCAGGTGTCAGTTGGCGTTATGCCAACTGATGCCCGGTAAAATCTAAACCCGCCAAGAGCGGTAGTAGCCCCGCAAGGGATAAAGGTACGGGTGTAAACTAGGTTTACGCAGAAGGCCGCTACTCTATAGTAAAAAAGGAAATAATAAAAATGGCTAAATTGACCAATGAAGAATTAGTAAATGCTATCGCTGAACTCACCGTTTTGGAACTCTCCGAACTCGTGAAAGCGATTGAAGAAAAATTCGGCGTAAAAGCCGCTGCCCCGGCCGTGGCCGTTGCCGCCGCTGCCGCCCCGGCTGCTGCTGCCGCTGAAGAAAAAGATGAATTCAACGTCGTGTTGACCGCTGTTGATGCCGCCAAAAAAATCGGCGTAATCAAAATCGTTCGCGAAATCACCGGCTTGGGCTTGAAAGAAGCCAAAGACCTCGTTGAAGGTGCCCCGAAAGCCGTGAAAGAAAACGTTGCCAAAGCCGAAGCTGAAGAACTCAAAAAGAAAATCACTGAAGCCGGCGGTACCGTCGAACTCAAATAGTTCAACCGATGAATTATTTAATCCCAATCCCCCGGTTTTCCGGGGGTTGGGATTACGTGCCCTAAACAGGGTGCAACGACGGGCGGCGATTTTGGCGGCGAGTGCGTGCCGCGAAGAACTCCGACCGTTGACACTAGCAGGAAGAATAAGAAATGATTGAAAAACAAACAAATTTCGGCAAAATTTCCACCAAACTTCCCTTACCCGATTTATTGGACATGCAAAAACAGTCCTTTGTGGACTTTTTGCAATTAGATGTCCCTCCCGCCAAGCGGGAACTCAAAGGCTTACAAGCCGCTTTTGAAGATGTCTTCCCGATTGAAGCCCCCGACGGAAGCATGAGACTTGAATTTTTGAAATACGAACTGGGAACCCCCCGCTACGCCACCCCGGCCGAAGCCGCCGTGCGTGATAGCACTTACTCGGCTCCCTTGAAAGCCTTGATGCGCTTGTACGTAAAACAGAAAAATGGGAAAATGAAAGAAGCTTCCGATCAGGATGTTACGCTTTGTGACTTGCCTTTGATGACGGAAGCCGGCTGTTTCGTATTTAACGGCGCGGAACGTGTGGTTGTCAGCCAGATGCACCGTTCCCCTGGCATTATTTTTGAAGAAGACGAAGAAAAGAAACAATCCACTTTTGGTAAACGTTTGTACGTGGCCCGCATCATTCCGTATCGCGGTGCATGGATTGAGTTTTCGTTCGACTTAATGAACGCTTTGTGGGTCCGCATTGATCGTAAGAAAAAAGTGCTGGCCTCTACCTTCCTTCGCGCTTGCGGCTTGGAAACCAACGCACAGATTATCCAAACCTTCTACAAATGCGAAGATATTGAAGTGAAACCTTCTAACTTAGATGCCGTTATCGGTCGCTACGCCGCTGATGATATTTATGATCCGGCCACGGGCGAAGTGCTTTGGAACTTAGATGACAAAGCTGCTTTACCGATTGACGACAAACTTTTCAAAACTTTAATTGAAAAGAACGTAAAAACCATTAAAGTAATTTCCGGCAAACCGCGCCAAGAAGACCCCGGTATTTTGGCTACGTTGGAACACCGCAAAGATTCCATTCGTACCGCTGCCGAAGCGCAAGCCGAAATTTACAAAAAGATGAGAGGCCAAGATTTCGTCGTAAAAGAACAAGCCGAAACCTTCCTCAATAACTTGATTTTTGATAACATTCGCAGATATGATTTGAGCTTTGTCGGTCGCTACAAAATCAACAAAAAATTTGCGAAGATGTTTGATTTGATCAGCCAATTTAAATTCAAAAAACTCCACACTCCGTCTGAGAAACGCCGCACCTTGGCTCCGGAAGATGTCATTGTGACAGTGAAATATCTTTTGGCGCTCAACGCCGGTGAAGATGCCCAAAAACAATACGGTGATGACTTTACTTTTAAAGTTGACGATATTGACCACTTGGGTAACCGCCGCGTACGCGGAATCGGGGAATTGTTGGAAAACCAAATTCGCGTGGGCCTTTCCCAAATGGCAAAGACTGCTCGCGACCGCATGAACCGCGAACTTACGTCCTTCACTCCTCGCGCTTTGGTAAACGCGCAACCGGTGCAAGCGATTGTTCGCAAGTTCTTTGGTACTTCCCAATTGTCTCAATTTATGGATCAAATCAACCCCTTGGGCGAACTTACGCACAAACGCCGTTTGTCCGCCTTGGGTCCCGGTGGGTTAAACCGTAAACGTGCCGGCTTCGAAGTGCGCGACGTACACTATACGCACTACGGCCGCGTGTGCCCGATTGAAACTCCGGAAGGTCCGAACATCGGTTTGATTACCTCTTTGGCTTGTTATTCCAAAGTAAATAAATACGGTTTGATCGAAACCCCCTACCGTAAAGTGGTAAACGGGAAAGTGACCGACCAGATCGAAGCATTAACCGCTGATGCCGAAGACGATAAACTCGTCGCTCAGGCTAACACGCCTACTACCAAAGATGGTAAATTAGATACTGATTTGGTTGCTTGCCGTGTTCGCTCCGATTATCCGATGGTTGCTCCGAAAAACGTAAACTACATGGACGTTTCTCCGTTGCAAGTCATCAGTGTGTCTGCAGCTTTGATTCCGTTCTTGGAACACGACGATGCCAACCGCGCCCTCATGGGTTGTAACATGCAACGTCAGGGCGTGCCGCTTCTTATGCCGGAAGCTCCTTATGTGGGTACCGGTATTGAACACGAAGTCGCTCGCGACTCTGGTACCTCTATGGTTGCCAAACGCGACGGTCGTGTGCAATTTGCGGATGCTTCGAAAATTATTATTGAAGCCAAAGACGGTTCCGTGGACGTATATGAACTTTTGAAGTATAAACGTTCTAACTCCGATACTTGTATCAACCAACGCCCGATTGTTAAAACCGGCGATAATGTAAAAGCCCGCCAAGTAATTGCTGACGGTCCGTCTATGGACAACGGTTACTTAGCCTTGGGTCGCAACATGCTCGTAGGTTTTATGTGTTGGGAAGGATACAACTACGAAGACGCTATCTTGGTTTCCAGCCGCCTCGTGAAAGATGATGTGTTTACTTCCATTCACTTACACGAATTTACGGTAGATGCCCGTAACACCAAATTGGGTGCGGAAGAAATCACTCGCGATATTCCCAATATCGGTGCTGAAGCTTTGTCCCACTTGGACAACGATGGTATCGTCTTGCCTGCTACGGTAGTGGAACCCGGCGATATTTTGGTCGGAAAAGTGACGCCTAAAGGCGAACAACAACTCACTCCGGAAGAAAGACTTTTGAAAGTAATCTTCGGTAAAAAAGCTGATGACGTAGTGGACGCTTCCTTGCGCGTACCGCCCGGCACCTCCGGCAAAATTTTGGGCACTCGCGTATTTGTACGCAAAGAAAAATTGACCAAAGCCGAAGAAAAAGCGCGCTTGAAAGAATTGGAAGAAGAAAAGAATTCTACCTTAGAACTCTTGAAAGAACAACGCAAACGCGCCTTGGCTAATGCCAAAGAAACCATCAAGAAAGAATCTGAACTTAAAAAAGAAGAAGCTCGCATTACTTCTCTTTACAAATTGATGGAAAAGAAAGCCGTTGAACACTATGAACGCGAAATTGAATTCTCCAAACAAGGCGACGAACTTGCCGTAACGGTGAATAAATCCGTCAAAGTGTACATCGCTTCCAAACGCAAACTGCACGTAGGCGATAAGATGTCCGGTCGCCACGGGAACAAAGGGGTTGTGGCCCGCATTTTACCGGAAGAAGATATGCCTTACTTACCGGACGGCACCCCGCTTGATATCGTGCTTTCTCCGCTCGGTATTCCTTCTCGTATGAACGTAGGCCAGTTGCTTGAAACGATGCTCGGTTGGGCCGCGCACTACCTCAACTACAATGCCGCTACTCCGGTCTTCGATGGTCCGAGTGAAGCTGAAGTTGTGGAACAAGTTCGCAAAGCCAAAGAGAAAATTTTAGATGATAAAGGTCTTACCGGCAAAGCGCGCGAAGAATACGCCGCTAAATACCTGCCGGACGATTACTGCCGCATTACGCTTTACGACGGCAGAACCGGTCAACCTTTTGAAGAAAAAGTAACCGTCGGTTATATGTATATGATGAAACTGATTCACTTGGTGGAAGATAAGGTTCACTCCCGCTCCACCGGTCCGTACAGTTTGATCACGCGCCAACCTTTGGGCGGTAAAGCTCAGTTCGGTGGTCAGCGCTTCGGGGAAATGGAAGTGTGGGCCATGGAAGGTTATGGTGCTACCTATACCTTGCAGGAATTCCTGACGGTGAAATCCGACGATTTTGTCGGCCGTACCAAGATGTATGAATCCATCGTCAAGGGCGAAGCTCCCACCCAGCCCGGCGTACCGGAGTCCTTTAAAGTACTTATTAAAGAACTTCAAGCGCTTGGTTTGAGCGTAGATTTGCTTAAAAAGGTAGAAGACGGCGCTGCCGCGCCGTCTGCCTCCGAAGAAAAAACGGAGGCCAACGCTGAGGCCGAAGAAGCCGGAGCCGCTAACTAAGCCGAGGATTTGAAACCATGCAAACGAAAAAAGTTAAAAAATTAAACGAACTCAACTTCTTTGATTTTGATGCCATTAAATTGGGCATTGCCAGCCCGGAACAGATTTCGGCTTGGTCTTTCGGGGAAGTAAAAAAACCGGAAACCATCAACTACCGCACCCTTAAACCGGAGCGAGACGGGCTGTTCTGCGAACGCATTTTCGGGCCTACAAAAGATTACGAATGTTCCTGCGGAAAATACCGCTGGGTAAAATTCAAAGGCATTAAATGCGATCGTTGCGGTGTGGAAATTACGGAATCCAAAGTTCGCCGCGAACGCATGGGTCATATCGAATTGGCTGTGCCGGTAGCTCATGTGTGGTTCTTGAGAAAGAACCCCTCCCGTATCGGTATTATCTTGGATATGCGCACCAGCGATTTGGAACGTGTGGTTTACTATGCTTCTTATGTAGTTATTGAAGATTGTGTAGACAGCGTGACCGGCCGTGTCGACTTCAAAAAAGGCACCCTCTTGTCCGACGTGCAAGTGCGTGAAGCCCGCAAAAAACACGGTGCCCGCTTGAAAGTGGACATCGGTGCTCCGGCTATCAAAACCTTGTTAGAAGGCATCGATTTTGATAAAGAAATTCCTGCCTTGCATGAACAATTAATTGCTACGCAAAGCGAAATGGAACGCACGAAACTTATCCGCCGTATTAAAACAATGGAAGAGTTTAAAGAAAGCGGCAACCGCCCCGAATGGATGATCTTGAGTGTTCTTCCCGTCATTCCTCCGGATTTGCGCCCGCTCGTTCCGCTCGATGGAGGCCGCTTTGCCGCCAGCGATTTGAATGATTTGTATAGAAGAATTATCAACCGCAACAACCGCTTGAAACACATCGAATCCTTGCGCGCTCCCGAAGTAATGATTTACAACGAAAAGCGCCTCTTGCAAGAAGCGGTAGACGCCTTGATTGAAAACGGCGCCCGCGGAAAGGTATTTATTGGCCCCGGTGGCAGACCTCTTAAATCCTTGTCCGACAGCATTAAAGGTAAACACGGTCGCTTCCGTCAAAACTTGTTGGGTAAACGCGTGGACTATTCCGGTCGTTCCGTCATCGTTGTCGGTCCGAACTTGAAACTTCACCAATGCGGTTTGCCTAAACTTATGGCCTTGGAACTCTTTAAACCTTTCATCATTGGCGAGCTTATGAAGAAAGAAGGCGTAACCTTGAAATCCGCCAAAAAGATGTTGGAAAGAGTCCGCCCCGAAATTTGGGATATCTTGGAAAAAGTAACCAAGAATCACCCCGTTATGTTAAACCGTGCTCCCACCTTGCACCGCTTGGGTATTCAAGCTTTTGAACCGGTACTTATTGAAGGTAAAGCCATTCAGTTGCATCCGCTTACCTGTGCCGCTTTCAACGCTGACTTCGACGGTGACCAGATGGCTGTGCACGTGCCGCTTTCCTTGGAAGCGCAAATGGAAGCCCGCACTTTGATGCTTGCTTCTAACAACATTTTGTCTCCTGCCTCCGGTAAACCGATTGCTGCTCCGTCTCACGACATGGTCTTGGGTGTAAGTTTCTTGACCAAAGTAAAAGACGGGGATATCGGCGAAGGTTCTATTTTCGGTAGCAAGGAAGATGCCTTAGTGGCCTTGGAATACGGTAAACTTTCCTATCACGCCAAAATTAAAGTGCGTGGCATCAACGCCATTCCCGAACCGGGCTTGGACGGCAAAGCCGAAAAAGATGCTTCTAAATGGAAAGATTATACTTCTGTGGGCCGCATTATTTTCAACCAAGCTATGCCGAAAGGTTGGGAATTTATCAATAAAACCATCGGTAAAAAAGAATTGGGTGCTTTGGTGGACGAGTGCTACAAGAGCAAAAAATATGGTCGCTATGAAGCGGTACAGCTCTTGGATAAGATCATGAAAATGGGTTATCATTATGCTACTTTGTCTGGTTTGTCTATCTCTATTGCAGATATGACAATCCCGTCTGTCAAACAAAAATATATTGACGATGCCAAAAAGAAAGTAAAAGAAATTCAAGCCCAAGCCGAAGCTGGTATCATTACCGAAGGTGAACGTTATAACAAAGTTATCGATATCTGGACCCGCGTAACGGACGACGTTGCCAACGAACTCTTCAAAGAAATGAAAAAATTTGAAGAATCTAAATATGATCCGTCCAATAAAGAACACAGCGGACAACGTTTCAACTCCGTCTACTTGATGGCGGACTCCGGCGCCCGCGGTTCTCGCCAACAGGTACGTCAGTTGGCCGGTATGCGGCGCCTTATGGCTAAACCGCAGAAAAAACTTACCGGTGGTCAAGGGGAAATTATTGAATCTCCTATTACCGCTAACTTCCGTGAAGGTTTGTCCGTACTCGAATACTTTATTTCTACTCACGGTGGACGTAAAGGTTTGTCTGATACGGCTTTGAAAACTGCTGACGCCGGTTACTTAACCCGTCGTTTGGTAGACGTTGCTCACAACGTAGTAGTAACGGAGGAAGACTGCGGTACTCACAATGGTATTGTGGTTAAATCCTTGATGAGCGGTGAAGAAATGGTGGAACCCATTGAAGAACGTATTTTGGGTCGTACCAGCTTGGAAGATGTCGTGGTGAAAGTGAAAAAAGCCGACGGCTCCGAAGAAGAAAAAACCATCATCAAAGAAGGCGATTTGATTACCTTGGAACAAAGCAAACAAGTTAAAAAATACGGGGTGGAATCTGTACGCATTCGTTCCGTATTAACCTGCGAAGCTCCCTTTGGTGTGTGTGCTCGCTGCTATGGTTTGTCTTTGGCTACTTCTTCCAAGAGTAACCCCGGAGACTCTGTGGGTATCATCGCTGCTCAGTCCATCGGTGAACCGGGTACGCAGTTAACCCTTCGTACCTTCCACATCGGTGGTACGGCCTCCCGCGTGCTCTCTCGCAGCCAAGCGGTGGCCGAAATCGACGGTAAGGTAACCTTCAAAGATATCAAGATTATTACCAACCGCTACGACAATAAAATTTGTATTTCCAGAAACGGCTCTATCTTTGTTGAGGCCGGAAATGGTACAATAAAAGAATACAAGATTCAGTACGGTGCTTCCGTGTACACTGCGGATAAAGCAACCGTCAAAAAAGGTTCGCTCCTCGCGGAGTGGGACCCGCACTCTATCCCCGTGCTCGCGGAAGTTTCCGGCACGGTCCGTTTGACGGATGTGGTGGAAGGTATCACCTTGCAGGAAGAGCGCAACAAAGTAACGGGCGTAATCGAACGCAAAATTACCGCTAGCCGCATGGGTAAGAAAAACCCGCGCATTAGCATCGACGGCAAAGATAAGAAAATTAATTTCCCCTTGCCTATCGATACGATTTTGATGGTAGAAAACGGTGAAGATGTGGAACCGGGTGACGTGCTTGCTAAGATCGGGCGCGAAGCCGGCGGTACCAAAGACATCACCGGCGGTTTGCCCAGAATCGCGGAATTGTTCGAAGCTCGCAGACCCAAGAGCCCTGCTATTATTGCCGAGTTCGAAGGTATTGTAAGCTTGGAAACCTCGCCCAAAGGTTTGATTGAGGTGGTTGTACGTAACGAAGAAACCAATCAGGTTAAACAGTACAGCATTCCGCAAGGAAAACACCTTGTAGTATATGAAGGCGACCATGTAGGTGTGGGTGAAGCCCTTACCGACGGTGCCATCGACCCCCACGACGTGCTGCGCGTGAAGGGCGAAAAAGAAGCTCAAGAGTTCCTGTTAAACGCTATCCAAGAAGTGTACCGCTTGCAGGGCGTAACAATCAACGACAGACATATCGAGGTTATTGTCCGTCAGATGTTAGGGAACGTGAAAATTCTGGATGCAGGAGATACGCATTTCCTCAAAGGCGAAGTGTTAAGCCGCGCCAGCTGGCTTAGAGAAAACGCCAAGATGAAAGCTGCCGGCAAACGCTTGGCAGATGCTGAAACGATCCTTTTGGGTATCAGCAAAGCGTCTCTCGCTTCCGAATCCTTTATTTCCGCGGCTTCGTTCCAAGAAACCACCAAGGTTTTGACGGATGCCGCTATCACGGGCCAGGTAGATGAACTTGCTGGTCTGAAAGAAAACGTAATCGTAGGCCATTTGATCCCCGCGGGAACTGGTATTTCCGCCAGACAAATTGCCGAAGAATTTGAACAAAAACGCAAAGAAACAGGAGAGAAGTAATAATGCCGACAGTAAATCAATTAGTAAAATACGGCCGGGCAAAAGAGTCCACTCGGACTAAATCCCCGGCGTTGCAGGCCTGCCCGCAAAGACGCGGCGTCTGCACCCGTGTTTATACCACGACCCCTAAAAAACCGAACTCTGCTTTAAGAAAAGTAGCGCGTGTTAAACTCACCTCCAAAGTGGAAGTAACCGCTTACATTCCGGGTGAAGGACACAACTTGCAAGAACACTCCATCGTGCTCGTGCGCGGTGGTCGTGTGAAAGACTTGCCGGGTGTGCGCTATCACATCATTCGCGGTGCGCTGGACGCTTCCGGCGTAGAAAACAGAAAACAAGGCCGCTCTCTTTATGGTGTAAAGAGACCGAAAGCCGGAAAATAATTTTTTAGGAGTTGAATAGTAATATGCCGAGAAAAGGTTTAAGACCCAGAGATAGAAGACCGCAACCCGCGCCGGACTACAAATATAATTCCGTGCTCGTTGCTCGCTTCATTAACAAATTGAATTTTGAAGGCAAAACTGCCACCGCCACCCGCATTTTGGATGACGCCATGGCCATCATTGCCGAAAAAACCAACGAAAACGCGCTTGAAGTTTTCAACAAATGCATTGAAAACGTTCGCCCGTTAGTGGAAGTAAAAGCCCGCCGCGTAGGTGGCGCCAACTACCAAGTGCCTACTGAAGTAAAACCCTTGCGCAGCACCTCCTTGGCCATGAGATGGTTAATCGGTGCCGCTCAAAGCCGCAAAGGTCGCCCGATGGCTGAAAAATTGGCCGAAGAAATTATCTTGGGCTCCAAAAAAGAAGGCACTGCTTTCAAAAAACGCGAAGATGTGCATAAAATGGCTGAAGCCAACCGCGCCTTCGCTCACTTCAAATGGTAATTGGGAATAAGAGATATGGCTGAATTTAAAACCTATCCGTTAAACAAAATCAGAAACATTGGTATTATCGCTCACATTGATGCGGGTAAAACCACCACTTCCGAACGTATCTTGTACTACACCGGTAAAGTGCACAAAATCGGCGAAACGCACGATGGTGCCTCTGTAACCGACTGGATGGAACAAGAAAGAGAAAGAGGTATTACCATTACCTCCGCCGCTATTTACTGCGTATGGAAAGATTGCCAACTCAACATTATTGACACTCCCGGCCACGTAGACTTTACCGCCGAAGTGGAACGTTCTTTGCGTGTGTTGGACGGCGCTGTCTGCTGTTTTGACGGTGTACAGGGTGTGGAACCCCAATCTGAAACCGTGTGGCGTCAAGCGGACAAATACCATGTTCCCCGTATTGCTTACATCAACAAAATGGACCGCATCGGTGCGGATTTTATCCGCTCTGCCAACTCCATTAAGGAAAAATTGGGCGGTAACGCCTGCCCGATCCAACTCCCTATCGGTGCCGAAGATAAATTCGCCGGTATCGTGGACTTGGTAAAAATGAAAGGTATTATTTGGGACGGCGACCATAACGGTGCTACTTTTAACGAAGTAGAAATTCCGGCGGACCTCGTAGAAGCTGCCCAAAAAGCCCATACGGAAATGATTGAAAAACTCGCCGATTTCGACGAAGTAATCATGGAACGTTACTTGAACGGCGAAACGGACTTTACGGTTGAAGAAATCAAAGCCGCTATCCGCAAGGGTACGCTTACCGGTAAATTCTTCCCTGTAATTTGTGGTTCTTCCTACAAAAACAAAGGCGTGCAACCGCTTTTGGACTGCGTAAACGATTATCTACCCTCTCCTGTAGATGTACCCGCAGTTAAAGGGACCAACCCCAACACGGGCGAAGAAGTAATCCGCAAACCTGAAAACAACGAACCGTTCTGCGGTCTTATCTTCAAAGTACAAACCGACCCCTTCGTGGGTAAGCTCAGTTTCTTCCGCATCTATTCCGGCACGATCAAAGCCGGTGATGCCGTATTCTTCCCGGGCAAAAACGCCACGGAAAGATTCGGTCGTATGATGCGCATGATGGCCGATAAACGCGAAGAAGTAAAAGAACTCGGTGCCGGTGAAATTGCCGCTACCGTGGCTATCAAAAACTCTCGCGTAGGCCAAACCATCTGCTCTCCCGAACACCCGATCGTGCTTGAAAGCATTTCCTTCCCCGAACCGGTAATTTCTATCGCCGTGGAACCGAAATCTAAAGCCGACGAAGAAAAAATGTCCAACGCGTTGGCCCGCTTGGCCGAAGAAGACCAAACCTTCCGCGTCCGCACCGACGAAGAAACCGCCCAAACCGTTATTAGCGGTATGGGTGAACTCCACTTGGACATCATCGTGGACCGCATGAAACGCGAATTTAACGTGCAAGCCAACGTAGGCGCTCCGCAAGTAGCCTATCGCGAAACCATCACCAAAACGGTGGAACAAGAAACCAAATTCGTCCGCCAATCCGGTGGTCGTGGTCAATACGGGCACGTATTCTTGCGCCTCGAACCGCAGGAAAAAGGCAAAGGGTTTGAATTCGTCAACGAAATCACCCAAGGCCGCATTCCGAAAGAATACATCCCCGCCATCGAAAAAGGTTGCCGCGAAGCGTTGGATTCCGGTGCTATGGCCGGTTACCCCTTGGTGGATATTAAAGTGGCCGTATTTGACGGGTCTTTCCACGAAGTGGACTCCTCTGAAATGGCCTTCAAAATCGCTGCTTCTATGGCCTTGAAAGACGGTGCCAAAAAAGCCAATCCGGTTATTTTGGAACCTATCATGAAAGTAGAAGTTGTGGCTCCGGAAGCCAACTTGGGCGACATCATCGGTGACCTCAGCTCCCGCCGCGGTCAAATCGGTGAAATGGGTGTGCGCGGTAACGTGCGCTACGTAAAAGCCGAAGTTCCGCTCGCTGAAATGTTTGGTTATGCTACGAACGTACGCTCCTTGTCTCAAGGTCGTGCTTCGTTCACCATGGAACCCAGCCACTATGCTGAAGTTCCGGCCAACGTTGCCAAAGCGATTGTGGAAAAACGCACTGCTGAAAAAGTGGCCGCGTAATTCACGCAAGCATTTAACAATAAACTCCCCGATATGCCAATGGCTATCGGGGAGTTTTTTGTTGGCAGAAGAACTAAAAATAAGAGGGGGAGAAACTTTTGTATTTGGTATAATATCTCATACCTAAATAAAGGAGAAAAGAATGAAAGTAATCGCTTTTTTGTTTGCTGCCTTGTTATTCGTGGGATGTGGCACGGTGGAAAAAGGTTATTCGCCGATTGATATGAAAGCCAAAAACTATGCCGAGGCCTTAAAATCGGCTGACAAATCTTGCCAAATTGATGCAGATTGCACTTCTGTTTCCAAAGGGTGCTGTTTGTGCCACGGTAAAGAAGCCGTCAATAAAGATGCCGCCAACGCGCTCCAAGCGTTTTGGTTGAAAGAGTGTGCCACGGCTGCTTGCACCTTACAAATGTGCTATGTGGAAATTAACACTTCCTGCCAAAAAGGCCAATGTGTAGGTACGCCGAAACCCATGCGTGAGTACGTCGCCTTCTAAGGAGAAAAAATGAAAAAACTATTATTGTTAACTTGCTGTGCGGCTGTTCTTTCCGCGTGTGCGGCCTCTAACCCCGGCATCAATGCCGTTCCTGCCAAATTGACCTCTGTCATCGAAAAAGCCGACAAATCTTGCCAAGTAGATGCAGACTGTGTGGCCGTTCAAAAAGGTTGCTGTATGTGTGCCGGTTACGAAGCCGTCAACAAAAATGCCGCTGCCAAAGTGGAAAGCGTATTTGAAAAACAATGTGCCAGCGGTGCTTGTACGCGCGAAATGTGCTATGTACAAATCGAGCCTACTTGCGAAAAAAATGTTTGCACCGGAAAACTTATTTTGCCTAAAGGCCAAAACTAATTACTGTCTTGATTTAAAAAACCCCGCCTATTAACAGGCGGGGCTTTTTTATTCAACTTCGTTGTTTTATGGTAATTTGTTAAAGAGGGAATACAACAGTTTTATAATCACAAATAACAACATTCCGATTTGGAAGATTAGAAAAACACGAACCACCATCAACCCGGCCTCTCCCATAAAAAAGGCCGCCACAAAGAGAAATAACATTAAAATCGCATCTATTCTAACAGGCATTACTTTCGAAAAACTAAAACAGATTAACAGAGCGGAAACAAAAATTCCCACAAAGGCACACTTGGCGATCACCCCGATCTTGGTGGTGTCAGTCCCGGGCGAATCCGCAAAAAGCATCAAAAGAAAAAGGGCGCCCCAAACGATAAGAGGAACAAACCCTGCCATTCTGTTGGCTCTTGTTTTAATTGAAGTCCAGCTCGCTGAGGGGGCTTGTTCCGCAGGGTGACTTTTCTGTTGCAGGATGCCTCCCTCTTGTTTTTGAGTTGCTTTCTTGGCAATGGAAATGGTCGCGTTAATAAGAGCATCTTGAATAATTTTTTTCATAAAATATCCTAATTGTTGTTTGATTTTTCTATTTACAAAAAGCTCCAGTTATTATACAATATATTAAGCGAATTTTAGTGCTAAAACATTGAAAGCGAAAGGGTGAAACACGCGAGTAAAATGTATAGCGCAAAAGCCCGAAAATTTGGTATAATAAAATGTACTGAATTGGACTTAGGTAAGAAATTCCTAGCACCGGCTCGTCGAAGATAACGAACCGGAGAAGGGATTTCTGCCGAATAATTTTTTTGTAAAAAACATTTAAGGAAAACCAAAAATGGCAGAAAAAACAGAAAAAAAGGCTAAAGTATTGAGCCAAGAAAGAATCCGCATTAAATTGCGTTCTTACGACCATCGCATGTTGGACGCCTCCGTTTCCCGCATCGTGGAAACCGCACAGAAAACCGGCGCCATCGTGGCGGGTCCTGTTCTTCTCCCGGTTCGGATTAAGAAGTACACCGTACTTCGCTCTCCCCATACCGACAAAAAGAGCAGAGAACAATTCGAAATGCGCATTCATAAAAGACTCATTGATCTGAAAAGTCCCACCTCTAAAACCGTCGATGAATTAATGAAACTCGACTTGCCTGCCGGCGTAGATGTGGCAATCAAAAGCAACTAATTAATTAGGAACTGAAGAGATATGACAGAAGAAATCAAAAATGCTGCTGGTGCCCAAGAGGCAACCCCTGTTGCTGAAGTGGCCAAAGCAGAAACTGTCAAAGAAGCGCCCGAAACTTTCCGCTTTGTATTAGGCGAAAAACTCGGTATGACGCAAATCTTTGATGAAAAAGGCAATCTTCATGGCGTTTCCGTTGTAAAAGCGGGCCAATGCAAGGTTGTGCGTGTCAGAACCCAAGAAAAAGACGGCTACACCGCCGTATGCGTGGGTTTTGGCGAAGTGAAAGAAAGCAAACTTAACAAACCGGAACTCGGTTACTTCAAAAAAGCCAACGTCGCTCCGGTCAGACACATGAAGGAATGCCGTGTCGCGGACGTGAACGGTTTTGAAATCGGTCAAGTCATTTCACTCGAAAAAATCTTTAAACCCGGTGATTATGTAGACGTACAGGGTAAAATCAAAGGCCACGGTTTTGCTGGCGCCATGAAACGCCACGGCTTTGCCGGTCAGCCCGCTTCGCACGGTGCTTCCGACAGAGAAAGAGCCCCGGGTTCTTTGGGTTCCCGCCGTTCTTTGGGTAAAGTGCTCTCCGGTCAACGCATGGCTGGTCACTACGGCACCACCACCCACACCGTATCCAAAATTGAAGTTGTAAAAGTGGACAACGAAAACGGACTTATCTTCTTGAAAGGTTCCGTGCCCGGTGCCAAAGGCTCCATCGTGTCCGTCTTGGAAACTTCCAAATACAAAAAACACTATGTGGCGCCTCAGGAACATAAAGTATCCGCTTCCAAGGCTGCTAACAAGAAGTAAGGACTTTGACCCATGGAAACTAAAGTTTTAGATATTAAAGGTAAAGAAAAAGGGACTGTCGCTCTTCCGGATAGTTTGTTTGCCGTAAAAGCCAACCCTACCTTCCTGCACGAAGTCATCACCGCCTTTTTGGCTAACCAAAGACGCGGCACCGCTGATGTAAAAACTCGCAGCGAAGTTTCCGGTACCGGTAAAAAACCGTGGAAACAGAAAGGCACCGGTCGCGCCCGCCAAGGCAGCCTCCGCGCCGTTCAATTCCGCCACGGTGGTATCGCTTTTGGTCCTACCCCGCACTCCTATCGTCAGGACTTGCCGGCTGCCAAAAGAAGAACCGCTCTTGCGATGGCTTTGTCCACCAAACTCGCCGAAGGCAACTTGGTTGTGCTCGATTCTTTGACCCTCAAAGAACCCAAAACCAAAGCTTTCGCCGAAATTTTGGAAGTATTGTCCGCCGGACGCAAACCGCTCGTGTTGGATAACTTCGCTGATGCTAATGCCGCTTTGGCTTGCCGCAACGTGGAGGGTTTAACCCACATGCAAACGCAAGACATCAACGCTTATGTAGTGTTGAACAGCAGCAAAGTCATCTTGACCCAAGATGCTGTAACCAAACTCAGCGATACGTTTGCTAAGGAGGCCAAATAATGACCACCTATACTACGCTTAAAAAACCCCTTTTGACTGAAAAAAGCTTAATTGAACGCGATACCCACAACCGCTATGGTTTTGTGGTAGCCAAAAACGCGTCCAAAGGTGAAATTAAAACTGCGGTTGAAAAAATCTTCAACGTAACCGTAGTGAAAATCAACACCATTTCCGTCACGGGTAAGACCCACCGCATGGGTCGTTTTGAAGGCAAAAGACCTGATTACAAAAAGGCTTTTGTAACCTTGAAAGAAGGCGATAAAATCGAATTGGTGGAAGCCTCTTCGAAGTAGATGAAAGGAGAAACTACTAACTATGCCTATTAAGTCATTTAGACCTTACACCCCTTCCCGCAGAACGATTACGGTTTCGGATTACTCCGATATTACCAAAACCACTCCGGAGAAGAGCCTTACCAAAGGTCTGCGCAAAACCGGCGGTCGTAACAACACCGGTATGATCATGGTTCGCCACATCGGCGGTGGTCACAGACGCGCATACAGACAAATTGATTTCAGACGGGAAAAATTCGGGATTCCTGCTAAAGTCGTATCTATCGAATACGATCCGAACAGAAGCGCCCGCATTTGCCTGTTGAACTATGCCGACGGTGAAAAAAGATATATTCTTCATCCCCTCGGTGTAAAAGTGGGCGACGTACTTATGTCCGGCCCGGCCGCTGATATTAAAGTGGGTAACTGCCTTGCTCTTAAAAACATTCCCGAAGGTACTTTTATCCACGCCATTGAACTGAAAGTCGGTAAAGGTGCGCAACTTGCGCGCAGCGCCGGCAGCCAAGCTCAACTTATGGCCAAAGAATCGGACTATGCCCATATCAAAATGCCGTCCGGCGAAATTCGCTTGGTGCCCAGCGCCTGCTGTGCCACCATCGGTCAAGTTGGCAACGTGGATCACTCCAACATTGTCATCGGTAATGCCGGCCGCAACAGACACCGCGGTCAAAGACCTACCGTCCGCGGTAGCGCCATGAACGCTGTTGATCACCCGATGGGTGGTGGCCGCGGTCACGGTAAAGGTGGCAACATTCCGCGCTCTCCGTGGAACCAACAAACCCGCGGTTTGAAAACGCGCTCTACCAAGAAAGCGTTTGGCTGGATGATTGTCAGCGACAGAAGAAAAAACAAGGCTAAGTAATTATGGGAAGATCAACTAAAAAAGGTCCTTTTGTGGATTTAAACCTGTTGGAAAAAGTTCAAGCTATGAACGCTTCCAACGAGAAAAAACCTATTAAGACGTGGGCAAGAGCCTGCACCATCGTGCCGGAATTTGTAGGACACACTTTCCTCGTGCACAATGGCAGAAAATTTCTTCCCATTTACGTTTCTGAACGTATGGTAGGTTATAAACTCGGTGAATTTTCTTTCACCCGTTTGTTCAAAGGTCACGGTGGCATGACGAAAGATTCCACCGCCCTGAAATAAGAGTTGAGGATTTGATATGGAAGCTTGTGCAAAAGCTAAATTTCAACGGTTTGGTAGCCGCAAGGTGAACCTGGTGTTGGATCAAATTCGTGGTAAAAACGTGAAAGCTGCGGAAGACGTATTGCCTTTCGTTGCCAAACGCACCGCTGATTTGGTTGCCAAAACCCTTCACAGCGCCGCTGCTAACTTGGAAGTGAAAGCCGGCAAAAAACTGGACTTCAGCAAAGTCTTCATTAAAGAAGCGTTTGCGAATCTCGGCCCCAGCGGCCATTTGAAAAGAGTGCAGCCCGGCCCTCAAGGCCGCGCTATGCCTTACAAAAAGAGCATGTGCCACTTGACTGTTATCGTCACTGACGAAAAAAAGGGAGGTCGCTAATTTATGGGACACAAGATTCACCCCCGGTCCATTAGACTTGGTTATATTCAGGACTGGCGCTCCAGATGGTTTGCCCCTAAAAATATGCCTGCGTTGATTATGGAAGATTTCCAAATCCGCAAGATGATTGAAGACAAATTCAAAATGGCGGCCGTTAGCTATGTAGGTATCGAAAGAGCCGGCGCGTTCTTGCGCGTCAACGTTCACACCGCCCGCCCGGGTGTGGTGATCGGCAAAAAAGGTGCCGACATTGAAGCCCTTCGCAAAGAATTGGAAGCCTTTACCGGCAGCAAAACCTTTGTGAACGTAATTGAAATCAAGAACCCGGAAACGGATGCCCAGTTGGTGGCTCAAAATATCGCTATGCAACTTGAAAAACGCGCCCACTACGGTGCTGCGATGAAAAAAGCGATCGAAAAAGCCCTTTCCAGCAAAGCGCTTGGTATCAAAATTATGGTGTCCGGCAGACTCGGCGGTGCTGAAATTGCCCGCACGGAATGGAAACGCGAAGGCCGCGTTCCGCTGCACACCTTGTGCGCCGATATTGACTACGGTTTCACCGAAGCCAACACCATCAGCGGTAAAATCGGCATTAAAGTCTGGATTTTCAAAAGAACTCACTTCGCCAAATCTCCGAAAGAGATTATGAATGAACTTAAGAAACATCGCGACATGGAAACCGGTTCCACCGAAGGCGTAACGGAAGTTGCCGCCCCGGAAACCAAATAGAGGACTTTGACTTATGTTAATGCCTAAAAGAGTAAAATACCGCAAGCCCTTCAGCGCGCCCCGCATTAAAGGTAATGCCAAACGCGGCACGGAAGTGGTATTCGGTGAATTTGGGTTGAAAGCCTTAGAACCCAAATGGATTACCGCCCGGCAGATTGAAGCTGCCCGTATTACTTTGTCCCGCTTCATCAAGAAAAAAGGTAAACTTTGGATCCGTGTATTTCCGGACAAAGCCATTACCAAACACCCCGCCGAAACCCGTATGGGTAAAGGTAAAGGTGCGCCCGAATATTGGGCCGCTGTGGTGAAGCCCGGCAGAATTTTGTTCGAATTGGAAGGCGCTACGCTGGAAGATACCAAAAGAGCCATGCGTTTGGCTTCCGACAAACTGCCGATCAAAACGAAACTGGTAACCAGAAGGTAGTTTATGAAAACGAACGAAAAAGAAGTTTTGAAGAAAAAAACGTTGGCCGAACTGAACGAAGCGCTCGGCAAAGCCCAAGAAAAGAAATTTAACCTTCTTTTCAAACACAGCACCACTCCCATCGCTAACCCGATGGAAATTAGAGCGGTAAGACGCGAAATTGCCCTTTTGCAAACGCTGATCAACCAGAAAAAAGAGCAAAAATAGAGGTTTAAAATGGAAAATAAAGAAACCCGTGCCAAAAGAAAAGTGCTGAGCGGTGTGGTTGTATCTGACAAAATGGATAAAACCCGCACGGTATGTGTAGAACGCTTGGTGCATGATGACCGCTATGGCAAAACGCTTAAAAGAGCGGCTAAATTCCATGCTCACGACGAGGCCAACGAAACCAAAATCGGTGACAAAGTGGAAATTATGAGCACCCGCCCCGTTTCCAAAACGACGAAATGGCGCATTTCCAAAATTGTGGAAAAAGCCAGAGCTTAGTTTTTAAAAACTACGGAGTTATTAAAGTATGATTCAATTAAGAAGCATCGTCAATGTGGCCGACAATTCCGGCGCGCGTAAAGTTCAATGCTTTAAAGTGCGCGGTGGTCACCATCGGGATATCGCAACTTTGGGAGACGTTATTATGTGCTCCGTCAGAGATGCGATCCCTACCTCCGCCATTAAAAAAGGCGACGTGGTCCGTGCGGTAGTAGTTCGCGTGGCCCGCGAAAGAAGAAGAAAAGACGGTTCCTATATTCGTTTTGATGACAATGCTGTTTGCATCATCAACGACAATGGTGAACCCAAAGGTACCCGTGTATTCGGTCCTATTGCCAGAGAGCTGCGCGAAAAGAATTTCTTGAAAATTATTTCCTTGGCTCCTGAGGTGGTATAGTATGATTATCAAGAAAAAAGATACCGTTTTAGTATTGTCCGGTAAGGACAAAGGCAAGAAGGGCGAAGTGAAATCTGTTAACCCGTCCAAAAACAAAGTAGTGGTAACGGGTGTAAACATGGTTTCTAAACACGTGAAACCTTCTCAAAACAAGCAGGGCGGCATTGTACAGATGGAAGCCGCGTTGGACGCTTCCAACGTAGCCATCGTCTGTGGCAAATGTAAAAAAGCCATGACGCCCAAAGTGCAAATCTCGGCTGACGGTACCAAAACGCGCGTCTGCCGCAAATGCAATGAGCCGATCATTTAATCTAGGTACAGTTAAAAATGACTAAGAAAGAAACCAAAAACGTAACAAAGGCGCCCGAAGGCTATACGCCCAAATTGCAGGCCCTTTACAGAGAAAAAGTGCTTCCGGCCTTGCTCAAAGACATGAACGTCAAAAGCCCCATGGCCGTGCCGAAACTCACGAAAATCGTGATTAACATCGGCGTCAAAGAAGCTCGCGAAGATATCAAAGCGCTGGAAATCGCCAAAGACGATTTGACCGCTATTGCCGGTCAAGCCGCTCAAATCCGCCGTGCTAAAAAATCCATCTCTAACTTCAAACTTAGAGAAGGTATGCCCATCGGTGTGCGCGTAACCTTGCGCGGTGCCAGAATGTATGAATTCTTGGAACGCTTCATCTGCATTGCTTGCCCCCGCATCCGCGACTTTCAGGGCTTCAATGCCAGCTTTGACGGTAAAGGCAATTTGAACCTGGGTATTAAAGAACATTATATCTTCCCGGAAATCGATGTTGAAAAATCGCCTAAAGCCCATGGTATGAACATTACGTTCGTCACCACTGCCGCCGATAATGCTAGCGGTCGCTTGCTCATGGATTACATGGGTATGCCTTTCCGCAAAGCGGCTAAATAAAAGGAGCAAGAAACTTTATGGCTACTAAAGCATGGGTTGCAAAAATGGCGAAAGACCAAAAGTTCGCTGTGCGCTATCATAACAGATGTCAAGTCTGTGGGCGCGCAAGAGGTTACTACCGCGACTTCGGCCTTTGCCGTATCTGCCTGAGAAAAATGGCACACCAGGGATTAATCCCGGGTCTTAGAAAATCGAGTTGGTAATTTAAGGAGGAGGTACCTTTTTCGGGCCAACTCCGTCTAGCGGAAAGTGGTTTGGAGAGGTAACCTATACACATGGATCCGATCGCAGATTTCTTAACCAGAGTAAGAAACGCTAACATGAAAAAGAAAGAAAAAGTGGATATCCCTTTTTCTAAAATTAAAACTGAAATTGCGCGTGTGCTGAAAGAAGAAGGCTACATCGCCAATTTCAAAGCCGTCCACAACGAAACCAAAGGCGGCGTCGTCAGAGTGTTCTTGAAATATACGCCTGAAAACGAATGCGTAATCCAAGGTTTGAAACGTATTTCCAAACCCGGTTCTCGCGTTTACAGTGCTTACAACAACATTCCGAAAGTACGCGGTGCTTTTGGCGTTACGATTCTTTCCACCTCTAAAGGTGTAATGACGGATGCACAAGCCAAAGCCGAAAAAATCGGTGGCGAACTTTTGTGCCAAGTGTGGTAAGGGGGAAGTATGAGCAGAATTGGTAAAAAAATCATCAACGTTCCCGCTGCCACCAAAGTGGAAATTAAAGACAGCGTAATCACCGCCACCGGCGCTTTGGGCACCTTGTCTTATTCCATTCCGGAAGGCATTACCCCTAACTTGGAAAACGGCGTATTGACTTTCTCCGTAGCCGAAAACCGCGTGAAAGAACTCAACGCTTTGCATGGTACCACCCGCGCAAACGTCTTCAATATTATTGAAGGTGTAACCAACGGTTTTACCAAAGTGTTGGAAATTAACGGTTTGGGTTATCGTGCCAATGTGGCTGGTACCAAACTGAACTTGGAACTCGGTTTCTCTCACCCCGTCAATTTGGATATCCCCGCCGGCCTTACGGTCGTGGTGGATCCTAAATCTGGCGCGGTATCGATCAAAGGTAGCGATAAGTTCAAAGTGGGCGATTTCGCTGCTAAAATCAGAAGACTTAGACCGCCGGAGCCCTACAAAGGCAGTGGTATCAAATATCAGGGCGAACATATTACTCGCAAAGCTGGTAAAACTGCGGCGGGAGGTAAATAATTATGGCTACTAAACAAGAAAGATACCAATACAGAAAAGACCGCAGCCGCGGACATCTTTTGAGAAACGGTGCCGTCCGCCCGAGACTGTCCGTTTACAGAAGTCTTAAATACATTTACGCCCAAATTATTGACGACAACACCCACAGCACTTTAGTGTCTGCTACTACGTTGTCTAAAGAATTTGAAGGCAAATTTGAAACCTCCGCCAAGAGCATTGAAGCGGCCAAAGCCCTCGGTGCTGTCATCGCTAAAAAAGCGATTGAACAAGGCATTACGGAAGTAATGTTTGATCGCGGCGGACGCGTTTACCATGGCAGAATCAAAGCTCTTGCTGATTCCGCCAGAGAAGCAGGATTGAAATTCTAAGGTCATAGGTGAATTTAATGTCCAATGAAACGCTCGTAAAAAGCGACAATAGAAAAGAAGCGAAAGGCAAAAGAGCCGAGTTTCAAAAAGCAAAACCGGCGGTAGAAGGTAAAACCACGGTTATCCACGTTGCCAGAACGGCCAAGGTAGTCAAAGGCGGTAAACGCTTTGGCTTCCGCGCTCTCGTAGTAGTCGGAAACGGCTTGGGCAAAGTGGGCGTTGCTATTGGCAAGGCGAATCAGGTTCAGTTGGCTATTGCGAAAGCTGAATCCCATGCGCGCAAACACATGATCACGTTCCCGATCGTGGGCGAAACCATTCCGCACGAAACCATCGGTAAATTCGGTGCCGCTTCCGTGTGGATGAAACCCGCGGCCCCCGGTACCGGTGTAATCGCCGGTAGCGGTGTGCGCTTGTTGTTTGAAGCTGCCGGTATTAAAGACGTGTTGGCCAAGAGCCTTGGCAGCACGAACCCGTGCAACTTGGTCTATGCGACCTTGGAAGCTTTTAAACAATTGAAAAGCAAAGAAACTGTGAACACGGTGCGCGGTAAAGCCGCCCCTGTGGCTGAAGCCCCCAAAGCGGAAACTGAAACCGCTAAGGCCGAATAGTTTTGTGGAGAGAAAAAATGGTAACTTTGAATAAACTTTTCCCTAAACATGGGTCTAGAAAAGAAAAAAGACGCTTGGGCTTAGGCCCCGGTTCCGGTTTGGGTAACTACTGCACCAAAGGTATGAAAGGTCAGTCTTCCCGCTCCGGTAACACCCGCAAAGAAAGTAAAGAAGGCGGACAAATGCCTCTTATCCGCCATACGCCGAAAAGCGGCTTTTCCAATAAAGATTTTGCCAGACGTTTTGATTATGTAAACGTTGGTTCTTTGGAAAAAGCCTTTGCGGCGGGTGCCGAAGTAACTCCCGAAGCCTTGAAAAAAGCTGGTATCATCCATGATGTTACCCGCGTCAAAGTGTTGGCCAATGGCACGATCACGAAGGCTTTAAAAGTATCTGCTCATGGTTTTTCCGCCACTGCTAAAGCGGCGATTGAAAAAGCCGGCGGTACTGTGACTGTTATTGAACAAAAGACCAAATAATGTCTAACAACACAGTTGCAAATATCTTTAACGCCCCCGAACTCAAGAAGAGACTTCTCTTCTTGATCGGGGCGTTGGCTGTTTTCCGGATTGCTGCTGCAATCCCAATACCCGGTATCAATACGGAAGTTCTGAAACAAATGTTTGCCGCTCACCAAAATGGTATTCTCGGTTTTATGAATATCTTTTCGGGCGGGGCTTTGGGCAGATTTTCCATTTTGGCTTTGGGTATCATGCCGTACATTAACGCCTCCATTATTATGGGGTTGGTGCGCGGGGCTCATATTTTCCCGGCATTGGACCGCATGCACAAAGAGGGTGAATCCGGCAGAAGAAAAGAAAACCAGATTACCCGTATTTTTGCACTGTTTTTGGCCCTTTTGCAAGGGTCTATGATGACTTTTGCCATCACGCGTGTGGAAGGCGTTGGCGGCGTTTCGGCGGTAGTAAATCCGTCCTTTATGTTCTTCGTCACCACTGTACTTACCTTAGCGGCGGGTACAATGTTTGTTATGTGGTTAGGTGAACAGATTACCGAAAAAGGGGTAGGAAACGGTATTTCTCTTATCATCTTTGCGGGAATCGTAGATCGCTTGCCCAGTGCTATTATGGAAGTGGTCAACCGCGTAAAAACAGACGAAATGGACTTTTTTATGGCGCTCGTTATCTTTGGTGCGGCTATTGTTATTACGGCTTTGGTGGTATGGTTGGAAACAGCCCAACGTCAAATTCCTGTGCAATATGCTAAACGCCAAGTAGGGAATAAAACCTATGGTGGGCAAACCAGCTATTTGCCGCTTAAAATAGATCAAAGCGGTGTAATTGCTGTAATCTTTGCCTCCTCTGTTATTTCCTTGCCGTTAACGATTGCCAGCTTCAACCAAGAGGCTCCTTGGGCGCAAAAATTAATGGAATCCATGAATCATAGCAGTGCTTTGTATATGATTCTGTTTTCCGCGCTCATTATTTTCTTCTGCTATTTCTACAACTCGATGACGATTAATCCGTCCGATTTGGCAGATAATATGAAGAAATGGGGCGGTTTTATTCCGGGTATTCGCCCCGGTGAACCCACCAAAAATTACATTGAATGGGTAATGAACCGCTTGACCTTCTGTGGGGCTATCTTTGTATGTTTGATTGCGGTTTTGCCGGACGCTTTCCGTGCAGAATTCGGAGTGGACTTTTATTTCGGTGGTACGGCGCTGCTCATCGTTGTTGGTGTGGCGTTGGATACTGTCGGACAAGTACAAGCCCACTTGTTGGCTCGCAATTATGAACCGTTGATGAAAGGTTCCAAACGGATTAAAGGCCGCTGGTTTAACGTTGGCCAATAAGGTTTAATCTATGTTGCTTTTGTGCTTTGTGTCGAAGTAAATCGTCCTTAGCACAAAAGCAAATTTTGTGAAGACCTGTTTTTTGAAGTTGAATAAGTTGTAGAGGATGATTTTGCGTTTGGGTCTAAAAGGGCCTAAACGCAAAGTTGTCTGTAAGTTAAATGAGGAATGATTTAAAGTGAATATTGTTTTGATGGGTTGTCCGGGTGCAGGAAAAGGTACCCAATCAGCAAAGTTGCAACAAAAATTTGATTTACAACATATTTCCACGGGAGATGTCCTTCGCAAAGAAATTGCTTCCGGTTCGGAGTTAGGGAAAAAGATAGCCGGGATTATTAACAATGGAAATTTGGTTCCGGATGACATGATGGCTGCTATGTTGAAAAACATAGTTAAAAAGGCGGAGAAAGGAGTAATTTTAGATGGGTTCCCGCGTACTGTTGCCCAAGCCAAAATTTTAGATGATATGATGCAGCGGTTAGGCAAAAATATCAATCTTGTAATCATGATTGATTTGCCGGAGAGAGAAGTGGTAAACCGTATTTGCTCCCGCCGCCAATGCAAAAAATGTGGAGCTATTTTACATGTGAATGTAGAATCTCCCCTGACTGTGTGTTCCACCTGCGGAGGAGAGTTATATTCCCGCCCGGATGATACACCGGAACGTGCCAAACACCGTTTGGAAGTATATCATAAAGATACTTTACCGGTAAAAAATTATTACTTAAACAGTGGTAAATATGTAGAAGTAAATGGGGATCAAACCCCAGAACAAGTTTTTGAGGATATTGTACAAATCCTCGAGAAGGTAAAATGATTGAAGTAAAAAACGAAAGCGAACTCCAAAAAATGCGTGAGGCCGGCAAAGTTACCGCGGCGGTCCTTAAATTAATGACCGAAATGGTAAAGCCCGGTATCTCTACGCTTGAATTGGATGCCGCGGCCGAAAAAACGATTCGTTCCTTCGGAGCGACACCGCTTTTTCTCGGCTATTATGGGTTTCCTGGGTGCATTTGTGCGTCGGTAAATGAAGAAGTCGTGCACGGAATCCCAAAAAAAGATAGAATATTAAAGAGTGGTGATATTATCAGTATAGATACAGGAGCCCGCCTTGACGGTTTCTGTTCTGATGCCGCAATCACCCTCGGCGTGGGAAAAGTTTCTGATGAGGCCCAAAGATTGATGGATGTTACCAAAAAATCTTTGTATAAGGCAATTGGCCAAATCAAACCAGGCCGTCGCTTAGGCGATGTACAGCACGCGGTGGAAACTTTTGCCAAGTTACATAATATGGGTTTAGTTCGCGATTATTGCGGGCATGGTATTGGCCGCAATATGCATGAAGAGCCTAGCATACCGAATTTCGGTACGCCCGGTACCGGCCCTGTGTTAGAAGCGGGAATGGTACTCGCAATAGAACCCATGTTGACTGCGGGAACTTATAAAGTCAGGGAGCTGGACGACGGTTGGACGGTGGTTACGATGGACGGCAAATATGCGGCCCATTTTGAGCATACGGTAGCCGTTACCGCTAACGGCAGTGAAATTTTCACTGCTTTTGAATAAAACGTTTCGCGCTTCCGAAAGGAAAAGCGCGGATTGCGTTTGTTCTGGATTTATCCGCACTCGGAGTTGTATGAGCGATAAAATCGAAATTGAAGGTAAAGTTCTGGAAGCGCTGCCCAATGCGATGTTCAAAATCGAAATCCCTGGCGGCAAAGTAATTCTGGGACACATATCCGGCAAAATGAGAGTTCATCATATAAGAATTCTTCCGGGCGACAAGGTGAAGTTGGAACTTTCCCCGTATGATCTGACCCGCGGAAGAATAACTTATAGGGAGAAATAAATGAAAGTTAGAGCCAGTGTAAAAAAGATATGTCAGAAATGCAAAATCATTAAACGCAACGGCGTAGTCCGTGTGGTTTGCGAAGTCGCGAAACACAAACAACGCCAAGGTTAATTTATAGGAGTTTTATAAAATATGGCTAGAGTCGCAGGTATTGATTTACCGAAAAACAAAAGAATAGATGTCGCGTTGGAATACATTTATGGCATCGGCAAGAAAAACGCGAAAGAAGTGCTTGCCAAATTGGAAGGCCAAATTGATCCCGCTACCCGCGTGAAAGATTTGACCGAACAACAAGCCGGTCTCTTGAACACGATCTTGCAAAAAGAATACAAAGTAGAAGGTGAACTTCGCCGTGAAGTTGCCCAAAACATTCATCGCATGATCGAAATTGGTTCCTACAAAGGCCAGCGCCACCGCCGCAATCTGCCCGTCCGCGGCCAACGCACCAAAACCAACAGCAGAACCCGCCGCGGCAGAAGAAAAACCGTGGGTTCTAAAACCAAATAACTTTTAGAAGGATTTAATATATGGCAGAAGAAAAAGTAACAACGTCCGCGGCTAAAACTGCGGCGAAAGGTAAAAAGAAAAACGCGAAAGCCCCTGCTTTCGGTGTCGTGCACATTTACTGCTCGTTCAACAACACGATTGTAACCGTGTCTGACGATAAAGGTAACACGATTGCTTGGTCCACCGCTGGTTCTCACGGTTTTAAAGGCACCAAAAAAAGCACTCCGTTTGCTGCGCAAATCACCAGCAACAAAGCGGCCGAAAAAGCCGTTGCGCTTGGTATGCGCGAAGTCGCCGTCAAGGTCTGTGGGCCTGGTCAAGGCCGCGAAACGGCCGTCCGTGCCGTACAACAAGCCGGCCTTATCGTGTCTTCCATTAAAGACATTACCCCCATCCCTCATAACGGATGCAGACCGCCCAAAGCCAGGAGAGTATAAAATTTATGTCTAGATATACAGGACCCAGCTGCAAAAAATGCAGAAAATTAGATTGCAAACTTTTCTTAAAAGGAACCAAATGCTACACCAATTGTGTGATTGACAAGTTGGCCGCTGCCACCAAACGTGGCGGTAAAGTAAGAAAAGCCAAAATTTCCGAATACGGTATCCGCTTGCAAGAAAAACAAAAAGCTAAATTGCAATCCGGTATGTCGGAAATTCCGTTTCACAATATGTTTGCTGCCGCGGCCAGAGCCGAAGGCCAAACCGGTGAAAACTTCCTTCGCAAATTGGAAACCCGCTTGGATAACGTGGTGCGCCGCTTAGGTTTTGCCGTTTCTTTGAAAACCGCCCGCCAAATCGTTCTCCACGGTTATGTGACGGTAAACGGTAAACCGGTAAACGTTCCTTCTTACCAATTGCGTCTTGGCGACAAAGTAACCTTGGATAAATCCTTGGCTGAAAACGTACAAGTAAAACAAGGTTTAACCGAAGCCGAAAAACGCAACCAGCGCCCCAGTTTCTTGGAATATGACGCGGAAAAATTAACCGGTAAACTTTTGAGATGGCCCGACAGAGCGGAAATGTCCTACCCTGTCAATGAGCAGCTGATCGTAGAATACTATTCTAAATAGTTTGGAGGCTTATAATGGCTTTGAACGAAATTAAACTTCCTCAAGCGATTCAATTAGAAGAAAAAACCGCGTCCGACTTTTACGGCAAATTCATTGCTGAACCGTACGAAAGTGGTTATGGTCACACAGTAGGTAACTCCTTGCGCCGGATTTTGCTTTCCGGTATGGAAGGAGCTGCTGTTACCGCCGTCAGAATCGCTGGTGCTGTGCACGAATTTAGCACGGTCCCCAATGTGCGGGAAGACGTTATCAACATTTTGCTCAACCTCAAACACCTTCGCGTGAAGATGGAAGGCAAAACTCGTGAATATTTGCAATTACACGCCGCCAAACCCGGTGTTGTAACGGCCGCCGATATTGAAGAAACCGACGGTGTAGAAATCGTAAACAAAGACTTGGTTTTAGCTACCTTGGAAGTAGGTGGCAGCCTGGAAATGGAAATCGAAATCTCCCGCGGTAAAGGCTATGTCCCCACCGAAGATTTGGCCAAAGTCCAACGCCCTGCCGGGTTTATTCCCATGGACGCTTTGTTTTCTCCGATCGTAAAGGTTCACTACGACGTGGAACCTGCTCGTGTCGGTCAGAAAACGGACTATGACCGCTTGATTTTGGAAATCACCACGGACGGCACCTTGGCTCCGGCCAAAGCGCTCCACCGTGCTGCGGTGTTGTTGTCCAAATCCTTGCACATTTTCACGATTGAAGGAGAAGAAGATTGCGTGGCTACCACCAGTGATGAAGCCGTGGTAGAAGAAACAGCTGTTGCCGGTGTGAATACTGTCAGCACTGCCTCTAAGCAAGATGAGTTGTTGAACCAATCCATTGAATTCATCGAACTCTCTTCCCGCTCCATTAATTGCCTCAAGTCCGAAAACATCAACACGGTGCGCGACTTGGTGAAAATGACCGAAGATGACTTGAAAATGATTAAGAACTTCGGTGCCAAATCTATGGACGAAATCAAAGAAAGACTCGCCGAGATGAATCTTTCTTTGGGTATGAAATTTTAAGGAGTAAGTTTTAGTATGATTAAGAATACCGGATACAGAAAACTTGGCAAAACTGCGTCCCACCGCAAAGCAATGCTTAATAATATGGCTACCAGCATCATCCTTCACGAAGAAGTGACGACTACTGTCCAAAAAGCCAAAGAAGTAAGACGCGTGGTGGAAGGACTCATTACTTTGGCCAAGGCCAATAACGAACGTGCCGCTAAAGACACTTTGAAAGATGCGGCCGCCGTTAAAAAACTGTTTGAAGTATTAGCTGCTCGCTATGCCAATCGCGCCGGCGGTTTCTGCCGCATTTATCGCGCGGGGCTTCGTAAAGGCGATAACGCTGAAGTAGCTATCATCAAATTAGTTGACTAGGGGAATCTAAATGGTAATAGACTATCTCGGGGGACTTTTTTCTTCTGACTTGGGGATGGACCTTGGCACAGCCAACTGTCTTATCTATGTCAAAGACAAAGGGATTGTGCTTCGTGAACCTTCTGTGGTTGCCGTCGAAAGAGAGACCGGAGAAGTGAAAGCTGTTGGCTCCAAAGCCAAACAGATGTTGGGCAGAACCCCCGCTAACATTGTGGCTGTGCGCCCGATGAAAAACGGTGTAATTGCGGACTTTGAAGTTACGCAAGAAATGATCCGCTATTTCATTCGTAAAGTACATAGCCGCAGCAGTCTGTTACGTCCTCGGATTGTTATTGGTATCCCTTCGGACATTACCGGCGTAGAACGCCGCGCAGTGGACGACGCCGCCCGTCAGGCCGGTGCTCGGGAAGTATATTTGATCGAAGAACCCATGGCTTCGGCCATGGGTGCCGATTTACCGATTGCGGAACCGCATGCCAGCATGATTGTTGATATTGGTGGCGGTACAACGGAAGTGGCTGTCATTTCGCTTGGCGGAATGGTTGTGGCCAAATCTATTGATGTTGCCGGTGATGAATTAACCGAGTGCATTGTGCAGTATTTCCGCAAAAAATACAATCTGATCATTGGCGAAACTACCGCCGAAGAAGTAAAGATTAACTTGGGTTCCGTTTATCCCTTAAAAGAAGAAAAATCCATGGAAGTAAAAGGACGCGATCAGACACAAGGTTTGCCTCGCACTTTGACGGTAACTTCGGAAGAAATCCGTCAAGCTTTGATGGAACCGGTGCGTTTGATTATTGATGTAATTAAGAGCACGCTGGAAGAAACCCCGCCGGAATTGGCTGCAGACCTTGTCGATAGAGGTCTTGTGGTGGCCGGAGGTGGTAGCCTTTTAAGAGGGATTACGGAGTTGATCCGTAAAGAGACGGATATCCCCGTCCACCGCGCAGCAGATCCGCTCAGTTGTGTGGCCTTGGGTACGGGTAAATTTTTGGAACAACTGAACGAAAAAGGTTCCCGTTTCTTCGGTTCCCGCAGTAAATCTTTCTAGCCAAAGGCTTTTGAAACCATTTAAGCGGACACGTTCTGTAAAAGGGACAGTGTCCGCTTTTTTATTTAATCTTAAATTGCCGTTATTGCTGAATTTATTGAAACCAATAAACTACCAAATACGGCATTAAAACGATTTTTATTTATTATGTTACCCACTAAGCATAAACAACGCAAAAAAAACCTTTCCGAGTCGCGTAAACGTTTTTTACTGCCGGCGGTTTTTTTGTTGCTTTCTTTTTTACTTATGATTTTACCGTTGGAAGGATTCGTTTCTTCCGTAAAAGCGGTTCTATCCTATATTTTTATTCCGCAAATTCGCCTTTCGCACGGAACGGCTAAATATGCTGAAAACGTTCATCAAACAATACAAGAGTTGTTAGATGCTCACCGAGAAAACGGCGAATTAAAACAACAATTGGAAATGAACCGTTTGGAAGCGCAACAAGCGGCTTCCGTGTTTGCCGAGAATGAACGATTAACCCAGATGCTAAATTTGAAATCTACTCGCCGTTGGAATGGGGTGTGGGCGAAAGTGGCTTATCGGGAGCCTTCTCAGTGGAATTCGGTTATTATTGATAAAGGCTCTGCGGAAGGAATTCGTGAACGAAGTGCCGTTATTTCCATGGAAGCCGGCAAAGAAGGCTTAGCCGGCGTGGTGGTGGAAGTGACGGAGCAGACTTCAAAAGTTCTTTTAGTCCGTGACGAAGATTTTTCTGCAGCTGTTTTTTTGGCCGAAGGAAAAGAAGAGGGCTTGTTAGTAGGAGGGGGACTTCGCCCTGTTCGGGTAAAATATATTCCTCTTTTGTCTAAAGTTCAGGTGGGAGATAAAATATATACGGCTTCTACCAGCAGCATCTTTCCTGCGGGGATTTTGGTGGGAGAAGTGAGTGCTGTTCGGGGAGAAGACGAGTTTCAAACCGCGTTGGCCGTAGAAGTTTCTCCGCAAGTTCGTTCTTCGGCGGTAAAAGAAGTTTTCGTTATATTGGACGGAGGTAAAAAGTAAGTTATGTGGAGTTTTTGTAAACTAATTTTACTTTTTCTATTAGCTACTGTGTGCCATTGGTCTTTAGCTACCTTGTTCTCTTTTTGTGGACTTAGTGTAAATATGATGTTGGTTTTTGCTATTGTGTTTTGTGCAGTATTAAAGCCGATATTCGGTTATTCGATCGCATTTGTTTGTGGATTGTTTTTGGACTTTTTCGGAACGAAACTTTTCGGTAACAATGCTTTTTCGTTTACCGTGGCGGCTTGTACGGTTTATGCACTGGCTCAACGGTTTGATTTTGAGGCTTTTTTCCCGCAGATGTTTAGTGTCTTTGGCTTAACTATTGGCGTAGCAATACTGAATTCGTTTCTTTTGTATTGGTTTACATCATCTGCTATGTGGCCCGGTTTTTGGAGTTTGCTGGGAGGAGCAGTAGTTGTTTCTCTCGTCTCTCCCGGAATTTTTTGGTTAGTGAGACGGGTATTGGGCCAAGGGTTTGTTTGTCGTTAGTTATAGTAGGAATACATAGATGGCCGTTACTAAGATTTTTTTTAATATGCGTCTGAAAGTGATGATGGTGCTTGCGTGTATTGTATGCGCCGTGATTGCTTTGCGTTTGATTGATATTCAGGTTTTGCGCCATCAAACTTACTTGCAAATGGCGGAGAGAAACCGCACTCAGGTTATTTATCAGACGGCTCCGCGCGGACGGGTATTTACTGCGGACGGAGTAGCCGTCGCTTCCAACGAACCTTCTTTTAGCTTTTATTATTTGGCTGCAGGGAATAAAGAGCCGGAATACCTCAGCCGTTTAGCACATGACTTTGCCCCTCACCTTAAAATGACTCCCGAAGCCGTACTGGAAAAACTTCAACTGGGTGTAAAAAGCGGGAAAGCAACCGTTTTAGCGGAGAATCTGTCTACTAAAAGCACGGTCGCTTTGCAGGAATTGCAATTATATTACCCCGGTGTGTATTTAGTGGAAGAAACCAAACGTAACTATCCGTATGACGGGTTTGCCAGCCACTTAATCGGTTATTTGGGAAGCATGGACGACCGAGAATGGCGTAAACGCGATTTGAAGATGGGCTACCGATTAAATTCCAAACTGGGGAAAAACGGAATTGAGAAAAAATTTGAGAAAGAACTGAAGGGGCGCGATGGCGGTGTTTATTTGGAAGTAGATTATCGCGGCCGTGTTAAAAGTATTATTGAAGATAAAAAATGGGCGGCCGGCAGCGACGTATTTTTAACGCTTAATTTTGATGTCCAAAAAGCGGCAGAAGAAGGATTGAAAAAATCCATTACCGGCCGAGGCGCTGCAGTAGCGTTGGACCCGCGGACCGGCGCTGTACTTGCTTTGGCCAGTGCACCCTCTTACAATCCAAACATTTTTGTGCCGTATAGCGACGAAGAGTTGCCTAAAAAATCCAAGAAAATTAATGAATATAACTTGGCCATTCAAGGTATTTATCCGCCGGCTTCTACTTTCAAAGTTATCACTGCTGCTGCCGCTTTGGAGAAAGGGCAGATTGATGTGAGCCGCAAAATTAATTGTCCGGGTCATTACGATTCCGGCCCTCGTATTTTTAGATGTTGGGGCACCCATGGTCCCGTAAACTTCTTTGAGGGGATGAGCCATTCCTGCGATGTTTATTTTTATACTATTGCTGCTCAGATAGGGGCCGCTTCTATCGAAAAAATGCAACGAAAATTTATGTTTGGCCGTCAAACCGGAATAGACTTGCCCGGCGAAAAAGCGGGGAACTTATATGGCCCCACTCGCAGAGCCCGCAACAAAACTTATTGGTTTGTGGGAGATACGTTAAACCTTTCCATCGGGCAAGGAGAATTATTGGTTACGCCTCTTAAAGTAGCTCAATTTGCGGCAGCTATTGCCAGTAAAGGCAATGTCTATAAACCCTATTACGTAGAAAAAATTGTCAGTAATCAAACCGGTAAAGAAGAGAAAGTAGGGCAAACCGAAATTTTGCAAAAAGCCGATTTAAAACCCGAAACGTATGATTTAATTTTTAAAGCCTTGAAATACACCGTAGATAACGGGACGGCTGCCCGTGTTAAAATAAAAGGGTTGGATGTATATGGCAAAACAGGTACTGCCCAGAATCCGCACGGAGCTGACCATGGTTGGTTTATGGCTTTTGCCGGTAAACCGAACGAAGACCCTTCTATTGCGTTAGCCGTGTTTGTGGAGTTCGGGGAGGGAGGCAGCAGCGCAGCCGGCCCGATTGCCCGTAAAATGTTGGAAGCCTATTTTGGCATAAAACCCGCTGCTCAACCAAAACCTAAACCGGTGGCGGAAAGCCGACCCGCAGAAGATTATCAGGAATTATTGCCGGAGGAAAATATCAATGATGCTATTTAAAAACAAGACTGCTTCCGGTAGAAACCGAATGGATTTTCTTCTTTTCGGTGCTATGGTGGGCTTGGTGATTATGGGGGCCTTGTGCATTATGTCTGCGGTCAATAGTTTATCCTTTACAAATCCGGTTGTCCGCACACACTTAGTGGCTCTTCCTATCGGTGCTCTTGCTTTTTTTGTGGGTTGGAGCTTTAACTATCAAATTTATGATGAACAGTGGAAGGCTCTCTATAGTTTTGTGCTCATGTTGTTAGTCGGAGTGCTTCTTTTTGGCTCCTACCAACGGGGTTCCCGTTCGTGGTTTGTATTGCCTTTCTTTTCCATGCAACCCTCTGAAATTTGTCGGGTTGCCACTATTTTAGTAGCGGCGGCATTTTTGGATCGGCGTGGCCGCCGTATACGGGAAGTGCCTACCCTGTTTGGTTTAGGGGCTCTTTTGTTACCTGTTTTTGGGCTTATTATGATGCAACCCGACTTTTCTTCCGTAGTGGTTACCTTGCCGGCTTTGGCGGTTCTTTTGTTTTGTACGGGGGTTAATATTTTTTATTTGTTATTGGCGGCCCTTTTTGCCGGTGTAGCCGGATTTTTTACAATTACCTGGACCTATCTGTACCTCCATCCGGAACTGATGGATTTTTGGTTGTTTAGAACTTTTTATGAATTGGGGCATAACGTTTGGTATATTGCCGCTTTTTCCGTTTTAATCATGTTTTTGGGATATGTTGCCTGGTGGATCTTTAAACAACTACGTATTTTCCTTCCTTCCATTTACTTTGTTTTAGCCACGATTGTAGTATTGGCGGGGCTTTTTGGCGGCATGTTTGTAGACCATCAAATGAAGCCACACCAACGCAAACGTGTGGAGACTTTTTTGGCCCCTACGGCTGACCCTCAAGGGGCCGGGTATAACGTGTTGCAGGCGCAAATTGCCATGGGTGCCGGCGGAGTGTTTGGAAAGGGACTTTTTTCCGGTACTCAGTCTCGTTTAGGGTTCGTTCCGGAAAAACATACCGATTTTATTTTGGCTGTTGTGGGTGAAGAATTGGGATTGTGGGGAACTTTAGGCGTTTTGGGACTGTATTTACTTATTTTGTGGAGAATTATTGTTATTGCTTACAGTTCCAGCGATAGGTACGGTTATTTAGTTTGTTCCGGTATTTTTGGAATGTTTTTTACGTATGTGTTGGTTAATTTTGGAATGTTAATCGGTATTGTGCCCGTGGCAGGGATTCCGCTGCCTTTTGTCTCGTACGGAGGATCTAACTTGGTGGCCAGTTTTTGGGCACTTGGAGTAGTGCAATCTGTATACGCAAGGCGCATACGTGCATAAAAAGATGATGAATTCGCCAAAAATTTATAAAATACGTATAGTATTCCGTTGGTTAAAAAACCAAGCGGGAAAAAACACTTTTAACGCGGTAAGAAAAATGGTGCTTACGGCTGGGTTGCCGTTTGAGCCGGCCAAGGTAAATAAAAATTGGCCGCGCTTGGCATACGGGCCTTCTCCTGCTTTGGGGCAAAGGGCCGAGCGTGAGTATCTGGATATTTATTTGCAGAAGTCTATTGCAACGGAAGAAGTTCGTCGTGCACTAGAAGAGGCAGCGCCGAAAGGTTTAGAGTTGTTGGACGTGCGCCGAGTGCCTTATCCGTTGCCTTCCGTGCAGAACTTAGCAGCCGCGGCTAGGTACCGGGTGGAGGGGGATTTTTTCCTTTATCAGCCTGGGCGGAAGTTGGAAGAGTTTTTAAATTCGGGGAGGGTAGAAGTAACCTTTCGGGCGGAAAACGGCCTGTCTTGTGTAAAAGACATTCAACCGTTTGTCGGGCCGTGCCGTACGATTTCCTCGAATGTTGTGTCCCTTACGGTTTTGCCGGTACAAGGGAAATGGATTAATCCGGAAGAAGTAATCGCCGCTTGGCTGGATTTAGAAATTCCGGCAGGTGAAGAAAACTTTACGGTAGAAGGTTTAACTTTTATAAGAGAAGGGCTTTTTTGGCAGGATTCCCAAGGGGAGTTTCACCTGATCTAGTGCCCTTTTAAGAGAGGATTTTTAATATGAGTAGAAATTTGGAAGGACTACCGACCGTAGAAGTATTGGTCAATACGTCTTTTGAAGAAACGCGCATTGCTATTTTGGAAGATGAACGCGTCAACGAACTGATTTGGGAACGTCGCGGTTCACTTAATATCGTAGGTAACATCTACAAAGGAACCGTAGAAAATGTATTGCCCGGCATTTCGAGTGCATTTTTAAATATCGGATATGAAAAAAATGCCTATTTGTATATTTCCGATGTATTGGGCGGAGATAAGAAAAATATCGATAAAGTGCTCCACAAAGGGCAGGAAGTGATGGTGCAGGTGGTAAAAGATGCCATCAGCACCAAAGGCATGAAAGTAACAATGGACGTTACTCTTCCCGGTCGTTATTTGGTTTTAACCCCGCACCAAAGTTTTGTGGGCGTATCTAAAAACATTGAAGATTCGGAAGCCCGCCATAAACTCAATGATATCATGCAGGAACTTGCTGCCAAACATTTAAACGGAATGGGGTGTATTGTCCGTACGGAGGCAGAAGAAGCCAGCAAAGAGGAATTGGAACGCGAAGTAAAATACTTATATCGTCAATGGCAATCTATCCTCAAAAAATTTGAAACTTCCCGTTCTCCTCGTTTGTTACACGAAGATATGGACGCTGTGTTGCAAGTGGCGCGTGATGTCCTTTCCGAAAATGCCAAAGTATATATGCTCGACAATAAAAAAGACTACGAACGGGTACTGGATTTTGTGGAGAAAAACTCTCCCGATTTGGCAGATCGCGTAAAACTTTATAAAGGGAAAACTCCGATTTTTGAAGCTTATAATATCGAGCCGGAAATTGATAACTTGCGCAAAACCAAACTTCCGTTGCCTAACGGTGGAAGTATCATCATCCAAGAAGCCGAATCGCTTTGTGCTATCGATGTAAACACCGGTAAATTTACCGGAAATAAATCTCAAGAAGAAACCGTTACGCAAACTAATATCGAAGCGGCACAAGAAATTGCCCACCAGCTTCGCTTGCGCAATATCGGTGGGATTATCGTAATCGATTTTATTGATATGCGCAAGGCCTCCAGCCGTCACCGTGTGGTGGAAGCTTTGGCAAAAGCCGTTCAGGGAGATCGTGCCAAAATCCGCATTTTGCCCATTACTCGCTTGGGTCTTGTAGAAATGACGCGTGAACGTAAACGTGCCAGCACGGGTAGCTTTATCAGTGAAGAATGCCCTCAATGTCATGGTTCGGGCCGTGTACTTTCTGCGGAAAGTATGCGCATCAAAATTCAACGCGAAATTTACGATTTAACTAACGGTCGTCCCGGCGGTAATTTACGTGTGGTGTTGCACCCTGTGTTGGCCGAAGCCATCAAACAGCGCCAACACGATATCGAGCAAAATATCCACCGTACCCTTAAAATCCAAGCGGATCCGCAACTGGCTTGGGAAGATTATAAAATTGTGTTGGAATAATAAATTGAGCCCAGCCAAACACTGGGCTTAATTTACTTGTTTATGAAAAAACTTTTTGCTTGGTTATTATCCTGTTTATTCTGTTTCTTTGCCGGTGCCTCTTATGCACAAGGCGAGGTGACGTTTACGGTCGCCGGCCGAGACAAAGGCTCCGTGGATGCTATGGAAGTAAACGGGGTTATGTATGTGGATTTACAAAAAACTGCCCGCAAATTAGGTGCGGAGATAGAGCTCTTTGCTCAGTCCAAGCAAGCAAAGGTGACGGCGAAGGGGTTTTATGCTATTTTAACGGTTCCGCTAAAGGAAATTATTGTTAATGCTCGGCCTAAAACTTTGAAAGCGCCTATCATCATTAACGGGAGTAAAATGATGGCTCCCGTGGAGTTTTTTCTGTTGCCGGATTTTCAAAAAGCGGTAGGGAAAACCATTTCTTATCAGAAAAAAAGTTTTACGGTGGAGCGTCCTTTTGATTTTCAACGGACCGAAAATAAATTAAACAAACAAGACAGTTTAATTGTCTTTGACCCACAGAAAAAAATAACATGGACCACTTCCCAGCCCAACAAGCATACCGTGTTGGTTACTTTTCCGAACGCTACGGTAAAAAGAGACGAGTTCTTCCGATTGAAAACAGATTATATCGCCTCTGCTGATATCCGTCAATCGCGAGATAATGCTGTTCTAAAAGTCATTTTGGGGAAAGATGCAAATGTTTGGAGCTTTACCGAACAGCAAGGCAAGCTGGTCTTTCGTGCCGGAGCCAAAAAGGCTGATCCTATTTTAACTCCCGAAAAGCCGACCGTTTTGACGCCGGAGCCACAAAAAGAGCTCGAGAATAAAGCTTCTTCGGTAAAAGGCCCCAGTGAAGTAACACCCAAACCGTCGGTGCTTTCGGAAGATGATGGGTTTATAGAAATGTTTGCCGAAGAAAAACCTACTCCTGTTATAGCCCCTGTTCCCGAAGAGGAGGGGGGATCTTCTCAACCGGTTAAAACAACCCCTGTTATCAAAACGGAACCGCACCCCTTGGCGGTAAAACCGGCGCATAAAAAAATGCGTATTATGGTGGATCCCGGTCATGGAGGAAAAGACCCCGGTGCCGTGCGTAGTCGTTACTATGAAAAAAACTGGAATTTAGATGTTTCCAAAGAACTGGTGCGCTTGCTTAAAAAAGGCGGATTTGAAGTAAAAATGACGCGCGAGGACGATTCCTTCATCTCTTTATCCGGTCGTTCCAAGGCCTCTAATAATTTTAAAGCGGATTTGTTCGTTTCTATTCATGCAAACGCCTCTAAAAATCGTCGTGCGCACGGATTTCAAGTCTATTTCCGCTCCGAAAAGGCTACTGACGAAGAAGCCGAAGAAGTAGCCGCTTTAGAAAACGAAGCTATGCAGTATGAGGAAGTGCATTACAACTTTGTAGATGCTCTTTTGCAATCGCTTGCTAAAAATGAGTATATTAACGAAAGTTCCAAAGTAGCCGGATATGTGCGTAATGCCGTGTATAAACAACCCGGCATCGGTATTGCTGTTAGCCAAAACAGCAGTGTCCGCCAAGCCAACTTTTATGTGTTAAAAGGGGTACAAAGTCCGGCCATCTTGGTGGAAATGGGATACATGAGTTACCCCAAAGATCGCGATCGCTTAGCTAATGCTACTGTGCGTAAGCGCATGGCACAAGGTATTTATAACGGGATTTACAATTACGCCAAAAAAGAAGGTTGGATAAAATAGTAGTTTTTATTTAAAGAGCGCCCTCGGTAATGCCGAGGGCTTTCTTTTGAATGAAAATAGTAAAATAATGATATGAAGGTATTATTGAAACTCTTTTTTTCTTTTTCCAAAATAGGCCTGTTTACGTTGGGGGGTGGGTATGCCATGCTTTCCCTGATGGAGCGGGAACTGGTGGATAAACAACACTTGTTTGAGCGGAAAGATTTTTTGGATATGGTAGCCGTAGCGCAGGCGGCCCCCGGGGTAATGGCCGTTAATTTATCCATTGTGGTGGGTTATAAAACCAAAGGAATTTGGGGTGCTTTTTTGGCTGCGCTGGGGGCTGCTTTTCCTTCTTTCGTTATTATCCTTTTGATTGCTGTTTTCTTCCGAAAATTTGCCGAGAATCCTTATGTGCAACGCGTATTCATGGGTCTTCGTCCCGCAGTCGTGGCTTTAATTGCCGTGCCTGTGTTCAACCTTGCTAAAAGTGCGGGGGTTAATTGGAAAACGGTTTGGGCTTGTGTGGCTTGTGCCTTGGCCGTTTGGCTGATCAAAATTTCTCCCGTTTACATTGTTTTGACGATGGGCCTTGGCGGATTTTTACTTACTCGCAAACAGGAGGTTAAATGATTTATCTAAAATTATTTTTAACCTTCTTTAAAATCGGTCTGTTTAATTTTGGCGGTGGCTATGCCATGATTTCGTTTATTCAAAACGAAGTGGTTTATAAACAGGCATGGCTGTCTACGGCAGAATTTACCGATGTGGTGGCTATCAGCCAAGTAACGCCCGGTCCGGTGGGGATTAACATGGCTACTTATACGGGCTATATGGCCGCTCAAGACGCTTGGGGTGCCCTAGTGGCTACCTTGGCGGTTTGCTTGCCTTCGTTTGTGCTTATGATTTTAACCAGCCGTTATTTTTTGAAATATCAACACACCCGTGCGGTGGAATCTGTTTTTAAAGGACTTCGTTTGGGAGTGGTGGGGCTGATTGCCGCCGCGGTATTATCCCTTTGTAATGCGGAAAACTTTGTGGACTATAAAAGTGTACTTTTATTTTTAGGTGCGTTTTTGGCGGTATGGAAATACAAAAAAGGCCCGATAACGGTGCTGGCCGCCAGTGCGGTGTTGGGGCTTATTTTTTACTAAAGGAATATAATTTTTTAAAAATCTCCGGTAAAGAAACTCCGTTTAAAAAACGGAGTTCTTTTTGGATAATTTATATTGTTAGTCTTTCCTAACTTTTATATAATATATCTATATTAAGAAAAGAGGTAAAAGATGAAATTAACAACTATATTAATTTGTTTTATGTTACTGACGGGGAGTGTTTGGGCAAAAGAGAGTGCCCGCTATAAAACTCTTTCGTCTGCGGTCGTTCGCGCAGAAAAGAAGGCTCTTCAAAAGAGAAACGCTCAAGTGAATATATCTTTTGCTTGGGAAAAGAAAATTTGGCTAAGTGACATGGTCCATCGCCGTAGACCGGGTTTTCGAGATGTAGTGGTAAATGTAGAAAAAAAAGAAAAAAACTGTTCAGGAATTCTTCTTTCCGGAAAAAATCAAGTAGCCACGGTGGCGGCTTGCGTGAAGGGGGTAGAAGGGTTTGAATTAAAATCGGTTCGTCTTGATTTTATCAATGGGAAAAACGCACAAGTTTCTACCTCTATGATAAAAGTGAAACAGGGTATTGCATATATAGCAGTTCCCGAGGATTTAACCCGAGGGCTTGAGGGGGTTTCCTTCGAACAAATACCTCAAGGAAAAAGTTTAGAAGAACATTTTGGCCCTTCTGTATTGGGAGAACTTACTCAGTTTTTTATTTCCAAAGGGGTCCTTTCCGCACGGTCTCGCCATTTTAATAAAGTGCGTTTAACTCTTAAACAAGGAGACCCTTTTTATTATCAAGGAAAGGCTGTTGCTTTGGTAAATACAGTGCCAACTCGCCTGCCCGTATCCTTTTGGGGAGGCCTTTCGGAAGAAAACTTAGTGGTTTTTCGATTATAAAAAACAAAATGCTCTCCGTTTTACAGCCATGAAACGAGAGTCTCCTTAAAACCCCCGCTTTTTGTGCGGGGGTTTTTGTTTAGTTAGCAGGATTGTCTGTTACGGTTGGTTTTTCTTCTGTTTCTGCAGGCTGTTCTTGTTCTGCGGGGTCTTCTTTGTAGGTCAGTTCTACTTCGGCAAATACGGAGCCTTTGTTTTCGTTTAACCACCGGCGATGGAGTTTGTAATCGGGACAGAATTGTCCCACCAACTCCCAATACTCTTGCCCGTGGTTCATATGTACTAAGTGGCACAGTTCGTGTACCATCAGGTAATCTTGCACGGCAAGCGGCATTTTTACAATGCGGTAAGAGTAATTAATATTCTTTTTACCGGAGCAGCTGGCCCAGCAGGTGCGTTGGTCTTTTACCACAATGTTATTAAATTCCACGCCGATTTTTTCCGCCCATTCTTTTGTTTTGTTTTTTAAGGTTTCGTTGGCTTTGTTTCTCAACCAATCGGTTACTAAGTCGGAAGGGTTATCGGTTTTGGCGGCTAAATAAATATGGAAAACGGTTCCGTCAAAAGCTACTCCGGGTTCTTGGTCGGGCGTGAGGTACATGCGGGCTTCGCACAAATTGCCGTTATAAAGCACTTTGTTTTCACCGGAGGGGAGGGTATTTTCTCCCGTGGTCTCGTCCGCCTTTCCGAACACTTCCGGCAGGTCTTTTTTGAGCCGTTCTATAAATAGTTTTACATCACTTACAATACTTTGTGTATCTGCCATAATTTTATTATATCAATTTATCCTTTTTTGCCTGATAAAAATAGCGGTTTTATTCTCCATTATTTTATACAATAAACATATACTTTTGGAGGCATAAATGACGAGCCACGAACTGAAAAAAACGCCCCTTGCTTCGCATTGCGAACAGGCCGGCGGAAGAATGGTAGATTTCCACGGTTGGTTGATGCCGGTGCAATTTGCCGGAATCATCGCCGAACATAAAGCCGTGCGCGAAAGTGTGGGTATGTTTGATGTATCCCATATGGGGCAGATTTTTGTAGAAGGAAAAGATGCCTGGGCTTTTTTGCAGCACATCAACTGCAACAACATTAAAAACGCGCCCGCGGCAGGCACTTATTCCCATATCTTAACGGGAAAAGGCACCATTATCGATGATGCCATTTCGTTCTGTTTCACACCCGAAAAATTTTTGGTTATCGTCAATGCTGCTTGCATCGAAGAAGATTTTGCGTGGTTTGAAAAACAAACCGCGGGATTTGAGGTAACCGTTCGTAACGAAAGCCCTCTGTGGGGCATGATTGCCGTGCAAGGGCCGCTTGCTCTTGAGAAAGTTTCCGCGTTTATTGAAGGCGTGCAGGAATTACCGCGTTTTCATATTCGGGAAATCGAACTTTTCGGTGCAAAAGGCTATGTAACCCGTACCGGATACACCGGCGAAGACGGTGTGGAAATTATGCTTCCGTCCGAAAAAATCGGAGAGTTATGGAACACCCTTTTAGCGGCAGGTGTTACCCCTTGCGGCTTGGGTGCGCGCGATGTGCTGCGCTTGGAAGCAGGCTACCTGCTCAACGGTGCCGATGCCGACCAAACCCGCACCCCCTATGAAGCCAATTGCGGGTGGGTGGTGAAGTTAGCGAAAGAAAATTTTGTAGGAAAAGAAGCACTTACTTTGCAAAAAGAACAAGGATTAACAGAAAAATTAACCGCGTTTATACTCAAAACGCCTGGCGTACCGCGTGCAGGATGTAAAGTGTATGTGGGCACGGAAGAAAAAGGGGTGCTGACAAGCGGCACCTATTCCCCGTTGTTTAAGGGGATTGCCGTCGGGTATTTAGCTACTGATGTGGCGCTTGGCAGCGAAGTGGAGATTGAAATCCACGGTAAACGGGCGAAGGCCGAAGTGGTCAAAACGCCTTTTTATAAAAACCGAGTTTAATTGTAAGGAGAATATTATGTATACCGAAGAAAATTGCCGTTTTTTGAAAACCCATGAATGGGCTCATGTAGAAGGCGACGTTGCCACCGTAGGCATCAGCAATCACGCGCAAGAAGAAATCAGCGATATTGTGTTTGTGGAACTTCCCAAAGTGGGTGCCGCGGTAACTGCCGGTCAAAACTGCTGTGTAATCGAATCCGTCAAATCCGCCTCCGAAATTTATGCTCCTGTAAGTGGCGAAATTGTGGAAGTAAACGAAGCTCTTAATGCAGATCCGGCTCTTGTAAACCGCGAACCGCACGCCGGTGGATGGCTTTTTAAAATTAAAATGACCACCCCCGCCGAGTACGAAAACTTGCTCGATTGCGCCGCTTATAAAGCCACTATCCAAAAGTAGTTTTATGTGCTTACCCCCGCTTGCGGGCGGGGGTTTTTTCTTTACAGAGGTTTTATGTTTACGCCCAATACTCCCAAAGATCAAGAAGAGATGCTTGCAAAAATCGGTGTTTCTTCCGTAAAAGATTTGCTTAAACAAATTCCGCAGGAACTACTCTATCCGGTTTTGGATTTGCCCAAAGCCCTTACGGAACAAGAGTTATCTGCCCACATGCAGTCCTTAGCTGCCAAAAACCGTTCGCTTAAAAACTTTATCGGAGCAGGTATTTACGAACACTTTATTCCGGCGGCTGTACCGGCACTTTCTTCTCGTGGGGAATTTTTGACCGCCTATACTCCTTACCAAGCCGAAGCCAGCCAAGGCACTCTTCAAACTATTTATGAATTCCAAAGTTGTATATGTGCGCTTATGGAAATGGACGTGGCTACCGCTTCTCACTACGACGGTGCCACAGCATTAGCCGAAGCTGTTTGTGCGTGTGTGCGCATTAATGGACGCAAGGAAGTGCTAATTCCTGCCGCTCTTCATCCACACTACAAAGAAGTATTGAAAACGTATTTGCGTTATTTTGAAGGAGTAGCCCTAAACGAAGTTTCTTTTAATGAAAAAGGTTCTTTAGACATTAATTCCTTGAAAGAAAAACTTTCGAATAATGTTTCTTGTTTTGTACTTGCTCAACCCAATTTCTTTGGAAGTTTGGAAGATGCTGATACTATTTCTTCTCTTGTACATGACGCAGGGGCTTTGTTGGTTGCCTTGGTAAATCCGCTTTCGCTTGGCGTGCTTAAAGCTCCCGGCTCTTATCAAGCCGATTTTGCGGTAGCCGAGGGACAAGTATTGGGGAATCCCATGAACTTTGGCGGACCGGGCTTAGGTATTATGGCTGCCAAAAAGGCTTATATGCGTCAACTCCCCGGTCGTATTGTGGGCATTGCGCAAGATAAAAACGGAGAACGGGCTTTTGTGCTTACCTTACAAGCGCGCGAACAACATATCCGTCGCGAAAAAGCCGCTTCCAACATTTGTTCCAACGAGGCCTTGTGTGCACTCAACGCGGTTATTTATTTAACGTTGTTGGGCCCTAAGGGACTTAAGGAAGTGGGCGAGCTGAACTTGGAACGCTCCCACCGATTGGCGGAGTTGGTTTCCCACGTTTCCGGATATCGAATCAAATTTTCTTCCCCGTTTTTTAATGAGTTTGTGCTGGAATGCCCAAAACCGGCCCAAGAAGTAGTGGAAAAAATGGCCGAAAAAGGTATTGGCGCAGGTTATGCGCTAGGGAAGGATTATCCCGGTTTGGCAAATTGTTTGCTTGTTTGCGCCACGGAAATGCGTACGGAAGATGATTTGAAGGCCTATGCAGATGCGTTGGGAGGTATTTAATATGGAAAAAATTTTAAAACATAATGAACTTTCCATTGAAAAATCTCGTGCAGGCCGTCGTGGGGTACGTTTTGAAAAAGCACAAAAAGAAGCCTCCGGTTACTTGCCTGCAAATCTGTTGCGCACCCAAGAGCCGCACCTTCCCGAAATGAGCGAGTTTGATACAGTCCGTCATTTTACAAGACTCTCTCAATTAAATTATTCGTTGGATTCACAATTTTATCCGCTTGGTTCTTGTACCATGAAGTATAACCCCAAAGCATACGATACTTTGAGCGTACTTCCCGCATTTGCTACCGCACATCCGTTTGCGCCGGTGCAAGCAGTACAAGGAACTTTAGAGGCTTTGTATAACTTGCAGGAGCTTTTGAAAAAGGTAACCGGTTTGGCTGCTTTTACGTTGCAGCCGGCTGCCGGTGCACACGGGGAGTTGACCGGTATTTTAACCATTCGTGCTTACCACGATGCACGAAAAGATTTTGCTCGTACGGAGGTCATTGTGCCGGATACTGCTCACGGTACGAACCCCGCAACGGCCAATATGGCGGGATATACGGTGGTAAATATTAAATCCGCTGCCGACGGTTGCGTGGACAAAGAGGCCTTGCGCGCGGCTTTAAGCGAAAAAACTGCCGCCGTTATGTTAACCGTACCCAATACGGTGGGGCTTTTTGAAAAAGATATCCGCGAGATTGCCGATATGGTGCATAAAGCAGGAGCTCTGTTCTACATGGACGGGGCTAACTTTAACGCGCTTATCGGGATCGCCAAACCGGCCGATTTCGGGGTAGATGTGATGCATTTGAATTTACACAAAACCTTTGCTGCTCCGCATGGCGGAGGAGGCCCCGGCTCCGGTCCGGTAGGGGCGGCAGCTCATGTGGCGCCTTTTTTGCCTAAACCGTTTGTGTTGAAGAAAGATGGAGTTTATTCTTTGGAAGATGATCGTGCCGAAAGTGCCGGCCGAATGAAGGCTTTTTACGGAAATGCCGCTATTTGTTTGCGCGGGTATTGTTATTTGCGTCAGTTTGATGGAGAAAGCTTGCGCGGGGTGGCGGAGAATGCCATTTTAAACGCCAATTATGTGCGTGAATGTTTGAAAGGGAAGTTCAATGCTTTTTTCGATGCTGTTTGTATGCACGAATGTGTGTTAAGTATTGTTCCTTCTCAAATGAATGGTATTCATACTTCCGATATTGCCAAACGACTGTTGGATTACGGGTTTTATGCTCCCACCATTTACTTTCCGCTTATTGTGCCGGAAGCTATGATGATTGAACCCACGGAAACAGAGAGTAAAGATATGTTGGATTCGTTTGTAACGGTTATGGAAAAAATTTATGATGAAATCCAAACCGATCCGCAAACAGTGCATGATGCTCCCCATAATCAGTGCGTATGCAGAATTGATGAAGTTTCTGCGGCGCGCAACCCGAACTTAAAGTGGTAGGACATCATTAACAAAACTTTAATAAACGGCCTCCGTTTTCATTTTAGGAGGAGGCCGTTTGGAAACCCAAGTGAACTTATTAATTTCAACACCCCCTTTTGATGTGTACGAGCAAATGGCCTTTGATGAGCAAATGGTCCGTTTGCGCCCGACGGATTTGACGCTTCGTTTTTATCGTTGGGCGGAGGGAGATGCTGTTACTTTTGGGTATGCTCAATTCTTAAAAGAAGTGAAACAGGCCCTTTTGTCAGAGGGGTTTGTGGGCCTTAAAACACGCAGGCCCACGGGTGGCGGTATTGTTTTCCACCGAGATGATTTAACTTTTTCTCTCGTTTTTCCTTCACACCAAAAACCTGCGGAAATTTATAAAAATTTACACACATTTATTTTTCGTGCTTTAGCTGAAAATGGGCATAAGAGCCAAGTTTTTAGCCAACATTTACCGTCAAGTGCGTATGCTCCCAGTGTAGAAAATCAGGCAAGTGCGTGCTTTGTTCGTCCCGTGGAAAACGATTTGCTGACAGAAGACGGACACAAAATTTTAGGAGGAGCTATTCGGCGTTTTGGAGAAACGATTTTGTATCAAGGCTCTTTGCAGTTGCCGAACGCGCGGGAAAATGCCGTATATAAAAAAGCTCTTATTTCCGCGGTGCGCAGTTTTTTTGCGGTGGATTTTCGTCCCATGGCCGCCCCTGTCGAATGGGTGGAAGGGGCACGGAAGTTGGCGCAATCTCAATATCAAACAGCTGGTTGGATGGAGAAATTTTGATGGCAATTTTTAAAATGTTTTTCGCGTTTCTTCTTTTGCCGACTGCTTTTTTTACGTTGGTAGAAACGGGTCGTATTCTCCTACATGTATTGGGACATTTCGGTACGGCTGTCAGCTTTCTGTTGGGCGTTTTAATATATGCGGCAATCCATTATGGGTACTATAATTTTTCGCGCATGTATGTATTTATGCATGAAATGACTCATGCCCTTGCTGCCTTGTTATGCGGTTGCCGAATAAAGGATATTTCCGTGGGGAAGGATAGCGGTTTTGTAAAAATGGACCGTTGTAACACTTTTATTGTTCTGTCTCCTTATTTTGTGCCGGGGTATGTGCTTATTACCATGATGGTGTATATGATAGGGAATCTGTTTGTGGACTTGGCTCCCTATCGGCAGATCTTTTTATTTTTAATCGGTTTTTTCGTTTCTTTTCATTTTATTCAAACTTTTAAAACTCTTTTTGAAGCAGAGCAACCGGATTTAAAACTAGCGGGGGGAAAGATTTTTTCCGTAGTGATGATTGTGTTGGCCAACCTGATTGTGCTGGCTCTCGTATTAAAGGGTATTTTTCCGGAGGCGGTTTCTTTGGCTACTGCAGGGAAAAATGTGCTGATAGGCACCCTCAACGTATGGCGAATTTTAGTAAACTATATAGTAGAACACGCAATTAACGCAATGTAATATGGGTAAAAAACGCAAAAATAAAAAAAGAAGGTTTTTAAGAGGACTTCGTTGGTTTGTTCGCACTTGTTTTGTGTGGAGCATGCGTTTATTTTTGTTCACAACCATGCTAATCCTCTTACTTTTTTCTGCTGCGTGGCTTCTGTTTTTAAAAACTTTTAATGCCCAACATATCAGCGAAGTAATTACTGAAGAACTACAAAAGCGGTTGGATCGTCCGGTAGCGATTGCTTCCATGGATTTAAAATTTATCAACACAGTGGAGTTAAAAGGATTTTATGTGTTAGATACGGAAGGAATTCCCGGGCAAGCTTTATTATCGGCAGATTCGGTAACGCTTCATTTTAAACTTTTACCGTTATTAGAGCAAAAGTTAGTTATTGATGAAGTTTCCCTCCATTCTCCGCGTTTTAGTGTGGTGCGTGCGAAAGACGGCACCTACAATATCCCGCAAATTAAACTTAATCAGCCTCAGTCGATTTATACCAGCAAAACCGGAGGTAAAAAGTTTACGGTTAGTGTGGAAGACTGGACTGTTCAAAACGGGGTTCTTAGTTTCAAAGATATAGCCTCCGGCGTAACACACGCTGTGTATGGGCTTAACCTGTATTTCGAACAACTTCGATTTGATGAACTTTCCCGATTTACCATCGATATGGTTATGCGGACTAAATGGAAAGACAATATTTCTGATGTAGAAATCAAAGGTTCCGGCCATGTTAATTTTGCTGATTTTAAATGGAGCCAATTTGCTCTTCGCAGCTTACGCACACAGGTATTTTTATTTCAGAAACCTGTTAATTTGCTGATAGATTTAGATAATTTACGTACCCCGTATTTTAAAATTCAGGCAGATATTCCGGCCTTTGAAGAAAAAGATTTATCTTTGTTTAAAATAGGAGAGATGCCTTTTTCTCTTCCGAAATCGGTTATAACAGCCAAAGGGCAATTGACGCAGAATTATCAATTCCTCAAACTTTCCCAAGTCGCTCTTTCGGCTTCCGATATAAAAGCGGAGGGAAGCGGTATACTCGACTTTACTCAAGCTCCCTATACGGCGGATTTGTCCCTTTCTACCAACTTCTTTAAGTTGCCCGGGAAAAATAAATACTATGCGCCTATTGGTAAATATAAGCTATCTGGGCAAGCTTCTCTTTCCGGGCAAATTGTACGCAAAGAAGGAAAATTCTCCTTGCCGTTATTCGTTATTCAAACCAAAGAAGCCGCAGGCTCTTTCTATGGATTTTTGGTAGAGAAAGCGACGGGGGAATTCCGTGCAAAAAATAATTTCACCGATTTGTATGCCTCTACTTCTTCCGGTAAAGTGACGGTGCATAAATCCGTTTTTGATAAATTAAAGATGAGCGGCAGTTGGCGAAAGGGGAATTTGTATGCTTATATCGCTTCGTGTGATCTTAACGAAATTCCTTTAAAAATGAGTTTATCTGTTACGAATTTAAAAAGTCCTCGCCGTAAAATCCGTACTGCTATATATCGTAAGCACTTAGACCCTATGGCCTTTATTGACACGGTGCAAGATTTTGTTACGGTTATTATGCCTCTTACAAAAGGGAAAGGAAAATTTAAAGCTCCCGTGAGTGGGGATTTGTCTTGGCTTCGTAATTTTAGAGATCGCTTGCCTGCTTTTATGCCCAATTTTGCCGGAACTTTAACGGCGGACACTTTCTCCAGCCAAGTTCTTTCCGGGAATAGATTTAATGCAGAGTTTGATTTTACCGGCCTCAATGCCGGCATGAAAAAACTTTCCGGTCCTTTGGAAGCACGTTTGGAAGGCGGTGTTATTCACCAAATGGAAAAACTGGCCGAGGAACAACGCGCATTAAATGTTACGTTTCAGCCGTTTATCATTATGCATCGTATGGAACGCGCGGGAAGTTTTAAAGTCGGACAGGTACTAAAAGATGTACCTTTTACCGATATGGCTGCTTCTGTTCTGTTTGAAAACGGCAAAATGCAAATAAATAATGCCTACGTGGTTGGGCCGACTTTGTCGGCGGCGGTGAGCGGTTGGACTGACTGGGTACACGAAAATTTTGATATTATTATATGGACAATGTTTACCAACACTTCGCGTTCGGGTGCGCTGGCGGAAAACTTAACGGACGAATCCGGTAACCCTGCATTGGCTTTCCGCGTATCGTCTTCGATGTTAAAGCCGAAACTGGAAATGTTACGTGCCAAAAAGACGGGTACAACCATTCGAGCAGCGAAAGAAAAAGGATTGCAAACAAAATTCGAGACAGGACAAGAATTTATTAAAGGAGATTATCATGCCAAAAAATAACTTGGATGTTTTATGCCTCTTACAAGAACACGGAGCTATTTTGGAAGGACATTTTGTTATGCCTTCCGGCTTTCACAGCCAAACATACATTCAAACCTCTTTGCTGATGCAACATCCCAATTTGGCTCAACGGATTGCGGGAGCTTTATCGGATAAGTTTACCAAGAAAGTAGATGTGGTGATGGCACTCACTCCTTCGGATTCTGTTCTCGCTCAAGAAGTTGCCCGTGTGCGTGGGGTGCGCGCTATCTTTGCATCAAAAGACGATAACGGACAAATGATTTTTAAACACAATTTCACGATTAAAGAAGGGGAAAATGTGTTAATTGTAGATGACGTTGCCGTTTCAGGACGCAAAATTAACAAGGCAATTGAATTGGTTTCTGCTCACGGCGGGAATGTGTTGGGAGTAGGAGTAATTGTCGACCGTTCGATGGGGTATTTGCCTTTAACTGTTCCGTTGCGCGCGTTGTTGTCTTATCCTATGCAAACTTTTACGGCGAAAGAGTGCCCTCTCTGCGCTGCCAAAATTCCGTTTACGGAAGTGGAAGAATTAAATAAATAAGGGTAATTAATATAATTAAGGAAAACCGTATGACAGAAATTAAACTAAAAATTAAAGAAGAAAGAAGAATTCAAGCGGGACATTGGTGGATTTTTTCCAATGAAATTGATGGGCTGGATACCTCCATTGAACCCGGCACTTTAGTGCGCGTAAAGAGCCACGAAGGTAAACAAGTGGGTATTGGGCTTTTTAATCCGCACAGTTTAATTGCCGTACGGCTTTTATTGAAAGGCGAAGGGGAATTAGCCGAAGATTTTGTATTCGAAAATATCGATGATGCCTATACTCGCCGCAAAGAAATCGGCGTGCGCAAATGCGGACGCATGTGCTATGGCGAAGCCGACCATATGCCGGGGCTTGTAATCGATCGTTACAATGATGTGCTTGTTATTGATATTTTAACGGCCGGTATGGAAAAATTAAAACCCGAAATTACCAAAGCCGTGCAAAAAATTTTTAAGCCCAAAGGCATTTACTATAAAAACGACAGTTCCTTCCGCGCTTTAGAAGGGCTTACCAATACGCCGGAAATTATCGGCGAAGTGCCCGAAGAAGTGGAAATCGAAGAAAACGGTGTGAAGTATTTAGTTCCTTTGCGTGGGGGACAAAAAACCGGATTCTATTTCGACCAACGCGAAAACCGCGAATTTTTAAAACCGTATTTCAAAGATAAATTGGTGTTGGATTTGTATTCCTACATCGGTTCTTTCGGTATCACGGCCGCTTTGGCAGGTGCCAACCAGGTGTGGGGATGTGATTCTTCTGCCGCTGCCGTAGAATATGCCAAGAAAAATGCCGAACTCAACGGTGTAAGCGATACGGTTGTTTTCCACCGAGATGATGCCGAACGCTTGCTTTCCGCCATGAAGAAAGGTGCTCTTCCCGATGAGCCTGATATGGTGCTTTTGGATCCGCCCGCTTTTGTAAAAAGCCGCAAGGCTCTTCCGCAAGCGGTGGGGCTGTATGTAAAACTGGTTAAAATGGCCTTGGAAGGCTTAAAATCCGGCGGTTATTTGGTTTTCTCCACCTGCTCGCATCATGTGTCTCGCGAATTGTTTGTGGATATTATCCGCCAAGGGGTCAGCAAATCTGGGCGCGAGGCGGTGTTAGTAGAACTTCGCGGTCAAGCGAAGGATCACCCCGTGTTAATCGGTATGCCGGAAACGGAATACCTGCATTTTGCTTTGGTGCAAGTGCGCTAGCCCGACGAAAAATTATAATTTTTCGTCGAAGTGTTTTCAAACCCGTTTATTTTTGTTATAATATATGGGTAATGCCGAGGTAGCTCAGTGGTAGAGCACTGGTCTGAAAAACCAGGTGTCGACAGTTCGATCCTGTCCCTCGGCATTTCGTTTTTTATATAGGATAATTTAAATTCCCTTGGGTTTACCGAGGGTTTTTTTATTGCACCACCTGCCATAAAAGATATATATTTTATGTATATGGGTTTACCGGTTTTACCCCCGGACCCTTAGGAGAATTATGCCAAGAATTGAAGTAGACGCTAACAAATGTAAAGCTTGCTATTTGTGCGTGAATGCCTGTCCTAAAAAATGTTTGGGCAAATCCAACATTATCAGTAAAAAAGGATATTTTCCGGCTGTGATGGAACGTCCGGAAGATTGCATCGGTTGCACTATGTGTTATATGATGTGCCCCGACATTGCCATCACGGTAATTAAAGAATAACGATTTTAAGGATTTTTACTCATGAGCGAAAAAACACTAAGAAAAGGCAATGAAGCTCTCGCTGAAGGTGCTATCCGCGCCGGCGTTCGCTTTTTTGCCGGATATCCTATTACCCCGCAAAACGAAGTGCCGGAATATATGTCCGCCCATATGGCCGAAGCTGGCGGGGCTTTTGTGCAAGCCGAAAGCGAAGTGGCTGCCATCAATATGGTATACGGAGCTGCGGCAACCGGTACGCGCAGTATGACTTCTTCTTCTTCCCCCGGTATCAGTTTAAAACAAGAAGGGATTACATATTTAGCCAGTGCGGACTTACCGTGTCTGATCGTGAACGTCATGCGAGGGGGCCCCGGCCTTGGTAGTATCGGCGGCGCACAGGGGGACTATTTCCAAGCCACCCGCGGCGGCGGTAACGGGGATTATCGCGTCATTGTACTCGCTCCCAACTCGGTAGAAGAATTGGGAAATTTCCCGAAACTCGGTTTTGAATTGGCCGAAAAGTATCGTATGCCCTGTATGATTTTAGCCGACGGCATTTTGGGGCAAATGATGGAAAGTATGTCTTTTAATTTCGACCCTATTGACCCCAATACTTTGGGTAAGTTCGACTGGGCTGTGGATATCCACAAAAACGGTCGTCCGAAAAATAAAGTTTTTTCCTACAAAGGCGACGATTTGATTGCCGATGTAGCCGAACGTGCCAAACGTTACGGACTTATCGAAAAAAACGAAGCTTTGTACGAAGAACGCAACACGGAAGATTGCGATGTGCTGTTGGTAGCCTACGGGCTTTCTTCCCGTGCATGCTTGGAAGCGGTAAATAAAGCCAAAGAGGAAGGCTTAAAAGTGGGGCTTTTCCGCCCGATTACTTTATGGCCTTTCCCGTCACAGCGTTTAAGCGAACTGGCTACCAAAACCAAAGCCATTTTAACGGTAGAGCAAAGTTTAGGACAGTTGGTCCAAGATGTTAAACTTTCCGTCAACGGGAAAACACCCGTCTATCTAAACGCTTATCCTGCCGGCGGTCAGCCGGACGGGGCTTCTATCCTTACTGCCGTACGTTCGATTCTTAACGGCTCCAAAGAAGGTCTTTTCGATTTGCAGGAACACGCGGACGGTTTTGCATATGAATGTAAACGTGATGTATCTTTAGGTATTCAGGGCGATTGGAAGGGAGGTAAATAATTTTATGACGATTCTTGCTAAAAAACCTCAATGTTTAACCGATTTACCTATGCATTATTGCCCCGGTTGCGGTCATGGGATTGTGCACCGCTTAATAGGGGAAACTTTTGATGAATTGAATATCGCGGATCGTGTGATCGGGGTCGCTCCGGTAGGTTGTGCCGTATTTGCCGACTCTTATTTCGCGTGCGATATGGTGCAAGGCGCCCACGGGCGCGGTCCTGCCATTGCCACCGGAATTAAGCGCTCTAAACCCGGATCTATCGTGTTCTCCTACCAAGGAGATGGGGATTTGGCCTCTATCGGTATGGCAGAAATTGTGCACGCAGCTGTGCGCAGTGAAAACATTACTGTTATTTTTATTAATAATGCCATTTATGGTATGACGGGCGGCCAAATGGCTCCTACCACTTTGGTCGGGCAAGTGGCCACTACGGCTCCTAAAGGGCGCGATCCTAAGTTGCAAGGGTGGCCTATTAATATGTGCGAAATGCTTTCGCAAATAACCGGAGCCAAGTATTTGGAACGGGTAGCTGTAGATTGTCCGCAAAATGTGATGAAAGCCAAAAAAGCTATCAAAAAAGCCTTTGAAAACCAAGTTAACGGGGTTGGCTTTTCTATGGTGGAAGTGCTTTCTCAATGTCCCACCAACTGGCACGCCAATGTACCCCAAGCCTTGGAATTTGTGCGCACTAAAATGATGCCGCAATATCCGCTGGGTGTATTTAAAGATGAGGGGGCCAAGTAATATGTATCAAGGAATTAGAATAGCCGGTTTCGGTGGACAAGGTGTAGTTTCGGCGGGTATTTTGCTGGCTCAAGCCGGAGTGGAAGATAAAAAGAACGCCAGTTGGCTACCTTCCTATGGGCCGGAAATGCGTGGCGGTACGGCCAACTGTTCTGTGGTGGTAACAGATGGGGAAGTGTATACCCCCATTGTTTCCTCGCCCGATACGGTAATAGTGATGAATGAGCCTTCTTTGCCGAAGTTCGAGCCATTACTTAAAAAAGGTGGACTAATGATTATTAATAGTTCACTCATCAATTCTCGCCCGACGCGGGAGGATATCAAAGTGGTTTGTGTGCCTTGTAACCAAATTGCCGAAAGTTTAGGAATGGACCGCATTGCTAACTTAGTGGCTTTGGGGGCTTTTATCAAGTTGACGGGTGCCGTTACGTTGGAAAGCGTCGCCAGTGCCATGAAAAAAGTATATAAGCGAGCAAAGCCGGAAATGTTGGAGCTAAACAAAAAGGCCCTTCAGGCCGGTTATGACTCAGTGGCATAAAACCTATTTCAAAAACCCCGAGGAAATCCTCGGGGTTTTTTGTAGGGCCTAGATTTCATATAGGGCTTTTGGCTCTTGTTAAATTCTGTTTAATTGGATAGAGTATGGGAAAGGAGATTCTATGAAAAAAATAATTTTAGGTATTCTTTGTTGTATTTTTCCCACATTGCTAACAGCGCAACCTCTTAAACCACTATTCCAGGCAGCGGTCAAATCGGGCGCAAAAGCAAGTGGGCAAGGTGCTATGGAAGGGGCAAAAATTACTCGAGCAATTTATCAGAAAATTCCTGCTGACATTCAAGCAGGATTGCGTCCGGATTATTGGAAAACAGCCACTGCTGTTACCGATAAATTTAGATCTATAAAACCTGCCCCGATAAACGTTTCTACCGCCAAATATGACGAAGGGATGGTATTATATCGAACCTTAAATTTCAAAACACCGAAAGCTTTGCGTGATGAATTGATTGCGCACGGAGAGGAAGAGAGCGAGCGTATTGCCGAATTATATAGAAAGAATTTAGAAGCTTTTTTGGCGCTGAAAAAAGAATTTGATATTTTTCTGGGATATCAAAAACTGGAACCTAAACCAATTCCTTTTTATGAGCAAACAATTTTAGTAAAAAGAATTGAAGATGCACAAGCTTCTTTGGCTGGGTTGAGAAGAGTTTTGGGATCAACTGATCCTGTTGTTCAAGCTGCAGAGCTATGGTTAAGAAATGTTTATGCTGCTATCAGCCCGATGGCTGCCAGTTTAATGGGACCGGCACAGGAATCTTTGTTGGAAAAAACTTTTCACGAGGGCAGAAGTTTCAATGCAGATGAATTTTTACTTAAAAATCCGGACGGTACTCTCCTTCGATCTCCTTTTGCTACCCCTACGCCGGAAGATATGGGAAAAGCTTTGCAACAAGCCCAAGAGTTACCTGCTCGAACCATTGCTTTTTTGAATGATGATCCGGAGATTTTAGAATGGGCGCGTGATTGGGCCGCAAAGGGATATTTCGGGAAAGGAACTCGCGTTGCGCCTTTTGATTCTATGGAAAGATTGGTTGAATATGCGACGGGTGGTGCTAAGTACGATTTGATTTTCCTTGATTATGTGTTGGAAGATGGCTTGAGTATGTATGTGGTAGACGAAATTCGGGCTTCTGGAGATATGGATACCGTAATTATTTTAAACAGCGCCTTGGAACCGCATGAAGTACCCTCAGAGGAATTATTTAAACATGGGGTAGATGGTTTTGTTACGTCTGTGGGATTCCGACCGGATACAGGTTGGGTAGGCATTACAAATGCTTTACATAATTACCAAGTATACAAAGATCGCAACGGTTGGACGCGTTAATAAAGTTTTGTTTGAGAAAGAAAAAACCTCTGTCTTTAGGCAGAGGTTTTTTATGGAAGATTTTCTCTGTAATCTCGGCGTTCCAAACAGGCTGCCAAGTACGTAAACAATAGCCCCGGTATAACAGCAAAACAACAGCAAAGCACCGCAATTTTTAGATTCCATCCGTCTGATATTTTTCCTAATAATACAGGAGAGAAGGCATCCCCCAGCGCATGAATAATAAAAATATTTACGGCAAAGGCCATGGAGTGTACATTGCTTCGCGTGGCAGCTATAATGGCGGCAGAAATGGGTCCTGTCGGTAAAAATAAGCAGGTAATCGCAAGGCCGAAGCACATAAGTGCCGTGAGGGGATTATTTGTTTGTATGCCTATCCAGGCAGGGAGTAAAAGCCCGATTAATGAAATAGCCATAACCCAAAAATAAGCTTTTCCTGTTTTATTTAACAGCAGATCTGCCAATTTTCCTCCCGAGTAGGTTCCTAAAGCTCCGCAGACAACGACCAATCCTCCAAAAATAGTCCCCGCTTGTGCGATGTTCATTTCTAAGTAACGGTGTAGATAGGTGGGCATCCAAGCAGATAATCCACCGATAATAAAAGTGATCATTGCATGTGCCAAACAAATAAATAGAAACGGTTTGTTCTTAAGTAAAGATAGATAGTCTGCTAATAGGGGCCTATCTTCCTTTTTTTGAAGTTCGCGGTGTTCGTCTTTTATTTCCAAACCGGCCCAAAGCCCCAAAAAAACACCCGGTACACCGGCAACCATGAAAGATGCTTTCCAACCCCAATGCTGACCGATAAGTCCTCCCAGCAAATAGCCGATCGCACTGCCGGCAGGGAGCGCCAACCCAAATAAAGCTAAAGCGGTGGCCCTTTTTTCTTGCGGATATTTTTCAGCTAAGAAAGGTTGCGCAATGGTAGTAAATCCTCCTTCTCCTACCCCAATAAAACCACGAGCCAACAACAGAGACAGATAATTTTTGGCTGTAGCGCAAAACAAAGTAGCTCCGCTCCATACAAGGGCGCTGGCAGCAATCCAACGGGGGCGGGGAGTCCTGTCTGCAAAATAACCGACAATAGGCGCATAACACATATATACCACCATAAATACAGACGCCAAGGAGCCCAGTTGAAGGTCTGTTAAGCTCAAATCTGTTTGTAATAAAGGGAAAACGGAATAGAGTACCTGCCTGTCAATATAATTTAACAGGTTTAAAGAAAATAAAATCCAAAATAAGTTACGGGTGCTCATAGGGTTTCTTTTATTATTCTATAAAATTAAAAATAATTGTATAATGAAGTATCTTTAGGAGGAACTATGAAAAAAGGTTTTACACTTATTGAACTTTTAATTGTGATGGTAATATTAGGTATTTTAGTGACGGTTGCTTTGCCGAAATATCGTGCATCGTTGGAACGCGGTCGTGCTATGGAAGGAATAACCAATTTGCGTGCAGCCAGCGATGCTATGAATGCTAAATATATCATGAATGAAAATAGTTATACGAATGTTACCGAAAATGATCTCGCTATAGGTAATTTAGCAAAAAGCAGAAGTTTTACCACCCCTGTTTTAGGTACGGTGGGAGCGGCTTCGGCAGAAGTGTATGTTCGTCGGGGGGATGCCGCGAACCCGGAGTATACACTAACCGCAGTGAACCAAGAAGGCGAATTAAGATACATTACTTGTACCGGCGATGCAGAGCTTTGCCAAGCTATCGGGGCGGAATCGGTCGACGGTTCTTATATGTTTGATTTCAGATAGTGTTTTCTCAAAGAAAAAGGCCCGCAAACGCGGGCTTTTTTTATGCATAGAAGAATTTATTTTCGGTTTTGCTGCCGCAAGGCTTCAAAGAGTACAATAGCGGCAGAAGAGGAAAGATTTAAAGAACGTACCGGACCAGTCATGGGAATAGTGCGCAGTTGTTTTTGGTAACGTTCATAAAATTCTTTCGGCAAGCCGCAAGACTCTGCTCCAAAAACTAAATAGGCATCGGGAGGAAATTCGGTATCCCAATAAGCTTTTGTTCCTTTGGTGGATAAAAAGAACATCTTTTTTTCTTGAGGTTTTTCTTCTGCTAAAAAATCTTCCCACGTCTCATGTCGTTTATAATCCAAATTGGGCCAATAATCCAACCCCGATCGGCGGATTTCTTTGGAAGCAATTTTAAACCCCAATGTACCTACTAGATGCAGGCGTGTACCGGTAGCCACACACGAACGTCCGATGTTGCCGGTATTAAACGGTATTTCGGGGTTTACAAGTACAATGTTGAGCATAGATTCTCTTCTTTTAAAACAAACAGCCGGAAACGAATATTCAGGTACGAACGGTTAGTCGTTCAAAATATCTTTCCGGCTGTTTGCAATTGTTAAAACTTCCTATTCTTCCCAGCGAATAAACAGCGGAGTAAGTACGCTGGGGATATTGCTGTTGGCGGGCAAGACACGCAAGGCGTAATCTTGGCGGCCGCTGTTAAGAGGAGACATCGACATTTCATAAATGTAAGCATCACCGTCTCTTCCGATGCAGTTCATATCGATGGCTTCTTGTTTTACAATATCACCCAAGGTTCCGCGTTGTCCCAAGCAAAGTTCTACTTGAACGTCTTCGGGGTTTAAACCACCCAAGTTCACGCGAGCTTTGAAATTAACTTTATCGCCCATCAAAATAGCGGTTTCGGGTTGCGGGGTGACATCCGTCACGTTTACGCGGTACCAATTCTCTGCAATTCTGCGGCGCCATTGGGCTACTTCTTGAGCTTTATTGTCTCCGTTTAAAATCATGCCGTAATTATTGGCAGGGACGTAAAAGCGTTCGTAGTATTCTTTTACCATGCGGTTGGTGTTAAAGAAAGGCGCAATGTGGTAAATGGATTCTTTCATTAAATTCAACCACGTAGCGGAAATGCCGTTTTCATCTTTGGCATAGTAAGCCGGAGCAATTTCTTGTTCGATTAAGCTATACAGGGCATCTGCTTCCACCGTATTGCGTTCTTCGTCGGATTTATAGTTTTCTTTACCGCCGATAGACCAGCCAAAATCGCACGGACCCACTTCATCCCACCAACCATCTAACACGGAAAGCGCCAAGGCGCCGTTTAAAGCAGCTTTCATGCCGCTTGTTCCGCTGGCTTCCATGGGGCGGGTCGGGTTGTTGAGCCATACATCTACCCCTTGTACCATGTAACGGGCGGTATTCATGTTGTAGTCTTCCACAAATACGATTTTGCCTTTAAAGCGCGGATCGTTTTGTGTAAGGCCCACAATAAGCTTAATAAATTCTTTTCCGGCGGTATCGGCCGGGTGTGCTTTACCGGCGAAAACAAATTGTACCGGACGAGTCGGGTTGTTGACAATCTTATCCAAGCGGTTCAAGTCCTTGAACAACAAAGTAGCGCGTTTGTAAGTCGCAAAACGGCGGGCAAACCCGATGGTTAGAATATCATTTCGCAATACTTGGCTATTTTTCTTGACCGTCATTACGTCAAACCCTTGGCGGGTCAGTTGGCGTTTCATGCGGTTTTGTACCAATTTCACCAATTTTTCTTTGCGTACACGGTGGATTTTCCACAACTCTTCATTGGGAATATCTTTTAATTTATCCCACATGGGAAGGTCAGACGGATCTACTTCGCCAAATTGGTTGTTGTCAAAAAGATATTTGCGATACAAATCGTTGAGTTCATGCGAAATCCAAGATGCACTGTGAATACCGTTGGTAATGCTCGTTACGGGCACTTCACTGATCGGCAGGCCGGGCCACAAATTTTTCCACATTTCGCGACTGACAGCTCCGTGCAGTTTAGCAACCCCGTTGCAAAAAGCGGAAAGGCGCAAGGCCACAACGGTCATGCAGTAGGTGGCGGATTCGGGAGTTTCTTTTCCCAAGGCCAAAAATTCTTCCCAAGAAATATGCATTTCATCTGCGTATTGTTGCATATATTTGCGAACAAGGGCGGGATCAAAATGTTCGTTACCGGCGATGACGGGCGTATGGGTGGTGAATACGGAAGAAGCCCATACAATTTCACGTGCTTCGGCGAAAGACAAGTTTTTCGCTTTCATGATATCAATGATGCGTTGGAAAAGCAAGAAAGCACTATGCCCTTCGTTAATGTGGTAAACGGTAGGATTGATGCCCATGGCGGTAAGAGCTTTTACACCGCCGATACCAAGGATTACTTCTTGGCGAATGCGGTTTTCGCGGTCTCCACCGTAAAGTTTTTCGGTAATGGCACGTTGGGCCGGTGTATTTTCTTGTAAGTTCGTATCTAATAAATAAAGGGAAGTACGGCCTACCGGTACGCGCCAAATGCAGGCCTTTACCGTTTCATCGGCTAAGGGAATATCAACGATAATTTCTTTGCCTTCTTTATCAAGCACGCGTTCTACCGGCATGTGGGCCCAATCGTTATCCGGATATTCTTCATTTTGCCAGCCTTCGCGGTTAAGCACTTGTTGTACGTATCCTTGTTTGTAGAAAAGACCTACGCCGATAATCGGCATACCGAGGTCGCTGGCGGACTTAATATGATCCCCGGCCAACATACCCAAACCGCCGGAATAAATCGGTAATCCTTCTCCGATACCATATTCCATAGAGAAATAAGCCGCGAGCAAATCACCGTTTTCATGTTTATTTTGTTTATACCAAGTTTGCGGATTATTTTTGTAGTTATAATAGGCTTCTTTTACTTTATTTAAATCATTAACAAACTCTTCGTCTTTGCTGAGTTCTTCAAAACGTTCTTGCGGTACGCACCCTAAAAACCATTTGGGGTTGCGTTTGGCTAATGTCCACAAATTGGCATCTACTTTTACAAAAAGCAAAATAGCTCGCCAGTTCCAAGTGAACCACATATCATTGGCTAATTCTTCTAAAAATTTGATGTTCTCGGGCAAATTGGGTTGCACGTTAAACGAGTGAATTTTCATGGCGTCTCCTTCGTCATTAAAAAGATATCTTAGATTATATAAAATAAATACTCTCGTGTAAGCATAAAAAAAGCCGCTCTCCAAACGAGAGCGGCTTTTAAAGCATTGTTTTTACAGAACGGCCGTAAGAATAATGAAATAAGCAACCATAAGGGCAGCCCCTAAACCAAAGGCGGCTTTGGCCCATTCTTTGCTTTTGATTCCCAATTTAGAGGCACAGATAATGTTGGGAATGTTTCCGGGGATTAACATTCCGCCGGAGATAATCAAACTCATCAAGAGAAACTTCAATGTTCTGACATCAATAGCAGGGGTTACTTCGATAGCCGCCATAGTGGCGTTATCCAGCACGGCGGACAAAGAGTTAATCCAATACAGCCAACCGGCAGATAAGTGAGAGATTGTCTGCATGGCAAGGGGTTTTAAACCATCTCCCAAGAATACCAATGCCATGACGAACAAATATACTTTGGCCGCACGGATAATAATGCTTTTAACGGAATGTTCGTCTTCCGTATGGGCGGCTTTGGCTCCGGGAGCTTCTTTGATAGTGCTTTCCCGCAAAGAACTTGCCATGCCGGACATAAATAAAATTCCGCCAAGTACATACCAACCAATAAGTTCAATGAGGAAGAAGAAATTTTGATCGGCATGGAAAGGTTCTCCGGAAAGTTTGGAAATTACTACCGTACCTAACGGTTCCCCGATAGAGGTAAGAACTGCACCCATACCAATCGAAAAACAAGAAAAAGTGACCATTTTAATGCGCCCTTTTCGTTCCAAGGGAAGCATTACCACTACTTCGGCTAAAATCAAAGCGGCAATAATGGCCGTAATAAAACTGGAAGTGATACCCAACAGGAAAACAATCAAAAACAGAGTTGCGCGCAATCCGATTGTTTTGATAGATTTATGGGTTACTTTTTGCAAATACTTGTTGCAGTATTTAAATAAAATGCCCGCTACAAATACAGCAACCGTAATTTTGATCGGGTCTTCCAAGGCGGTTAGAACAAGGTGCCCGCTCCATACTTTGGAAACGGTAACAGCAAAAAGCCCACAAGCAAATAAAAAAGCTTCTAAGTTTTCTTCCACTTTGTGTACGGTAAGAGGCAAGAAAAGCACTACCAAAATCAGTAGCGACAACAACACTGTCTGTACAATGGATAATTCCATGTTTCCCCCTAAAGTAATTTTCTTCTATTTTATAAAAATTAGAGATTTTTCGGTAGTCACTAAAAGGGTTAGTACCTTGTGGAGTAGGCACAAAAAACCCCCGGTTTGACCGGGGGGATATTTTGGTAACGATAGTTATTCGAAAATTGGTGTGATGCTTTCGGGAAAGGATGAGAGGTCGAGGCCGTCTTTTTTATTAGTACTGACTTTTGCTCCGTTATCCATAAGTACCTTGGCAACTTCAGTATGGCCTTCGTGGTTCGCGAACATTAAGGCGGTGATGCCGTCTTGAGCCTCCGCATTGACTTTTGCCCCGTTAGCGATAAGAGTCTTAGCAACTTCAGCGTGACCTTTCCTAGCAGCGTATATTAAGGCAGTGAAGCCGTATACATCCTTGGCATTGATGTTTGCCCCACTATCGATAAGTAACTTGACGCTTTCGATGTGGTTGGTCAGGGCAGCTAACATCAAGGCCGTAGTGCCGACGATATCTTGGACATTAACGTCAGCTCCGGCAGCGATCAGTTTCTTGACTACTTTGGTACGGCCGAAGAAGGCAGCTCCGATCAAGGCCGTAGTGCCGATTCTATTTTGGGCATTAACGTCAGCTCCGGCAGCGATCAGTTTCTTGACTACTTTGGTACGGCCTTCCTTGGCGGCTTTGATCAAGGCAGTAGAATCGCGACCATTCTGGGCATTAACGTCAGCTCCGGCAGCGATGAGTAGTTTGACAACTCTGGAGTGGCCGCCCCTGGCGGCTGTGATCAAGGCAGTAGTATCGCTGTAATCCTGGGCATTAACGTCAGCTCCGGCAGCGATCAGTTTCTTGACTACTTTGGTACGGCCTTCCCTGGCAGCTCCGATCAAGGCCGTAGTGCCGATTCTATCTTGGGCATTAACGTCAGCTCCGGCAGCGAGGAGTAGTTTGACAACTCTGGAGTGGCCTTCCCTGGCGGCTCCGATCAAGGCCGTAATGCCGATGCCGATGCTATCTTGGGTATTAACGTCTGCCCCGGCAGCGATGAGTAGTTTGACAACTCTGGAGTGGCCGCCCCTGGCAGCTTCCATCAAGGCCGTAGTGCCGACTCTATCTTGGGCATTAACGTCAGCTCCGGCAGCGATCAGTTTCTTGACTACTTTGGTACGGCCTTCCCTGGCGGCGCGTATGATATCAGGGACTTGCGCTTGCAACGGCAGTGCTCCTAAGCACATAAAAACAAAAGCACATATTAATAATACCAATCGTTTCATGAGACTTTCTCCTTGTATAATCAGCCCACGTGTTTAA
>JAZNNM010000004.1:0-177500 GCA_045580265.1 Elusimicrobiaceae bacterium | reverse complement strand
AAGGTATTTGTCATAGAAGGTTATTTCATGACTAGCACCGATAAATCTGACTTGTTCTCCTGGTATCCAATCCTTACCTACTAATTTCATTTGCGGTCTTGGAGGCTTGCTCCTATACACATTTCCCAACACAGCAGAAGTTGCAACATTACTTAAAATGCAGTTTTTAGCGATTTCTATATTGTAAATAGACTGGTTATAGCGGAGCATGTCTTTCCCAATACAAAACCCCATTTTCTCAAGCTGTATAGTTAATTTATCCAGAAATTCTTCAAAATCGTTTTCTTGGGTTTCAAAGAAATTATTGCCGTATATAATCTTAGGTATAGAGACTTCTATTTTGAATGAATTTCCAAAATAACTACCTGAACAATAACTAACCTTGGGAAAATACTGCGGTGGGTGTTTCATTAACCATTCTTTATTATTTAATTCTATCGGGCTAGCTACACGACTAAAATCTGCTCTATCTGCATACATTGTAAACTTATCAAACATAATCCAATTCCTCTGTTTTAAATTCGTGCAGCATAGGCCACATAAATTTAAACTGGAAACTGAATTAATAGTTAGAAATGCACATTAACCGATAAAAAACACCCCCAACCAAGGCGGTTGAGGGCGGAGGAGCGGGCTGTTGTTTGATAAGTTATTTTTTAATCAATTCTTGCAGCCAGAAAGAAAGCAGAAAAACAACACATATAAAGTGAATTGTATTTAGAAAAGCCATAACCGTATACATAAAATAATCCATCAGTTCCCCCTTTGCCACTTGTTTTAAATTTAAACAAAGTTTTGGAAAATATATGCTGTATACGTGGAAAATACCTTTGCCGACTCTTTATTCCCTTGTTTTTTAGACGTAATTTGCATTTTTATTTTTACCCTGTTAGAATATATTATACAGGGCAAACATAGAGAAAGTGGTATTATTTTTATAATGGCACTTGACAAAACAATATAAATTATGGTATTATAAATATAATACAAGATTATGAAAATAAAATTATCATCTATAGCAAAAGTTTACAGCGGGTATTCTGTTCGTAGCAAAAATGAACAGGAGGGGCTACCTAATGCAAATATGGTTTTGCCAAGTAATGTTTTTCAGCAGAATTTTAAGGAGTTAAGTAAAGTTTCCGTCAAACTTGCTAGAAACACCAATTTACTAAGGGATCAAGATGTTCTCTTGTCCAACCGCGTTCATTTTAAAGCGGCTTTATTTAAGGACACTCCAAAAGAAAACGCTCTGGCTGCAGCATCTCTTTGGGTGATTCGTCTCAAAAAAAATGCTCCTATTTTGCCCGAATTTTTAACATTTTGGTTAAATTCAGAGCATGGGCAAAAGGCTTTACAGCAACGTATAAATGCCTTTGACACGCTCAAAACCATAAAAAAAGAAGCCGTAGAAGAACTTTTGGTACCAGCCTTGCCATTACAAAAACAAAAGAAAATTGCAGAATTATACTTTTGTCTGATGAAACAAAAAGAACTTTTGAATAAAAAAATGGAACTTAATTCTCAACTTTTAGATGCCGTTGTAGCACAAATATAGGAGATTTATGAAATATACACAAGACGAAATAAACAACAAACTCTGGGCCGCTGCGGATTCTTCCCGCGGAACGGTAGATGGTGGAGTATTTAAAGACTACATTTTGGCCTTTTTGTTCTATAAATATATTAGTGACCTTCATTTGAAAGAAAAAAATAAATTAATAGAACGCTATGGAAATGATAAAGAACGTATCGCTCTCAAAATGCGTAATGCCCGCTTTTCTATTCCGGAAGGAGCCAGTTTTTACGATATTTATGAGCAGCAAAACAAAGATAATATCGGAGAAATCATAAACCAAGCCTTGCACGCCATTGAAAACGCCAACCAAGAACGCCTAGAAAATTTGTTTTTAGTGGATTTCAATTCCCAAATCTTAGGGGACACCAGCCAAAAGAACAAAATGTTACGCCACTTAATTCAAGATTTTTACACCCTTGATTTAAAAGAAGTGGAAGATGATATTTTAGGTAATTCCTATATGTATCTTATCCAACGCTTTGGCAGCGATGCTGGAAAAAAAGCGGGAGAGTTCTTTACTGTTCGCCAAGTAGCAAAACTGCTGGCTAAATTAGCTCAACCCAAACCGGGCAATCGCATCTGTGACCCGACAGCAGGGTCCGGCTCTCTCTTACTTTTAGCAGGGGAAGAAATTGAAACGCAAGGATCCAAAGATTATGCTTTGTATGGTCAAGAAAAAACAGGCTCCACCTACAACTTGGCTCGTATGAATATGTTTTTACACGGAAAAGACTCCGCTCGTTTGGAATGGGGAGACACTTTAAATAACCCGCTTTTACTGGAAGATGATAATTTAATGAAATTTGATGTGGTGGTGGCAAATCCCCCCTTCTCTTTAGATAAATGGGGTGAAAAACACTTGGAAAGCGACAAATACAATCGCTTCCATCGTGGTATGCCCCCCGCCAGCAAAGGTGATTATGCTTTTATCAGCCATATGATAGAAACGGCCAAGCCACAGGCAGGGCGCGTAGCTGTTATTGTTCCCCATGGGGTTTTATTTCGTAGCGGGAAGGAAGGCATTATTCGTACCTCCCTTATTGAAGAAAATTTGTTAGACGCTGTTATCGGTTTGCCTGCTAATTTGTTTACAACTACAAGTATTCCGGTAGCTATTTTGATTTTTGACCGCAGCCGTGAAAAAGGCGGTGCAAACGAAAACCGCAAGGACGTGTTATTTATTGACGCCAGTAAGGAGTTTAAGCCCGCGAAAGCGCAAAATGAGCTGACTGATGAACACATCGCCAAAATTGTGGATACCTACACTAAACGCAAAGAGGTAGAAAAGTATTCCCATAAAGCTACGCTCAAAGAAATAGAAGAGAACGATTTTAACTTAAATATACCGCGCTATGTGGATACGTTTGAAGAAGAAGCCCCGGTGGACATTAAAGCCGTCCAAGCCGAGATCGCCCACATTGATAGAGAACTAAAAGACGTAGAAAAACAAATGCAAAAATACTTAGCGGAGATTTTGAAATAGATTTCTTACTTATACGACACCATGGTTAAATTAAAATAAAAGGGGCACGGATGCCCCGAGGAGTAGTAAAAATGGAATTAGATTGGTATAAAATTGAGCCATATACAGAAAGTAAAGCAAAGAATGCACCCGACAAAGACGGAGTATATGCTTTATGCACATTACAAGCAGATAGAACTTATAAAGTTAGATATGTAGGACAAGGAAATATCCGTGAGCGCTTAGTTGATCATTTATCTGCATATGAAAACAATTTGGAACTCAAATCCCATGTCGCAAAATATAAAATGAAAGCCTCTTATGCTGTAGTTGGCAAACAGAGTGATAGAGATGGCATAGAACTATTTTTGTATAAGAAATTTTCTCCAAAATTTAACAAAAACACTCCACCTGCACAAACCGCAATAGAAGTTAATCTGTTTAGTTTAAAATACGATGAGGAGAAATAGAGATGGCAGCAAAAAAATTACAAATTACCTTTTTTAATGTTGGACATGGATCATGCACTCACATTATTACACCTAATAATCAACACTTTCTTGTTGATGTTGGTAGTGATGAGCAAGAAAGCGTCGTGAATTATATTAATCATTATTATGGACTAGAAAGAAATGGACAGAAAATTGATTATTTGATTATTACACATCCTCACAAGGACCATATTTTGGACCTGCCAACCCTTTTGAACTCATCTTTAGGACCTCGTGTTCTTAGAAGAGAACGCGAGGCTTTTCCGATTCAGGCGCAACGAGAAGAGGATCGCGAACTTTTTCGTATAGCAAATGAAATGAATAATAATTATTCAAGTCCTGTTGCAGATATAGAGTCCCCCACTTCCCCATCTTACAACGGAGGTGTATCATTTGGTATTCACAGCGACCTATCTTATCACAAATTGGAAGACCTAAATACTTTTTCACCAATCATAGTATTATCCTACGCGGGAAGAAAGGTAATTCTAACAGGGGATAATAACAAAGAAATTTTGAAAACGTGGGTAGCGGAAGGCCCTACTATGTGCACTTCTGTAAAGGACTGCGATGTTTTACTTGCTCCACACCATGGAAGAGATAGTGATTTCTGCCCAGAGTTTTTCCATGTGGCCAATCCGCGATTAACTGTTGTTTCCGATAAGGCTAAAGAACACGATACCCAATTGAATACAACAACTAATTACAAGGGTCGTGGGATGTTCATTAACGGGGAAGAACGTTATGTTGTAACAACCCGCAAAGATGGGAACATTTTGTTAACAATCGATGAAAATGGAAATTTAGATGTTAAATTAGGAGCTTTTGATTATGGAAACTAAAATCCCTTTTTATAATCTGATAAATATTTTTTTATTAGGATTGTTGTTTTTAGCAAGCATGTTATATATTACATTCCCTTCATGGATTAAAATAATAGCTTATCATGAATTATTAGTTCAGTGGCAATTTCTCTTTTCCGTATTGCTGTTTGGTGTTATATACGAAGTCGGAGTTATTATTAACAGATTTTCCTCTGTTGTTATTGAGAATGTATGTGAAAAAATAGGATTAATTTCAGAAATAAGCAAGAACTATACTGCTTTTAATTTGGCTAAAAAAGATAACCCATTTTTATATACTCTATCTAGAGAGTATGCTTTTTCTAGGGGAAATTTTACCTTATGGCTATTGTTAGCAATTACATTTTTCTGTAATAAATATTGTCTTGAGGGGATTTGTTCTTTGTTACTAAGCACCCTATTTTTCTTTTCTATGAGAAAATTTGATTCTAAGATTCAAAATATACTTAAAGATTATAGTCATGAACAAAAATAATTGGCAAGTCAAAATACTTAAGCAAGTGTATGCTCCTTTGGGTAATTTAAGTTATTCGCGGGAATTCCTAACGGAAACACCGCAACGCTTAAAATATATTCATTACGGAGACATACATACGAATGAAATTCCAGAAATGATTTCTGGACAAACTTACTTGCCATTTTTGTTTGATTCTACTTCCATTTCCAATGAGAAAAAATACCTGCTTCAAACGGGAGATCTTATCATTACAGATGCTTCTGAAGATTATGAAGGGGTTGGAAAAAGCGTAGAAGTTGCTACCATTAGTAATGAAAAAATTGTTGCAGGACTTCATACAATTGCCCTTAGACCCATTGATTCCAGTCAATTAATTCCAGGCTTTGGAAGATATTTACTTAAACACCCATTTGTCTCTAAAAGGTTGAAGGCTATTTCCCAAGGAACTAAAGTTTTTTCAATTAGTTTCTCCTTAATTCAAAAACTAGAAATACACCTCCCGCCTGTTGAAGAACAGCGGAAGATTGTGGAGGTGTTAGAGACGTGGGATAAGGCAATAGACCTTACCAAGCGATTAATTGAGCAAAAAGAACTGCAAAAGAAGTATTTAATGCAGCAGCTCCTTACTGGCCGCACCCGCCTCAAAGGTTTTACTGATCCGTGGAAAAAAATACGCTTAAGGAATTTCCTTTGCGAAATTGATGAAAGAACTACTTCCAATAATCAGTATCCCATTATGTCAGTAACAAAACAAGGAATATATTCGCAACAGGAGTATTTTGACAAACAGATAGCTAGCGAAAATAATGTTGGGTATAAAATTTTAAGAAGAGAAAATATAGTATTCAGCCCTATGAATCTATGGATGGGTTCAATTGGTTTTTTTCAACAAGATGTAGGAATTGTAAGCCCCGCTTATAAAATATTCAATGTTAATAAAACTATTGCTATCTTCAATTTTTTACGTTATTTTATGACTACCTCCAAGATGTTATATCTATATAAAATAAATTCGGAGATAGGAGCAAGCATTGTTAGAAGGAATTTGGATTTAGCAGGATTACTTTCATCAGAAATTTCGCTTCCTTCAATCAAAGAACAACAAGCTATTTCTCAAGTGTTATCTTTTTGTGATAAAGAAATAGATTTGTTAAAGCAAAAACTTGCTAAATTGGAAGAGCAAAAGAAGGGCCTTATGCAAATCCTTCTAACTGGAAAAGTGAGGTTGAAAATATAATTATGACAACATGGCATGATATTAACAAAATTTTGATTGAACTTGGAAAAGCAAAAGTTGATTTTAATAAAGAACAAATCAACCAAACAACACATCAACAAATAGAAAGTATCTTAATGACTCCGTACCTATCGGATTATCAAAAGAGATATTTAATTAACGAACTTTTAGCGGAAAATAATCTTGCAAATCAAATGGAGAATAGAAGAAAAGCTCTCTTCTTTATTGCGGATTTTGTGAATGAATTAACCAAAGATAAGCAAGGAAAATAGAATGAAGAAATGTTGTTTAAATTGTGCTTTCTGTGTACGACGAAAAGAAAAAGTTGCTTTTAATGGATTAGACCATAATTTGGATGTTTGTGAAGATATTTTGTCTTCACAAGAAAGGAAACTTGCTGAAAAAAATGATTTCTCCTTCATTGGTAAAGAGCAAAAAGCACAAAAGGCATGGAAAGAACTATACGAGAAAAATTTAAACATTCTGAAAACAAGAAAAGTAATGAATGGCCCTTGTGCTTTAGAATTGCTACAAGCTGAAAGAAGTGTTTATGCAGGCGGGGAAAGAAACTATTGCTTAAAAGATGTTTTCCAAATGGGTGACATGCCAGAAGCTCCCGATGAAGATTATTTAGCATGTTGGCATGATTTATGGAATTTCAAAGAAGAACAAGAAAGAAGCCATTCTATCAACCTTAAAACCAAATGTTTGTTTTTCTACCCATACACAAAGAAGGGTCATAAAAGTTTTGAAGGGTGCAACAAAGAAAGAGAAGCTTTGTTGGATCAAGAACGCTACAAAACCACAAATTTTTGGGTAATTATAGGAATTATTGTAGGGTTGGTAACTTCTGTATGTATTTATAGTTGCCAACAAAAAGACAATCAGCAGTATAATAATGCTCTCAACGCTCAAATGATAAATGCCGTAGAAAAACTAGATAATATTGAAAAGATTTCACTAGATACACAAAATAAGGTGAAAGATATAGAAAAGTTGGATAGCATCGAAAGAATTTCAATAGATACTCTTAAGCAAGTCCAAGCAATACAAAAGAAAGGAACTTTAGCAAAATGAACAACACTTTTTACCATCTCCCCGATTTAGACGAAGCCAACTCCAGCCAGATACCAGCCCTTATTCAGTTGGTAAATATGGATTACCGCTATTTAACCCGTCAAGAAGTACGGGAAATGCGTAAAAACAATACCAAGGAGTATATTCTAAAAGATATTGCTTTTAAGGCCTTACGACGCATCAATGCGGACCATATTTCCGATCAAAGCATTTATGAGGCTCTGGCTGATTTAGAAAAGCTACGCCTAGACAATGGCATTATTCAAGCTTCTGAAAATGTATATACCACTTTAATAGCAGGGCGCGGCGTACAAGAGTTTATCAATGGGAAAAAGCAATCCCCCCAATTGCGATTTATTGATTTTGAAGATTGGACAAAAAATGATTTTCATGTAACTTCTGAATTTGAAATAAGTGAAGAGGCTAATCGTCGTCCGGATATTGTACTTTTTGTCAATGGCATACCCTTGGCAGTAATAGAGAACAAAAAACCTTCGGTATCGGTAAATGATGCTATAGGGCAAATGTTACGTAATCAAAAGGGAAGCCAAGTTCCTAAGTTTTTCTTGTTTCCACAGATTTTAGTGGCTACCAATCGTAAAGAGTTGAAATATGGAACAATGCTGACACCTGCTTCGTTTTATTCTGAATGGAAAGTACGTGGCGAAAATGACTTTGTTGCTCAAGTGAAAAATGAAGTTCTTGAAACTCAAAACAAATCTATTTCTAGTAAAGATTTACAGGCAATAGTACAAGATTTATCACGAACGGCTTACCAACAAAAAGATATTCCTTTCAATTCCCAAAACTTGGGTATTTTTTGTTTGCTAAAGCCGGAACATTTATTGGATATTGTTAAGAACTTTATTGTTTATGACAACAATGTCAAAAAGATTGCCCGCTATCAGCAATATTACGCTATTAAGCGCATCCTTGAAAAAGTAAAAAGTTTAGAAAACAATAAAAGGCAAGGCGGCTTGGTTTGGCATACTCAAGGCTCCGGTAAGAGTTTAACCATGGTAATGCTTGTTAAAAACCTAATTGAACAAGTAAATAATCCTCGTATTATTGTAGTAACCGATAGAACCCAATTGGATAAACAAATCCGTGATACCTTTGCCGCCTGTAATATTAAAAAAGGTGTGGAACAAGCCAAATCAGCAGACCATTTAAAAGAATTGATTCAAAACAAAACCGGAGATGTGGTAACCACCCTCATTCATAAGTTTGCTGAAATGAAAAATCCTCTTTATGTAGATGGGGACAAAGATATTTTTGTATTGGTGGATGAGGCTCACCGCACCCAAGGCGGTGTAGGGCGCGAAAAAATGCTCCAAATGCTACCCAAAGCGTGTGTTTTGGGATTTACAGGGACTCCGCTTTTAAAAAAGGACAAAGCCACCTCTATAGAGCAATTTGGTGGATTAATTGATTCTTACACAATATCTGAAGCGCAGCAAGATGGCGCAGTTTTGCCTTTGGTTTACCAAGGTTTGTTTGTAGAGCAAGAAGCTAATCAGGCAATGGATGCATTTTTTGACCAAATTGCTTCACCTTTATCTGTAGAGGAAAAAGCAGAACTTTCTAAAAAATTTGTCAGTTCAAAACTTATAGAAGAAACCAGCCAACGCGTTGAAATGATCGCTTTGAATGTGCATAAACATTTCAAGGAAAACTTTCAAAATACAGGGCTGAAAGCTCAAGCCGTTTTACCTTCAAAATACGCTGCGATTTGCTTTAAAAGAGCCCTTGATTTATTAGATGGAATTAAGAGTAGTGTTATTATTTCTGATTCCAATGAAACTGATGAAGCTGAAGACACCTTGGCAGAGCATAAAAGAGATATTGCAGATTTTCTAGGAGAGTTAAAAAGGCAACACGGCTCTTTGGAAAGATACGAACAAGCTCAGATTCGCTCTTTCAAAGAAGAACCAGAGGGTTGTGAATTGTTGATCGTGGTGGATAAACTTTTAACAGGGTTTGATGCGCCTGTAAATACAGCTTTGTATTTAGCAAAACAATTAAAAGACCATAACCTTTTACAAGCGATTGCCCGTGTAAATCGTATTTACGAAGGGAGAGTCGGAAAGCAAATGAAAGTGAATGGTTTTATCTTTGACTATTCTAAAAATGCCAAAAACCTTAAAAATGCTTTGGAATTATTTTCCAATTTCGATGAAAAAGATATAGAAAAAGCATTATTAAACACAGAGGAGAAAACCTGTGACTTACAAGAAATCCACCAAAAAATCTTAGATACTTTTAAACAAATTCCTGATGGTAGCAGTTATGAAGAATATGTTTCTTTCTTAAAAGAGGATACCGACAGAAGGAAGAAGTTTTATGAAGATGTAAGCACAATGGTTAAAGAGTTGAATGTGTGTAGAAGTTTACCGGATTTTTATGAAAAAATTTCTTCTGATGAATTACAAGAAATATCTATAGATTTAAAAAAATTCATTGAAATTAAAAAAATCACACAAACCGTTATGGCTGAACGGGTTGATTTTTCTAAATATGAAGATCAAATCCGGAAAATTTTAGATAAGTATGTACAAGCTCAAGGAGTAGAAATTCTTTCCAAGCCCATTAATTTGACGGATATATCGGAGTTTAATCGATTTATTGAAGATGAGAAAAATGGCCTTTCTGCGCGATCTAAAGCAGAGGCTATTGCGGCACAAACTCAAAAGACCATATCGGAAAGATGGGAACAAGACCCTATTTTTTATGAAAAGTTCAGCAAACAAATTCAACAAATCATTTTTGATTTGAAAACAGCCAAAAAAGAAGACCTTCAAGCTTTGTTAGAGCAGACAAAAAAGGTTCAGAAAGAAGTTGATGATTATGAGGATAATGATATTCCTGAACATATCAGAGCAAAAAAATCGTTACATCCGTATTATCGACAAATAAAGCAAGATCTTTCTTCCCAAGCTGATGAAAAAACCTTAACTTTTATTGCTGAAAGCCTGTTTAATATTATCCAAAGAGAAAAAATTGTAGATTGGCGTGAAAATATTGAAGTAAAACGCTCTGTAATAGACCAAATGGAAGATTTTCTATTTGATGAAGTGAAAAAAAAGTTAGGAATTAGCATAAGCATTGATTTTATAGAAAACCTTGTGGAAAATACTTGGACTTTGGCCACCAAAAATGACTAAAACTATTATTTTGAATAATAAAAAAGTGGTATATGAAGAAATTAAGGAAAAAAGAAAAAGCTTTTCCTTAACGGTTTTTCCATCCAGTAAAGTGCTATTAAAAATGCCAAAAGAAGCATCAGAAAAAGCCAAAAAGGGTTTTTTAAAAAGAAAATCAAACTGGATAGCTGAACAACAGAACTTTTTTAAGCAATTTAAATTCAAAAAGCAATCTTTTTCTAGCGGTAGCGATATTTTGTATCTAGGAAGAAGATATCAACTGATTATACAAAAGAAGAATCCCGAAAAAATTTGTTTTGCAGCTAATAAAATAATGGTCCAATCTACAGGGAATATTGCTGATATTATTGGTATTTTTCTAAAAAGAAGAGCAGAGTATGTTTTTAGAGATAGGTTGGAGGCCTGCTTAAAACTATTTCCAAATCATATAATCACAGCAAAAAACTTAAAAATAAGAAAAATGTCTAAACGTTGGGGCAGTTTTCTCTCTTCTAATGAAATAGTATTAAATATTGATTTAATAAAAGCACCTAAGCGTTGCATTGATTATGTGATAACACATGAGTTATGCCATTTTTACCACAAGCAACATAATAAGGACTTCTTTAAATTATTACAACAAAAATGTCCCAACTATCAAAACTTGAAAAAAGAATTAGAAATCAAGCTTTTGGGATAATACCACAAACATTTTAATTGTATTTAGAAAACCCCTAATGGTGCTTTCAGCAATTAGAGGTTTCTAAACAGGTTAAAACATCTCTACTTCAATAAAAATGTCCAACGGGTCTTGTTTTTATTGGCATTAGTCTTAAAAATGGGCTTTAATAACTTAGTCCAACGGACTTTAGGCTCTTGTTTTGATGTATTATCTTCTATTTTGGCTCTGTCTCCTGTGTTAAATTCTTTTAAATTTAAATTATGAAGTGCTTCAAAACCGCTTATTTGGGCTGAAAATAAAAAATTTGGCCCATTTTTGTTTAAATTTACTAAAATTGTATTGGTAAAATCACTGCACAACCTTTGCCCAAATATGGCCCAAAATTGGTTAATTTCGGTTAATAATGGTTAATATTGAGGCCATCAGCAACAAAAAGCGAAGTTTTAAAATTAAAAATTATGTTGGGACCTTTAAAAGCCACTCTCCGACGAGGAAATTGCTATTAGTGAGGTTATTTTGTATAATAAATATGTAGTCACAATCGCTTTAGCCCAGTTGGCGCAGGGGTAGCGCGTTCCCTTGACATGGGAAAGGTCATAGGTTCAAATCCTATACTGGGCACCATTTAAAAACACCCGAAAGGGTGTTTTTTGTTTTCTCTGCATGCTACAATAAAATTATGCGGTTTATTATTTTTATTTTTTATTTCATCTTTGCAATCCCTTGTTTTGCGCAAAAAGCAAATCCTCATCATATTGCGCAAGGAGCTTTTACCTTATTCGCACCTTTGGCTAAAGAAATACCAAACATTCCTTCCTCTCTTTTGTCCAATGCCCCAACACAAATTAAACCCTCTTCATTACCAAAGGGAGTTTTAGCCAAATGGGACGAACATAAAAACTATTTTCTGATTTCAAAACGACTCCTAAAACAATGGACGAAACAAGCCACGCAACCGTCCGCAGAAAAGTTAGCTTCCTGCCTGCTTCCCCTATGGCTTCACGAAGCCACGCATGCCCGCTCTTTTCAAGAGGGGAAAAGCCTTGGTTTTGCATGGCCTTTTACGTTAGAGGATGAAGCCATAGCGACTTACTGGCAAATCTATACCCAGCAGGCATTGGAACAAGCCGAAAAATTTTCCACTTGCCACCTTTGGGTACCAGATCTTTTTTTAGAAAAAGAGGCCCTTCTTAAAAAAGATTGGCCCATGTTTCAGCAAGTCGTATTTGAACGATACAGTGCCGCTTTGGGAAGAGAATTACCTCCCCCCCTTATTCCAGAAAATTTACCTCAAGAAAAAGAGAAAAAACAAATTTTCTTTTCTAAAGGAATTTATCCCGTTTTTACGGGGAAACTTTCCCTAAAAACCTTCCTTACAAAGGGAGGGAAATGGACAGACTTATCTCGAAAAAATTTCTTCCTGTTTTTGGGTTCTCCTTCCTATCTTAGATACCAAGAGAAACTAGCCCTTTATACAAAAGAAATTTTGTTAACAATTTAGTATAATTAAATAGTACTGTAGGAATCTTTGGGACACTGTGCATTTTGCATACTCAGGGATTTTTTGTTTACAAAAACTACCTGGCTGCTTTTTGATTTCTGACTCTGTTTTTCTTCTCGCATCTCCTCTTCAAAAGCCAAAGCCACAGTACCCCAAAACAACCAGGAGAATAAATGAACACAATTGCAAGAAAGACGTTAGCATTGTTATTGAGTGCTAGCTTGTTTTCGTCGTATGCTGTTCCCAGCTATGCGGCGGAAACAGTAACCGGAGAAAAAACGGTAACAGGAACAGATTCTGCCGCTACTTCCAATCAAACAACCGGGGTTTATCAAGTGGAAAATACCGGCTCATTGACGGTAACGGGAAATGCTGTTTTTGATAACAATTCCTCTTCCGTTGATGATGGTGCAGCTATCAACAATTCAGGCTCTTTAACGGTAGACAATTCCCAATTTAATAACAATTCCGTAAATTACGATGGAGGAGCCGGTGGTGCCTTGTTTTTGAAAGGGAATAACTCTATCAATAATTCTTCTTTCGATGGGAACTCCGTAACGGGGAATTATGGTGGTGGAGCCCTCTATCTAAGTAACAAAGCGGGATCTTTGACTCTAACAAATTCTTCTTTCACCAACAATACGGCTACCAACTTTAATGAAGAAGAAGATGCGGCCGGCGGAGCTGTCGCTTTATTAAAAAAGGCAGAATTAGACAATGTTACCTTTACCGGTAACAAAACCGTTTCTTCCGTTGATCTCGGTTTAGGTGGCGGCGGAGCCATGTTTATCGGGGCAGAAGGGAAAGTAGAAATCGAAGATTCTCGTTTTACGGAAAACGTTTCTGCCACGGACGGCGGTGCCATTGCCACTCGCACCCAACCTCCTGCCGATAATAAAGATGCCTCTTTAGATATCGAAGAAACTATTTTTGAAAAAAATATCGCCTCCGGTAAAGGTGGAGCTATTTGGAACAACTTTTACAACAGCAAAGAAGTTGCTGGTTATGTGAATGTGGAAGATTCCACATTCGCGCAAAACTCTGCCCAACAAGGCGGGGCTATTTTCAACGACCAAAATGGCAAAATCAGAGTAGAAGATGGCACTTTTAACAACAACCTCGCCTCTACGGCCGGCGGTGCTATTTACAACAACGAAACTTTAGTTATTTCCGGAAACAGCACTTTTTCCGGCAACAAAGTAACTACCGACGGGTATGACGGTGGTGCCATTTACAACAAAGGGAACTTAACCATTGAACAAGGTGCAACCTTTACCGGAAATGAATCCGATTGGGGTGGTGCTTTATTCTTGGAAGGGACCAACTCCATTACCGGAGCATCCTTTACTTCTAACAAAGTAGAAGGGACTGCCGTCTCCGGTGGTGCGTTATATTTAGGCAAGAACGCTGCTGAATTGACCTTAAAAGATTCTACCTTCACCGCTAACTCTGCCACCAACACCGGTTCTACCGACGATGCTGCCGGCGGTGCGGCTTCTTTGATGGAAAAAGCTACCGTGGATAACGTTACCTTTACTGACAACCAAGTATTGGGTAATAACAACGACAATAGAGGTGGCGGTGGTGCACTCTTCTTAGGAGCAGAAGGGAAAATAACTATTGCCAATTCCACTTTCACTTCTAACCATTCTTCTTCTGTGGGTGGAGCTATTGCCACTCGCGACGAAAATGCTCCGGCGGTAAACATCGATGCTTCTTTGGATATTTCCAACAGCACCTTTACAGGAAATACTGCCAACGGAAATGGTGGCGCCATTTGGAACAACTTTTATAACAGCACTAATGCCACTGGTTCTGCATACATTACCAATAGCACTTTCTCCAACAACAAAGCTGACGGAGAAGGCGGAGCTATCTACAATGCTTCTGTCTTAACTTTGGCCGGCACCAACACCTTCACGGGCAATACGGCTGCCGGTGTTGCCAATGATATCCATAACGTGGGAACCTTAAACATTGGCGGAACGGCCTCCTTTGAAGGCGGCATCACGGGTACGGGTTCCGTAAACGTAACCGACGGAGCCACCGTAAACTTAGGCTTAGGCAGCATTGAAGCCGATTCTATTGCTTTTGCTAACGGAACAACTTTAGGTGTTACCTTAGCCAGTGACACAATGGGCAACTTAAAAGCCAATTCCGTAACCGTAGGGGAAAACACTACCGATACGGCTAACTTGATCGTCACCGTGTCTACGGATTTTGCCACGGCTGGCGAAGTAACTCAACAATTAACCAACGGCACCGAAGTAACGAACGGTACTTTTGCCATGGCAGACGTTACCAATGCCTTATATAACGTCTCTTTCGATGCCACAACCAACGAAGTAACCGCTGTTCGCAAATCTCAAGAAGAACAAACGGAAGCTATCACCGAAGCCGGTGGTAATGCCAACAACTTGGAAGTTATCGATGCTTTCACTTCCTCTTCTGATTTGGGCAGCGCCAAAGCCAACGAAGTGGCCGATGTTATCAATACCTTGGCTCAAACCGATACGGCTGCTGCCGTAAAAGCTACCACTGCCTTGGCCCCCGAAACGGCCTCTGCCAAGCAAGCTGTTCAAGGCTCTGTTACACGCGAAGTATTCAATGTGTTACAAACCCGTATGAATGATGCTGCCTCCAAAGCTCCGTCCATGTATGCCTTAGGCAATAGCCGTAACCTGCAAAACGAAAGAAATTATGCGGTCTGGCTACAAGGTTTAGCTAATAAATCCCACAAAGAAAATACCTCCGATTCTGCCGCCTTCACTGGCAGAAGCACCGGTCTTTCCTTTGGGGTAGATACACAGTTAGACGATAACACCTTAGTGGGGTTAGGTTATGCTTACACCCACACCAATGTATCTTCTTTCTTGCGCCACGATCGCATTGACGGAAACACTTTCTTCCTCTACGGGCAATATCGTCCCAGCCAATTCTATATACAAGGTACCTTGGCTTACGGCGATTCCAAATACGAAGAAGAAAAATATGTTTCTTCCGTTGAAGTGGATGCCAACTACCACGTAAAAACCTATGCCGCCCAAGCCACGGCAGGTTACGACGTAAATGAATGGCTCAGCCCGAACTTTGCCTTGCGCTACATGAACTTGCAGCAAGAAAGCTATACGGACGGAGCTGACCAATCCGTTTCCGCCTCTCAAGATAACTATCTGACCGCCGTTTTGGGTGTAGATTTGCAAACACAAAAACGCGTTTCTTCTACGCTTAGCTTGTTGCCCAGATTCCATGCCGGTATCTCTTACGACTTGCTGAGTGATGAAGCCAACAGCCGCGTTACCTTGCCCAATGCCAGCGGGTACAATGTAACGGGCGAACGCTTACATCGCTTATCGTTCGAAGCCGGCGCCTCTGTAACGGCGCAAGTAGCGGACAACGTAGAAGCCTCGCTCGGTTATGAAGGAAACTTCCGTGAAGATTACAACTCCCACACAGGTATGTTGAAACTTCGCTATTTGTTCTAATTTATTACAACAAACGAATAAAAAACTCCCGACCCAATATCAGGTCGGGAGTTTTATTTTCCCCACAGAAAAGGTATTTGTAAACTCTTCTTCCTTTTTGCTTTAATAGAAGAACAAGGAGATTTTATGGATACCACTTTTTTTCTTTCTATTATTTTAGCTCTTCTGGCCGGAGGTGTTGTGGCCGGTGTTTCGGTTTGGTTTTTTAAACCTTCTGCCAAAGCGGAAGACTCTTTTAAAATAAAACAATTTGAGGAACTTTCTACTCAAAACAAAGAACTCTCCGCCAAACTGCAAGAAGCACAACAGTCGCTCATTGTCAGTCAACAAGCCGTCGGCCGCGCCGCAGAACTGGAAAAAACCTCAAACGAACAGAAAAAAGAACTTTTATCCCTTCAACAAAAATTAGAAACAACCCAAGCCGCTCTTCAACAAGCCGAACAAGAAAATGTAAAAGTAACGGAGCGTAAAGACGCTTTGGAAAAAATGCAAGCTGAGCACAAAGCCAACATCACCCAACTCATACAAGAACAAGACAGTAAATTTGCCGCATTGCAGGAAAAATCTCAAGCAGTTTTTAAGCAATTGGCTGCCGAATCGCTAAAAGAACAGCGCAATGAACTTGTTACCAAAAATGCCGATATTTTCAGCCCTATTAAAGAAAAGATGATGGAATTCACCAAACAGTTGGGGGATTTCCGTACCGAAAGTGCCACCCGTCACGGTGATTTGCAAAACGTACTCAACAAAACCATTGAACTCAACGAAAATCTTTCCAAAGAAGCGGCCGATTTGGCCACCGCCCTAAAAAGCCCCAAACAACAAGGCTGTTGGGGAGAACTTATTTTGGAAAATGTGCTTGCTTCTGCCGGTTTAAAAGAAGGGGAAGATTATGATAAACAAGTTTTCTTTCAAACCGAAGACAGCGGACGCCAATTGCCGGACTTTATCATTCATCTGCCCAATAATCGCCATTTTGTAATTGATTCCAAAATGACTCTCAACAGCTATACTCGCTGGGCCACCGCTACCGATGAAGCGGAAAAGGAGCAACATTTGCAAGATTTGGTGGGAGCCATTAAAGCCAACATTGATAATTTATCCAGCAAAAATTACAAAACTTTACTTCATAAAAATGGGTTGGATTTTGTGTTTATGTTTATCCCCAACGAACATGCCTTCTTTATGGCACTGCAAAAGGACCCCACCTTAAATACTTATGCCAAAAACAAAAGCATCGCGCTTGTTACGGCCTCCAATCTATTTGCCGTGATGCAAATTGTAGAACAATTATGGCGTATGGAAAAAACAAATCAGATGCTGGACGAAATCCTAAAAGTAGGGAGCGAAATGCATCACCGTGTGGATTTATTTACAAAAAAAATGGACGATATCCGCGATCGAATTTCTAAATTACAAAATGCATATCAAGATGCAGAAACCACGCTGACGGGAAAACGAGGGATCATTAAATCCGCCGTTAATTTGGAAAACTTATCCGTTAAGCATGAAAAATCTTTAAAAAATCGCCTAAAAGAAGAGGACAATGTTCCGCTTTTAGACCAAGAAAAAAACTCTCTTTTCTAACCTTAATTTTTACGGCGAAAGAAGAGTTAAAAAGTTATAATAGGGAAAATGTCGCTTTACACACGAGGTTTTTATGATCCGATTTAATTGCGATTACAGCGAAGGAGCCCATCCTTCTATTTTAGAAAAACTGGTACAAACCAACCTAGAACAAGCCCCCGGTTACGGACAAGATGTTTTTTGCCACCAAGCGGCCGAACTTATCAAAAATCTTTGTAACGCACCGCAAAGCGAAGTCCACTTTCTGTGTGGGGGCACACAAACCAATTTAACCGTTGTTGCCGCCATGTTGCGCCCATATCAATGCGTTATTTCGGCCGATTCCGGCCACATTAATGTACACGAAACAGGTGCTATCGAGGCTACCGGTCATCGCGTACTCACAGCCCCCGCCAAAGACGGTAAAATCACCGCGGAACAAATCGATTACCTTTGCAAAGAACACTGGCAAGATGACAACCCCGAATTTGCCCCCCAACCAAAATTAGTTTATCTTTCGTTTCCTACCGAATACGGAACTCTCTATTCCAAGGCGGAACTTTCCGCTATCCGCCGCGCTTGCGACGCCAACAACCTTTACCTGTTTATAGACGGGGCACGCTTGGGATACGGCTTAGCCTCCCCGCAGAACGACCTTTCTCTTGCCGATATTGCCGCCTGTTGCGACGCCTTCTATATCGGTGGAACTAAATTAGGGGCTCTTTTAGGGGAAGCGGTTGTTATTCCTAACCCGAAACTTCAAAAAGATTTTCGTTATTTTATGAAACAAAAAGGAGCGATGCTTGCTAAAGGCAGAGTACTGGGATTACAGTTCTTGGCCCTTTTTGAAAACAACTTGTATTTTTCTCTTGCTAAACACGCCAACGAAATGGCTCTGTTTATCCGCAAGGCCTGTTTAGATGCCGGTTGGGAACCATTAAACGATTCCCCCACCAACCAACAATTTTTCCTCATGCCGAACGAAGCCCTGAAAAAATTGGAAAACCAATATGCTTTTGCCCACTTCGGCGCGGCTGATAAAAACCGCACGATTGTCCGCATCTGCACCAGTTGGGCAACCCGCCAGGAAGATGCTGAGCAACTGGTTGCGGATATCAAACGCATAGGTGGCAAATAATATGTTCTATATCGGGTGTCATTTATCCAGTTCCAAAGGATTTAAAGCAATGGGAGAAACGGCCCTTTCCATAGGGGCCAATACGTTCCAATTTTTCACTCGTAATCCGCGCGGAAGCCAAGCCAAAGAAATTGACCCGAAAGATGCCTCGGCTTTGTGCGAGCTGCTAAAAGAACATCAATTTGGCCCTATCATAGCACATGCTCCCTATACGCTAAATCCCGCTTCTGCGGACCTTAAAACAAGAGAATTTGCATTACAAACCATGGTCGACGACTTACGCCGCATGGAGTATGTTCCCAACAACTTATACAACTTTCATCCCGGCAGTCATGTGGGGCAAGGCGTGGAAAAAGGAACGGAACTGATTATTGAACTCCTTAACGAAATTTTAACTAAAGATCAACACACAACCGTCCTTTTGGAAACCATGGCCGGAAAAGGAAGCGAAATAGGCCGCTCTTTTGATGAAATAAAACGAATTTTGGACGGCGTGAAATTAAGTGAAAAAATGGGGGTTTGCTTAGATACGTGTCATATCCATGATGCAGGTTATTCTTTATCTACGTTAGACGACACATTAAATGAATTTGATAAACAGATCGGGCTTTCTCTCCTCAGAGCCGTTCACTTAAACGACAGTTTAAATCCTCGCGGAGCCCATAAAGATCGCCATGCCGTTATCGGCGGTGGACAAATAGGCACAGACGCCATGGCCCGCATTATCAATCACCCTGCGTTAAAAGATTTACCTTTTTGTTTGGAAACCCCGAATGAACTCGAAGGATATGCGCGTGAAATAAAATTATTGCGCGAATTGTACCGCGGTTAATCTTCCCGCTCTAGCACCAACATCACACTGTATCCGCCAACCGTTAGAGCTGCCCAAGGACGCGGCAGCAAAAAGTGAATTGCTTTGCGAATGAACATACCCACCTGGCTGCGAGTTGTTTTCAATACGGGTGGCCTCTCCAAGTATTTGTGGGTATAATGCATGCCTACCACTCGCAAGCCGGCTTCTTGCAACATTTTCTTTAAAGAAAACCAAGTATAAAAATGCAAATGACCCACTGTACGATGTTCTCGTTCAAGCAAAGAAGGGAACAAGAAAGTTCGTAAATTCTTTTCAAGAGGGACATGGAGAATAATCCGCGGAGCTGTATTCTTCAATACATCCAATAACTCTTTCGGATTAGGGACATGTTCCAATACATCTAAAGCGAGAGCCAAATCAAACTCTTTTCCTTTTTCGGGAGAAGGCATCTGAACAAATTCCACGTTGTCCGGCTTTTTTTGCATACAAAGAGCATATGCTTGAGGGGAGGGCTCGTATCCCCAAAAAGAGATTCCGGGTTCCTCTTCGGCCCAACGCCGAAGGAGCTCCCCACTGCCGCAGCCAATATCACAAACGGTTTCTATTACGTCCGGCAACTCCGCACGTTTCAACGCACGTTTTACGTGAGTGAGCTTCCAAAACCCGTCCTGCGTATGCCAACCAGGATTTTGTGCTAAATAAGTACCGTCTAAATATCGATTCTCCATAGTTTGTATTATACCTAAAATTGCCCTAGGTTCCCAAATATCATTTTTCTTGCAAAAAAACCTTTCAATTTCCGTCAAATTCTGTATAATGGTTGTATATAGATTTTTAATTCTACATCCGGAGGAATAATGAAAAAACTTCTCTTGGCAGTTTTTTGTTTGCTGTCATCGGTTGCGGTTTTTGCGCAAAGCCAGAATTTAGATATCAACTGGCAGCAATCTTCTATAGATGGCCAATCGCGCGAAGTAACAGATGATACAAACATAAACAAATCGTTAGCAATTGTAGGGGGTGGTTCGCAACGTGGTTCCGCCACCAACAATACGTTAACCATTGATGGACATAATGTTAACATTACGGACTCGGACGTTTTAGAAGAAATAGACGAAGATTCTTCTAACCCGAATTACTACCGTAAAGGCGCTTACGTTGCCGGCGGTGCTGTACTGAACAACCAAGCAACGGGAAACACGCTGAATTTGCTTAATAGTGCAAATCTGAACGGCCGTGACGCTTACGGCGGAGCTGCCGTTATCAGAAATCCGGCAGACCGCTTCGGTAGCGGGTCCGCCAACAACAACGTGGCAAACGTTGATGGCGTGACAACAAAAAGTGAATCTTTCTTCCCTGCCGGTTCAATGACCTCCATTTCCGTTGGCGGTAACGTGTACGGCGGTTATTCCGAATACTCCCACGGAACTGCAAACAACAACAAAGTAAACATTACCAACAGCTCCACCATTAACGGAAACGTATACGGCGGTATGGTAAAAGATCAGTTAGATACTGATGATATCTCTACCGAAGGAGCTCTTGATACTTATGCCGACGGCAACACTGTATATGTAAAAGATTCCACCGTTAACGGAACTGTGGCCGGTGCAGCCGGTGCCAGTACCACCAACAATAATACGGTTGTAGTGGAAAACTCCACCGTAACTACGGTGTTGGGTGCGGCTGAAAACCACGGGTTAGATGACGGTAGCACTTCTTTGTCCTACGCTAATAACAATACTGTTACCATTAAGGGGAACAGTACCATTACCAATGCAGCGGCTGTACAATCCGAATCCCTTAATGCGAACGGCAACTCTTTAACCATCGATAATTCTACCGTTACGAATGGTTCCATCTATGCCGTTAATATGGGTTTGGGCCTATCGAACACTTCCGAATCTTCTGTGTTGGCCACCGTAGGAAACAACAACCTTTTCCTCAACACATTAACGGGTGGACTGACGGAACTCGGCGGTTCTTTAAACTTAGCCGGTACAGCTGACGGAAACAAAATTAACATTACCGATTCTTCCCTCACCCTTACCAATTCCTCCAAAAAATTCATGAACGGGGTGTTAAACGCTCCCAAACTGGCTACGGACAACCTCCTCTATATGCCTAGCGACAAAGGGCTTTTGTTTGGCGGGGCGTCTATGTATTACACCTCTCAAACAGGCACAGGGGAAGAAGCTCCCGAAGTAAAAGAAATGGCTCTTGCCGGTACAAACAGCGACGGGAATAGTATTCTTCTTCAAAACGGTTCTTTTACCGGTAACGTAATGGGTGGTTTTTCCGCCTATATCGTAGAAGTAGATTATACAGTGGTTTCTGATCCGGGCGAAGATGCCCATGCTGGTGCCCAAAACGAAGAAAAAGTGTATAAAAACGGTCTCGAGACCACCACCACTACCACTACTTGGGAAAAGCAAGAAGATGACTCTTGGGTTCAAAAGACAGAAACTTCTGACCCGCAAAGGGCTGATCAAATTGATGATGTATACTCCGCGTCCAACAACACCGTGGTGTTAGACGGAGTGACCTTTGACGGGAAACTCTATGGCGGTTATATCGACGGTGCCGAATTAAAAGATAAAAATAAACTCATCAAAAACAATACCGTTGTTTTGCGTGGAGCTGTTAACTTAAGTGATGCTACCGTTCTTTACGGTTCCAACGTGGTTAACGATTACACCGAAACCAACAACCTCGTTTTTGATAAAGTTCAAAGCACTTTCAAAACACTCAATCAGTTCCAAAACTTTAACTCTACGTGGGCCATCAATGCGGACTTCAACACCAACATTGATTTTCAATTTGACCATGTAACAGCTCTGTTAACTCCGGATGCTTCCGCGATGCAAAGCAACTCCGCTGTTGTCGTCAAAACTCACAGCGACGTAGACTTGACAGGCATCCAACAAGGAGAAGATGTTTCTGACTTAATCAACAGCACTATCTCTTTAGGACAAGAACGTATCGGTGTTTATACCTTCGACTTGACCCCGACGGCCGGCAGTGCTTCTTCTGTTAACTGGACGTTGACCGGTAAAAAAGACCGCGCCAACATGGAAGTGTACGGACAATTGCCGCTCGTAGGCTTGGCCTTGGCCAGCGAAGGAGGAGAACTCCTTACCCATTCCGTCTCCGACGCTTGGAAGAGCGACAATGATTTCAGCACCTTCCTTAACGGGGGTTATCACCATACCCGCTACGAAACGGGAAGCGGTTTTGATTTAGATTCCGCCCTCGTGCAAGTGGGCGCTTGGAAGAAATTCAACGAAGAATGGTTGGGTGGTTTCTTTGCCAAATACTCCAACGGTTCCTATGAAACCTATCCGATTAAAGTAACCGGTGCGGCCAATGTGTTTGGTGGCGGTTTGATGACTTCTTATCGCTATAGCGAAACGGGTCGTTTGGAAGCCACCTTGGAAGCCGGTTATATGGACATGGATTTCGAATCCGCCGCTTTGATTTCTTCCTTTGAAAGCAAAGGCGCCTACTATGGTGCTTCTGCCGGATTTGTGGAATCCTTGATGCAAGATTTAGACCTCTTTGCCAACATCAATTGGCTCCGCAAAGGGGAAGACGACATCACGGATAACTTGAATCAAAAAGTTACGTTCGAAGCTATGCAAAGCCTGAACTTGCGCTTCGGTGCCGATTACACCTTCTCTAATGTTGAATGGGACGACTTAATTCCCTCCATTGGTGTAATGGGTATTTACGAATTTGACGGAGATTCTTCCGTTGTAATCGATGGAGAAAAGAACGACGACGCTTCCTTGAAAGGGATGAGCGGCCGCGGTCAAATCTCTGTTGCTTATCAAAACAACGATTCCTTCTTGCCCTTGCGCACGGTATTTACCGCCTACGGGCAACTTGGTAACCGCAAAGGTTTCGGCGGAGAAGTAAACATCTCCTTCGAATTCTAATCGGGGAATTTTAAGGGCTCTCTTTACGGGAGCCCTTATTAAATTTAATACGCAACAAAAAAATGTTGCGTATTTTTTTTAAAACTGTTATAATATTTATGTAGTCATTAAGGGCCTGTAGCTCAGCTGGGAGAGCGCCTGCATGGCATGCAGGAGGTCGCAAGTTCGATCCTTGTCAGGTCCACCATTTTAAAATTATAGAACCCGCCGAAAGGTGGGTTTTTTATTTTCTTCTTCACAAAACTAATAACCCCTCTTTAAAATTTCATACAATAAACATATGCGATGGTATCAAGATAAAATCTTTTGGTATATCTTTGGAACATTGGCCGCATTAAAAACAGCCGCCTGGGTTTATTTATTTTTTTTACATCCCGCAGGGGAAAATATTTTGGTGTTTCCGGATTCCATCGGCTACGTCTATCCTGCCCAAACTTGGTTGGCGTATGGACAAATGTGGGAAGCTATTTCGGCCTCTCCCATGCTGCTACGTACGGCGGGCTATCCTTTCTTTTTAGCTTTAATTCAAATGATTTCCGGTAACATGACATGGGCCGTTGCCGTAGCACAAAATGTTCTTTCTCTTTTACTGCTCATTCCCGTTTATCTAACCGCTCAGTTTCTTTCCGGTCGTGCGGCTGCTCGATGGGCGAGCATTTTTTGTGCTGCCAGTGTTTTGTATTTTTCTCTTTCGTTTGCCATACTTACAGAACTTCTTTGTACATTTTTACTGTCTTGGTTTATCTTCTTTTTTATTCGATTTTTATCTGCACCGAGAGGAATAACCTTATTAGCAGCCGCTCTATGCTTGGCAGCCGCTGTTTATGTACGACCGGCCGCTTACTATTTCCTGTTTTTGTCTGTTGTAATGCTTTGTTGCTTTCGTTTATCAAATTGGTTGCGTTTCCCGCTTGCAAAAACAGTTCTCTTTTTCATTTTTCCTCTTATTTTAGCCATTGGAGCTTGGCACTGCAGAAATGCGCACGTATCGAATTATACAGGATTTACAACGGTAGGAGCATATAATCTTTATGTATGGAACGAAGATTATATCGCCAAAAAATTCAATCTTTCCGTTTCGGAGGCACGCAGCCGGTTGGAGCTAGCTTTGCCCGCCGGATTTACGTCTCTCCCTCCGTCAGTGCGGGTTCGGCTTTATAAAGCGTTGGCAAAACCTATTATTCAAGAAAGTTTTTTGTATAAATTGTCCCAAGCCCCTTGGTGGCTCAGCAAAACATTACTAGGGGCCAATAATGCACACTTACAGAAATTGTTCAGTTTTCGAAAACCCTCTTTTTTATTATTTGTTTTAGCAGAGGGACAGGTCTTTTTGATGGTAATTTTGGCTTGTATAGGATTTTGGTTTTTATGGAAGATTGACCGAAAAACAACCTTTTTCCTTCTTGTTTATTGTCTTTATTTCTGGTTAATCGGCTCCACTTTTTCGGGGGCTTATGCGCGTTTTCGAGCTCCGTTTGAATTTGTATTTTGCATTTCGGCAGGAACAAGTATCAGCCAGTTGATAAAAAAATTCAAGAACTCTCACTAAAAAACCGCTCTCTTTGGAGCGGTTTTTTATAAACCTAATGACAAACTATCTATCAGAAAAGAAGGGAATTTTAGTGCAGCCATTTTTTCTTGTGTAGGTTTGAGGTCGTATTCTTGCCGCAGAAAACGAAATGTATGGGCTTCCGTATCCCAAATACCGAAAGATGCGCGAGGATCGTTATCGCGAGGTTTCCCGACAGCCCCCGGGTTAATAACATAACGGGAGTTATCACTCAGCTTAACAGTAACATCGGCTTTTTTGTTTAAGAAAATAGAGCAATTTTTTTCGGTACCTTTCATGTAAAAAGGAAGGTGGATATGCCCTACAAAACAAATTTTTCCTTCCCACATATTGTATGTAGCATGGAACTGACGGCAACTGGAAAAATACTCTTTTATCGGGTCTGCCGGAGTACCATGTAATATGGTAAATCCGGGTTTTTGAAGAATGGAAGGAAGCCCCGTTAAAAAGCGAATGGATTTTTCCGTCATCAATTTTTTGCTCTGTCGGATGGCAAGCTGTGCTTCATCGTTAAAACATTCTTCAATCTCCGGTTGCACAAACACAGCATCGTGATTTCCCATCACACACCCTAGAAGAGGAAGATCCATCACTTTACGCACACATTTTTCCGGATCCGGCCCATAGCCGATTAAGTCTCCACAAAAAATATAAGATTGAACCCCTTCCTGTTTAAAACGTTTTAAACAAGCATCTAAGGCTTCCCAATTTCCGTGTACATCCGAAAAAACACCAACTTTCACTTATTCCTCCGCCAAGGCTTCAATGGCATATTTCTTTTTTACTTCTTCGGGATTGCGGTCTTCCAAGTTGACCGACATTACTTTGGACACCCCGCTTTCTTCCATGGTAATACCGTAGAGCATACGCGCCGATTCCATGGTGCGTTTGTTGTGCGTTACCACAATAAATTGCGTGGTTTTGGAAAACTCTTTAATTAAGTTCACATAGCGTTCCACATTGGCTTCGTCCAATGCGGCATCAGCTTCGTCCATAATACAGAACGGAGACGGGTTGTGCGTAAAGAATGCAAACAACAGCGACATGGCTGTTAAGGTCTTTTCCCCGCCTGACATAGAGGTAATGTTCAAAAGTTTCTTCCCCGGAGGTTGAGCAAAAATTTCAATGCCCGTTTCCAACAAATTCTCCGGCTGAGTCAGCACCAAATCGCATTCGCCGCCGCGGAAAAGAGTTTGATAGATGTTTTTAAAGTGCATACGCACTTGTTCAAACGTATATTTAAAGTTTTCACGCGTGGTTTGGTTGATCTTATTAATAGCGGATTTTAAATCTTTCTTGGCGCTTTCCAAGTCCGCAATTTGCGAGCGGAGGAAGGTATTGCGTTCGGTTAAAGCATCGTATTCTTCCGGTGCAGTCATATTAACAGCACCCATATTTTCGATGCGTTTACGCATCATCTTTACACGTTCGTAGTCCACCGTTTTTTCGCCATAATGCATTTGTGCTTCTTCGGGGGTGATATTCCAACTTTCAAACAAGTTATTTACAACCGTTGTCCGTTGGCGACGCGCATTGGAAAGAGCATTTTCCAAATCGTTCTTTTTAATCGTTGAATCGGAAAATTCTTTTTTGGAAGCATTTAACAAGGCATTCTTTTCATTAAAATCTTTCTTTAATGTTTCCAGTTCTTCCCGCATTTTATGCTCAGCCAATTCCAATTGAGCCAAGGTATCACGTTCGGAAGAAAGCTTAGCTTGCGTGGAAATTTTTTCGTCGGCCAAACTTTTTAAACGCAAATTGGAAGAAGCAATTTGTTCATTACGTTTCCCTTCGTTTTCGGTAAGGTTGTTAAATTCGAATTCGGTAGATTTTAAATCCAACTCCACATTGTTTTTCTTAATGCGAATTTCGTAGAGTTTTGCACTGGCATCGTTTAATGCGCTTTTTATTGTTTCAGCTTGGGCACGCAAATCCGTCTGCAATTTTTTTACCTCTTCCGAACGAGTTTGTGCTTGAGCATGACGCGCTTTCAGATCTTCCAATTGTTGTTTTAAATTTTCTACGTTTTTACGGCGGTTATCCACCCGCAGTGTAATTTCTTGCTTACGAACAAACGCCCGTTCCAAGGTTTGTTTGGTGGACGCGATTTCCCGTTCTTTGTTGGCATATTCGTTTTGCACGGTATTTAAGGCCAAAGCAGTTTCTTGCACTTTGCTGCGCATTTGCTTTAGAGCATTGTCGGCCTGAGTCAAGGATTCGTAATTGGCAATGATTTGTTTGGAAAGAGTTTCCTCTTCTTCGGCCTTGGTTTTCATTTCCGTACGAACGGTTTCTTCTTCGCCCCAATAGGCTTCGGGAGCACGCACGCCTTCCGCACCGCCCCCCACAAAGAAAGAGCCTTTCACAGAGCCTTCTTTATACTCATATCCGCCAATTACAAAATTTACTAAATTGGTCAGTTCTGCAGGATAAGAAATCTGTTCCTTTAAGCTCCCCCCCTGATCTTTGGCGGTAGGAACTTGGGAAAGAATAATAAATTTGGCCCGAGCTTTACCGTTTTGTTTCAACAGCGCCAACGATTCCTGTACAGCCTTTTCATCTTCGCACAAGACGGCATCTAGGTATTTACCGAAAGATTCTTCCACCGCTACCCCTAAAGAGGAAGGATATTTAAGTGCTTTTCTAAGCGTGCCTCTGATGCCGGCAATATCGCTTTTTAATACAGCTTGTGCCCCCACCCAATAAGGGTCGTTTTTCCCCTGAGTTTGAATCATTTCCAACTTGGCAGACAATGCGGCACGAGCCGATTTAACAGCCGATAATTTTTCGTTTAAAGAGCTGCGTTCTTGTTGTAAATTTTTTACCGATTCTTCCCCATGCACAATTTCTTTACGGGCATTTTCCACTTCTGTTTTAGCGGCAGAAACACGAGTGGAAATTTCTTTAAGAGATTCTTCTAATCCGACAAGGCCTTCCTGTTGAGCCAGACTGGTTTTTTCAGCGGCTATTAAATCTTCGTTTTCACGCGCTGCGGAAGATTCTTCCAAAGAAATTCGGTTGGAAACTTCCATTTGTTTTTGAACCAAATTCATAAGCTCGGAAGAAGCACGTTGCAACTCGCTTTCGGTGTTTCTCAAATCGGTTTCCAATTTTTGAGCGGCGGCGGTTTGCGCGTTATAATTTTCTTGCAGAGGAGTAAGCTCCGCCGATACGGCAGCCAGTTGTTCTTTCAAGCGATTAATAGCGGGGGCCAATTCTTGCAGGCGGTTTTTTCCGCGTTGAGATTCAGCTCCGGAAGCTGCCACTTGAGCCGTTAATTCGGCCGTTAAGTTATCACAGTTTTTGATAGCACCTTCCAACAAACCTACTTGGTATTTACTGGCAGAAATTTTTTCGTTAAATGCAGCCGCTTCTTTTTGCTTATGTGTTAAATTTAAATCCAAGGCGGCACAAGCACCTTCTTGGGCGGAAATACGGTTTTCCAAATCTTGTTGGCGGCGCACGATAGGCTCCAGTTCTCCCGTATGTTTGGCAATCAGGCCGTCGGCTTCTTTAATGGAGCATACGGAAATGGCAATTTCGCTTTCTTTTAATTCTTCGCGATATTTTTGATATAAGCGCGCTTTTTTGGCTTCGCTGTCTAATTTTTTAATTTGTTCGCCGATAAGAGCCACCGTGTCAGCGAGGCGGGCTAAATCCAAATCCACACGTTCCAAACGTTTAATACATTCTTCCCGTTTAGCCTTATATTTGGATACACCGGCTACTTCTTCGAACATTTCGCGGCGTTGCTCGGCCGAAGCGGAAAGGACGCTTTCCACCCCGCCTTGGTCGATAATGGCATACCCTTCTCCACCGATACCGGTATCTAAAAACAAATCGCGAATATCGCGCAAGCGGCATTGAACTTTATTTAAATAGTATTCGCTTTCTCCGGAGCGAAAAATTTTGCGTGTAACGGTAATTTCGTTAAAATCTAAGGGAAGTTGGCGTGAGGAATTATCAAACACCATGCTCACTTGCGCCATGTTTAAAGGGGCTCTTTTGGCCGTACCGTTAAAAATAATATCTACCATGGAAGAAGAGCGGAGGGACTTCCAACTCATTTCCCCAATAGCCCAACGAACGGAATCAATTACGTTCGATTTTCCGCACCCGTTCGGACCCACCACACAGGTGATGCCGGGTTCAAAGTCCAGACGGGATTTGTCTGCAAAAGATTTAAAACCAGTAATTTCAATCGCTTTTAGATACATAATGTCCCCTTGGGTAGATATACTTTGATTATACCATTTCCCTATACAATATATATAGTAAAAGCCCTTTTTTCCCCTTGTTACGCGTACGACAAAAATTTGACCGAAGAGAGCCCGTCGAAAAAACCGCTTGCAAAGTACGGAAATTTTTATTAGACTTTTGGGGTAAGACGTTTTTCCTTAAAAGGAGGATTATCCAAATGGCAGAAAAAGTACTTAAAGTTGGTATGGACCGCGAAGACGGCTTCCTCTACTACATTGACAAAGATGGCGATATCGCCCGCGTTCAAATGGCCAGAGGTGGCAAAAAAGGCGGCAAACCGAAAAAAGTTGAAAAATGCGGCATTAAAAAAGAAAAAGGATATCTCTATTTCTTGGATAAGAAAGGCGATATCTCCAGAGCCAAAATGGTTAACGCCAAATAATCAACAAAATTTAACACCCCGCGAAAGTGCGGGGTGTTTTTTTATAATTTTTGCTCAGGGATATGCCTGACGCGAAAGAGGCGCAACTCGCACTGAACGACAACTCGCTATGCCTCCGCGTTTTGCGCCTCTGTTTGTCTACCTAAAAATTTTACTCCAAAAATAAAACCGACGCGAGGGCGGATCCCCTGCTAAGAAAACCCACAAATTAAAACGAATGCGTTTCCAAAAGCCCACAGAGGGAATCCAATTTTTTATTGTTTCGATTTCATGGCACAGCGTATCGGCATGCGCTTGTTGAATTTGCTTAGGAAGTTTGCGCAAATTACACATATTCCAAACAAGTATTTTTAATAAAAAAGAAATTATCTCTTTATCTAACAGATTTCTTTTTTTTAGTTCCTCTCCCAAAAAAACAACATTTCGCAATTTATCAAAAGTTACATTGATTTGGTTGGAAGTGATAGCCCCCGCCACCCCTTTACGATAGATATAAAGTTCCTCTTCTACAAGCACAATTTGATTGGCGGAACCAAACCCCAAAGACACCCAAGCAACATCTTCCGCCACGTGCCCTTCCAAAAAGCGAAGATTGTTCTCGCGCAAGAAATCAATGCGCCACAATTTTCCCCACACAACCGAATCGTAATAACCGTGCTTTACCTTGTCTGCTACGTTTCCTTTAGGAGCAGAATAAAAAAAGGAAGAACATTGAGGAGGAGTAAATTTTTGGGAAACGGCATCGAATTCTTTAAAAAAACATTTAGTAATATCCGCACCCGTTTCTTGCGCTTTTTGGTACAACTTTTCCACATATGTCGGCTCTACCCAATCATCCGCATCTACAAAAGCAATATACTGAGCTTGAGCTTCATCTACCAATCGATTACGTGTGCGAGCAACACCGGCATTTTTTTGAGTAAGGGCGCGAATACGTTTATCTTGTCGCGCGAATAATTGACAAACGTCAAAGGAATTATCGGACGAACCATCGTTTAAGCAAATAATTTCAAAATCTGTGAATGTTTGTTTTAAAAGAGAATCCAAACATTTAGATACATACTTCTCCGCATTATACACGGGAATAAGAATAGATATTTTAGGGGCCATACTGCCCTCCTGTTTACCAAGAAAGGTCGCAGCCTTTCCGAAGAAACACTACAAGGAAGAACAGTAAGAAAGTGGGTTTCCGTAAGAGAATAGTTAAAAGAATAGTTTTTTTCGATAATAAAATTATGATTGAATAGATCTTCTTTTCATCAGCTCAAAAACTATCTTTTCATAAGAATTTAGTACTTTTGTTATATCGCAATTTTCTTTTATTTCTTTAGAAATAATAAAGTTATCAACTTCTCCCGAACAAAGCAAAGAAAAATCATTCTTTATTTGGAAGACAGCATCAGAAAGAGAGAGATTTTCTTGCTTCGTATGAGGAGAAAAGTTGGTTTGATATGCTTTTAAAAAATTTTCTTTTGTAACGAAGAAGGATTTTTCCATTCCCAACAAACTACATACCAAACAAGGATACCCCAGCATACCTGCCTCTAGGATCACTTGTCCGACTCCCCCCACAAACAAATAATCATGTATATGTTCTTTAAGGAAGGGAACGGTTGCTATTTCGCCTAAAAAACAAGATTCCTCTAAAACATATTTTTTCTGTAAAAGTTCTTTTATTTCACAACCTGCATCACTTGAAATATCCCCCGCGATATCAAAAGCCAAATGATGCGACAAGCAAAAAGAAACAAAACTCTCTATGCTCGGCAGTTTTTCCGGCGATAGCCGAGAGACGAAAAGAGCTTTTTTCTGCGAGCAGAAAGACCAGACAGGAGAAACAAGACAGACCGCGTTCGGTAGAATAGGATATTTTGCTAAAAGGGGAACGCGCCGCCCCATAACAGGGCTAATGCAGAAGACATAATCAGCATTATTAAGATAAGAATACTTCCATTCTGCTCGAGCAGCATGGATAATACTGCCGAATAAAGCACCTTCTCTTTTTATTTTTTTTATATTTATTGGTGGAGGAGCACTCCTTCCAGCTTCCCATTCCACAACTTTTATATTTTTTTTGAGAATAAAAAATTTTATTAATACATCGTTGAATAACTCTTTATTACTTAAGAACAAGTCTTCCTTTTGAGAGTTTTTTCTTTTTTCTGTTGCCGCCACATAGACATTGTATCCTTCTTTTTCCCATACAGCAGAATACTGTTTAAGGCGCTTTTCAACTCCACCTGATTTCAAATAGAGACCTGTAATAAACAATATTCCTTTTTTTTGCTCTTTTTTAGAGAAAAGGATTTTGCAAAAAGATGTTATAAATGCCTTTCTTTTATTCAAACTTTTGATAAATTTTCGGTATATTTTACCTACTTTAGCAAACATATGCCCTCATAATGAACGTTTTGATAAAACTTCCGTTTAAAGAAAAAGACTGGGTATTTAAGCCAATACTTTAAAACGAGTTTGCAAATTTGCAAGAATGAAAATTTTTTTACAGAATCTGCCCACGGGGTTTTTGCCATAAAGGCTTGATATTCTAACGTGTTTTTGTGTTTACCGGAATGCAAAACCCAAGGTTTAGCCGGAGAAGCAAAATGAACAATGGGGCAAGTGTTAAGCAAGTTGCGGTATTTTTTAATTTCGGGGAAATTATTCCACTCGTACAGCAACCAATACACTTGTCCGTTCCATTTACAGGGAAAACTTTTTATCTGTTTGCGAAACACAAAGTTGATAGCATCTTGGTCTTCAAATTTAAGAGGCTCGGGAGGATTCTGCATATAGGAAAGTATTTTATCTTCAGCTCCTTCTTTTCGCCAGCGCGCCAAATCTATTAATAATACACCAGCATTAATATAAGAGTATTCACTCCACGGCCAAGAATGTTTCCCTTGTCGGGCATGATTCATCACACCGAAATCTTCCACTCCTCCCAACAGGTTGTTCCCCAAATCCACCGAAAACAAATTATAGAGAGATTTGCGCACAAAAACATCGCAGTCTAAATAAATCAGGCGAGAAACTTCTTTCGGCAACAAACTTCCTATAAATAGCCTTCCGTACGTCGTACGACTCAAATGCGCGTTTACTACCGGAAATTTGGATAAAATTTCCCCGTCTATTGGGTAATAAGAAATACTAAAGTCGGAATAGTAATTGTGAAGAGAAGCAAGTTTCTTTTTGTTTTCTTCTTTAATACCGTCGTCTAAAATGTGAAAACGACAAAACTCACCTGATAATTTAGAAGAAAGCACCGAAGCCAACGCCACACCCATGTACGGGGCATAATTATTATCGGTAGCAAAACAAATATCCAAAACTTTCATGGAATGCTCCTTATATTAGTATTCGCGCAAAGCCAACACTCTTTTGAGTTGATGCCAAACACGCAATAATAAAAGAAGCTAAATAAGAAAAGCAAAAGCGAGAAGAGGGCTTCTTTGATACAAATATACGCAGTTAAAAATCGAGTTAGAAACTGTGTTTTGAAAACCTAAATACTAACCTAATTATATGGTAACAAAATTTTTAAAATTAATCCTTTTATTTGGGCTTGAATTTCCGTAAAAAGCGGCTAAACTAACAGTATTCGAAGGTTTTGGAGGCATTATCAAATAATTCTTTCTCTTTTTCCTGCCTGATATCCGCCTAAACGAAAGGCGGCTTTTTTCTCCCCCTTGCGCGCGAACGCGCGAACGATTGACAGACGGCATTTTTAATGGTTTAATAACTCTACGGGGGACTCTCTCGCAACTATTAAACGGAGGATTTTATGGATATTAAAATTACGGCCAAAAACATCAAATTAACGCCGGCTATTAAAGAATATATCAATACCCGCGTAAGCAAAGTAGAAAATTTCTTCGATAATATCGTTTCTGCCCAAGTGCTTATTTCGGTAGAAAAGAAAATTAACCAAAAAGCGGAAATTATCTTGCATACCGGTGCCAAAACCACCATCAGCGCCAGCGCGGTAGAAACCAACCTCTACAAAGCCATCGACGCGGCCGCTGTAAAAGCTGAGGCTCAAGCCAAAAAAATTAAAAACAAAGCCAAAGCCCGCAAAGTAAGCAAAAAATCCGTAAAAGAAGCGGACTTGAGCACTTTTGCCGAACATATTATGATTCAGCAAAATGATGTTAAATTCTCCGTCATTAAACAAGTGGAAGTATCTCCCATGAATCCGGAAGATGCCGCCTACGAAATGGAACGTTTGGGTTATTCTTTCTGGATGTTCTTAGACGAAGATTCCAAGCAAATCAACTTAATTTTCAAACGCTTGGACGGCACCTACGGCCTAATTAAACCCATCAAAAAGAAATAATGACAACGCATGGGGCGGAAATGGAATTTACAAAATCCATTACAGTAGCAGAACTACTCCAGGTTAAGAGGCTTAACCTGGAGTTAGTCTGCGGGAAAAGATATATCCACCGCGAGATTACGCTGGGCAGCGTTAACCGCCCCGGTCTGGCGCTCGGTGGGCATTTGGATAATTTTCGCGCTAATTCGGTGCAAGTTTTTGGCCGCGGAGAACACGCTTTCTGCCAAAAAGAAAACAAAGCTAGATTGCGGGCAAACGTTTCCAAAATGTTAAGCGAAGGGAACGTGCCTTGCGTAATTATGACCGCCGATTTAGACCCTCTGCCAGCTATTCGTAAGGCGTGTTTAGGAGCCGATGTACCGGTACTTAAAACCGCTATGGAATCTGCCGCTTTTGTGGCGGAATTCTCCCGTTTTTTAGACGAAAAACTTGCCCCCGTTACACATGTACATGGTGTAATGGTGGACGTGAGCGGTATCGGGGTGTTGATTCGTGGCGAATCCGGAATCGGCAAAAGCGAATGCGCACTCGAACTTATTAAACGCGGCCATATTTTAGTGGCTGACGACGTAGTAGAAATTCAAAAAAGCCGTGGTCGTTTTTTGGTCGGCTCCTGCCCTACCATGTTAAGACATTACATGGAGGTAAGAGGTTTGGGGATTTTGGACGTTCCGCTTTTGTTTGGGGTAGGCTCTACCTTAGACGAAGCAAAAATCGATATGGAAGTGGTACTCACTTCTCCCTCCAAACAGCCTTTAGACCGTTTAGGAGTAGAGCAAAAAACGACTAACATTTTAGGGGTTGAAATTCCTTCCTTGGGATTACCTGTAACACCGGGGCGTAACTTAGCGGTACTCATCGAAGTGGCCTCGCTTAACCAACAGTTAAAAAGCCAAGGTATTTTTTCTGCCCAGGAGTTCAGTCAAAAAATTTTAGACAAAATGAAAAAAGGAACCGGTGATAAGAATGGAAAACAATAAGAGAAAAGTTTTTATCATCACCGGCATGAGCGGAGCAGGCAAATCCCAAGCACTTAAAATGTTTGGAGACTTAGGATTTAATTGCGTAGATAATTTGCCCTTGGCATTATTCGGTAATTTTATCGAACACGTAAAAGCTACCGACACCATGCAAAACGTAGCTCTGGGGGTAGACGTGCGCGAAGGGGACAGATTGCGCGAAGTCCCCAAATTATTAGATGCGCTTGTGAAAGATGATTTTACGGTAAAAGTCGTATTTTTAGATGCGTCCGAAGAATGTCTAATCCGCCGTTTTTCCGAAACCAAACATCGCCATCCGATTCAAAAGAAATTAGCGGCCGCTATCGCACAAGAACGCGAATTATTGATTCCCATGAAATCGATTGCGGACAAAGTGATTGATACGTCTTCTCTTAAACTGGGAGAGCTAAAAGAAAAGCTTTCCGGTTTGTTGGGTATTGCCAGAGAAGGAGATATGCAAATATCTGTAATGTCTTTTGGGTTTAAGCATGGAATTCCCAAAGATTGCGATATTGTAATGGATGTACGTTTTCTACCCAATCCATACTACATTGCCGATCTGAAAGAAAAAACAGGCCTCGAAAAAGAGGTTCAAGATTACATTATGTCGTTTAAACAGTCGCACGAATTTGCCGAGAAATTCGCCGACTTTATCAAATATCTGATTCCTCAGTATATTAAAGAAGGAAAAAGTTATTTGACTATCGCCATGGGCTGCACAGGCGGACACCACCGCAGCGTATTTATGGCTCATGCATTAGCCGAGTATTTAAATAAGCAGGGGCTTAGTGCCTCGGAATTTCATAGGGATATAGGAATTTAATTATGGTAAAAATTATTTTAGTTACACATGGGAATTTAGCCCAACAAATGTTGGAAACGGCCGGACAAATTATCGGTAAACCTTCCGAAGAAGGTTTTGCTACCTTTACGGTGACGGCAGCTTCCTCAGTAGAAACGGAAGCCGCCCGCTTAAAAGAAACTTTAAGCGCTTGTGAAGACGGCGCCTTGGTATTAACGGATATCTTTGGAGGAAGCGCAACCAATATTTCGCTTACCGCCAGCAAAGATCTCCCTAATTGCCACGTTATTACAGGGCTCAACTTAAGTATGCTTTTAACGGCTATTAACAGCCGCAAAAAACTTTCCGCAAAAGAACTGGCGGAAAAAATCGAAGCTGACGGAAAACGTGCCGTTATCAACGCAACGGAACTTTTAATTAAAGGATTTTAATGCCCATCATTTTTGCGCGGGTAGATGACCGCTTAATCCATGGCCAAATCGTACAAGCTTGGCTGCCGGAATTAACCGTAGATGAAGTACTGATTCCTTGCCAAAAAGGAAAGGAGTCGTGTCTAAATCGCGGTCTTTTGCGTCTAAGCCTACCTTATGAGTACGATTTATCCGTTTTGGATTTTGTATCTGCCGCGCGTTATGTTGCCTCCTCCAAAAAAAGAATTTTTTTACTGATGGCAAATTTACAAGAAGCCAAAGAACTTATTGCAAACGGGGTACAATTAAAATCCCTTAATATTGGGGGAATGCACTTTAAAGAAGGTGCACAAAAACTGGCAGACCATGTTTTCTTGGACGAGAAAGACAAGCAATTTCTAAGAATATTTCGGGATTTGGGCGTCTCCATCGAAACACGCGCCGTCCCTAATTCTTCCTCTATTTCTATCAGCGAGGCTCTTTTATGACCCCGGAACTTTTCTCGTTGGTAGCGGCTGCAGCATTATTGGAACTGGATACAACCTACGCTCTTCAGTTAACTTTTTCCCGTGGGATTATCACCGGCCCGCTGCTAGGCCTTCTTACTGGAGATTTGATGGCCGGCCTTCAAGTGGGAATTTTTACCGAGCTTCTTTTTTCCGATGTAAATCCGTTGGGTGGAATTCTGCCTCCCAGTGCGGTAGTGTGCTGCGCCGTTTCTTTGGCATTAAAAGCATTAGGGATAGAACTTTATTTCGCTTTTTTCTTTGGGGTACTGACCGCTATTTTATTTTCTATCGCCGAAAAATTTATGCGTAAAAATCGCTTTAAATGGCTTGTTTATTGGGAACAACAAATTATGCAAAACCCTAATGCCATCAATCGAACCATTCTATTTTCACTCGGTTCTTCCTTTTTAATTAACTTTATTTTAATTTTTATTTTTGTTCTTATTTGTGGGAAATTAATGGTATTTTTGGCTCCGCTTATTCCCCTAAAAGCGCACTTCGCCTGTCAATTTGCATATATGGCAGTGCCGTGGATCGGGTTGGCAACATTGATACCTACTTTTGGGCTTAAATTTAAATAACGACTTATGAAATTTACATTGCAACTCAATATGTTTTTTCGCTCTTTCTTTTTACAGACTGGGTGGAATTATATGAAATACCAAAACATCGGATTGGTATTTGTAATGTTGCCGTTTTTAAAACAGCTCTATAAAGATGATCAAGAGGCTCTGCCCTCCGTATTAAATCGCTATTTGGAAAATTTTAATACTCAACCTACCATGGCATCTTTTTGTTTTGGAGCCCTAGCTCAACAAGAAAAAGAGGTGGCCCAGGCTAAATCTCTTACCGATTTTAAAGAAAAAGTAACTTCTTGGGCCGGTATTAAAAGAGGCCTTTCCATCACAACTGCTTCCATTGGGGATCGCCTCTTTTGGGGAACTTTAAAACCGCTTACGTTATTGCTTGCTTTGTTTATCCTACTGGCGTGCGGAATTAACTTTTTTGAAATCGATCGTTTATCTGCCCCCTCTCCTTGGTGTGTGTTGGTTGCAGCTTTGGCAGCATTTTTGTCCTTTAACATCATCTCTATTTTTGTAAAGTGGCAAGGGCTTTCCCTTAGCTTCCGTTCGGATGAAAGTACCTGCTATGGTTTGACCTGCTTTGATTGGAACAAAACCATCTATTATGCTAAATGTACGGGGTTGGTGTTAGCCAGCGGCATGCTTTTACTGGGGGTCTACCAATATGTAAAAGATTTTTCAGCTCTTATAGATGTGCATTTTATCACCCGTGCCACGATTGTATTATTTTTTGTAATCATCAGTTTTATTACGCGCAAACTACGATTGCCCAATATGTACTTATACTTGGCGGCAGTTGTGGTATTTAACATTGTGTGTTATTTATAACAGGAGAAAAACCGTGATCCAACAAGACCTAAAAATTACAAACCGCTTAGGACTCCATGCCCGCCCAGCTGCCTTGATTGCTCAAACAGCCGCCGGATTTGCATGCGAAATTCAGTTGGAAAAAGACTCTGTACGCGTAAATGCCAAAAGCATCATGGGGGTTATGATGTTAGCGGCCGAATTTGGTTCTACGCTTCGCCTTACCACGGAAGGAGAAGACGAACAGCAAGCTTTTGATGCTATCAAACAACTTTTCGATAATAAATTTAACGAGGAATTTTAATTATGTTGGTATTAAAAGGGATCGCCGCCAGCCCCGGAGTTGCTATTGGGCCCGCTGTTTTGATGCCTAGCGAAAAATTTGCGTTTACCCGTCAATATATCGATTCTTCCCAAGTAGCAGCCGAAATTGAAAAGCTCAATTCTGCCATGCAAAAGACAATGGAAGAATTGGACGAGTGCGAACAAAAAGTATTAACCGAATTAGGCTCCGAATATGCCAACTTGATGTCTACCCATAAACTTATTCTGCAAGATCCCGCGTTGCGCAGCAGTGTGTGTCAAAAAATACAAACTGAAAACCTATCTGCACAAGCGGCTCTATTTCTTACATTACAAGAACTGGCTACCGGATTTGATAAAATTAAAGACCCTTTTTTCAAAGAACGCCGCAATGATATTTTTGACGTAGGCAAACGTTTGGTAAACAATTTAGACGGCGGTAAACGAGAATTTTTGGCTTCCATTCAAAAAAATTCTTTATTGGTAGCCCATAATTTATTTCCTTCCGATACAATCAATCTTCAAGAAAATCAAGTAATGGGCTTTTGTACGGATGTGGGAGGCAAAACCAGCCACACAGCCCTCTTAGCGCAAAGTTTAAATTTACCGGCAGTTGTGGGCTTATCGACCGCCTCTAAAGAGGTTCATGCCGGAGATACGTTGATTATTGATGGAGAAAACGGGCTGTTGGTTATTAATCCCGACCGCTATACATTGGCGAACTACCGCAAAATTCAGCGCGAGATTAAAAAAACCGAATCGTTGCTTAAAACAATCAACCATTTACCGGTCGTTACACAAGACGGAAGAAACGTTAAACTTTTTGTTAATTACGATCCTCGTACCGATAATAAAGAGAATAAACGCCTTATTACGGACGGTTTGGGCCTTTTCCGCACAGAGTTTTTGTTCATGAATACTCCTATGCCCCCGACAGAGGAAGAACAATATCAGATTTATCTTTCCGTCTTTAAACGTTTTGATATGCGTCCGGCCACGATCCGCTTGGCAGATTTAGGGGCCGATAAGATGCCGGATTTTCCGCTCGATGAGTTTGATCAGGACGAAAACCCCTTTATGGGGTGCCGTGGGATTCGCCTTTTTCTAAAAAACCCGGAATTAATGTTCACGCAACTTCGCGCCATTGTACGCACGGCCTGCGCCGTGCCGGCTCAAGTTCGGATTATGATTCCCATGGTTTCTTCCGTGGAAGAAATACGTCATGTACGCAAGGCATTTAATCAAGTTTTATCCGAGTTTGAACAACAAGGTAAAAAACCCATTAATAAAATAGCATTAGGGGCCATGATTGAAGTGCCGGCTGCTGCCATTGCCTTAGATGGAATGATTGGAGAACTCGATTTTATTTCCATTGGGACCAATGACTTGATACAATATTTAATAGCGGTAGACCGCGTCAACCAAGAAGTGGCCCATATGTACGACTCCTGCCATCCGGCGGTAGGCAGAACATTAAGCCACATTATCCAAACCGCACACAAGCGTGGGAAAAAAGTAAGCATCTGCGGAGAATTAGCCTCCGACACACGCATGCTTCCCTTGCTGTTGGGGTTGGAAGTAGACGGCCTTTCCGTTACACCGCGTATGTATTTGCGCGTTAAAAACGTAATTCGCAATTCCAATTTTGAACAATGTTCCGATCTCGCCCAAGCGGCACTACTCATGGGCAGCTCGGAAGAAATTCGTAATTTAATAGAGCAGAACGACAAACATGAAGATTCGTAATTTTTCTATCGTGGCCCATATCGACCACGGCAAAACAACCCTCTCCGATCGTATTTTAGAAGACACCGGCACCGTTCCCAAGCGCAAAATGCAAGCGCAATTATTAGACGGGATGGATCTGGAACGCGAACGCGGCATTACCATTAAAGCCAAGGCGGTGCGTATCCAATATAAAGATTATATTTTAAACCTTATCGATACTCCCGGCCACGTAGATTTTTCATATGAAGTAGCTCGTTCTCTTCGCGCATGCGAAGGGGTCCTTTTATTAGTTGATGCCTCTCAAGGGGTGGAAGCCCAAACAGTTGCCCATGCTCATTTGGCACAAAGTTTGGGGCTTCGCATTATCCCTGTTATGAACAAGGTGGATTTGTCTCAATCCGATGCGGATTCATCGGAAGAACAGCTTTGGGATATCTTGCACGAACCCGTAGAAGCCGAACGCGTGAGCGCTAAAACTGGCATGGGCATTGAACATTTGTTGGACCGCATTATCGCTGATGTGCCTGCTCCGCAAGGCGATAGTTCCGCGCCGCTTCGCGCCTTGATTTTTGACTCTTATTACGACCCGTTCCGCGGGGTAATTATGTATATCCGCTTAGTGGACGGCACCATCAAACCGGGCCAAACAATTCAGTTTATGTCTTCCGGTGCTACTTACAAAACGGAAGAAATCGGCTTCATGACGCCCAAACAACTCCATAAGTGCGATAAGCTTTCCGCAGGGGAAGTAGGCTATTTAGTAGCCGGCATTAAAGATATTCACCAAGTAAAAGTAGGGGATACCGTTACCTTGGCCGAACGCCCCGCGCAAAACCCACTCCCCGGATACGAAGATGCGAAGCCTGTTGTCTTTGCCAGTATCTTCCCCGTGGAAACAACCGATTTCCCGCTCCTTCGCAAGGCGCTGGAAAAATTGAATCTATCCGATTCTTCTTTCCACTATCAGAGCGAGACCTCCAAAGCTTTAGGTTTCGGCTTTCGCCTTGGGTTTATGGGAATTTTACACATTGAAATTGTAAAAGAAAGATTGGAGCGCGAATTTAATTTATCGTTGATTGCCACCAGTCCCAACGTGGTGTATCACGTTAAATTTACATCACGAAAATCGCACCCTCAAGAACTTTCCGCTTTACCGGACGCGCCGGACGATCCTGGGTATAAGATCATCGATAACCCTGCCAACTTCCCGCCGCACGGGGACATTATCGATATCAAAGAACCGGTTATTCATATCACGATTGTTACGCCCGTGGAATTTATGGACGGGGTGATGACGCTACTGAAAGAAAAACGCGGTGTATTTATGAATATGGATCATTTATCCAATCAGCGCGTTATTATCAAATACGAAATGCCCATGGGGGAAATGGTAATTGATTTTTATAACAAGCTCAAATCTGTTTCCAAAGGGTATGCCTCTTTCGATTACGAGGTGGCCGGCTTTAGAAGTTCGGACGTGGTATTGATGGAAATTTTACTCCACGGTTCACCGGTAGATGCACTTTCTGTTGTTGTTCATAAAGAAAAAGCCCAAACCATGGGCCGTGCGTTATGCGCCAAGCTGAAAGAACTTATCGGACGACAACAGTTTGAAGTAGCCGTACAAGCCGCTATTAACGGTAAGGTGATTGCACGCGAAACAATCCCGGCCTTCCGCAAAGACGTTATCGCCAAGTGTTACGGGGGCGATATCTCCCGTAAGCGCAAGTTATTGGAAAAACAAAAAGAAGGTAAAAAGCGCATGAAGAGTATCGGCAGTTTGAACATTCCGCAAGAAGCGTTCGTAGCCATGCTGAAGATTGATGAAGAATAAATAAAACCCCCGAGTAAACACGGGGGTTTTTATTACAATTCTCCTTCTACATAAGCAAAATCGCTACTTTTCAAGCTGCTACAAATATTTTTTCCCACATCTGTTTCGTGCGTATAACACCCCTTACACCACTCTCCTTCAGGTTTTCCGGCACATGCAGCATAACCTCCGCTTTTTCTTAGGACAAGAGAATAATCATCATTGTTACGATATACCTCAACCCCATCCACAAAAAAATCGTATCTAAAATTTTTTGTAGAGTAAGTAGTTTCTTCTTCCCAGTTTCCGCCAGAAAGCTCTACTGTTGCAAATTCTTTGAAGGTTTCCGTACCACCGGGATTTTCCAATTGATAAAACTCGTAAGCTTCTCTGATTGTCCGCAAATTCATCATGACTTCCGACAAACGGGATTTTTCAACTGATTTTTGATACTGCGGCATCGCTACCGCTGACAATATACCAATGATTAACACTACAACCAAAAGTTCTATCAAAGTAAAACCTTTTTTCATACAAAACTCCTTGCAAACGGATTTACGCTTAGCAAACAACGGCATAATTATACCGGTCTAGCACATAGGGTTATTGTATGAAAAAAAAAAAACGGGTCAAGGCTCTAGATCTTCTTCGGAATTTAAAAGGCATAAGGTAAATCCCTTATGCCTTTTTAAAAAATAAAGATTATTATTCTGCTTCTTTTTCGTCCGGAACATCTACGATTTGCGGGACGCCTTCCTCTGTAATAACTAAATATTGAAGCTTACGATGCAAACCTACATCTACCGGAATAATGTTGGCAGATCTATCTAAAATAATTCTATCCACTTGCGTATGACCAACAACCTGTAAGAGAGGGCTCTTCGGATAAGACTTTACCAAATCTTCTAAATCTTCCCAAAAAATCCCGCCAAACTTATCCGGGCCTTTACGGCTGATGCTGATGTTAAAAATGGGGTGCTTAAAAAATTGGTGTTTAATAGATTCTTTGAAAATCAGGTTAATAAGCACAGCCACATTGGTTTCGGTGGCTTCATCTAACTGCATTTGAAAAATTTTGAAAAGTTTACGAGTTACCCCTGCATGCGTAAATAAAAAACCTTTGTACGCATAGGCCGCCTTCCAAGCACCGTCCAGCACTTGTTGACTTAATTTATCTCGCATTAGCTTGGCTTCTTCTTTATTAAAGCCGGAGATGATAAAATTCGAAAGAAGGAGTTCCAATTCATGGTTTCCCACCAAACGAATTACTTCTCCATCCGTCAAAGAGGCCTGCTTTTGAAGAGAATCAAGCAAATCATCTACTTTGCGCGAAAAAGGCCCTCGGTCAAAAATATCCCCCATCTGAAGCAACCGATCATGCGTGCCAAGCCAGTTCATTTCCTCGTCTATCAGTCCTGCATGGCGCAAGATTTTAACAAACGGGTCAAACTGTCCGTGCACATCACCGACAACTACCAACCTTTTCCCTTTCTTTTGCTTGTGCATGATTTTAACCTAACACAAATAATATAATAATAATATACAAAAAGTTTTACCTAACAAACAATTTATGAGAATATCCCCCCGTGCCCTAGAAACTCTCAAAAAAATAGTTGGAAAAGAAAACGTCTTAACGGACGAGGTTTCTTTGTTGTTGCACGCATACGATTGTTCTCTCTCCCGTACTCGGCCGGACGGGGTGATTCTAGTGCAAAAAGCGGAACAAATCCCCGCAATCCTTCAAACTTTAAATCAATATAAAATCCCTTTTGTTCCCCGTGCCGCCGCCACGAACCACGCCGGCGGATGCGCTGCTTTAAACGGAGGATTTATTTTAAATCTTTGCGCGCTTAATAAAATTTTGGAAATCAATACGCAAGAGGGTTTTGCCGTGGCAGAAGCCGGCGCCATTACAGGGAAGCTACAACAACAATTAGAAAAATTAGGCTTTTTTTATGCTCCGGATCCCGCCAGCATGCGGGTCTGCACATTAGGTGGAAATCTGGCTCAAAACGCCAGCGGAGCCCGCTGCATGAAATATGGCGGCACGTTGGACCATGTTTTAGAAGCGGATATTGTCCTTCCCGGTGGGGAGGAAATACATCTTTCTCGGCAAAAAGGCGGGCCGGACTTTTTGGGGCTTATCGCAGGAAGTGAAGGAACGCTGGGTGTTATTACACGGTTAAAAGTAAAGATTTTGCCTTTATCTAAGCATATTAAAACTTTTTTGGTTACCTTTTCCTCTTTGGAAAGCAGCGTACAAACAGTAACGGATTTAACAGCCAAAGGAATTATCCCTCGTTGTGTAGAAGCCTTAGACCAAACAACCATTTTGGCCGTAGAGGATTTTTCTAAAGCAGGATACCCCAAAGATGTTGCCGCCCTTTTGATTTTGGAATTAGACGGACAACCTTCCCAAATAGCGGTGCAAGAAAAGATATTGGAAGAAATTTGCCTCCAAAATGGCGCACTTAAATTTTTACCCGCTCAAACAGAGCAAGACCGTCAACGGCTTTGGATAGGCCGCCGATCGGCTTATGCCGCCATGGCAAGGCTTGCTCCCAACGTGGCCGTAGGAGATGGCACCGTTCCTCGCAGCGAGCTGCCAAATGCCTTAAAAAAAGTGAGACAAATTTTGCAAGATCACCAACTTTCTGCCAGTTTGCTCTTTCACGCAGGGGACGGAAATTTTCATCCGCAAATTATTTTTGATGAACGAAATAAACGTCAAACACAGCAAGTGGCTCGCGCGTTAAAGCAGATTTTACAAACGTGTGTAGACTATGGAGGGACTGTATCCGGAGAGCATGGAGTCGGCGTAGAAAAACGTGCCGCCTTGGCCTATCAATATGATAAAAATACCCTTGGACTTATGGCTCAAATCAAGCAAGCCATTGACCCCGAGAAAATAGCCAACCCTCTTAAAATTCTCCCGTTTGATTATGCCTCCAAATCTCGCGAGCAAGAAGACTTGTCGGAGGACATCAAACAACTGGCGGAAAAAATTCATGCTCGCAGAGAAGGGCATTTGCCCTGCACAATCATAGGGACAAATACCCGTTTGCGTACCCAAGCCCAAAACATCATTTCCAGCCAAAGTCTTCATAAAATACTGGACATCGATACGCGTAATTATACCGTTACAGCACAAGCAGGGGTTTTATTAAGCGAACTTAAACAGACTCTTGAAAAACAAAATCTCTACGCCATGATTCCGGAAGGAAAGGGAACTTTGGGAGGGTTATTTTCTTCCGCTTGTTTCCCGAGTTTTTATTCTCAAGTAACCGGTATTGAAGCCCTGTTACCGGACGGTTCTTTTGTTCAATATGGTGGAAAGCTAATGAAAAATGCCGCCGGATATAATTTAATACGCTTATTTGCCGGCTCACAAGGAACTTTGGGACTAATAACACAGCTGACCTTTAAAATTTATGCTACCCCGATAAACGTTGCTTCAACAAACAGATTTTGTGCGGCTCCAGCTAATATTTTGTGGAAAAAAATAAAAAATCAATTGGATCCGGAAGATCTCTTCCCGACCTTGCAGGAGGGCTCTCATGCGTGAGGATTTTATTCCACAACTGGACCCGCTACACTCCAAAATCCATTTGAGCCAAATAAAAACCGATTTTGGGTACCGAAGCATTTACGATTCGGCCTCCTACTGTACACGATGCGGCAGTTGTCAGCAGGCTTGTCCCACTTATCAAAATTTTAATCAAGAAACCTTTTCTCCGCGCGGGAGGAACCAAGTCTTACGTTTATTGGCAGAAGGCAAAATAAAACTTTCTGCTGACCGGAAAATTATCTCTCAAACGGTTAACACCTGTTTATTATGTGGGCGATGCACGCAAGCTTGCGCGGGAAAAATCCCGACTGCAGAACATGTTTTGGAAATACGCAGAGCCTTACAACAACGGGTACTCCCCTGTTTTTTACAAAGCTTATTACGTTTAAGGAACACGTCTCCCAAACTTTTTGCATGGGTCGTACAAACGGGAATCCTCCTTCGAAACTGGGGAGCTATTCGCATGCTAAAAAGGAGTGGGCTTCTTAACTTACAGTGCTTAAATTGGCTTAAACATACAGATGAAATTCTGCCTGTGCGCATCCCTTCTCTTAAAAAATTGTTAAAGAAATCTTCTTTTCTCCAAGGGAGAGCCCCTATCAAAAAGATTTATTTGCCTTCGTTGGAAGCTGAATTTTTTATACCCGATTTAATCCTTACCGTACTCCAAACGGCAGGCAAAGGAACCGAGTTATGGCACAACATGTCTTCGGGTCTTTTTGAATATGTGTACGGAGATTTACGCCAAAGCCGAAGATGCCTACGGAGATTGATAATTCGACATTTAAAAACAAAAAAAGGAAGCCTTCCCTTCATTACCGATAGTATAGACGTATATAATTTTTTACAAAAGGCCCCTCAGCTTTTTGCCGAAAACAACTTTTGGCGGGAAAAGGCTCAACACTTTGCTAAACAGGTTATCTTTGCGGCGGAACTACTCCCCAAAAAATTAACTAAAAAACCAGCTTTTACTTCCCCAGTCAGACTGGATTACTCTGCTCTTTTTACAAGAGAAAGTATTGCTGTCCAAAAAAGTGAAGAAATATTAAAAACACTTTTTAAGAAAAATTTTGTAGAGTGTTCTTATACGGACGCGGATACGCCCGCGTTCGGGTACGCCTTGGTTCAAAAAGAGTTGTTTGAGCAGATTTCATTAAATTCAGTGCGTACTATCGCCCGAACACAGACAGGGACTGTGTTTACATTGTCAGGGCTGTCCGCCTTGGAACTGGACCATAAACTTAAAAAGTTCTTTCCGTCCGCCAAGGCCGAACACATCATTCGCTTAAACGGGTAACCATATGCATACTTTTAAGCCGGAAAGCACCAAACTTTCTGCCGAGGAAAAATTAAATCTGTTGGTAGAGTTCGGTACGCGCATTTCCAGTGAATTGCGGCTAGATAAACTGCTCGACATTATTGCACAGCAGATTACTGTCATGCTTGATGTAGGCCGCTGCACGATTTATTTAAAAGATGTAGAAAAAAATGAATTATGGTCCAAAATTGCCCAAGGACGCGGATTGGAACACACGGAAATCCGTGTACCGCTTAACGGGAACGGCGCTATCTCTATGGTGGCTCGCACCGGAGAAACCATTAATCTGTCCAATGCATATGAAGACCCTCGTTTTTCTATGGATGTGGACATGGTTACCGATTTTCGCACCCACACCATGCTGGCCGTTCCGCTTAAAAACAATTCCGGTAAAGTATTAGGGGTATTCCAAGTAGCCAATAAATCCGACGGCACTCCCTTTGATAAAAAAGACGAAGGCATTTTGCTATTACTGGCTACTTTGGCCGGCAGTGCCATTGAAATTGCCAAGCTGTACCAAGATGTACACGTCGCCCAGTTGGAAACCATCTACCGATTAGCCGTTACCGCGGAATACCGCGACCAGCAAGATACCCGTGCGCACTTGAAAAACATCAGCATTATTTCTTATTTGCTTGCGCTTGCTTTGGGCATGAGCAAAAAAGATGCCGAACTTATTAAAAATGCCAGTCCGCTCCACGATATCGGTAAAGTAGCTTTAGCCGATAACATCTTATTAAAACCCGGCAAATTGACTCCCGAAGAATTTGAAATCATGAAGTCCCACACCATCTATGGCGGACGCATTTTGGAGGGAGCCCATTCCAAAGTATTAAAAATCGCCCACAAAATGAGCTTATACCACCATGAAAAATGGAATGGAGCCGGATATCCGAAAGGTCTTAAAGAAGAAGAAATACCGATAGAAGCCCGTATTATCACCGTGGCCGATGTATTCGATGCCCTTTGCGTGTTCCGTGTATACAAAAAAGCATGGAAAACGGATGATGCCTATGCTTATATTTTGGGAGAATCGGGCAAATCTTTCGATCCCAAATGCGTAGCAGCTTTCAAAAAGATTTATTCTTCCGTTCGTAAACTCTACGCACACATTTCCGTCAACCAACCGGAAAATCAAACCGCCAATGTAACAGAACGAAAACCCTCTTAAGATAAAACCCTCGAAAACATCGAGGGTTTTTATTTATCCGCACAGCAAGTAAAAATACTACAATATAGTGTCCTTTTGGCTTTCAACCTTAAGTACAATTTCTTATTAAAGAGGTTATGATGGAAAAAGAGACTGTTCTTGTGGGCCTTTCCGGCGGGGTAGACTCCGCTGCTGCGGCCGTTATTCTGCAAAAGCAAGGGTACCGCGTCATGGGTGCTACTATGCAAATTTGGGATCCTTCCCTCCCTGTTCCGAAGGAAGTATATCAAAAAAACGCCTGTTTATCTCCAGAAAAAGAAGACATGAGCGAGATAAAAGCCATTGCTGATAAATTGGGGATAGAGCATGTGGTGGTAGACTGTCGGGAAACATATCGACAAGTGGTATTGGATAACTTCCGTGATGAATATGCCCAAGGCCGCACCCCCAACCCGTGCGTGCGCTGCAATAGCCAAATAAAATTTGGTGTACTGCCTGCGGCAGCTGCTAAACAAGGGATCTCTTTTGATAAATTCGCTACCGGCCATTATGCCCAAATTGTATGGAACGAGCAAACAAATTCCTATTTGCTTAAAAAAGGCGTGGAAATTGCGCGAGATCAAAGTTATTTTCTGCATCGTTTAGGGCAAAAACAGCTCTCTGGTGCGCTTTTTCCATTGGGAGCTATGCAAAAGACAGAAATACGCGAAATCGCGCGTGCAGCAGGTCTTTCCGTGGCAGATAAGGAAGACAGTCAAGACTTCTACTGCGGAGATTACAACGATTTATTAAATTTCCCCAACAAACCTGGAGATATGGTTACGCAAGACGGAAAAGTGGTGGCGCGTCACAATGGCATTTGGGGCTATACCATCGGTAAGCGAAAAGGACTTGGTATCAGCGGTTTTCCCGTGCCTATGTATGTAGTGGGGATTGATGCTCCTAAAAATCAGGTAATTATTGGACCGAAAGAAGCCTTATATTCCAAGCACTTAAAAGCGGACGATCTGTCTTGGGTGGCAGGAAATCCTCCCGCAGAAGAATTCGAGTGTGAGATAAAAATTCGCAATTTACATTACCCGGCCAAAGCGCACGTTCGCATAAGGGGCAATACATTGGAAGCCGTGTTTGAAGAAGAACAAATGTCCATTACCGCGGGACAAAGCGCCGTACTGTACCAAGGAGACGTAGTACTGGGCGGCGGTGTAATCTTATAACAATTGCAAGTTAACCCATAAAAAACCCCCTACAAAAGCAGGGGGTTTTTTATAAAAACACTACTTTTATTTAAGTTCCGAAGTACAATGCGCACAGCGGGTGGCTTCGATAGCAATTTCGCTGCAGCAGAAGGGACATTTTTTGGTGGTCGGAACCGCCGGAGCTTCTTCTTTTTTGGGGGCGTTTAATTTGTTAATGCCTTTGATGAGAAGGAAAATACAAAACGCTACAATGACGAAGCTGATTACAGCATTCAAAAAAGTACCAATATTTAAAGTGGTGGCACCGGCTGCTTGAGCGGCAGACAAAGAGGCATAAGGCCCTGCGGTAGCACCTTGTTTAATAACCACAAACCAGTTGGAAAAATCCACTTTCCCCATCAACAAACCCAACGGCGGCATCATAATGTCGGCCACCATAGAGTTTACAATTTTAGTAAATGCGCCACCGATGATGATACCTACGGCCATATCAATCACGTTACCGCGCATGATGAACTTTTTAAATTCACCAATCATGTTTTTCATGCTTTTTAGTCTCCTTTTTTATAAATCCCACCGCTTGAAAAAGCGGGGTATATAAATCGTTTTCCAGCGGATATTGTATTTCCGTGCTGTCTGTTTTTTCCACAAATTCAACCGGGGCCTTTTTAATTAAACACAGAGGACTTTTATTATCGGCTTCCCCCATACATAAAGCCGCTGCCGAAGCCAATGAATCGGCAACATTGACAAGTGTAACCTCTAAAGGTTTGCCAAACAGATCCGTATGTCCTCGCAAATCTTTTACCCCTTTAAAACCGGCATATGCCACTGCCGCAGCCACCACGCCGGCCCTCAAAGGAAGAATCATACTATCCGTTACCAAAATCCCTAAATTTTTTACTTTCCAACGCTCTTGTAATTGCTCGCGTAAATCTTCTGCCAGTCGGTATAAATCCTTTGGTAACAACAAAAGATTTCCTTCGGCATTGGACTCATCTATCCCCGCGTTGGTCATCACCATATTGTCTTTAAGGGTAAACCAAGCAAGCGGCGTTTTAAGAGCATGAGTGCTTTCGCGCAAAATCAATTTCTCTTTTTGAGCAATGTCCCGATACGGAAGAATTTCTCCTTTCCAAAGAGCAAAAAGTTTAGAGGCAACCCCCAACACACTCTGTTCCTCCGCCTCAGGGATATGGTGCATAATAAAATCAGCCAAATCTTGGCGCGGAGAAAAAATATCGGTGGTAACAGGAGTTAGAATCATTCGTCCTCATTAAAAGGAGCGACAAAACTACAAAAAACTTCGTTTGCCAAAAAAAGCCCCTCTTCACTTAATTTTACCTTTTTCCCTACCTGTAAGAGAAGACCGCTTTTTAAATGTTTTTCTATTTCTCTTCCAAAAAATTCTTGCTGTTTAGCGGAAAGTTCCACTCCGTCCAACTGACGAAAAGCCAACATCAGCTTCTCTCCTTCTCTTTCTTTTTCTTCCAATGTTTCGGAAAAAGAAACAGGACTTTCCCCTCTGTTAATAAGGCGAATATATTCTTGGATATTTGATGTGTTTTGATAACGTCTTCCTTTGTAATACGAAGCGGCCGCGCTGCCCAAACCGATATACTCGCCATATTGCCAATAGTGTGTATTATGAAGGGCTTCCTTGCCCGATAGAGCAAAGTTGGAAATTTCGTAATGATGATACCCTTGCGCCTGTAAATACGCACGTGTTTTTTCCAGCATTTGACGCATTAAAAGCTGATCGCACACAATTCCACGTTCAAAGAAAGGAGTTCCCTCTTCTATCTGAAGGCCATATACGGAAATATGCTCGGGCCGCAGAAAAAAAAGTTTTTTCAATCCTTCCATAAAATTTTTCAAGGTTTGATTCGGCAGGCCGGCAATTAAATCTACATTTATGTTTTCAAACCCGCCTCTACGCGCATTTTCATACGTTTGCAAAAAGGTCCTAACATCATGAACTCTGCCCAAGCTTTTTAATTCTTCATCGTTAAAACTTTGCAATCCTAAACTTAATCGATTAAAACCAAAATCCTTTAATACAGCAATCTTTTCGGAAGATAAGCTCTCGGGATTGGCCTCAAAAGTGCTTTCTTTAAAATCAGAAATCGAACCAAAATATCCAGACAGAAACTTACATAATTTTTGAAGCTGTTCAACAGAAAGCATACTCGGGGTTCCTCCCCCCACATATAAGGTTTCAAAACGTGAAACAGGAGAAAGAGAAGCTTCTTTTTCCAAAGCGGAAAGATACTCATCAATCAAAAAATCCCGTCCTGCAAAAGAAGCGAAATCACAATAATTACATTTCTGTTTACAGAATGGAATATGAATATAAAGACCGGTCTTCATTATTTTTTGTTTTCGGCTTGATGGTTTAAAAAAGCAAAAATAAACGGATCCAAATCGCCGTCCATTACAGCATTGATTTGGGAAGTTTCGTATCCACTTCTTAAATCTTTCACCAGTTGATATGGCATAAACACATACGAACGGATCTGATGCCCCCATGCAATTTCACCTTTCTGTCCGTAGCGCTTTTCGGCTTCGCTTCGTTTTTTATCCATTTCCATTTCGTAGAGTTTAGCCTTCAACATTTTCATAGCCGTTTGGCGGTTTTGCAGCTGACTTCGCTCGATTCGACAAGAAACTACTATGCCCGTTGGAATGTGTAACAGGCGCACAGCAGATTCCACTTTGTTAACATTCTGTCCACCATGTCCGCCCGCACGGGAGGTTTCTAACTGGATATCTTTTTCCGGAATTTCGATATTAATGTCTTCATCAATATCCGGTAATACATCACAAGAAGCAAACGAAGTGTGACGGCGAGCATTGGCATCGAACGGAGAAACACGCACTAAACGATGCACGCCGTTTTCCCCTTTCAAATAACCATAAGCGAAAGGCCCTTCCACCATAGCAGAAAGTGTTTTAATACCGGCTTCATCTCCGGATTGGGCGTCCAGTACAGAAAATTTAAATCCATGTTGCTCGGCCCAGCGAGTATACATGCGCACCAACATTTGCGCCCAATCGCAAGATTCTGTTCCCCCCGCACCGGCATGAATCGTCAAAATCGCATTTAATTTATCATTCGGTTCGGACAGGCGAATTTCGCCCTCTTTTTTTTCTATTTGGCGTTCGGTTTCCTTTAAGGACTCCGCCAAAGCGAACAACTCGCTCTCATCCTGCATTTCTTTACAGAGTTCAAAAAGAGCTTGATCATCTTCTGTTTTTTTACGAAGAGAATAAAAAGTTTCGATGGCTGTTTTTAAAAAATCAATTTGACGGCTGACTTCTTTGGCTTTTTTGGTATCATTCCAAAAAGAAGGATCTGCCGATTCTTTTTCCAACTTCGCCAGCTCGGCTTTTTTACCGGCGATATCATCAATGGTAGAAATTTTGGCCACCCGCGCAACCAACTCAGCCACTTTTTGTTCTACATCTTTAAACTCAATATTATTCATAAGAAAAAACCACTAAAGAAATTAATAAAGTAAAATAAAATATCGCACATAACCACGCAAACCACTCGCCCCATTTGGTGTAAAAATTAACCGAATCGCTCGTTGAAAGAGGAACACTGGAAAAAAGTGTTTCTTGCGTAAATAAATCTGATTTCTTTTCAATACGACCGAAAGAATCTATAACGGCCGAAAAACCTGTATTAGCGGCACGCAACACCGGACGACCAGTTTCAGCAGCGCGCAACACGTTAACCGCCAAATGCTGATAGGGTGCCGACGTATCGAAAAACCAAGCGTCGTTGGTAGTATTTACAAAAAGTTTCGCTCCGCGGCGATTTTGCTCCAACCACAATTGAGGGAAAATAGATTCATAGCAAATAGTTGTGCCTAAGGGAACACCAGCCAAATTTAATAACTCTTGATTCCGCGCCCCCGGAGTAAAAGAGCCCAACTCCCCTAAAATGGCAACATTCGGAAAGAGGGATTTTAATAAATCTTCCAACGGAACATATTCTCCAAACGGAACCAATTTTATTTTACGGTACTCTTGTAATTTCTCTTGATCAGGAGTCATCAGGTAACTCCCCACATATTGCCAAGTGGCTTGAGGAATATTGGAACCGATTAATTGATGAGCACCGGAACGAGTAGAAATTTCTTCAAATAAATGACGATATTTTTCTTGTGTAAGTGCGCCCGGTACGGTGCTTTCCGGCCATACGGCGAGCATCACATTTTTATTTTCAAGTTCGCTCCCCATCTTTGTAATGGTTTGCAAAATTTCTTGTTCAAATTCGTTGTTCCATTTTTTGTATTGATCGATATTAGGCTGCAATACAGCGGCGGAAACACTAAGCAAAGAAGGACGATAGGAATCGTTTGTATTATCCGGCAAACGAAAGTGTCCATACATAAAACTCCCAAGAAAAACTCCCGCTGCCAAAAGCATGTGCACAGTAGACCTTTTTACATTCGGCTCTACAAAAGCCCAGCCGATACTGGCACCGGAAAAGGCTAACATAAAACTTATTCCATATACTCCGGTAAAGGAAGCAACTTGGAGGACTTCCGGAATATTCCATTGAGTATACCCCCACATCAGCCAAGGGAAACCCAACCCATAAAAAGCCAATACCTGATGCAACCACTCCCAACTAACAAAAGAGCAAGCTGCCAGCAAAGGGAAATAGCCTTTGGCATTTCGCAAGTAATAACAGCTCCCGCCAAAACAAGCAAACTGAATTGCTAACAAACCGCTAAGGCCCAACCAAGCCGCCAAGGATAACCCTTGCGAAAGGCCGCCGCCATGTAAACAGGTGTAATAAATCCAATAAAAAACACCGGCATTAAGTAATAAGCCGGTAAACCAACTATAGAAAAAGGAAGATAAAAATCCCCGCGTTTTGGTAATACCCCAAATAAATGGAGCCAATGCAAACCATGCCAAAAAGGAATAAGAATACTTCGGATAGCTCGCTACAACCAGCACGGCCGTTCCGATTGCACATAAACACAAAAACAGCCAACGCCCCATCGTCCGGAAGAAATTTTCTACACGGGAAGAATGGGGCGTTCCTTGCTGTTTATCCTGTTTGGGAATCGGTCGTCGAAAAAGGCGCATACCTTAGTTTAATAAGCAATACGACAAGTTTTTGCCTTACAAACGGGGCGGGCATTCGGGCTGCATTCCTTCTCGGTGGAAGGCGGTGTAGTCGGGCAGGTTTTAGCTACGGATTTTTCGGCCATCTTAGTAAATTCCAGCGTATAACCTATGTTAATAGCTGTCACACCGGAGGGGCCAACCCAGCAACCGCACGGATCTTTATCCACGATGATACAATCTTCGTCCGTTTCACAACGATACATACGGCGGACTACTGCGCTTACCGCTTGTTTCTTTTGTTTAGCTTCTATGTCGTTTAATTCTTGCAACGTCACAGAAGAAACAGTTACTTCAAGCGGTGCATCTTTGGATAAAAAGAGCGGAATCAGAGCCAAAACCCCGATGGCGCATAACACATACAAGGTTCCTATTATTTTTTGTTTCATAAATTAGCTCCACAACATTTTTTGTATTTTTTGCCGCTTCCGCACGGACAAGGATCATTGCGACCGATATTTTTGGTCAACGGTTGATTCTTGTTGTCCGGATTTTTAGCGGCAGCCTCTTGCGCGCGTTCGGCCGCAGTGCGACGGGGCGGCAATTGGAGACGGAAAATATAACTTACCATTAAATCACGCACGCGATTTAACATGGAAGAATACAACTTATACGACTCTTTTTGATATTCAATCAACGGGTCTTTTTGAGCATAACCACGCAAACTGACACTGCTTTGCAGTTGATCAAGTTCGTACAAATTTTGTTTCCATGCGCTATCTAATAATTGCAACAAAAGCATTCTCTCAATTTCAGAGAAGTTTATTCCTTGTTCGGTAAAATACAACACACGAGCTTGGTATAAGTCCTTTACTTTAGTAATAATTTCGTCTGCTAAAGCTGTTTGCGATTTACGACCGACATTCTCTGCCGTATAGGCAAATTCCGCCGGAAAGAAATTACGAAGGTTGACATTTAAAGCATCGAAATCCGACCGTTGCGGATGAGAAGGTTGATAGTATTGTTCCACCAATTCGTCTATCACTTCCTCCATCATTTGCATGGATTTTTCGGTCATATTTTCGCCATCTAAAATAGCGTTGCGCAGTCCATAAATAGCGGTACGTTGTTGATTCATTACTTTATCGTAATCCAAAAGCTGTTTACGGATATCAAAGTTGCGGCCTTCCACCATGCGTTGCGCCCCTTCAATTTGGCGGGTCATCAAACGAGATTCAATAGCTTCTCCTTCTTTCATTCCCATGGTGCTTAAAATGCCGGCAATCTTAGCGGTATTAGCAAACAAACGCATTAATTCATCATCTAAAGAAATGTAAAAGCGAGAACAACCCGGATCGCCTTGACGAGCACAACGACCTCTTAATTGATTATCGATACGACGTGATTCGTGACGTTCACTACCGATTACGTGCAGGCCGCCCAAGTTAACCACTTCTTGTTGTTCTTGAGGATCGGCCGGATTTCCACCCAGCACAATATCCGTACCGCGACCAGCCATGTTAGTAGCAATCGTCACCGCCCCTTTGCGGCCGGCTTGGCTGATAATTTGCGCTTCCATTTCGTGATATTTGGCATTTAATACTTTATGAGGGATACCCTTAGCCCGAAGCATATGGCTGAGTTTTTCCGATTTTTCAATAGAGCGCGTACCTACCAAAACAGGAGCGCCTTGTTTCCATAAAGATTCTACTTCTTCCACAATCGCGGTAAATTTTTCACGTTCGCTCAAATACACCAAATCCGAAAAATCTTTACGTTTAGAAGGACGATTGGGGCGAATTTCTACCACATCTAATTTGTAGATTTGCCAAAATTCGTTGGCTTCCGTCATGGCCGTACCCGTCATACCGGAAAGTTTTTTGTATAACTTAAAGAAGTTTTGAAAGGTAATGGTGGCCAACGTTTGGTTTTCTTCTTTGATTTGCAATCCTTCTTTCGCTTCCACGGCTTGGTGCAAACCATCACTCCAACGACGGCCCGGCATCAAACGTCCGGTAAATTCATCTACAATTACTACTTCCCCGTCTTTTACCACATAGTCTACGTCTTTCTCGTAAAGATGATGCGCACGCAAGGCTTGGTTAATGTGATGCACCCATTCCGATTCTACATCATTGTACAAGTTGGGAACATTTAAAAACTTTTCAGCCTTAGCAATCCCCGTATCGGTTAAAGTAGCTGTATGGGCTTTTTCATCAATAACAGCATCTACCCCTTCTTCCAGCTTTACCCCTTCATATTTTGCACGGACTTCATCTTTTTCCGTGATAAGACGGATTTTTAAAGAGGGAATCAAACGATTAACTACATAGTATTTATCCGTGCTTTGATCAGACGGACCAGAAATGATAAGAGGGGTTCGGGCTTCATCAATTAAAATAGAGTCAACTTCGTCTACAATACAATAGTTAAGCGGGCGTAGCACGCGGTCTTCCCGAGAAACAACCATATTGTCTCGCAAATAATCGAAACCCAATTCATTATTAGTAACGTATGTAATATCCTTGGCATACATTTCGCGGCGCTCTGCGCTATTCATATCGTGGTTAATATAACCTACGGTAAGACCCAGAAATTCATGAATAGGGCCCATCCATTGGCGGTCGCGACGGGCGAGGTAATCGTTTACCGTTACCACATGCACCCCTTTTCCGGTCAAGGCATTCAAGTAAGAAGGCAACACTGCCACCAACGTTTTTCCTTCACCGGTTCCCATTTCTGAAATTTTTCCTTGGTGCAGCACAATACCACCCAACATCTGTACATCATACGGGCGAAGGCCAATTACCCGTTGGGCGGCCAAGCGCACAACAGCAAAAGCTTCCGGCAGAATGTCATTTAATGTCTCTCCCGCTTCTAAACGGTTTTTGAATTCTTGGGTTTTGGCTTTTAATTGTTCATCGGTTAACGATTCGAATTCTGCGGTAAATTTATTAGCAGCATCTACATAATGTTGAATTTTCTTTAAGTCGCGTTCGCTTTTAGTTCCAAAAATTTTATCTATAGCAGTTCTAATCATAATGGGTACAATCCTCAAAATTAAAATAGGGTAAATGGGTAAACAAAAATTTCAACCTTTATTTGGCAACAGGTTTTTTATGATTGCTTTTTATGTGAAGATTTTCTGTTTGGGAAGTTTCTTCTTCGGCTTTACGGGAAGAGAAGATGGCTTTTTTTACTTCTTCTTCTAATCGAAACATATAATCTTCCGTCACTTGCTGGATTTGCTCTCCCGCGTTTTTACGGAGAGACTTAATTTCGATTTCTAAATCGGAAATTTGTTTTTTCAAACGAGCTATTTCTTCTTTTTTGTCAGAAGAAGACAAGGCCTTATCCCTACGCACTTTCTTTAAAAGAGCTTTTGCTTCGCTAAGTTGCATTTCACGAAGCTGCACGGAATTGGCCCAAATCCGACCGAAAATAATCAGTAAATTTTGACGACTTACAGCTTTTTGAGCAGAAATATCAGCCCCCGAAACAAAACCTTGTTCGAGCATTTGTCTATAAGAATTTTCCCACCCGCGCAAAAATAAAGAATTATCAAAATTTCGCGCTACTGCAATCAATTCAAATCGGCTTTTCGACGAAACGGGTTGTTTGTAGGAAGAGACAAATCCTTCCAATATAGTCCCATACTCTGCATTATTTTTTGCAGTTTCCAAAACGGCAGGATTATAGGCGGAAAAAACTTCCAATACTTGCTCACGCGTGTAAACGCTTGCTTCCGCCTGTGCGTACGCGGCAGAAGACAGAGCACAAACAGCTAAAAGGAGTAAACCTCGTTTCATTTTTTACCTCTAAAAAGTATATATTTGTATTGTGCTTTATATAGGGGCTGTCCGTCAAGAGAAAGATAACAAAAAACGGCGTCCTAAAACGCCGTTTTAAAAACTTTTTGATTTTCAGGAAAAAAGTTCTTTAAAGAAACTTTTTTTACCGCCCGTTTCTTTAGCCAGCTCTTCCAAAAGCTCTTTCTGACGGGCAGTTGGTTTTTTGGGAACTTCAATTTGAATGTTCACAAGAAGATCCCCAAACCCTTTCTTCCCAAGTTTAGGCATACCGTTTCCCTGCATTTTTAACACAGCGCCGAACTGGGTTCCTTTCGGTATATCTAACTCCACTTCTTTTCCTTCAATGGTGGGCACTTTAATGCTACCGCCCAAAACCGCTTGCGGATAAGAAATTTGAGCATCTAAAGCCAAGTTATCTCCTTCTCGGCGGAAAATCTTGTGTTCTTTCACGCAAACTTCTACATACAAATCCCCAAAACCGCCGCCGTTTGTACCGATATCCCCCCCGTTTGACACACGAAGAGTGATTCCGCTGCGCACTCCGGAAGGAATTTTGACCGTAATATTTTCTTTTACGCGTTTAGTACCACTTCCGCGGCAAGCCGAACAAGGCTTTTCTACAACCGTTCCACGGCCTCCGCAATCCGGACACACTTGGCGCATGCTGAAAAAACCTTGAGAATACGTAACCGTACCGGAACCGTTACAAGAGCGACATGTCTTGCGGGCACTACCGGGGGCAGCACCGGAACCGTCACATTCGGAACAGTTATCTAATCGAGTATATTCCACAGGGACTTCTTTTCCCATAAAGGCTTCTTCCAGCGTAAGGGAAACATCCATTTTCAAATCTTCGCCGCGTTGCGCACGGGGAGCCCCCCCGCGAGCACGCGCCCCGCCAAAACCACCGCCGAAAATATCTCCGAAAACGGAACCGAAAATATCATTAATATCCCCAAATCCGCCCGCATTAAATCCACCAAATCCGCCGGCCCCATTCATACCTTCGTGTCCGTATTGGTCGTACATTTGCTTTTTTTGAGGGTCGGAAAGAACGGAAAAAGCTTCGTTTACTTTTTTAAACTGCTCTTCCGCTTCTTTGTTTCCGGGGTTTCGATCCGGATGATATTTCATTGCTTGGCGGCGGAAGGCAGATTTTATTTCCGCTTCACTGGCACCGCGTTCCACCCCAAGGGTTTGATAGTAATCTTCTTTCATCTTAGTAGGCATAATTCCAAATAAAAATTCTATTTCTTATATTTTATGAAATTTTAGGGCACCCCTGCACACCTGCCCCATTTATCGCCCGTTTTATGCTATAATATATGTACAAATTAAGGGAGAGTAGCACTCTTCCGTCCGGCCCGAAAGGGAACGGGCGTGGGGTGTTGTCTCTTTATTTGGTATAATAAACTTATGTACGCAATCATTGAAACTGGTGGAAAACAGTACTGGGTTAAACCCGGTCAAGATCTGCAGGTTGAAAAACTGGAAGCGGAAGTAGGCGCCAACGTAGAACTTAAAGTTCTTTGGGCCGCTAACGAAGAAGGTACCTCAGCAGATACCAAAGCCGCTAACACGGCTAAGGTCACCGCTCAAGTGGTAAAACATTTGAGAGGTCCAAAAATCCGCGTCTTCAAAAAAAGACCGAAAAAAGGTTACGAAAGAACCATCGGCCACAGACAGGATTTAACGCAAATTAAAATCACGGATATCCAGTTCTAATTGGGAGACTAAACTATGGCACATACAAAAGCTCAAGGTTCTTCCTCCAACGGAAGAGACAGCCACGGCCAACGTTTAGGCATTAAACGCTATGGCTCCCAGTTTGTAAACGCTGGGGAAATTATCGTCCGCCAACGCGGTACCAAATTCTTGCCTGGTACCAACGTTTCCAGAAGCAGTGACGACAGCCTTTTTGCCCGTGTGTCGGGTATTGTTACCTTTGAATGGGTAAGAAGAGGCAAACAACAAATTTCCGTGTACCCCAAAGTTGCGGAAACCAAAGAAGCCAGCAAGCCGGCCAAAAAAGCCGCGGCCCCCAAAGCTGCTGCCAAAAAAACGGCTGCTAAAAAAACCACTAAAGCCAAAACGGCCAAAGCGGATAAATAATAGCTTCACAGTTTAAAAAGCGGCAGGATTTTTCCTGCCGCTTTTTTTGTGAAATACCATTAAATTTTGCTGGAAAAAATCCGCCTGTTTGCTACAATTTAAGTATGAAGAAAGACGAGCTGCACGTTAAACAAGATGAATGGCTTTACACTTGCACCAAGTCCGGTGCACGTGCCAAGGTAAAAAGAGCAAGAACAAAAGCCAAACGCAGTTTATCCAAAAAGATATTGGCTAAAGAAATAGCCAATGAAGAAATTTGATTTTTTATCTAAGGAATATTATTTATGCAATCCGGAAGTTTTTTAGACCGTGTTAAAATCTACATCACCGCAGGAAAAGGCGGAGACGGGTGCCTTTCCTTCCGCCGTGAAAAATTCATTGAATTCGGCGGCCCGAATGGCGGTTGTGGCGGAAAAGGCGGAGACGTTATTTTAAAAGCCGAACCGAACCTAACCACTTTACTGGAACTGGCCTATAACCCGCACATTGAAGCCCAAAACGGCGAAAAAGGCGGTACCTATAACAAAACAGGCCGCGCCGGAGAAGATAAATATATTCTCGTTCCTTGTGGAACTATTGTAAAAAGAGACGGTCAAATCATTGCCGACTTAACCCACCCCGGGCAAGAATTCTTGGTGGCACGCGGTGGCATGGGCGGCAGAGGTAACCAATCTTTTAAAACCCGAAACAACACAGCTCCGCACATTGCCGAAAACGGGCAACCCGGTGAAGAAGTTACGCTTGTGTTGGAATTAAAAGTATTGGCTGATTTAGGCTTGGTAGGTTTTCCCAATGCAGGTAAAAGCACCTTTTTGAGCAGAATTTCCGCTGCGCGCCCGCGTATTGCGGACTATCCTTTTACAACCTTAAACCCGAACTTAGGCATTACCCTTCACAAAGGCATCAGTTTTGCTACGGCGGATATCCCCGGCATCATTGAAGGAGCCAGCGAAGGGAAGGGCCTCGGGTATCAGTTTCTTAAACACATTGAGCGCACCCGCGTGCTTCTCCATTTGGTAGATCCCGATGGATTTGATGGTATGAGTGCGGAAAAATCCGTAAAAGTAATTGAGAAAGAATTAAAAACTTTCGACAAAAAACTGTTTGAAAAACCGCGCATTATCGTTATCAATAAAATGGATTTACCTGCTGCGCAAAAAGCCTACGAAACGATTAAAAAGAAATTCAAAAAACAAAAAGTACTGTTAATGTCCGCCGCTACGGGTGAGGGCATCAACAAAGTGCTTGATGAAGTGGTAAAAATCTTGGCTACTACTCCGGTGGAAATGCCCGTGGTGGAAGAAAAAACAACCGTTACCCACAAAATAGAGCCCATTTTCACCATCACACGTGACGAGGAAGATATTATTCATATTTCCGGTAAAAAAATTGTGGAGTTTATTGCCATGACTAACTTCAGCCAACCTGAAGCAGTGGCCCGTTTACGCGGTATTTTTAAGAAAATCGGTTTAGAAAAAGCCCTCCTAAAATATGGCGTGGAAAACGGCGATACGCTGATTGTCGGAGGACGGGAATTTGAGTGGAACGGAGACTTTGATGAAGAAGCCCCCACGACCCCCGAACATGCGGGCTACAAACGCCGAACCACAAAAGCGGAACGTTTAGCCAAGCGTAAAGCTCGCAGGCAAGCGAAAAAAGAATCCGCAGAAGAAGAGATTGAATAATAATAATAAAACCCCGAAGAAAACTTCGGGGTTTTTATTTATTTTTCGGATTTGATTTCTCTACGATAGAAATGATATCCGAAAAATTTCTGTGGGACTTATTTACAAAAGAAGGGAAGCAATCTTTCCAATCCAATTTATAATAATCGCTCCCCATGATTTTTTCCATAAAAGAAGCTATCTCTTTATTAAAAACAGGAAACATAAAAAAGTCTGTTACTTTTTCCGCCTTTCCCCGTTTAGAAGAGACCAACATATTGGCAGAAATCATACCCACCAGTTCCCCCGTATTGGTCATCACGCCGGAACCGCTCATCCCTTTGCGAATTCCAAAGTTATCTGTAAAAGCAAAACCTAGCTTTTTAACGTAATACACTGTATGAGGATTTTTCTTAATTTCACGCTTGCCGTCGAAAATGGAAATAACAGAAAGGTTTCGGTCCAAAGTATAGTTCCCCTCATCAAATAAAACCAACGATGGGAATACCGGACTTTTGATATGATGCCATTGGCTGGCAGCTTTTTTGTTGCGCTCTAAAAAAGCATTAAAGCGAGCAGGAGTAATCCGCACATTATAACCTTGTTTAGCGGTGGGACGGCGATAGTAAACGGGCGGAACACGATCTAAATCTAAACGGATAAGAGCGAAGTCATTTTTTACAAAACGAGAAGGGGAGTAATCAGGATGAATAAATACCGTTGGTTTTTTGAGAGTATGAGCGACGTCAGCAAAGGCCGAAACGGGTTGCTCAAGTAAATCCATGCGAATGGTACAACCTTGTTTGCAAGCCTTTTCCACACAGTGCGCCGCCGTAGCAAACCAACGCCGCCCGATACGCGTAGCTTGGCATTTACCGACAGTATTATCCTCTCCTTTTAAAGGCAAAATATAGTACTCAAACGTGTGGTAAAAATCTTCTTTACGAGAATGTTTGTCTTCGTCCGTAATAGAAATGACACTCACTTGAGAAAACAAAGGACAAGCCAAGCAAAACAACCCGAAAAAAGAAATCATTATTTTACGCATAATTTATTGTAGCAATTTTATTTTGTTATAATAAAAGGGTTAAGTTTTAACTTAACATATAATTTATTCTGTTTTTGGAACTGTATGTAGAATACAGAGCGCTTAGAGAAATCTAGGCACAAGTCTAGTCCAAAGACAGTCGTTTTAGGCACTGAGTTTCCGAGCTGATCCCTTGGGCACGCAGTGCCGAGTGTTTGCCGCACCCTCGGGCGCGGCAGACCACGGCTGTTTTCTTTTGGGTTACTAGACTTGGCTCAAAAGAGGCAGCCGTTTTTTATGCCCTTTTCTCCAAAAACAGAAAAGGAGAAAATATGAAAAGAGAAGGGTTTACCCTCATTGAACTGTTGGTAGTGGTACTAATCATCGGTATTTTGTCAGCAGTGGCTTTGCCTCAATATAACAAAGTCGTTTTTAAATCACGCATGACAGAAGCGTTTACCAACTTAAAAACGCTTTCCAATGCCGTAAAAATATGCGAAATGGAAAATGGAAAAGCAATAGACGGCAACCATCCCTGTAGAGATTTTGAGGTTTTATCTGTTAATATAGGAACTATGACTAGCCACTCAACGCAAGCCACTTCTACGAAAGATTTTGTTTATATCGTAGATAGAGGAACCAGTACCACAGATATTGTGGCAAATGCACTTCATCTTAAAACAGAGGTTTGTATTTGTATTCACGAAGACGGACATTTTGTTACCGGAACAGAACTTGCAGGTTGTCGGTCCGATGAGGGCTATCCTAATTTTAATGTCGCCAAAACATTGAATATAGAAGAAGGTATTTGTAACTGTTGTTAAACTTGTAAAACTGAAACTCCCTAAGCTCCCGCCTAGGGCTTCTTTTGCTCCAAAATCTCAGTTACGCTCGATTTTGCCCGCTATCAACTACAAGGAAAAAACAAAGTTTTTTGGTAGCGGGTTTTACACTTCATCCCTAGGCTTCTGCCTGGGGTGTTTGTGAGCGGAACGCGGAAATGACACTCACTTGAGAAAACGAAAAAGAAGAAAAAAGTAAAAATAAAAGAGATAAAATCTTTTTCATAACCTTATTTTACCAATTTGATATAATAAAATATATTTATTTTTGGGAAAAAAATAAATAAAGGATTTACTTTAATTGAGCTTTTGGTTGTAGTTATTATCATTGGAATCTTAACGGCTGTTGCTATGCCGGAATATACAAAAGCCATTGATGAAACAAAAACCACTCCTTTTTGAGAGAAGTAAAAAAAGCCGATAATCTGCATTACATGAAAAATGGAAAGTATGCTCGATTTTTTAGCAGTTTGGATATTGATGTTTCCAAGGCATGCCCAGAACTGAGAGAAATCTCCCGATATGGAACCGCTTCTTTAGCAGGCTGCCAAAACTATTTTGCCATTACCCTTTATTCGGGCGCCGGAGTAGCAACCGGAGATATTAACTTGTTATTTTGTCCGGACGTGACAGGAGGAGATCAAGATACACTCTACTCCAATTGCTCATCTAATTCCGTAGCCGTTTATCGAACAAATGCAAAATCTAACTCTTATACGTGTAATGCCATGGTCAGAAACGGCGCTTACGATAAAAGAGGAAAATTTATTTGCAATTTAATTAAAGAAGCAAACCTTTGATCCAAATTTTTCTTTCATTTCTATCTTCCCCTGCTTAAAGCGGGAGTTTTTAGACTGATATTTTATTTTAACTATGTCCCCCTTAGAAGAAAGTCTCTCCTTCTTAAAACTATCCCCTGAGAAAAATCCATTTTTCTTCCCCTTTTTGGTAGGCGAAGGAGACGAACGTTCGTGTTTTTTCTTACCCAAACATCCCCATATCGTGTTAAAAATAAGTCAAAAAGGAAAAGATAAACAAACACGAAGAGAAATTAAGTATTTTAACTTTTTACTTAATAAAAAAGTGCCTTTTTCCCACATTCCCCGATTTATTAAAAAAATACAAACAGAAGGATATATTGGCTTTCTGCAAGAGCGCATTCTTAATGAAAATGGAAAAGAATCCATAACACTCGCCCAATACTTACAAACGATTTCTCCTGCTAATATGAAGGCCAAAACAGAAATTTTAACACTGTTAGCCGACTTCTTTCGCTATTTATATCGCTATAATATTATTCCTTGTGATATACAAACAGATAATTTATTGCTCAAGGAAACAGCCTCTCATAAAAAATTATTTATAGTAGACGGCTTGGGAAATACCGATATTTTTAAAACCTCTCAGTATTTTCCTTGGAGAGGAAGAAAAAAAATTATTAGAAAAATTATTTTCTTTCTAAAGGATAATCCAGAGCTTATATCTCTGTTTAATACCCCGAAAGACATTGAACATTGGGTTTATGAACAAATAAAAAACCCCCGCTCGTAAAAGTGGGGGTTTTCGTTGCAAAAGAGAATGACTATTTGTGAGTAACAAATACGCCGGGCCCCATGGTGGAGCTCAAGGCAATGCTTCTTACGTAAAGACCTTTAGAGGTGCTGGGTTTTACGCGAAGAATGGTGTCCATAACGGCTTTTGCATTTTCGACCAATTTGGTAGTGTCAAAAGAGGCTTTACCAATAATGGCGTGTACGATACCATACGCATCGGCTTTGAATTCAATACGACCGGCTTTCAAGGCTTTGATCGTGTTGGCTAAGTCGAAGGTAACGGTTCCGCTTTTCGGGTTCGGCATAAGGCCGCGGGGACCCAAGATTTTGGCGGCTTTGGCCAAGTCTTTCATGGTGTCCGGAGTGGCAACGAGCACGTCAAAGTCGATTTTACCTTTGAGCACTTCTTCCACAATATCATCTCCGCCCACGCGATCGGCACCGGCTTTTTCGGCTTCTTGAGCGTGTTCGCCTTTGGCGATAACGGCGATGCGTTTGGTTTTACCCGTACCGTGCGGCAACGCAACGGTGGTGCGGACTTGTTGATCCGCTTTTTTGGTATCGATACCAAGTTTCACGTGGATTTCGATGGTTTCGTCAAATTTGGCTTTCGCGTTATCTTTAACGATTTGGGCACCTTCTTCCAACGTGTAAACTTTGGATTTATCGTAAGCCTTTACGGCTGCTTCCATTCTTTTTCCCATCTTAAAAACTCCTTAGGTGGTAACGGGCGTTAGCCCTCCCTGTTTTCAAATTTATTTTACTACTTCCACGCCCATGCTTTTGCAAGTACCTTTTACCATTTCGGCGGCTTGCTTAACATCTTTCGTGTTCAAATCGGGCAATTTTTGAGCCGCGATTTTTTCACATTGGGCTTGGGTGATCTTGCCGACTTTATCTTTGTGCGGAGCGCCGGAACCTTTCGCAAGGCCGAGTTCCTTGATAATCAGCACAGCCATAGGCGGCATCTTGGTGATAAAGGAGAAAGAGCGATCTTCATAAACAGTGATGACGACCGGAATTTTAACACCTTTTTCCAATTTTGCCGTTTTGGCGTTGAATTGTTTGCAGAATTCCATGATGTTTACACCATGTTGACCTAAGGCCGGACCTACAGGCGGGGCCGGATTGGCAGCGCCAGCAGGAATCTGCAATTTGATGTAACCTTTAATTTTTTTCTCTTTTGCCATTTTGTTGTTACTCCATATTTTTTACTGCTTACTGCGGTAAAATCTAGTTCTTTTCTACTTGGAGGAAGTCCACTTCGACAGGGGTGGCACGATCAAAAACCGTTACCATCACTTTCAATTTATTCTTTTGTTCATTGACTTCTTCCACTACACCGATAAAGTGTTTAAACGGACCTTCGGTAATACGAACGCTTTCGCCACGTTCAAATTGAACCACATGCTTGGGTTTACCGGAGGTATTATCCGTGAGTTCCACGATGCCGGCAATTTCCTCTTCCGGAAGCGGCACCGGGTTGGGATCCCCTAAGAAACCGGTTACACCCGTGATGCTTTTGATAAACCAATAAGCTTCGCTGGTCATATTCATTTCTACCAGCACATATCCCGGGAAAAATTTCCGTTTACGCAAAATTTTCTTATTTTGTTTTACTTCAACGACTTCTTCGGTGGGAACCAACACGTTAAAAACGCGGTCTCCAAAACCTTGGATTTCCACGTTCAGTTGGATTTTTTCTCTTACTTTATCTTCGTGCCCCGTTTGAGTATGCACGATATACCAGGCTTTTTCTTCAGACATTAGCGCCCCCCGATTACAAAGCCCAACACTTCCGTCAGGCCGAAATCAATAACGCTTACATAAGCTGCTACGAGCGCTACAACAATCGCCACCAGAATAGTGGATTGTACCACTTCTTGTCTGGAAAGCCAGGTGGATTTTCTTAATTCGCCTACCGATTGTTTAAGAAAATTGATTGCTTTGTTCATAGAAATTTCCGTTTTCCTTGGTATAAAACCTGGCAGGAGCGGAAGGACTCGAACCTTCAGTCCCGGTTTTGGAGACCGGTGGTTTACCAGTTAACCGACGCTCCCACAAAAAATCTTAGGCTTTGCCTTCTTTATGAGTGGTGCTCTTTCCGCATTTTTTGCAGAATTTGTTGAGCTCCAACTTGTATTCTTTCTTTTTACCGCGCACTTGGTAGTAGTTTTTGTTTTTGCATTCGGTGCAAATCAGCGCGATCGTAATTCTTTCACTTGCCATCTTAAGTATCCTTAATATAGGGCCAAGCGACCCTTAAAATATTGCCAGTTTACGATATCTGCGGGGGCATTGGTTAAAATGCCCCCGCCACAGTAAACTAAACAGTTTTACTACTCAATAATTTTGGTGACAACGCCGGCGCCTACCGTATGACCGCCTTCGCGGATAGCAAAGCGCAAGCCTTCTTCCATGGCCACAGGCGTAATGAGTTTAACTTCGATTTCAGCATTATCGCCAGGCATAATCATGTCTTGGTTGAAGGAGAGTTCACCCGTTACGTCGGTGGTTCTCAAGTAGAATTGCGGTTTGTAACCTTTGGCCAACGGAGTGTGGCGGCCGCCTTCTTCTTTTTTCAAGATGTAGACTTGGCCCACAAAGTGTTTGTGCGGGGTTACGGATTTCGGAGCAGCCAATACTTGGCCTCTTTCTACTTGGTTCTTATCGATACCGCGGAGCAAGATACCCACGTTATCGCCAGCCATACCTTCGTCTAAGAGTTTGCGGAACATTTCAATACCGGTGGCTACGGTGTTGAGGGTATCGCGGAAACCGATGATTTCCAATTGATCGCCCACGTGCACCACACCGCGTTCAATTCTACCGGTGGCTACCGTACCGCGGCCAGTGATGGAGAACACGTCTTCCACAGCCATCAAGAACGGTTTTTCCGTATCGCGTTCCGGTTCAGGAATCCAGGTATCCAAGGCGTCCATAAGTCTTTTGATGCAGGGTTCGCCCAAGTCGCTGGAATCACCTTCGATCGCTTTCAAAGCGGAACCGCGTACGATCGGGGTGTTATCTCTGTCAAATTCGTATTTGCCGAGCAAATCGCGGATTTCTTCTTCTACTAAGTCCAACAAGTCAGCATCGTCAACCAAGTCTACTTTGTTAAGGAAGACTACGAGTTTCGGTACGTTTACTTGTTTGGCCAAAAGTACGTGTTCGCGGGTTTGCGGCATCGGACCGTCAACGGCGGAGACTACCAAGATAGCACCGTCCATTTGGGCGGCACCGGTGATCATGTTTTTAATGTAGTCAGCGTGGCCGGGGCAGTCAATGTGAGCATAGTGACGGTTATCAGATTCGTATTCTACGTGAGATACGGCTACCGTTACAATTTTGGAAGCGTCGCGCACTACACCGCCTTTAGCGATATCAGTGTAAGCCATAGCTTTGGCTTTACCTTCTTTGGCCAATACTTTCGTAATAGCGGTGGTAAGCGTGGTCTTACCGTGGTCTACGTGACCAATGGTACCGACGTTTACGTGCGGTTTGCTGCGGGAAAATTTTTCCTTTGCCATTTATTTAGTTCTCCTGTTTTAGTTTTTACTGCGTTGTTTAGTTTTTAAAAATAAGCTGGGAGTGGGAATCGAACCCACGACCTTCTCCTTACCATGGAGATGCTCTACCTACTGAGCTACCCCAGCATTTCGCCTTCATCTTTTGGATAAAGGCCTTTACTTTTCAAATTTACAAGCTGGGAGTGGGAATCGAACCCACGACCTTTTCCTTACCATGGAAATGCTCTACCTACTGAGCTACCCCAGCAAAAAGGGTACTGTTCAAAGCTTCTTTTCAAGCGGGCGATGGGAATCGAACCCACGTATCAAGCTTGGAAGGCTAGTGTTCTACCATTGAACTACGCCCGCAAGAAGCAATACTTTATTATATCAAAAAAATCAAAAAGGGGAAAGTTTTTAATGAAAATAATAAGGACAGCTCTGGCCAACTATGTTCAGAAAAGTAAAACTTTAACACATTTATTATAGCATAATAAAGGGATACAAACAAGAAACCGGCACGCCCAAACGTACCGGTTGAAAAAAGGTGGGAGGCCGAGTCCCCTACAAGAGGCGTACCCTAAAACGGGCTGTTGTGGCACTCCCATATGGGTAGTATAAGCACAAACAAAAAAATTTCAAGACCTAATTTAGAAAAAATTTTATACTTCCTAAACTTTATTTTTTTTGCTATAATAAATATGTTCCGGTAAACGGAAGCTTTTAAATGGTGCGGTGGCCAAGTGGTAAGGCGTCAGTCTGCAAAACTGATATTCGTGGGTTCGATTCCCGCCCGCACCTTTTACTTTTTTATATAAGCACGCTTTTTATAAGGGTGCTTTTTAAATTTTATATCAGTTTTTTTGCCGATAGAAAAACATAAAAAAGCCCCGCGAAAGCGGGGCTTAAAATATTAGGCCAGCAGGGCTATGCCCCACACGAAAAATATCAGCGATAATATGCAGACCGACAGAACGGGAACAAAACCAAACATCCATGCTCCCAAGGCGCGACCGATGCCCAATCCATACACACGGGAAAGAGAACGCGTAAGATAAGCCAACTGCAAGCCAAAAACAAAAAGCAGTGCCAACGGGGCAAAAAAACCAAGATCCGCCCACGGAACAGCCGCAGAAATAAGAGCAAAAGAAACAAGAAGCCCTTTAATAAATCCGGCGGAACCGACTAATACAAAAAGTTCTGCAGGAGAAACTTTCACTCGGCAAAAATCTAAATAAAGCCCACACAAAGAAGCAATAAAATAGCCCGCCGTCAACTCTGCCAAGAAAACGATAACAATCTTTAGCAGAAAAAGAGGAACAAAAACATGATCCCCGATGTTAAAGAAAAGAACCCAACCCAATGTAGCGAAAAAGTATCCTGCGCACGCCCATAAAAAGGAACGTTTTTCCAAGAGATTTTTTAATGCAACGGAAGGGTCTTTTATGTATTGAAAATAAATTTTAACAAGTTCCATAATAATCCCTTAATTTACCCACAAATAAGATACACTGGGCGTCGTTAAATTTTGTAATTGTTTAGCCAAGGCTTTATTATCCATAGAGGAGCCAAACGAGAAAATAAATTCTTTGATTCCATCGCCTTTTTGTGTCAAAATCTTAGGATCTTTAAGACCGGCCAATTCTCCTGCCAATTTGCGAGCTTCTTCTTCTCCGCCTAACTGATCAATAAAGCCCAAGTTGTAGGCCCGTTGACCGGTAAAAATACGACCATCCGTATATTCTTTTAAATCCGCTTCTTTCACATCGGGACGACCGGCTTTTACGGCTGCAAAAAATTGAGAATAAGTATCATCTACCATATCTTGTAAAATAGCTTTTTCAGCATCGGTCATAGGACGATAAGAAGAGCCCATATCTTTATATTTACCGGAAGTGATAGGGGTTACTTTAACACCGATTTTTTCAAACAGACCTTCTACATTGTTCGTTTGCATAATCACGCCCACAGATCCGGTAATCGTACCAGGCTCCGCCACAATTTTATCCGCCGCCATAGCAATATAAAAACCACCGGAAGCCGCAACATCGCGGAACAAAGCCACTACCTTTTTACCTTTTTCTTTGGCTTTTAAAACTTCGCTATAAATGTTTTGCACAGAAGCTACCGTACCGCCGGGAGAGTTAATATCAAGCACAATCGCTTTCACATTTTTGGCTTCTGCGGCTTCACGAATTTTTTTAGCGATGGCACCGGCTCCACTGGGACGAGAAAAGGGACCGGAATTGTTATCTTGCGCAATAACTCCTCTTACCCGAATCCAAGCAATTCCGGGCTTGGAAGATTTGGAAGAAAAAGCTCCCGCCATGAAAGAATCGTCGGAGTTTTCTTCTTTGACTGCTTTTTCTTTTACATCCGCACAAGAAGACGGCCGCACAGAAAGGAAAAGGCCGCAACAAGTAGAAATTAAAAAGGTTAAAAGGAGAAGAGAACCCCAAATGCTCGGAGAAGTGTGTTTTTTAGGTTCCTTTCCTTCTTCTTTTTTTTCTTCGGTATTATTACTTAGAAAATAAGAAGTGAAGGTTTTTTCATTTTCTTTCAATTTTTTTTCCCATTGTTCTGTGGGAAGGCTGGTGGAAGTATCTTCCTTTTGGTTTTGTTCTTTTTCTTGTTCAGACATAAATTTAAATCCTCTCGCATAAAAGATTACTTCATTATAGCAATTAAATTGGTAAAATATGGCTGTTCCCTTTTTTTTTTGGAGGTTATATGTTTAAAGGTGTTTTTACTGCTCTTGTTACCCCGATGACGACGCAAGGCGCCATCGACTATAATACACTGGGCCGCTTGTTGGATGCCCAATTGGCCGCCGGAGTACACGGACTTGTTTTATTAGGAACCACGGCAGAAACCCCCACTCTTTCTTCAAAAGAAAAAGAAGAACTTTTACACTTTTGCACGCAACGCGTACAAAAACGTATAAAGATTATTATCGGTGCAGGAACAAACGCCACTGCTTCTACCGTAGAAAATATCCGCATGGGACAGGCGTTTAATCCGGATGGGATATTAGTTGTTACTCCGTATTACAACAAACCAAACACTTCCGGCTTAATTGAACATTTTAAACAAGCTGCCAAGGCAGGAATACCGCTTATTTTGTATCACATTCCGGGGAGAACGGGTTTAAAAATTTCTGCCGGAGTTTTAGCTGAATTATTGGCAGAAGTACCGCAAATTGTAGGGATTAAAGAATCGGACTATGACATTGCGCATGTAACTGATACGTCCGTAAAATTTTCCAATCGCGTAAGCTACTTATGCGGAAACGATGATTTGTTCCCTGAGTTTTTGGCTATCAATTCCTCCGGTATTATTAGTGCAGCCGCCAATATCTTTGCGCCGGCATTTGTAAAAATTTACAACTTATTTCAACAAGGGAAAACTGCCGAGGCATTTTCTGTCTTCACGCAAGTTTATCCTTTAATCAAAGCTTGTTATTTGGAAACGAATCCCACTTGCGTAAAATATATGCTGTCTAAAATCGGTTTTGGAACTGATATCGTACGCTTGCCCTTGGGAGAAATTTCCGAAGAGAACAAGCTAAAAATTGACCGCTTGCTTCAAGCGACAGACCCCAGTTTATTTATTAAATAAGGAACTGCTATGAAAACCGTAGGAATCATCGGCATTAACGGCATGGTTGGACAAAACATGCTGGCCGAACTTAAAAAAATAAAAACTCCTTTTGAAATTAAAACTTTCGGACGAAATGACGAAATCACTCCGTTAGATGTGGCCGTTTTATGTACGGATAATCCCGTCAGCCGCGAGTTGGTTCCCACAATTAAAGATCGTGTAAAATTTACGGTGGATATGTCTTCCGAATTTCGCATGACACAAGGTGTTCCTCTTGTCATCCCCGAAATCAATCCGCATGCTATCACAAAGGATACTTCTTTAATCGCCAGCCCCAACTGCACCACTACCGGGCTGGTCATGAGCTTAGCCCCGTTAAAACCTCATTACCATTTTACGGAAGCCTTCTTTTGTTCTTATCAGGCTATTAGCGGAGGCGGAAAAAAATTGTTAGATGATTTTCATACTTCAGGTTCTTACTACGAAAAAAATTGCGTTCCGCTAATCGGTTCTTTATTAGAAAACGGACATACAGCCGAAGACTTAAAAGGCTTGTACGAAACGCGCAAAATAATGGAACTTCCCGATATAAAAGTTTACTGCCACACCGTGCGCGTCGGAGTGGAGAATAGTCACTCGTTGGGCGTTACTTTAAAAGCAAAAGAGCCTTTTGATTTAAAACTGGTAAAGCAATTATGGAATAACTTTCCTAATTTAAAATATAGTGAAAAAGTGATTACACCAAAAGAAGTCAGCGGGCAGGAAGATACTTTTATTTGCCGTTTGCGACAAGATGTGGAAGATCCGCAGGTTATTCACTACTTTGTCACTTTTGACAATCTATTAAAAGGCGCCGCCATGAACGGCCGACAAATTGTAGAACTTTTACTGGAGAAATTTGCATGAAAAAAGTACTCATCAACGGCGCTAACGGTAAAATGGGGCAAGCGTTAATTCGCCTTATTGAAACGCAGCCGGAACTGGGCTTAACCGTAGCCGTAAAGCGCGAAACAGGAGAAAGCGTAAAAGAAGATTTTGATATTATCATAGACTTCTCTACCCCGCAAGGCGCGCAAGAGGCTTTTGCATTGGCAAAGCATCGTCATAAACCTTTTTTAACAGGCACGACCAACCTGCCGGAAACGTTCTTGTTTCAAATGCAACAAGAAGAAAAAATACCTGTGTTCTTTGCGCCCAATGTCAGCTTGAGTGTCTATTTTTTTACAGAACTTGTAAAACAAGCTGCTCGTATGTATGCCGGACATGACTTGCGCTTACACGAAATACATCATGTACACAAAAAAGATGCCCCCAGCGGCACCGCAAAAAAAATTGCAGAAGCCGTAAACTTTCCCTTTGAACAAATAACCTACGAACGCATCGGGGAAACGATAGGGACTCACTCGGCTCAGCTAACCTCTCCCTTTGATGAAATTACCCTTACACACAAAGCCACTAATCGCGATTTGTTTGCTGAATCGGCTCTTCATATTGCTTGCTGGTTAATGAAGTGTGAAAAGGGTTTTTACACCATGTCAGACTATGCAAAATTTAAATTGAAGGAATACAAAAAATGAAAATTCATTTTATCGGAATCGGCGGTGTAGGCATGAGTGCTTTAGCACAATTGCACGCCATGGGAAAAGACGAGGTAACCGGTTCGGACCGGTTAATCAGCAAGGGTTATACGGATATGGCCCTTTGGGATTATTTAAAAAAGTTAAACATCAAACTCTTCCCGCAAGACGGAAGTGGTATTGATGAAAAAACTGATCTTGTTATTTTATCTTCCGCAATCGAACAAGATAATCCGGAACTCTTAAAGGCAAAGGAGCTGGGGATTCCCACGCTGCACCGTTCTGAACTTCTTGCCAAACACGTAGCCGAACATCGCACGGTGGCTGTTTCCGGCACCAGCGGTAAAAGCACCACCACCGCCATGATTTATGATATTTTAGCTTTTGCGGGTTTAAGTCCGTCCGTTATTACCGGAGCAGCTATTTTGTCTTTACAAAAAGAGCAAGACGTTTTCGGTAATGTATACAAAGGCAACTCCGATATTTTGGTTATTGAAGCAGACGAAAGCGATGGTTCTATCGTTAATTATCATCCTCATTTAGGGGTCTGCCTTAATTTGCAAAAAGATCATAAAGAAATAAATATCTTGCAAGGATATTTTAAAGAGTTTGTCTCCCATTGCCAAATTGCCGTGGTCAATGCAGAAGAAGAAAACTTGCGTGCTATTGCACCTGAAGCACAAACATTTGGTCTTTCGCTCGGCGATATTCACCCCAGTGAAATAAAAGTGGACGGGTTTGGCTCGGATTTTACGATTAAAGGGCAACCTTTCCGCTTACAAGTACCGGGGTTACACAACGTAGCCAATGCTACGGCCGCCGTAGCAGCAGCTACCCATTTAGGGGTAGATTTGGAAACCTGCGCAAAAGCCTTGCATAAATTTCAAGGAATTGCCCGCCGTTTTGCCAGCATCGGAAGCTACGACAAAATAGAAGTGATTGATGATTTTGCTCACAATCCGCACAAATTGGGTGCTACCATCGAAGCAGCTCATTTGCGCGGGAAAAGAGTGCTTGCGTTCTATCAACCGCACGCTTTTGCCTCTATTAAACTTTTGGCAAATGAATTTGTGGAAAGCTTTGCCAAACACATCGGCCCGAACGATCATTTATGGTTGACGGAGGTCTATTATCCCGGAGGCACGATTCCGGAAGGAATTACTTGCCGAACGGTTTATGAACGATTGAAAGGAAGAGGAATCAATGTAAATTTTGATAACTGCCGCGAAAAATTATTGGCCCAAATGGCGGCAGCAGCTCAACCGGGGGATATTTTATTGGTCCTCGGTGCGCGCGACCCGACTCTCACTGATTTTGCCCGTAAACTTTTGGCCACGCTAAAAGAAAATCATGAAAGTTACAACTGTAAAAATTGCATGTTAGGCAATTGCTGTATGGCTTTTCAAAAGAAATAAAAGTACAAAGAAAGAAAAACCCCTTGGCTAACCAAGGGGTTTTTTCATTTAACAGATTTTTAAACAATCTTTTTTTCTTCTTCTTGAGCTTTTGCAATTTCTTTTTCCAACCGGCTTGATAAACGGCGCAAAATCGCTTGCGCGTTTTTTTTCCACTCCTTTAAAGAGCGAAGTTCCGTTTCCGTTTCTTTTAGTTTTTCTGCGCCTCCTTCTAACGAACGCAGCTTTGCTTTTAGCGAAGCATTCTCTCCCTGTAAATCTTTCTGACGGGAAAGTGCTTGTGTAACTAAAAGTTCCAGTTGTTTTAATTTTTCTTGCATTATCTCAACTCTGCACCGACTTGGGTACGCAATTGTTCTACAATACGGTTAAAAGCATCATCTGTTTCTTTGTCTTTTAACGTGCGAGCAGGATTGGAAAAAGCCAAGCTAAAAGTTACACTCTTTTTCCCTTCCGGCAAGTGTTCGCCTTGGTACAAATCAATCAAGCGATAGGAAAGCTCCACATCTAGGGGAGTTTTGTCCAACGCGGAAGTTATTTGCGCATAGGAAACATCTTTGTTTACCACCACAGATAAATCGCGCAAAGAAGGAGGGAATACCGCTAAATCTTTTGCCGGTTTAAAATCTGTGGCACAGTAATTTCTTTCGATTTGTTTAGTAGCAAATTCAAAACCCCACACTTCTTGCGTTTTGATACCAAAAGATTTCAAGGTCAACGGGTGAAGTTTTCCAAAAAGTCCAATCGTTTTACCGGCAAGCTGAATATCCATGCAAATTTTAGGATGCATATAAGAAGGCACCGTTTTAGAAGGAACCAAGGAAATCCCTTCCGTTTCAGCGAAAAGACCTTGCATCAATCCTTTAAGCAAGTAAAAATCCACCGGCCGTTCTGCTGCGCCAAAGAATTTTTCTTGCTCCAATGTTCCGGTAAGTACACCGGAAATGGTATAGTTTTCCACAGGGAAGCCTTTCATGGATTGAAAAGTTTTTGTCGTTTCAAACAAAGCCAAATTATTATTACCGAAGCGCAGATTGCTTTCTATGTTCTTAAGAAGAGAAGGCAAAAGAGTCGGGCGCAAATAATCCCATCCTTGAGCTAAGGCATTTTTTATTTTGATACAGAATTTGGGATCAAAACCAAAGGATTTGATTTCTTTTTCACCCACAAAGTCGATGTTTTTACATTCACAGAAGCCGAACCCGATTAAAGCACGAGCAAAGCGTTTGCCCAAATCAATTCCTTTCGGATTATCGGCAAATTGCAAACGAGCTTTCGTTTCGCTGACAGGAATCATGTCGTATCCGGCGAAACGGGCGGCTTCTTCGGCCAAGTCCCACTTGTGATTTAAATCGCGACGATGAGTAGGAGCTTTAAAAGTCCAAGAGTCCCCTTCGGTTTTAAATTCCAACGCCAAGCGGGAGAAAATTTCCTGCAAGCGTTCCGTCGGAATTTCAGCTCCTAAAATACGATTAATTTCCGTCGGAGTGAAAGAAACAACGGGGTTTTCATATCTAATAGGATAGACGTCGTTAATTTCGCTGGCGACTCCACCACAAATCTGCACAAACAAATCGCTGGCGCGGCGCATTGCCAACGCAGCACCTTCAATATCCGTTCCACGTTCAAAACGTTGGGAAGAATCCGAAGAGATAGCAAATTTTTTGACGGTTTTATTAACAGTAGGAGCATGGAAGTACGCAGCTTCGATAAAAATATCTTGCGTGTCTTCCTTAATGCCACTATCCATACCACCCATAATACCTGCAAGAGCGGTGGCTTTCTTTTCGTCGGCAATCATCAAACAATTGGACGTAAGTTCCAATTCGCGACCGCCCAAAACGGTAAATTTTTCTCCCTCTTGAGCATTGCGAACAATTACTTTGCCGCCTTCTACCTCACGCAAATCAAAAGCATGAAGAGGGTTGCCAAGCTCAAACATGACGTAGTTTGTTACGTCGATCAAAGCATTTTTGGGGTTTAAACCCATAGCAGCCAATCGAGTTTTCATCCATTCGGGAGATTCCGCATTTTTTACTCCGCGAATAATCCTCCCCATATAGCGAGGGCAACCTTCCGGATTTTGAATTTCTACTTCCAAAGATTTTCCCTCTCCTACCATATCTTTTATTTCGGGGAGTTTTACTTCTTTGTTAAGCAGCGCCCCTAATTCACGAGCAACCCCTAAGTGGGATAGTAAATCAGGACGGTTAGAAGTAATTTCTAAATCAAATAAAGAGTCCGGTTTTCCGTACAAAGAGGAAACATCCGTGCCCAAATCCAACTCTTCCGGCAACACCATAATACCGCGAGCACGAGTTTGTGTAAGGCCTAATTCATCAGAGGAACAAATCATTCCTTCTGATTCTACTCCACGAATCACCGCCGGTTTTAATACTTCTTTGCCCAAACGCGCTCCCACGCGAGCCAACGGAACTTTTTGGCCGACAGCCACATTCGGGGCCCCACACACCACGCGTTGTGTTTTGCCACCGCCCAAATCCAAAGTGACCAAATGTAAATGGTCGGAATTGGGGTGATCTTCGATTTGGATAATCTGGGCAACGTTGACGCCTTCAAAATCTGCGCCGGTTGTTTCCACAGAAGCCACTTCGATGCCCAAATCCGTTAATTTTTTAACGAGTTCTTCGGGTGTTAAATCTAAATCAATAAAATCTTTTAACCAAGAATAAAGTATTTTCATTTATTTTCCTTAAAATTGTTTTAATACACGCAAGTCGTTTTCATAGAAAGTGCGGATATCTTTGATGTTAAGCATCATCATCGCCAAGCGTTCTACGCCCAAACCGAAAGCATAGCCGCTAAATTCTTCAGGGTCAATGCCACAGTTGCGAAGCACATTGGGGTGAACAACTCCCGCGCCTAACATTTCAATCCAACCGCTCCCCTTACAAACATTGCACCCTTTTCCTTGGCAGAATACACATTTTACATCTACTTCTACGCTGGGTTCCGTAAAGGGAAAGAAAGACGGACGGAAACGAATTTCGGCCTTATTGCCAAACAAGCCTTTCATAAATGCAGTTAAATCGCTCTTCAAATCAGCCATGCTGACGTTTTTATCTACATACAAGCCTTCGATCTGATGGAAAACAGGGCTATGGGTAGCATCTAAGCTATCGTTACGGAAGACACGCCCCGGTGCCATAATACGCAGCGGCGGTTTATGTTTTTCCATATAGCGGCTTTGCACATTGGAAGTGTGAGTGCGTAACACAAGCGGAATTTTACCATCTACAAAAAAAGTATCTTGCGCATCGCGAGCCGGATGATGTTGAGGAATGTTGAGCAAATCAAAATTATGTTTTTCATCTTCCACCCAAGGCCCTTCCGCCCATTCGAAACCCAAACGGGAAAGAACATCTGTCATGCGGTCTTGTGCTACGGAGAGAGGATGGCGATGGCCTTGTACCACCGGATAACCGGGAAGGGTTAAATCAATTTCGGTTTTATTTAATTCGTCATTGATTTCCTTTTCAGCAAAAAAGGCGGTTTTTTCATCCAAAGCAGTCGTTAAAGCAGCTTTTAAAGCATTGCCAAGCGGACCGGCTTGTTTCTTTTCTTCAATGGAAAAATCTTTCAGGCCTTTTAACAGTTCGGTTAAGGCCCCTTTGCGTCCCAAAGAAGCTACGCGCAAGTCTTCTACTTCGGACAAGGACGCAGCTTTGGAAATTCTTTCTTTGTATTCCTGCTCAATAGTGGCGCAGGCAGTTTGAAATTCTTGGATAGTCATATAGTTTATTATAGTATTTTAGGAGGGCATCGTATAGAGAAATTTCCTTATTTTTAAGCTGTTTTTAATAAAAAATCTACAAAATAAAACAGATTTTTCGGTTTTTCCCATAATATCCGACAAAAAAGATACAATACTAATATGGCAAAAGATATTGTACAAGTGGAAATAAACCGCATTCCATTGGAAGTGGAAGCCAAAGAGTTGGGGGTTGTGGAACTGACCGATTTGGCCGCCTCCGTGGAAAAGCATATGTTTGCACTTCGAGAAGAGGGAGAAATAGACACGCTCAAACAAGCCTTGATTACGGCCCTTCATTTTGCGGCGCAAGCATACCTGCAAAACCAACATGCCGGCGGGAAAAGACTGGAAGAAGAGTCCCGAGTAAACGATTTAATCCTTAAACTCCGCGCCTCTTTGGAAAATCCTCACAAATAATTATGCAAGAAGAACAAAACACTTTGCCCTTGGCCGCGCGCCAAGCTCCTAAAAAACTGGAAGAATTTGCCGGACAACCGCACTTGTTGGGGCCGGGCAAAATGTTACGCCGTCTGCTAGAAGCGGATATGATTAAATCCGCCGTTTTCTTTGGCCCGCCCGGTTGTGGGAAAACCGCTACCGCACGTTATATTGCTTCCCGAACGCAAGCGCACACGGTAGAACTTAATGCCGCAGCCGCCGGGGTGGCAGATATTAAAAAAGTATTATCCGAAGCCAAAGAAAGACTCAGTACCCCTTCTTTTGATAACCGCAGAACCCTTGTTATTTTAGACGAAATTCACCATTTTAATAAAACCCAACAAGACGTTCTTTTGCCTTCTGTAGAACGCGGAGATATTATCTTAATCGGTATCACTACTGAAAATCCGTACTACTATATCAACACTGCACTTTTATCGCGCTTTTCTGTATTTGAATTTAAAGCACTCGCAGACAAAGATTTACTTAAAATTTTAACGCGTGCAGCCGACCAAGAGCAGGCTGTTATCGATAAAGAAGCTTGTCAGTATTTTATTACCCAAGCCAATGGCGACTCGCGCAAAATGCTCAATGCTGCCGAACTGGCTTTTGTGACCACAGAAGTCGGCAAAGACGGGAAAAAACACATCGATCTGTCCACCGCGCAAGAGTGTATCCAGCGTCGGCATCTCAATTACGACAAAAAAGGCGATGAGCATTATGACGTTATTTCTGCTTTTATTAAATCTATGCGCGGTTCCGATCCGGATGCAGCCGTTTACTGGCTTGCACGTATGCTGGAAAGCGGGGAGGATCCTCGTTTTATTGCGCGTAGAATTTTAATTTGCGCCAGTGAAGATGTGGGGCTTGCCGAGCCCGCCGCTTTAATGATTGCTCAAGCCGCGTTTCAAGCAGCCGAAGAACTGGGCATGCCCGAAGTTCGCATACCCTTGGCACATGCAGCTATTTATGTGGCTTGTTGCCCTAAAAGTAACTCTGCCTATAACGCTATCAATACCGCTTTACAAGAAGTTCGTGAAGGGCGTTACCGCCCCGTACCGGACCATTTGCGCTCCGGAGGAAAAAATCGCGGATACAAATACGCTCACGATTACCCCAATCATTTTGTCAAACAAACCTATATGCCAAACCCCATGCGATTTTTTGAACCGGGGGATTTAGGCAAAGAGGCTTCTCTTATCGACCGCCTCAAAAAAACAAAAGGAGAATAAATGGAGCCGGAAGCACCATTTAGAGGCCAAGTTTTTACCGTCTCCGCCATCACACTTGCCATTAAGCAAATGATGGAGGGCGTTTTTCGCGGTGTTTTTGTTGAAGGAGAAGTAAGCAATCTTCGCACGGCCGCCAGCGGACACGTTTATTTCGATTTAAAAGATAGAGAAGCACTATTAGCCGGAGTAATGTTTAAGTGGGACGCTCGTAAATACGGAGCGCATCTGCAAGAAGGTATGAAAGTGCGTGTAGGCGGAGACTTGTCCTGTTATGCAAAACAAGGGCGATACCAAATTGTAGCCAAAACGGCGGAAGCTCTTACCAAAGGGAATCTGTTTTTAGAATTTGAAAAACTAAAAAAGAAGTTGGAAGCAGAAGGCTTATTTTTACCCGAACACAAAAAAGAAATCCCTGCTTTTCCGCAACGTATTGCCGTTATCACTTCCCCTACGGGTGCTGCAGTAAGAGATATTTTGTCCGTACTAAAACGGCGCAATCCACATTTGGAAGTGTTGATTATACCAACCCTTGTCCAAGGAGATGAAGCCGCCCCCCAAATCGCACAGGCCTTAGCAGATGCCAACACATTTACCCCCAAACCAGATGTTATTTTGCTCGGCCGCGGCGGAGGGAGCATTGAGGACTTGTGGGCCTTTAACGAAGAAATAGTGGCACGTGCTATTTTTAAAAGCGATATTCCGGTTATTTCCTGCGTGGGGCACGAAGTAGATTTTACTATTGCGGATTTTGTAGCCGATTTGCGAGCCCCCACGCCCTCCGCCGCGGCGGAGTTAGTAGTGCAAAATTCTCAAAATACACAGGCGCATATCGCGCAGTTACAAAAACGATTATTACAATCCGTCAGCTTATTTTACGAACGAGCCAAACGCCGCTATGATTTGGCTGTAGGCAGCCCCGTTTTCAAATATCCGGAAAACTTAACATTGGCCCAAGAACAAGAATTGGACGACCTTTCGTTGCGCTTGGAAAATGCGTTCCAAACAAAATGGACAGGTTTTGAAAATCGCTACAAATTGGCCTCTCAAAAATTGCTTGCGTTGGGGCCGCAGTCCGTATTAAACCGAGGATACAGCATCACCCGAAAACAAGACGGTTCCGTCATCAGCAGCGTGCATCAAACAGAGCCCGGCGAGCAAATTTTTGTACAAGTGCGCGACGGCATGATTTACACCGAAGTAAAGTAGAGGAGTATATTCACATGGCAACAAAATTTAATTTTGAAAAGCAACTTTCCCGCTTGGAAGAAATTGTTTCCAAACTGGAAGAAGAACAAACTGATTTAGATGCTTCCGTAAAACTTTTTGAAGAAGGGATTGTTCTCTCCAAAGAACTTTCTCAAAAATTGGAAACAGTAAAATTTAAAGTAGAAGAATTAAAGAAAAAAGGGGCCGAAATGGTAACGGAACCTTTTGACACCGAACTGGCGGAGAGTTCTGATGGCGAATAAAAAATTGCGCTTGGATATGGCTTTGGTGGAACAAGGATTTTTTCCCAGCCGCACGCGCGCGCAGGCCAGCATCATGGCGGGAGAAATTTTGGTAAACGGCGAAGTGGATACCCGAGCCGACCGTACCATTCTGCCCGAAGACATTATTGCCATTAAAGAAAAATCGTGCCCGTACGTTTCTCGCGGAGGGCTAAAATTGGCAGGAGCCATGAAAACATGGGGGATTTCCGTCTCCGGAAAAACATGTGTAGATATTGGTGTTGCTACGGGCGGATTTAGCGATTGCATGGTCCAAGCCGGAGCCAAAGACGTATACGGAGTAGACGTAGGCAAAGGACAATTAGCAGATGAAATGCGTCGGTACAAAAATTTTCATTTCAAACCCGAAACAAACGCACGTTACATGACACCTGACTTATTTGAAACGCCACCCGATTTTGCCGCGGTAGATGTTTCTTTTATTTCGCTTACCATGATTATGGAGCCATTATTCAAAATTATGGCCCAACAAGGCGAAGTCGTATTTTTAATCAAGCCACAATTTGAATTGACCCCTAAACAAGTGCCTCACGGCATTGTAAAAACAGAAGAAAACCGTCAGCTTGCCATTAAACGGGTGCAAGATTTCTTTGAAGAAAATTTAAAAGAAAAATATGGGGGTTGGTCGGGCGAAGTAATAGAAAGCCCCATCAAAGGGACCCACGGAAACATAGAGTATTTATGGCACGTTAAAATAAACAAACCCGCTTAACAGCGGGTTTGTTTATCATTAATAAATAAGCTTCCCATCTCCCCGAAACATTTTACAATAATCGTTTTCAGCAACATCATAACACACAATTCCATCATTCGGGCACCCTTGTCTTGAGTCTTCATATTCAAGCAGATACAATACATCTTCACTATTTTCGGGACTTGCATTATTTATTCTAGCAGCAGAGGCCGTTGTACTAATACCCGGAGCACACATATCTCCTCTATCCAGTAGATTATTTTCAAAACACCAATGTTTGTTGCAGCAGATTTCCCTATCTCCATTATACTCACAAGTCATATTCCCGCCCAGCTCAATCCCTAAATCCTCGTTTGTTTTATTACTACAATCTTTCTCTCCTCTTTCCAATACACACAATTCTCCTTGCTGGTGCATATATTTTAAGATAGTAATGGCTTCCGCCGCGCGAGACTTTTCAACGGATTTCGTATACTGCGGCATGGCCACCGCAGACAATATCCCAATGATTAACACCACAACCAAAAGTTCTATCAAAGTAAAACCTTTTTTCATACAAAACTCCTTATAGATTAATTTTGAAAAAACAAACAATACTACAATTTTAACGGCCTACCAACTAGGGGTATTGTATGAAAAAAAAAAAACGGGTCAAGGCTCCTCTTCTTTTTTGCACCACATAAAAACCAATAAAAAAGAGGGCTCTTTAATTTGGTAAAATAATATATATGATCTTAGAAGGAAAAACATTGGCCGCCAAAATTCGCGAAACCCTCCCCCAACGGGCGGAAAGGGTGCGTGCTGTATTGGGAAGGCCGATTAAGCTTTGCGCTATCGGCTCTACCGAAGATTATGCTGCCCATGTTTACCTGAAAAAAGAAGTGGAAGCCGCCCAAAAACTGGGAGTGGAAACTAAAATTTACGAAGTCAACAATCAAACTTCCAGTGAATATTTTTTAAAACTGGTGGAAGAACTCTCCGCAGACAAAGAAGTAGATGCTATTTTAATTCCGCGGCCGTTACCCGTCCATTTGGCCGCTACCAATTATGCCGATAAGCTGGCCCCGCAAAAAGATATTGATGGTATGTCCACCATTAATATGGGAAATTTGTTTTTATGCAAGACATGGGAAGAGGTGCAAGCCTTGCCCGGCTTTGTATCTTGCACAGCCATGGCAGTTATACGTTTGCTTAACTTCCATCAAATAAAATTGGAAGGAGCGGAGATCGCCGTAATCGGACGCTCTATTACCGTGGGTCGCCCGCTAGCGCATTTACTTACGTGTCAAAATGCAACGATAAAAATATGCCACACTAAGACGGATTTGCCCCGCGCTTTGAAAGAGGCGGATATCGTTTGTTCCGCTGCCGGAAAGACGGGTTTATTACAAGCTTCTTGGTTAAAAAAAGGGGCGATAGTGGCGGATATTTCCACTAACTGGGACGTACAAAATAACCGCCTATGCGGAGATGCCAACCCCGAAGAAATGGATAAATTTTCCGTATCCTATTCTCCCGTTCCCGGCGGAGTAGGGCCGGTAACTCTTGCAGTACTGCTGGAAAACATTATATTATCAGGTGAAAGGAAAATATAAGGAGATTCTATGAAAACTGCTTTTAAACTTTTTGTTTTGGTATTGTGCTTAGGCCTAATCTCTGCTTGTACTACCAACGAAAAACGCAAAGAAAAATATAATCGAAAAATTTATTTAACCGAAGAAGATTATTTGGAAGATTTAGGAACTGAAGCGGAAAAAGAACGCCGCGAAACCAAACCGCTGACCGAATCCGAATATATCTTTAATATCGGGCCGGAAGAACAAAAAGAAGTTTACTTCTTTGACGAACGCCAACAACCTAAAATCCCCGGACAGCCCAGCGATGCGGACCACCGCAAAGAAAAACGCTTGTGGCAAAAACCCAAACGTTACTCTCCGGAAGAATACTACGGCATGCAAGGAGATTCTTCGACAGAAGATTCTTCCTCCGGATATGATTATTAATATCTCTTTTAAAAAACCCGCTCTTAGAGCGGGTTTTTATTTATGCATTGTAAACAAATCAATTCGATCGGTAAAAATTCCGTCTACTCCCAGTTTTTCTAACACACGAGCCATTTCTAAATTATTTACCGTATAAAGATAAAGTTTTAGCCCGCGGTCGTGGCACGCCCGCACCATTTCGGGAGAAAACCGAGTGGCATTTAAATGAATACTTTCCGCTTGTAATGCAAGCGCTTTATCGACATCGAAAACTCGCGTTAATAACCCTATACGCACGTTTTTGCTAAGTTTGCGCAAGCGGAGCAATGTGTCATAATCAAAGCTGGAAAAAAGGGTTTTTGGAAAAACTTCCGGAACAAACGTATTTAACACTTGCAAGGTATGTTCCTCTATGCCCGGATAACAATTCCCTTCGTTTTTAAATTCCAAATTTAAAAGTTGCAAATCCTCCACAATCACAGGCAAAACTTCTTTGAAAGAGGGAACAAAAAGCTCCCTAGTATCAAATTTATTTTGAAGAGGATACTTTTTTAAATCATCTAAAGATAGGCCTGCCAGCTGAATATCGTATCCGGTAGTAGACAATAAAGAATGGTCGTGGTGAACAACTAGAAAACGGTCTTTTGTTAAGTGAAGATCCAGCTCGTAATGAGTGGCACCTTGTTCTCGTGCCAACGCAAAAGCCGGCAAGGAATTTTGAACGTGTTGAAAAGAAGCTCCCCGATGGGCAAAATATATCATACTTTTAGTGTAAGAAAAAAAGGGAGAAAGTGCAACTTAGAAAAAAATAAAAACTCGGGGGATACCCGAGTTTTTATAAGTTTAAAATCAAACTAGCGTGCTGCTGTGCGGAAAAAATTCCCTTTCACATTTCGTGCAAGGCGCACAGGGCCCATTGTTTTATCGGCTTGTACCAAAATATCTTTGGAAGTGGGCTTAATCATTCCTTCGGCAGAACCGAAAATGTCACCCTTCTTAATTAAACCAAGCTGTCCGTGATTGTTGATTTGAACTTCCAATTTCAAAGAGCCGTCCAAGCTCTCAGCCAATAAATCTTTTTCTCCCATGGTGAATTCTAAGGGAAATTTAGGATTAACAACCCGTTTGATAGCAACCGGCACATCCGCTTCATTTTTTACAATAATCGCACAAGAATTATTGGCGGATTCCGCTTGGCGCGCCAAACGCTCCGGCACTGTTACGGTACCCGAGATATTAAAACGGCCTTCGCTAACTGTCCGCACCGCACAGAAAGCGCAAATAAGCAAACTGACAGCAGCTGCTGTTGTTAAAATTTTCTTCATACTTATATTTTACTCTTTTCCAAATTGGTTTGGCAAGGTGCGCCATTTAATAGCGTAATGTACAAAAACAGATTTCAAGACAAAAAAAGAGGCTCCGAAGAGCCCCTTTTCTCGTAAAACAAAATCTTATTGTTTAAAGAAGCCCCAAAGGTTTGCATTGTACACCCAACCTTTGCAGGTGCTATCTTTGGAATTGGCCGGTTCGTCTACGACTTGAATCCAATTTCCTTTTTTGGCCAAGTATTTAAACGGATAGCCTTTTTCCACAGTGCACACGATATCGGCACTGGCAGAAGCTTCTTTGCGTACGTTTAAATCCACTTTGGCAGACATTCCGCCGTTAGGGCTCAATAAATCGGCTGAAATCCAACCGTTGAATCCTTCAAAATCTTTAATAAACACCCAGCTTTTATCTTCATTGGTTTTTACCATGATAACGGGCGTATATCTCCAAGCATACCATTTGATAGCGCATTTGGTACCGGCGCAGGTGCGAATGTTGGCTCTTTTAGCGTTCACGCTGGCATATTTCTGGGCGAAAACAGGCGCGCTTACAAACATTAAAAGGGCTACTAAAGCGATAATTTTTTTCATATACCTTTTTTCTCCTCTTACAAATTACTTCTAGAGTCTTCCCTAAAAGTATAGCATATATTTTCCGCCAGACACACTATTTTTTTGCTGTTTTGCCAAACAAAACGACCTCCTCTAAAAAAGATATAATATAAAAAACTATTTCGGAGAAAAACTATGAAAGAACAAGTGGAACAAGTTATTGAACAAATCCGCCCCATTCTGCAAGCGGACGGAGGAGATATCCAACTCATTGACGTAGATGAAAAAACCGGTATTGTAACCGTAGGCCTTCGCGGTCGCTGCGGTTCTTGCCCGCACGCTCAACTCACCTTGCAAGCCGTGGTAGAAAAGAAGATTAAAGAACTCGTCCCCGGTGTAACAGCTGTCGAACGCGTATAAAATGCCAAAAATAGATTTGCATACTCATTCCGAATTTTCGGACGGCACCTGTTCGCCAAAAGAGGTAGTGCACGCGGCTTTAAAATCCGGCGCAAATGTTTTTGCGCTCACAGACCACGACACCACCGACGGCGTTCGTTATGCCGAAGAAGTATGCAAAGCTCACCGCATCCTCTTTACTGCGGGAGTGGAAATCAGCACTCGAGATCACGATCATCTGCACTTTACAGGTTATAATTTAGATCTGAAGAATCAATCCTTCCAAGATTTTTTGGCGCAAAATCGGCAAAATCGTCGAGAAAGAATTCGCCAAATTATTCGACAACTTATCGAAGTGGGTGTAAATATCACGGAAGAAGATGTTTTTAAACGTGCCCCCAATACAGTATCTCGCGCGCACGTAGCAGATGCTCTGAAAACAAAAGGAATAGTTCCCTCCCGCCAAGAAGGTTTCCGCCGTTATTTAGTGCCGGGGCAACCCGGCTATGTACCTTCAGCGGGAGTCAGCGCAATAGAAGCCATTCAATATATTAAGAAGGCCGGTGGCATTGCCGTCATTGCCCACCCAGGGATTGTGAGCGAATACTGGAATTTCCCCGCATGGGTAGAAGCCGGCTTAGACGGAATTGAGGTTTTTTATCCTGCTCATACTTTTTCTATGAAACAGGATTTGCTGGCCTTAGCCAGAAAATATGGGCTATTCTGCACGGCAGGGTCGGACTATCATGGCCCGCATGCCGGCAGAATTACCACCCCGGGAATGCAAATTCCGCAGCCTCATTATGATAGGCTGATTCGTAAATTATTCAACCAATAATATGATCGTTAGACCTAAATTATTTACTCTTCTTCAAAATCATCCTGAAGAATTTTCTTCCCAACGAATTTTGAAAGATTTAAGTGCCGGCCTTGTGGTGGCTTGCGTAGCTTTACCTCTTTCTATTGCGTTGGCAATCGCCTCCGGCGTAACTCCCGAAAAGGGCCTCATCACCGCCATCGTGGCCGGATTTATTATCTCGCTTTTAGGTGGAAGCCGTGTTCAAATTGGCGGCCCTACTGGCGCTTTTGTAGTTATTGTATACGGGATTTTGCAACAGTTCGGTATGGCCGGGCTTTTAACCGCCACCATCATGGCCGGTATTATTTTGGTGCTGATGGGTCTTTTTAAATTCGGGGCATTTATTAAATTTATTCCCTACCCCGTTACCACCGGCTTTACCAGTGGGATTGCCGTGGTGTTGTTTTCTACACAAATCAATGATTTTTTGGGATTAAACCTCACCAATATCCCCAGCACCTTTTTTGCCAAGTGGAACTTGTACTTTCACAGTTTGGGAACTATTAACTGGCAAACATTGGCTGTGGGTTTGTTAACTTTGGGTATTATTATATTTTGGCCTAAAAAATGGAAAGCTCTGCCCGGTTCTCTGGCCGCTTTAATCATTACAACACTGCTCGTAAAATTCAGCGGTCTGCAGGTAGCCACCATCACTTCCACCTTCGGTCAAGTGGACGGAACACTTGTCATGCCGCATATGCCCGGAGAAGTTTCCTATGAAGTAATTCGCAAGCTGCTTCCCTCCGCTTTTACTATTGCTTTTTTGGCCGGTATAGAAAGCTTGCTTTCCGCCGTAGTAGCAGACGGAATGATTGGAAAGCGTCACCGTTCCAACATGGAACTGGTTGCCACTGGTATAGCAAACGTGGCTTCCGGTTTGTTTGGGGGGCTTCCGGCCACCGGTGCTATTGCCAGAACAGCAGCTAACATTGAAAATGGGGGACGCACCCCTCTTGCCGGTATGGCCCATGCGTTCTTTTTATTCATCATGATGGTGTGTCTAATGAAATACATCGGGTTAATCCCTATGACATCATTAGCCGCCATTTTGTTTTTAGTGGCTTATCGCATGAGTGATTGGCGCTCTTTCACCGCTTTGTTTAAAGCCCCTGCCAGTGACATTGCCATTTTATTAACGACATTCACCTTGACGGTAGTTGAAGATTTGGTGGTAGCGATTGAATTTGGGCTTGTACTGGCCGCCGTACTCTTTATGAAAAGAATGGCTGATGTTTACCAAATTAAAAATGCCGATGATGACATTATGGACGAAGTCCGTCAAAAAGACGACATCGACACCAAGATTATTGCTAAACATGTAAGCGTATACGAAATTAACGGGCCCTTCTTCTTCGGGGCCGCCAATAAGTTTTTGGATTCTCTGGAACATCACAAAGATTGCAAGGTTCTTATTTTGCGTATGCGCAGCGTACCGGCCATTGATGCCACCGGATTTCACGCATTGGAACGCATCTATAACCGTTGCCAAAAAGAAGGAGTACAATTAATATTATCCCATGTGCAAAAGCATGTATTAAAAACGTTGGATAAATATGAATTTGTAGAAAAGATAGGGGCAGACCATATTTGTAAAAATATTGATCTGTCTTTGATGCGGGCCGAATCTATTATCAGCGGACGTAACCATTTCTTGGAATAATAAAGAAACCATACAAAAACCCCCAGCTTAGCTGGGGGTTTTTTATTGTACTTAGATTTATTGTACAGGGGCGGCGCCGTCCAAATTGTCCGGACCGTTTTTATTGCCGCGCTTAAAGAAGTTCTTTACAGAGCTCTTCAAGCTGCCCCATTCATTTTTAGCGACCTTCACAAAAGAGGAGTTAGCCATCATGCCCGGAGTAAGGAATAAGCTAGCACCTAAACAAGTGGCAGCGTAGAGCAAGTCTGCTCCGGGGAACCAACCGCCGATGTACGAAGCAGGAAGGGCCATCAAACCGGCCACACCCATCGTCAATGCCAAGAGGGAAGAAAGCTCGCGGTTTTGAGCCGGATATTTCTTCATAATGTAGTCATACATTTGAGTAAAGAAGTTTCCAACGCCCAAGCTGGCAGTAGCAGCACCGGCAATCGTCAACGGGACAGAGTCTCCGGCTCCGAGCATCACAGCCGTACCCAGCGCGGATAAGGCGGAACAGAAGATATACATACTGCCGGAGCTAATGCGTTTGCTGATTACACCACTACCCAAACGACCGATGATAAACGGTAAGTACAGGGTAGCAGCAATAATAAAGTTACCAAGTTCGCCGGCAGGAATTAATTGCTTCATAGCACCGGCAAAAGAACTGGAAAGAACGAATTCATGTACAGTAGCTAAGGTCATAGCAGCTGTTAAAGAAGCAACTCCCGGGGCTTTTAACATCTTAGCCATGTTGCCCAATACATTTTCTTGGACGCCGATAGAAGAGGCTACTTTTTCCGTTATTTCTTTGGCTTGGGCCGCGGGCATACCCCGTTCTTGCAGCTTGGCTTCCAAATTAGGCAAGACTTCTCCTTTTAACTTATTATAGGCATCTTTTTTGCCCAAATCCGTATTTAACTTGATGGTAGCGAAAGCAACATCGTCCATTCCTTCTTTTAAAGAGCGGGAAACAGCATCAATTGTTTGAGAAGAAACTTTTCCACCTTCTGCTATTAATTTATCTACAGCAGAGTTTAAAGCTTTATCCAAGGCGCCTTGGCTTTGAGAAAGATTTTTGGCGGAATAAGCATCTCTCATCTTGGAGCGCCACACGTTCCAAGTTACACCGGCACTATACAGGGCAAAGATAGGAAAGCTGAGGGAGAAGTCTAACCCCAAATTAACCCCACTAACTAATCTAATAGCTTCGTTAATCAAGTACGGGGAAGCCAAGAAAGCAAGCGTCCCTACGTTCTTGTATACAAAAGCCAAGTTATAAAGGAAGATATCCTTCAAGGTAACATCGGATTTCTTAGTAAAAAACTCTTTAAAGCGTGTCTGCAAAGTAGCCCAAGAAGCTTTTTCCAAGGCAGCCGTTTCCCCTTGAACTTTCTTAGCAGTAGCTCCCACATTTTCCAATACCACTTCACCGCGGTTGGCACGGATTAGCATGTTGGTTACTAATTGTTTTAAGATGCTAGAACCACTCATCAAGAACAATGCCGTAATAAATAATCCTTTTTGTACAGGGTTCAGCGTCATGCCTTCTACCATACCCCAGAAACCACCTGCCGTAGCCAAGACCCCGGCCAAGGTGGACATGCCCATAGCCACCAACATCAAATTCTTTTCCCCATATTTCTTAAGGGCAGGCGTAAGCAAGGAGGCAAAACCAGGCATCACATACCCGATAGTGAACATAAGACCGGTAGCAGTAGACGGAGAAATACCTAAGGTTTTGTTCACAACAGAACCATATGTTTTGTTCAAACTCGGGTTAGTAAGGGAGGTATCTCTGGTAATCAAAGTGGTACGGTTCTTGGTGGGAAGAATCGTTAATTTAAATTTTACCGGAGACTTTTCAATTGCGTGGACAAAGTTGGAAAGTTGGTTTTTCGGCAAGCGAACATAATGGTCGCTCAACGCAATAACACGGTCCGTATCTTGTACACGGAAAGCTAACGTCCCGTCTTTCATAACAACTAGGTCAGCACCTTCGATATAGCTCTTTGCCGGAATTTCCACTTCAACAGGAAGAACTTCTCCTGCCCAATTATATACAGGCAGGCGAACACTATTATATCCCACATTGGCTTGTTTTTCCAATTTTAAAAGAAGTTTGCCCGTTTGTCCGCTACGCGCAAACAAATCCACCAAAGTGCCTACTTGATTGGATTCCATTTTCAAATAAAAGTGTTCCATTCTTTGCGGAGCATGAGAATTGCGGAACTCGGCGATATAACCATTTTGAAAGTTCGGGTTAAATACAAAGGAAACTCTATCATATCCGGCGGAACCTAATTTATTGCGAGTGCTATAAACATCCAATTCCAACGGTAATTCTTGCTCTACGCCCCCTTCTTTAATAAAGGTAGCTTTCATCGGTTGGAAATGGGTGCCAAATTGGCTTCTTATATAGTTAAAACCCCTTTGCAGGAAGTTTTCTGTTTTTGCGGCAGAAAGAGGTGTCGTTATAGAAGGGCCGACGGATTGAGGGGTATTGAGAGAAGAGGAACTTTCCGTAATAACACCTTGAGAAGAGGGAGCAACATCAATCAGAGAAGCTGCTAAGTCCGGAGTGCTTAGGTTTAATTCAGGAAGAGTAAGAGAAGGAGTTTCAACGGACCCCGAGGTAACAGGTTCAACGGGAGTTTCTGCCGGAAGCTTACCCATATCCATCCATAAGCTAGTAGCTTGAGAACTGACATCAGAATGTAAAGCTACGAAAGAGCCTTGTTCCAACAAGAAACCGACCATGCCCGGAACAGCTACCGTTTCGCCGGCCACAACTTCAATTTCTACCGGAAGGTTATTTTCTTTCGCGTAAGAGGAAAGCCCTTCCCAAAAAGAACCTTTGGCAGGAAGAGAAGCTGCCCAAGTATTTAATTCTTCATACGCTCCTTGGCGAAGCAATCCACGGGCAGTAATAATTTCCGCCACATCTTTAAAAGGGGTATTTTTGGCCGCTTCATAAAAAGCTAATAAAGAGGGCGCATCTTGCGGAGAACCCAGTAAACCGATAGCGGAAGCATCAGTTAAAGCTTTCGAAATTTTCGTTGCATTTTGAAGAGCAGCTGCATCTTGCGTACGATGAGCAATGAGGAGATCGGCAAATTCCTGTTGGGACAATTGTTCGAAAACAGCGGAGGATTCAGCCAAATTGGCCTTGTAAAAACCCATTGCTTGGGTAAGTTCTTCCGGAAGAACGGTTTTACCCAAAGAAAGAGTCACAAAGGAAGTTCTTAATAATTCCGCCCGAACAACCGGTTCAGGGTAAGACAAGATACGAGAGGGCAGTACTTCGGCAGGAGCTTGGAATAATTCAGCAGAAACAGCAGGTCTACCACCAAAAGTTCTTGCAATTTGTTCACGAGCCAACGCAGAATATACACCGTTGGCAATGGTAGAGCTGCGCACGGCGCTTTGGCCTAAAACATTACTTCCGGCACCGGTAAGCCCTTTGATTGCACTCCTGCCCACTTTGGGAAACAGTTGTGCAAACGAAGGCGTAACACTGCTGAAAATAATGGAAAAACTAAGTACTAACGAAATTATTGCTCTCATATATCTCCTCTTATATTAATAATTCCATTTTAAACGGCAAAAAAACAGGGCCAAAAGACCTAGATGACTAAGTTTTTTGGCCCTATATAAAAACGGGACTGCAGAATTCTGCAAACAAACGTTATTATTTACTACTTGATTATCTTGAAAAATACTACTGGGGTACAAATGAGAAGGAACAACAGAAAAAAAGGAACAACAAAACTCACCCTTCCAACGCTTCAAGCGTTTAAGTGAGCACTGGTACGCAAATTGTCTTAATTTGGCACAGTACATACAAGCTCCTTTTATCCGTCTCCACTTATATTTTATTAAACTTTGTACCAAAGCGACAACTGAATAAAAGGCCCATTTTTCGTATAAGCTTTTTGTATTAGGAATAAGAATTGCTTCGTCGGGAAGTTTATTTGTTTTCTTTTTGGATAAGCGCTTTTGCTACACATGCAGGAACCAAAGAAGACACATCCGCCCCATAGCGAGAAGCTTCCCGCACGGAAGAAGAGCTGATAAAGGCATTCTCCGGCTTCCCTGCAAGAAAAACCGTTTCCGTTTCCGGTGAAAAAAGGCTGTTAAAATAAGCATTTGTCATTTCGTGTTCCAAATCAGCCGAAGAACGAAGCCCGCGCACCGAAACCGTTATTCCATGTTTCTTCATATAGTCGGTTAAAAGGCCACTGGAAGCTAAATCTACCTCTACATTAGGTTCAGCAGACAAGGCCTCAGCCAATAAAGCTTTTCTTTCTTCCAAAGAGAAAAGAGGATTTTTGTTTGCGTTAGGAATCACCAATACCCGTACCGCCCCGAACACGGCTTGCGCGCGGCGAATAATATCTAAATGACCGTTGGTAACGGGATCAAAACTTCCGGCATAAATAACGGGTTTCTTAGTCACAATTCCTCCACAGGGCCGTGCGACGGCCTTCTATATTATGGTATCATAATTTTATGATAAAAAACCCTTTTAGCGATGAAATCTATTTAAAACGCACTCATCCGCACACGCCGGATTTGAGAGACGAGTATTTTCGGGATCAAACTAAAATTATTCATTCCCTCCCTTTTAGACGCTTAAAACACAAAACACAAGTGTTTTTTGCTCCCAACAATGACCATATTTGTACCCGTATCGAACATGTCCTCCATGTAGCCACTATTGCAGCTACTATATGCCGAGGGCTAAACAAAAGCGGTAAGTGGGAAATAAGCGAAGACATGGCTTATGCGATTGGGCTTGGGCATGATATCGGGCATGCTCCTTTTGGACATGAAGGGGAACGCGCCATTGATGCTTGCTTAACTGGGAAAAGATTTTTACATGAACTTAACAGTTACCGAGTGGTGGAACATTTAGCCAACTATGGGGAAGGGCTCAATTTGACCTTTGCCGTAAAAGACGGCATTATTTGCCATTGCGGAGAGGATTTTGCCAATAATCAGCTAAGGCCGGCCACCTCTCCAAACGATTTAGAAAGTATTACGGGCCGTAACCAAATGCCCTCCACTTATGAAGGGTGCATTGTGCGCTTATCCGATAAAATTGCCTATTTGGGAAGGGATATTGAAGATGCCGTAAAAGCGGATTTGATCACCATCCAAGATATTCCGTTAAAAGTAAGGGAAGAAATCGGCTCCTCCAACGGAGAAATTATCAACACCCTTACTTTGGACTTGATTAATCATTCCAAAGATCGGGATTTTATTGGTTTTTCCGATGAAAAATTCGAACTTATATCGCAACTAAAACGTTTTAACTACGAACGAATTTATCACAACGAGCAAATGCGGCAACGCAAAGAAACGATTGATAAATGTATTCGCGATTTGTTTGATTATTTCCGCACCCTGTTTGTGCGTTATGAGTTTGATTATGCTGCCTACGAACGAGAAGGAAAGCAAACAGCACGCGGATTTGCCAATTATATGAAATCCATGAAAAGTACTTATAAAGAAGCCCCCTCGAAGATTGACGACATCATTGCCGATTATATTGCGGGAATGACGGATTCCTTTGCATTGACTGTTATGGAAGACGTTATTCTGCCGAATTCCATCAAATTCTTCAGTTAAACAAGTCCTTATACTTAACCCCACAGTTCTTGCTGTGGGGTTTTTTATAAAAAAACACCTCCGGCAGGGTAACCGGAGGTGCAGGAGGGATTAATGAAAATTATAAGAAGGGAACATTTACCTTACAGAAGGTAACCACTTCTTGCAAGTGCGGGTAATAGCTCATTCCGGCACGTGCGGCTTGGCAAAAGCTCCGCCCGCTGTTATCTTGCGACAAACGAACCACTTCGCTTTGAAGAATTGCTGCTACGGGAGAAAACAAACCACCTTTGTTTACCGATTGCATTTTCTTGATGGCCTTTTCTAAATCAGAACCATCATAAAACAGATTGAATGTTTCCGTGCGCCCGTACCCGACATGCATCATCAGCGGAGTTTCGCCTACTTGGTTGCGTTGATTTTTAAGGAAAGCAATTTTTTCCGCATAATCATTTTTGTAAAGAGTTCTTACTGCTGCGGCTAAAGCTTGAACGGTTGAGGCATCTTTAGCAACATGAAAAACATTGTTACCGAATTTATCGGTTCCCAATAAAGGAGAGGGTTGCGTGGTGCTGGAAGCCCACTTTGCAATAGCTTCGATATCTCCGCTTTTGGAGGCAGAAATCAAAGCAGCAGTAACTTCCGCAATCTGTACGCGTTGTTTGATTAAATAGCGCTCTACCATTTGCGCACGACGCGTTTGGACCGTATCTTTCAACGGGGCCGCGTTAAGCGAAGCAACCATTAAACCAAGCATTAAGATAAAAGTAATTTTTTTCATATAAGTTCCTCTCTTATTTACAGTATGGATTATTAAAAAAGGAACTACGAGGGTCTTTGGACCTAATGAAAAAAAATATTGGACCTATCCTTTTTCTGGGTCCTTTTTTACTTACTATATAAAACAAAAAACCCTAGGTTTTTCCTAGGGTTTAAATGGAGCGGGCGAAGAGAATCGAACTCTCGTCTCAACCTTGGCAAGGTCGCGTTCTACCATTGAACCACGCCCGCAAAATCTGTTTACTTCCAACACATATAGTATAACAAATTTTTTTATTGCTTACAAATTTATTTTGCATTTGTTTTGGCCGGAGTGACTTTTCCTGTTGGTTTTGTCGTCGAAGAAGAGGTCCCTTCTAATAAAACAGATGCTATTTTCTTTAAATAAGGATTCTCTGCCACTGCCACTTGTACGTTCGGATTTTGCCTTAACGCTTCCAAATAAGGATTTGCTTTTATAATCTGCAAAGCTTCTTGTGGACGATCTCTAAAGTGTTTAACAGCCTTGCTGATAAGCAGATAACTCATAAACCGGCTACCGGCTACCGTGCGAAGCATTTTTTCATTTTTCAAAACCCCTTGAACGGGTTCACTCTCGAAAAATTCCTTCATAGAAGCTTTATCCTCGGTAAAAGCTAATAACAGTTGAGGATCTTCCAAAAGAGGGGCTACGTCCGGACGATTTATAAAAGATTGAATCATTTTATCGTTTCCCAATAAATATCTCATTAATTCCGGATCAGCAATATTGGAAGAAAAGTTTGTGGTTAATGCCCATGGGGCCGCCCCTATAATTTCAAAGTTTTTGGGAGTAAACGTTTTGTAATTAAACCGACTGATAATCGGTAGAGTGGAGCCTAGGTTGCTGACGGAAACGTTACGATCTTGCCCTTCTTGAATATGAACATAGGTCACGCCGGCGGAAGGATTAAATTCCTTATCCGCAACGGTAAGACCTTCCAGCTGTTTAGGGTCTAACGCGGCTGTTAAATTTTCTGCCCTGTTTTTGGCGGAAAGAGAAATCAAGAGTGTCGCAAACACCAGAATAACCACCCCCACCCCTACTCCTAGTAATAAGGCATTCTCTTTCTTTTGCTCCGGAGAGAGATTTTTGTGTTGTTGAACAGAGCTTTCTTGTTCGACTGTTTTTTTCTTTTCTTTTTCTTTGTGATACTGCGCAGGATTGCGCAACATTTTCATCAGTTCTTCTTTTTTCATAAGGTTCGCATTCCAAATTAAGGGCAATACAGCCTAATAGAATCAAGTATAATTTATTATATGAAATCTTATACGCAATATCTAACCGTTTGTACGGAAAAACGATATCAAATCGTTAACATCACTCCGCAAGTAGAAGAGGCTCTGGCCAAAAGCGGAATCAAAGAGGGTTTATGCCTAGTAAACTCCATGCACATCACTTCCAGCGTGTTTATTAATGATAACGAACGCGGCTTGCACGCAGACTATTTGCGCTGGGTAGAAGAGCTTGCCCCTTATGGGATCGATCGTTATCAACACAATTTAACCGGAGAAGACAATGGCGATGCTCACTTAAAACGCACTTTGCTAGGACGAGAAGTAGTAGTAGCCATTACTGACGGAAGATTGGATTTTGGCCCTTGGGAAACTATTTTTTACGGGGAATTTGATGGACAAAGAAATAAACGGATTTTAATTAAAATCATTGGAGAATAATATGAAAAAAACGATTTTCTACCACGATACGGATTGTGGAAATGTGGTGTATTATGCCAACTATTTAAAATTTTTTGAAGAAGCACGCACCTTATACATGGCTGAAAGAGGTTTTTCGGTTCCGTCACTCATGCAAAAAGGATTGTATTTCGTGGTAGCACGACAGGAAGTGGAATATAAGTTTTCGGTTCGCTACGGAGATGAAATTGATGTTTCTACCCAAGTAGCGGAAGTGTCCGACATTAAAATCGTTTTTAAACACGAAATTAAAAATCAAAACGGACGCCTTTGCACCAAGGGGAAAACCACTTTAGTATGCGTGAATGCATCGGGAATGCCCACCCCCATGGGGACAGATGTAAAAACAGCAATGATGCCCAAATAATTTTGACTTATCAAACAAAAAAGGAGAGGTTTCCCTCTCCTTTTTTATTTTAAAGATTTATTTCTTTTTACCGTCTACTCTGTCTTTAAATACATGAGCGTTTACCAGCCTCTTAAAAACTTTCCCTCTCTCTTCAAAATCCTTAAATTGATCAAAGGAAGCACACGCGGGAGACAAAAGAACTATATCTCCTTTTACAGCGCCGTCCATTGCCGTTTTTACCGCGTTTTCCAACGTTTCGCATCGAATAACGGGAAAACCTTTCAATTCTCTTTCAATTTTATCCATCGCTTCCCCTATGCTAAGCACTTGTTTGCAATAATCCTGCAAATATGGCAAAAGGACTTCATATGAAGAGCCTTTATCTCTTCCGCCCAAGATAAGCCATATATTTCGGCATTTTTCAAAACTTTTTAATGCGGTAACAGTGGAATCCAAGTTGGTAGCTTTGGAATCATTTACATAAACAACCCCACGGTGATACGCAAATTGCTCTATACGATGTTCCATCTCTTCAAATCGATCAAATACAACTTGTATCGTTTCTGCCGAAACCCCCGCCGAAAGAGCCATCAAAGCGGCGGTCATGGAGTTTTCTATATTGTGAATGCCTTTTAAATGAGGAGGACGGATTTGATGGCCTTCACTAAAAATAAGCTCGTCTCCATCAAAGAAAACGTCCGTTTTTAGCAAATGTTTAGGATGAGTGGAAAAAGCCAATACGGTTCCTTTTGCTTTTTCGGAAAATTCGGCACAAACCGTATCGGCCCCGTTTAATACGAGTACATCTTTCGCTCGTTGTCGTTTAAATATGCGCCCTTTGGCCTTAATGTACCCCTTCATTCCCCCGTGATGCTCCAAATGGTCCGGAGTTACATTTAATACGCACGCAATATCAGGACGGAAATAAGAGCTGTCTTCCAGTTGATAGCTGGAAACCTCTATTACCAAATCATCGCCTTCTTTTACTTTTGGAGCACACAAAGAAACCGGACATCCGATATTGCCACACACGTGCACTTGACGCCCTTTCTTTTTGCGCAAAGCATCTTCTTGCAATATCGCGCCCAACAGGGCCGTTGTAGTAGTTTTTCCGTTGGTTCCGGTAACGGCAAAAACACGTACTTTTTTGGGCATAAAAGCCAAGGCAACTTCCAGCTCGCTAAAAACGGGTATACCTCTTTTTTTAGCTTCCAATAATTCGGGATTTCTAGGGAAAATACCTGGGCTTTTAATCCAAAAATCACATTCATAAATACGTGGGCTGTGCCCTCCCGTTTCTACTTCTATTCCGCTAGACAAAGAAAGTTTATCGGCATGAGAAACACGAGCTTCTTCGCTAATAAGTACCGAAAAGCCATTTTTTACCAGAATTTCCGCCGCACCACGACCGCTTTTCCCCACTCCTAAAATACAAGCTTTTTTCCCTATCCATTTTTCCGGTTTAAACATGTTTCTCTCCTTTCAAAAAAGCTCGCACGGTTTCTTGATCCGAAAAATGGTGTTTTACGGTACCGATCAGTTGATAATCTTCGTGCCCTTTCCCCGCAATGATTACGATATCATTGGGCTGGGCCGTATTTAATGCCTGAAAAATAGCTTGAGCTCTGTCCGGAATTACTTCGTAATTAGAAAATTCTTTCATTCCTGCCAAAATATCTTCAAAAATTTGATTGGGGTCTTCGCAACGGGGATTATCGTTGGTTAAAAAAACCTTATCAGCATGCAAGCAAGCTGTCCTGCCCATCAAAGGCCGTTTGGTGCGGTCTCTTTGGCCTCCGCACCCAAAAACAACAAAAACCTTCCCTTTTTTAAAGGGCTCCACAGTCTTAAAAGCGCGTTGTAACGATTCGTCCGTATACGCAAAATCCACAAACGTATAGAAAGATTGCCCTTCATTTATGCGTTCCATTCTACCCGGAACACCCGATAAAGCAGCCAAGCCACGAATGATATCTTCTTGCGAAATGCCGTTTGCAGCCGCAGCGGCCCAAGCAGCAAGAGCATTATATACATTATGCCTTCCCAGTAAATTAATTTTGGCGGAAATACCGTTTACGGTAAACTCTGTGTGGGTTAAATGCTCACGAATATTGCTTGCTTTCAAATCGGACGGATTTTCCAAAGAAAAAGAAACTGTTTCCACACGACCCTTCAGCTGTTCCAGCAAACGCCGTCCGTAAGGATCATCTGCGTTTATAACCGCCACTCTCTTTTGCTTGGGATTTTGAGCATCTGCTAAATTTTCAAATAGTTTTTGTTTTGCCAAAAAATAATTTTCAAACGTTAGATGATAATCCAAATGATCGCGTTGAAGATTAGTAAAAACAGCCGTATCGTACCAGATATGACGCACGCGTTGCTGTTCCAATGAATGAGAGGAAACTTCCATTACCACAGAGAGGCAATCTTCTTTTTTCATTTGGTTAAGAAGGGAAAACAAAGGCAAGGCGGCAGGCGTGGTATTGGGGGCATCACACACTTTGCGACCGGCAATACGATAATTGACCGTACCCAATGCCCCGACCTTTTCTCCCGCAACAGTTAAAATGGATTCCAACAAATAGGCAATGGAGGTTTTTCCCTTTGTGCCGGTAATACCTATCATGCGCATAGAATCGGAAGGGTGAGTATAAAACTCGTAAGCGGCATCAGCCATATCCCTGTCGATATCATCGGATTGATAATATAAAACAGAAAAATCTTTCGTGGGTGCCACCGAAGAAACTATCATTACCGCACCGGAAGAAATAGCTTCTTCAACAAACAAATTTCCATCTACATTGGCCCCTTTTAACGCAAAAAAGACAAACCCCGACCGCACTTCCTGAGAACGGAAAGTGAGACCGGTAATTTGTAATCCTGCCTGACGGGCTTTTTCTAATACAATGGAACTTGCCATATAGGATATGGTAGCAAATTGGAAATCTTGCGAAAATAGGAAAAAATACCTAGAAAAAGATAGGTCCTTTTATTTGGCAATCCATTCGGCAATTTCTTGCGCCATTTGTGCCAAATGCGCCCGAATTTGTGGTTGTTTGGTCTCTAGTAAAGGAAGAAGAGTGTTCCTTACCCAATTGCGGCGATAAGCATCATCAAAATTAGTTTCGTCGGTGATGTGCGCAAGAACATTACTTTCCAAATAAGCAAGGACTTCTTGGCGAGAAACACATAATAACGGACGGACAATTTGCGTGTTCGCATTCAGTTCTCTGACAACCGGAATACCGGCTAAGCCTTTTGCTTTTGTTCCACGCAACAAATTTAAAAGGAAAGTTTCGGCTTGGTCGTCTAAATGATGGCCTAAGGCAAGTTTTGTAGCGCCCCACCTTTTACACACGCGAGAAAAGGCTTCATAACGAGCTTTTCGAGCGGCATGTTCGGGGCTTAAATCTTGTTCTTTGGCTAATTTTTTTACGTTTACTTTTTCACAAAACAGTTCAATGTCCCATTCTTTGCATATCTTCTTACAAAAGGATTGATCGCGTGTGGCGGCTTTTCCTCTTAAACCGTGATTAACGTGAACGGCTGCCAAAGCAAAGTGTTTTTCGCTAGCTAAGTACCTTAAAAAATGAAGCAAGCAAACGGAATCCGCCCCGCCGCTAAAACCTACCATCACGCTATCTTTTCGTGTAATTAATTTAGAGGAAAAAGCCCGCATTCGGGGAAGAACGGAAGCATTAAAACTTTTTTTTGTCATATAAAAAAGTATAATAAATAATAAGGGATTTTAAAAAGAATATGAAAAAGAGAATTTTAATTGTAGAAGACGAAGCAAGCATCATCGATTTATTAAAACTTATCCTAACGCGCGAAGGATATGAAGTGGCTTCTTGTCAATCGGGAAGAGATGCCATCGCGGCCATCAAAGCGTATCACCCTCATTTGGTAATTTTAGATGTCATGTTGCCGGGGTTGGACGGCATTAGCATTGTTCGCATTATGAACGAAGATGAAATGATTTCATCAACGCCGGTTATCGTTACTTCTGCCTTGGTAGAATCTCAAAAAATGTTTGTTTCTTTCCCGCAAGTAAAAGGATTCGCTTCCAAGCCTTTTGTGCTGGCAGAATTTACAAAACAGGTAAAGAAAGCCATCGGAGATTTGATGTAAAAAGAAAAACCCGCCGATCGGCGGGTTTTTTATTGTTTCATACAAAGCTATACCCCATATAACCAGTGGGCATAATATTTCCAAAAAGAATCCAACAATTCATCTAAAAAGAGTTCTTTGCTCGTTTCTGAACCAATAAGTTGCTTTAAGCTGACAGCACTGTCTTTTAAAGAAGTAGGCAAACGATTATTAACATTTACCCCTACCCCCACCAAAAGCCAATCATCACAAGCGCCTTCACTGGAAGATTCGATTAAGATTCCGCAAATTTTCTTCCATTTTCTATTTTTCTTGTCCCAAGCTAATACATCATTGGGTTCTTTAATTTTTGTTTTGATATCAAAAACAGAAGAAATCGTCTCTGCTACCGCTTGTCCTACGCGCACACTTAAAGAAAAATTGGCAGAAACCGGTTTGACAGGACGGAGAATTAAGGTAAAATAGACGCCTCCTTGAGCCGCACTGAAAGAGCGGTCGTAACGCCCACGGCCGGAGGTTTGTTCTCCTGCTAAGACAAGAGTGCCGTTTTCGGCTCCTTGCGAAGCTAAAACTCTTGCCAAGGTTTGCGTGCTGTCCACCGTGTCCAGCCCGATTACTTTTGTTACAGATTGTAAAGGGAGTTTAATTTCTTCCATATTCATATTTTACCAATTTGATTACCCTATTTCAGTTTCATGCGGCGCAGTTCCAATAGCCTATCTCGTAACTCAGCTGCTAATTCAAAATTAAGAGCATCGGCGGCTTGGTGCATTTGTTGTTCCAAGTCTTTTTCCACAGACTTAATATTTTTAAGCGTAGGAACGGGTAACGTTTCCGACAAAATGCCAAAGGCACTGCTTTTAGTTTGTTGTTCAAATTCTTTCAATTCTATTTCTGTTTTTTGTATGGTCTTGGGAGTAATGCCATGTTCCTTATTATACGCTTGCTGTAACTTTCGACGACGAGACATTTCATTTAGGGCATACTTAATGGAATCGGTTTTCCGATCCGCATACAGCACTACTTCTCCACCCGCGTTACGGGCTGCACGGCCGGAAATTTGAATAAGCGTCGTTGTATTGCGAAGAAAGCCTTCGTTATCCGCTCCCAAAATGGCCACAAACCCAACTTGTGGGATATCGATCCCTTCACGAAGGAGGTTAATCCCCACTAGCACATCAAACTTGCCTTGTCTGAATTCTTTTAAAATTTCCACACGGTCTAAAGATTCTATATCCGAATGAAGATAACGCGTTTTAATATTTTTTTCCGTAAAATACGCGCTCAAATCTTCTGCTGTTTTTTTGGTAAGAGCCAACACCAAACTGCGCTCCCCACGGTCTTTATGTTCTTTTATCTTTTCTACCAAATGGTCAATTTGTCCGGCAGTGGGGTGAACGTATACCTGAGGATCCACCAAACCGGTAGGGCGAATAACTTGCTCTACAATATCGTTCCCACAAACGGTTAATTCATACGGGCCGGGGGTAGCGGAAACAAAAACGGTAGATGGAAGCAGACTCTCGAACTCTTCGAATTTAAGAGGGCGATTGTCGAGGGCGGAAGGAAGACGGAATCCAAAATCTACCAACATTTGTTTGCGGGCGCGGTCCCCGTTAAACATCCCGCGCACCTGTGGTAAAGCCACGTGGGACTCGTCCACCATCATTAGAAAATCATCATATCGTTTAAAATAATCGAGCAAACAAGAAGGTCGTTCTCCCTCTTGACGTCCGTCCATGTAGCGAGAATAATTTTCAATTCCCGAACAAAAGCCCGCCTGCAGCAACATTTCGATATCATATTCCGTACGTTGCTTTAAACGATAGGCTTCCATTTCTTTCCCCATTTTTAAAAGCTCCGTATGACGAAGGGATAAATCTTGACGAATTTGCTCGATAGCGTTGTGAGTATCTTCATCCGTAGCCACAAAATGTTTGGCCGGATAAATCCATGCCTCCTCCAACTCTGCAAGGACATTCCCCGTAATAGGGTGAATTTCATAAATATGTGCAATATTTTTCCCTGCTATTTCTACCCGAAGAGCATTTTGACTATAAGGAGTCATTACATCCGTATTCGGCCCACGCATGCGAAATTTACCCGAAGAAAATTCCATCTCATCTCGGTGATACTGGATTTTTATCAAATGCCCCGAAAGTTGCGCGCGCGTCATTTCGGACCCTTTTTTTAGGTAAATCCGCATCTCCCGAAAGCTATCCGGAGAGCCTATATTGTAAATACAAGAGACCGAAGCTACCACTATCACATCTTTTCTGGTAGTAAGCGAGGTGGTGGCTTTTAAACGCAATTTATCGATATGCTCATTGACGGCAGAATCTTTTTCGATATATGTATCGGTTTGCGGGATATATGCTTCCGGTTGGTAATAATCATAGTATGAGATAAAATATTCCACTGCATTTTCAGGAAAGAACTGTTTAAACTCGGCATATAATTGCGCGGCTAATACTTTATTGGGAGATAAAATAAGGGTAGGTTTGTTTAGACGCGCAATAACGTTAGCCATGGTAAACGTTTTTCCGGAACCCGTCACCCCCAACAGTGTTTGGCGTTTTTTACCCGACAAAATCCCTTCCGATAAAGCTTCTATCGCTTTAGGTTGATCTCCCGCCGGACTAAAATTAGAAACGAGTTTAAACTTGTTCATATATTTATTCTACTTTTCTTAGGAAAAAAATAACAATCCCAAAACAAAACAGGAACTTTTTACAGTTCCTGTTTTTCTGTGTATCTGAAAGGTTTTACTCTAACAATTTCCCGTCCTCTAAACAAACGGTATAGCCATAGTAAGCATAATTTTCAACAAGAGAGTTGCGCGGAACTTTGATTTTGGGATTGCGCTTAGCATGAGCGGCCATCAAATAATAATACGGAACCCCTTTTTTAGGGTCTCTTGTTTGGCGGGATTGTACAAAATAACGACGATCATTTTTACCAATCTGCATAATATAAAGGCCCAGCTTGGAACGAAGAGTTTCCTCGGAACATTTTGTTTGATTCTCAATCATTTTATATTCCGAACGAGAAATTTCAATATAACCGGCTTCTTTTAATTCTTGCACGTGTTTAGCAATTTTTTCCAAGAATGCTTGCGTCGGGGGGACTGATTCCCTCGGAAGCAGGAATGCTTTTCGATTTTGCAAGGCTTCGGTATACACAAAAAAACCGCTTTCGGTAAGAGTGCTTTCTTTTGTAAATATTTTTTCGCCTTTTAAATTACGCAATTCAAACACATCTTGAATCGGCACGCCCACTCTTTGAAAGACGGAAATGGCATCTTGTCCGATGTGTTTTTCCAGCGCATTAAATCCGGCCAAGGTTAACATTTCGCGCTCAAATTCGGAATCTTTATTAAGAGTTACTATATATTCCGGAGGAACCTTAGTGTATTTGTTTTTTAAATAATCCACCCCTCTGCGTTGTTCCGCACGATGAATTTTTTCAAACAATTCGCGATTTTCTTTTGATAATTCTTTTGTATCCGGAGCAATGGCATAGCGTTGTTTTAAAACAGCCAACATTTCGTTGTCTGTTAAATACTCCGGTTCTAAGTTAATTAACCGTTTACGAGCGATTAAGTTTAAAGGTTCTACCGCCAAAGCAGAACGATAATATTCCGCCGCGCCTTGTTTATCCCCTTGATATTCGGTAATAACGCCTTTTCCTACCAAAGAGTTTACATTTGCCGCATTAAAAACCAACGATTTGCTATACAAGTCCAACGCTTGTTTATTTTGCTGACGTTTTAACGCAATATCGCCTAACATAGAATACGTATAAGACCAGTAAGGAGAGGTCCTCTTCATCGCTTTAATGGCCGCGTAAAAAGATTTTTCGGCCTCATCTAATTTGTCTTGAGTAAGATAAACCCCGGCGAGAGAAAGCTGCGCATCTACATTGGAAGGATCCATTTTCACACAGCGAGAAAAAGTTTTTTGAGCAGAAGAATACTCTTTTGAAGCAAAGAATTTTTTCCCTTCCGACAAACAAGCATCCATCTTGTTTTGCGCCTTTGCCGGCATAGACAATAAACCTACTAACAAACAAGAAAGCACACTAACAGAAAAGGGTTTTAACAAACGCATGGAAGACCTCTTTTAATTTTTCGAACTTGCTTAGTTTAACCGACTGAGAAAATAAAAATCCTGTTTTTCTTATTTTAGCAAGATTTGCAAAATATACATAGCCCATCACCCTGCAAGGGAGCATTTTAAAACGGGGGAGAGCCTCCATCTTATGCTCCGCACGGGCATATAGCTTCTGCACAAGACAATCTACTTCTTGTAAGGCAAAAGCAATTCGATCCGAATGTTTCCCCTCTAAAACATCTTGGCGGGTCAGATTGTGTTTTTCAAGCAAATCCATTGGCAAATACACGCGGCCCAGTTCGGCATCACTTGTCACATCGCGAATGATGTTGGTAAGTTGCACCGCTCCGCCTAAATCTTTGGATAAAGCATCTGCTTGGGGACCTTTTACACCCAATATATCCAAGGTAGCCATGCCTACAATCACAGCAACCCGATAAAGATACCATTCCAGCTCTTCGAATGTTTTATATGTTTTTCCGCTTAAGTCGGCTTGCATTCCTTCTATAAGCAACAAAAATCGATCTTTTGAAATTCCAAATTCCGCCACGTCCTGTATAAGGCGTTGCCCCAAAGGAGTTTGAGGAGCCCCCGCATATATACGTGCAATTTCACCCGCCCAAGAATCTAATTGTTGTTGCGGATTATCTTGGTTCGGTTCGTCAGCCAAATCATCCATTAATCGGCAAAACTCATAATAATTGGCCAAGGCTTCCCTCTGGCGTTTTCCTAAAAAGAAAAAAGCCGGCCCGAAACTGGATTTTTTGTAGGACTGATTAGTTGCCGTCATTTATTTTTCCGTTCGAATGCAGGTAAGATAAAGCGGCCCCCGTAGCAGTAGCATAAATGGCATTTTGCGGAATAATAAAATTCACTCCATGCATTTTATGCAAAGCATCAAATACTTGTGCCGCAAAAGGGACTTGCGTAAGCGTGCCTGTTAAAATAACATCTTTTACCTCGTCGTTACGACAAGCAAACACCGCCATCATACCTATGGTTTGAAAAACCATATTTAAAATCCCTAATGTTAAATCTTCACACGAAGAGCCGTCCTCCATTTTACCAAAGTTAGAGGCAGTCGTGTCTGGCGGAAGAGAGGCTATAATTCCTTTGCTGATATCTTCAATGTTCAAATCTACTTTTTTGAGGGATCCCGTCTCTGCCAATTCTACAACCGTTTTAAAAGAAGTAGCCCCGCACAACTTCCCGCAAAGACCCAGTACCGTTCCGCCCCCGACGCCGGAACCACCGATATGTTTGATGCCTTCATGTCCGGCACGTACAAAAGCCGTTCCCGTTCCCATACTGACAATCAACCCTTCTTTTTTACCGGAAAGAGCAAGCCCACCTAAACCGATAGCCTTAAATTCGTCTATCGTGGAAGTAGGGATTCCGTATACTTCCTTTTGAAACAACGAAGCCCCCACACCCGTTAGAATAATTTGTTTTACATCAGCCAAAGACAACGAATTTTCGTTTATAAATTTTCCTAAAGCTCCATACGCGGAGGTAAGCGGATCTGCCGCTTCTACCTTTAACATGGAAATGAGTTTTCCTTCGTCAGTATAACCCACAATTTTAGTGGTGGAACCGCCTACATCAATACCAATAACAACACTCATTATTTTCCCTCCGTTAGACCGATAGATTTAAGAAACGGGCCATTATCCACCGGACGGCCTAAAAAGTTTTGTACCATGTCTTCTTCTTCCAAAGTACCGCCCTTTTCTAAAATTTCTCGACGGAATTTTAAGCCTATTTCCGAATTGAAAATACCGTGTTTTTCAAACTCACTAAAACAGTCTTCGGCAATCACTTCGGACCATAAATAGCCGTAATACCCGGCATCATATCCACCCATAATGTGCCCGAAAGAGGCTTGAGGAATAGTATTTTTGGTAAGCGGCAAAGCGCGGATTTTTTTTGTTAAATCAAAATACAGTTGAGTAGTGTCGAGTGTTTTGTCAGCCGTATGAAGAGTCATGTCATATTGGGCGAAAAAGTTCTGGCGCAAATAACCTCCCCCCGCACCAAAGTTCTTGGCTTCTATCATGCGCGCGATTAAATCTTCCGGTAAAGCTTCTCCTGTTTTGTAGTGCTTACTAATTTTTTTAAGCACGGCCGGATCCCATGCCCAACGTTCCAACATTTGGCTGGGCGTTTCTACAAAATCCCAACTGACACTGGTACCTGAAAAAGCTCCGTATTTGGATTTGGTTAAAGCATTGTGAAGCACGTGTCCAAACTCATGGAACAACGTTTCCACTTCCCCGTGTTTAAGAAGAGAAGGTGTTTCTTCGGAAGGTTTGTTCATATTAGCCACAATAGCTACAAACGGGATTTGATAAGATCCGTCTTCTTTTTCTTCTCCGCTGACTAAATCAAAACACGCGGCATGCTTATATTTCCCTTCGCGAGGATACAAATCCATGTAAAAATAAGAAATCAGCTCTCCGCTGGCTGCATCCTTAATTTGGTAAGCCTTTACGTCAGGATGCCAAACAGGAATATCGGCCGGCTCAAAAGAGATGCCAAAAATCCCTCCAAATAAATCCAACATGCCCGAAATAACCACTTGAGAAGGGAAGTATTCTTTTATTTTTTCACTGTCCAAATTTAAATTTTCTTTGCGGTATTTATTGCTCCAATAACCACTTTCCCACGGATAAAGAGTCCGAGATTTTTTGCCGGTTTTTTCGTTCTTATATGCCAGCATTTCCTTATCTTCTTTTTTGCTCATGGGTTTTAATTTTTTTTGTAAATCTTTTAAGAAAGACATAACCGTTTTGGGGTTTTTAGCCATGCGATTTTCCAATTTCAAATCAGCATGGGTTTTGTAACCCAACAGATGTGCAATTTGACGACGCAAGGAAATGGTTTTTTCTAACAGTTCTACGTTTTCTTCTCCGCCACGACGGTTGTACTTATATTCCAAGGCTTTTCGAGCTTGTTCACTATCTGCGTTTAACATAAACGGAACATAGTCCGGATAGTCCAACGTAACCAAGTATTTCCCGTCTTCTGTTTTTTCTAACTTACCGATATAATCTTCCCCCAAGCCCTGCAATTCTTCACGTGTTACAACAAGAGGGTCTTTGTATTCTTGCACGTTTTTATCAAATTTAATTACATATTCGGCTTTTTCTTTATTGAGAGCCTTAAATTTTTCTAAATCTTCGTCGTTTAAATCCATACCGCTATGTTTAAAACCGATTAACATTTCTTTTACAAGTTTGGATTGAATCGGATCTAATTGAGGGTTGGTATCCGTATATTCCCGAATGGCTTTATAAACATCACGACGAGTAGCAACATCCACCATATATTGGCTGATTTGCATTTGGAGGGCAAGCGCCGTGTCGCGAAAATTTTTATCGGTCGAAACATACGATAAAAACCCACTCATTCCCAAGGCTTCACTGTATTTATCAAAAGCACGTTCGTAACCTAAAATAGTATTTTCAAATGTGCGCTTTTCAGCCGGAATAGCTATTAAGGCAGCCAAATCTTTTTCCAGTTGCACACGGGCTGCATCCTCGGCAGGAGCTAAATCTTCTGCCTTGTAATCAAAATGTAACACACCGTTTTTAAACATATCTGCCATACCGTAGGCCCCCGTTGAAATAAAAAATAAAAAAATCAGTAAAATAAGTTTTGTGTTTTTCATAGTAATATAATACACTTTTATTGTATCGGTTTTCCGTGCAAGCGGGCAACCGACAAAATTGTCCTACCCCTTATAACAAACAAAATGCTTGAAAAGGCCTCTTATTTGTTATAATTTATATTATATTAATTCATATCAAGGAATTAGTGGAAAAATAAAAATGTACGAAGCCTTTGTACCCAAAGAAATATTCCTTACCAAAGGAATCGGCAGACACAAAGAAAAATTGGCCAGTTTTGAAGAAGCGTTGAGAGACGCCAAAATTGCCAGCTTCAACTTGGTGCCTGTGTCCAGCATTTTCCCTCCCGGTTGCAAAATCGTGCCCATTGAAAAAGGGCTGAAAAAATTACACCCGGGCCAAATTCTGCATTGTGTTATCAGCAGAAACACCAGCAACGAATACCGCCGCATGATTGCCGCGTCCGTAGGGGTAGCTATCCCGAAAGATAGAAACCACCACGGCTATTTGTCCGAACACCACAGCTTTGGTGAAACGGATAAACAAGCCGGTGATTACGCCGAAGACTTGGCGGCTTTGATGCTGTCCACTACATTGGGGCTTGATTTCGATAACGACACCACCTGGGACCAGAAAGAAGAAATCTGGAAAATGAGCGGTAAAATTGTTAAAACCACCAACGTTACCCAGTCTGCCGTATGCACCAACGGGGTATGGACCACCGTTATCGCTGCTGCTGTGTTTGTAAAATAATCACGGACTTTTTGTGAGCGAAAACGTACAAATCGATAAGTTTATGGGGCTAGAGAGCAAAAACAGCTCTCTGGCCCTTTGTAAATTCGCGGTAGTTCCCGTGCCGTTTGAAAAAACGGTCTGCTATGGGCAAGGTACCGCCAAAGGTCCGGCTGCCGTCATTGAAGCCTCTACCCAAATCGAACTTTGGGACGAAGAAACCAAAACCGAAACTTGGGAACTCGGCATCAACACCCAACCGGCCGTTAATTGCAAAGGTTCTACCAATACGGTTTTCAAAAATATTGATAAAACCGTCCGCAACCTGATGCAATACAAAGCTATTCCGTTTTATATCGGTGGGGAACATACGGTTACACAAGCCTTGGCCCAACCGTACATTGAAAAACATAAAAATTTGAGCATCTTGCACTTTGATGCCCATGCCGACTTGCGCGAAACCTTTGAAGGAACGCCCAAAAGCCACGCCTGTGCGCTTTTTCCGGCGTCTCGCCAAGTTCCTGTGGTACAAGTGGGCATTCGCAGCGTAGCCAGCGAAGAAAAGCAGTATATCAACGCCGGCAAAGTAACCACTTTTTTGATGCACGAACACCGCGATATCAAAAAATTGATTCCGCAAGTGCTTAAAAAACTGACGGATACCGTGTATATCACTATTGATGTGGACGGTTTTGATCCGTCCGTCATTCCGGCTACCGGCACCCCGCAACCCGGTGGGTTTATGTGGTATGAAGCGTTGGATTTATTCCGCGAAGTCATTAAACATAAAAACATCGTGGCGGTGGACGTGGTGGAAGCGTGCCAACGCAAAGCCGACCCGATTACGGAATTTAACACTGCTAAGTTAATTTACCGTTTGATGGGTTATTTAGCCACCAAACCGGCCAAAAAAGCTAAAAAGAAATAATTTATTTCTAACAACAAAAACCCCCACTCTTACGAATGGGGGTTTTGCTATTTATTATGGAAGAGTTATACATGCGGAGGGAGGGGTCCTATATCTCTGTTTTCAGGGAGTTTATAAGGTTCCTTTATTAACTCCTTGGCCATTTCGTCAAAACCCCATTTATCTTTGAAGGAAAGCACATATTTGTACTGGTTAAGGGCTTTTTCGCGTTCACCCAACAAATCATATACTTGCCCTAAACGAAATTCGTTCCATAGCCACCAACGGCTCGTTTCCTGGTCTTTCAGGGCTTCTTTTCCTTGTTCGAACAAATCGCGTGCGCCTTCCAAATTTCCTTGCGCCATTTGAGAGGTCCCCAGCGCTGTATAAGCGCGGGCGATATAAATATCTTTGTAGAACGGATCTTGTCCGATGAGTTCCAAAAATTGATTGGCTTGTTCCGTTACCGCTTCGTAATGTTTGGTTTCGAACAAACAGATTACTTCCACATAGTGCATCAACGGATTTTTGGGATATTTGGCCCGCAATTCCCGAATATATTGTAGTGATTTATGTGGGTCATAATATTTGGTATTGCGGCGGTTATTTTGAACCTCAATAAGAAGAAGCTTAGAGCTGTCCGCCGTAAAAGTGGCTTTTTCGCGCGCAGTATTTAATTGAGAAACGCCTTCGTCCGGATCTCCTTTAATAGCTACTATTTTAGCCAAAACTTTGATAACGGACGGCAACGTCCCCGCATAATACTGATATACCCCAAGCCCAAAGTAAGCATCGTAATAGGTGGGGTCCAATATCATGGATTTTTCCAAATTTTTAATAGCTTTTCGACCGGAAAAATACGCCGTTATCCAACTGCGGTTACGCATGGAAAACATGGCACGCAACCCATACAAAGCACCAATCCCCATGTACCCGTTCGGGTCATCGGGGTTTTGTTTAATCCAACGCTTAATTCCATTAATGGAATCGTCCAAAATTTTTTCAAAAACTTTGCGTTGGTTTTCGTCGCTCGTTTCAAATTCATATTCGTAACGGGCCCACGCGACCATGGCATTACCGAAATGCCCGAAAGGGTGATCCGGATAGGCATTAAAAACTTTTTGGATATTTTCGTTAGCGGTTTTGAAATCTAGACTATATACCCCGTTGATACCTACGGTGGCATATTGCATCACGTCGGACGGAAGTTGTATTTCCGCTTGGGCCGGTAAAACGGCGGAGGCCAAAAAGCCTACCGCCGTTAACAAACACAAAAACTTACGCATTATTTTTTGGCCTCGATTTTATCTTTGCCAAAGTACGGGCGTAAGGCTTCGGGGATAATTACCGAGCCGTCGGCCTGTTGGAAGTTTTCCAAAATAGCCGCAAAAGTGCGTCCTACCGCCAAACCGCTGCCGTTGAGGGTGTGTAAGTATTCTTGTTTGCCTTGAGCATTTTTAAAGCGCAATCCCATGCGGCGAGCTTGGAAGTCCAAGCAGTTGGAGCAGGAAGAAATTTCGCGGAAGCGGTTTTCGCTGGGCATCCATACTTCGATATCGTACGTCTTGGCGGCAGAGAAACCGATATCTCCGCTACAAAGTTCCACGACACGGAACGGAATGCCTAATTTTTTCAAAACATCTTGCGCATCGCTGACCATTACTTCCAACATTTCGTAAGAGTGTTCCGGTTTGGAAAGCATAACCAGTTCCACTTTGTCGAATTGGTGGTTGCGGATAAGCCCGCGAGTATCTTTGCCATAAGTGCCCGATTCTTTGCGGAAACACGGAGAGTAGGCCGTTAATTTAATGGGAAGTTCGGCTTCCGGCACTACACGAATGCGGTTTAAGTTAGTAAGCGGAACTTCGGCAGTGGAAATTAAGAATTGTTTCGGCTCACCGGTAAGTTCATACATATCTTCGCGGAATTTAGGAAGTTGACCGGTGCCAATCAAAATATCTTCGTTCACGATAACAGGAGGCAAAATTTCGGTATACCCCTTTTGAGCATGTAAATCCAACATAAAAGCAATGATTGCACGTTCCAAACGAGCACCGTCACCTTTGAATAAAGCAAAGCGGCTGCCGGATAATGCCGCGGCAGCTTCAAAATCCAAAAGGCCCAATCTTTCGCCGACAGTTTGGTGATCCTGCGGTTCAAAATCAAATTTCGGCAAATCGATCGTGCAAGGAACCACTTCCGGATTATCCGCATCCGACGAGCCAACAGGAATGTTTTCATTAGGCATATTGGGAATGGATAAAAGCAATTCGTCGATTTCTTTTTTGAGGGGTTCCATTTCGGCTTCTTTTGCAGCCATTTCTTCTTTTAGTTTACCGACTTCTTCCATCGCGGCTTTGGCGGCTTCATCACCTTGCTCTTTTTTAATTTTACCGATAGATTTAGACATTTCGTTGCGTTTGGCACGCAATTCCTCTACCCGAGCCAAAACGGCTTTGTAGGCAGTGTATTTGGTAAGAACTTCCTCTACTTGGTTGGCAAGTTCCGGCTTACGCAAGGCCAAGCGTTTTTTTACTTCTTCGGGGTTTGCAACGATATTTTTAATGTCTAACATAAGTCCTCTTTATTTCTATTTTTCTAAATTTATTAAAAACGGTTCCGGAAACAGATGTCGATATGGTTTAAAAGTTTTTACGGCATATTCCATGCCATAAGAAGTAAGCAAACGTGCGCTGACAGGAGCCACCGAGCTCTGCCCCGCTACCAGTGCCCCCACCACCAAAAAAACAAAAACAAACGCCAATTTTGTTAAAGCAAAAAAGGCTTTAAACAAAAAAGAGAACGTTGTGTTGGTAAAGGACTGGGGGGTAGATCTCATTTTATTTCCTGTCTTTTAGAAAGTTCTTTGGTAAAACTTTTTATCAAACTGCGAGCAATATAATCTGCCGCGTCTAATGCGCTGGACGAGGATTCATCAAAAGAACCGATCCATACAATTTCTGCCGTTTCCACGTCTACCAGTTTGGCAATAATACCTACTTGGGCATTAATGGTGTACTCGGTAGGACGCACATCCGTAGCATGCGAAAAAGTCGTCCCCACATTACGGGTATATCCCACATAAGTACCGTCAGGCAATTGCATAACATCCTGCGTATAAACAGGGCGGGATTCCGTACGGCGGGTGGCTGTCATTGTCAGCTCCGTACGAGCGGGAGTATAAGAACTTACTTCACCTATCAGCAAAAGATCTACTCCCAAAATGCGCCCGATTTGACGTGTTGTTTCCGGAGACAAATAACCGGAAACAGAAATATTATGCTCCTTTAAAATGGTTTCTAATTGAGCACGCTCTACTACTTTAAAACCGGAAGAGATGAAATATTTGGCAAATAAATTCTCCACTCCGCGCAAAGCCGCATAGCGATTTTCAAACGACATAATCCCTATACGCTGCACCTGGTCAAAATCATAGGTGGAACTGATGACCGTTTTAGGCGTACATCCCGTGAAAAAGAAAAAGCACAAAATACACAATGCCAAAAATCTCTTCATATGCTTATTATATAATTTTTAGCAGAGACAAAATAAAGGTATAATAAATATCAGTATGAACAAACTTTCTCCTCTTTTTATTCAAAAAGCCAAACAAATCAAAGTATTACTTACAGACGTAGACGGTGTAATGACGGACAGCACCATTAGTTTTTTTACCGACAACGAAGGTATTACACATGAAGTAAAACACTTCGAATCTTTAGACGGTATGGGGCTAATGTATTTGACTACCTGCGGGATCCGAACGGGTATTATTTCCCGCGGCAGCAGCAATACTTTGGAGTATTGGGCTAAAATTCTAGGCATGGAATTTCTGTTTTATAATACTTCCGTTAAACAAAAAGCCTTAGAATTTTTACAAAAAGAATATAATATTCTCCCAGAAGAAGTTGCCTTTATCGGAGACGACTTGATAGATCTGGGTGTATTGGAAAAAGTGGGCCTTCCTTTAGCGGTAGAAAATAGCATCCCCGAAGTAAAAGAATTAGCCCTCTACACTTCTCCCCGCTCGGGCGGAAAAGCAGCTGTCCGCGACATTGCAGAAAAAATTTTGAAAGCACGCGGAGAGTGGGAAAAAATAGTAGAAGCTAACAGAGACGGCTCTTTCAGAAGCCCTCAGCGACAAATGCGTATTGTAAAAGGGTTGTAAAATTTTTAAAATAAAAAGGTAATGCTTAATCAATAAGGAGTCTTATGAAAAAATTATTTGCTTTATGCGCCTTGCTTTTAGCCTTGCCCGCCGTAGCACAGGATTATTACGGTTTGCAAGAATATGGTCTGCGCAAAAATACCACTCGTGTGGAATTTTACGGGGGTATGAATATCCCTCAAGATTCTTGGAACCACGGCGGACAAGAAGTAGACTTGGGCCAAACGGGTTGGACCGTAGGGGTAGGATTTACCCGCAATATTACGCCTGTTTTTGCCCTCGGTTTAGACGGAAACTATGCCCAGTTGGGAGACGGTGATAAATTTGCTTCCGCCAGTGGAAACTCGTATTACCGCACCGGCATTGCTACTGCTCTTGTAACGGGGCGCGTAAACTTCTTCCCCTCTCAATCCACTCGCTTGTATATCCCGTTTGGTATTGGGGCCAATCATTTGTTTGCCCGTCAAAAAAATGAAGACGGCTCTCATTTAACTACCGATGGAACGGACTTGGCCCAAATGATTGGATTGGGTTTGGAATTCGACATCGACGAAACTATCATTTTCGGCTTAGAAGGTCGTTATTATTTGATAGAAACTGCTGACGAAGTAAAAGAGGCTTTCGGCAAAAACCGTATGCATTATATGAATGTGATGCTTAAAATCGGTTGTCGTTTTTAAGAAACATTTTCTTTTGAACAAAACCCCGCTTTATATAGCGGGGTTTTTTATTTAAAAACTTCAATAAAATCTTTTTTATCACAAAGATTTTCAGTTTACTTTTTTGCCTTGTGTATTGTATGATAAGAATATGGAAGATATTTTAATTAAAGTGTTTTTGGCATTAATCTTCGGCGGAGCATTGGGCATGGAAAGACAATACCACGATAAGCCCGCCGGATATGCTACGTATTGTTTAATCTGCTTGGGAGCTACATTATTCACGTTGCTATCCGAATATATGGGTTCCTTCGGCGGAGATCCGGGGCGCATTTCCGCACAAATTGTAACTGGTGTGGGTTTTATCGGTGCCGGTTCTATTTTACGTGACGGGAACAAAATATCCGGTTTAACAACTGCTGCCGGCGTGTGGTTGGTAGCAGCTATTGGAATGGCAGTAGGTTATGGCCAATATGTGTGGGCGGCAATTTGCGCGGCTTCTATTTTGCTCGTGCAATTAGGTGTTCGCAAAACAGTAAAATTGGTGGAATTTGTAAAACATTACGATACGATTTACATCACTTGTGAACCTAAGTGGGAGGTAGTCAACAAAATTGCCACTCAAATTGAAAAACAACATGTATCCATCCTTAAAAAGGAAGTATCTAAACAGGATAATCGTTTCCATGTTAGCATTGTGGCAACCTTTACCGGACATGAATTCCAAAACGTAACCAAAGAATTACTGGAAATGCCGGAAGTATTTAGTTTGTACAAATAAACAAAATTCTTTTAACAAAACCCCAAGGGATATCTCTGGGGTTTTCTTTTTTCTAAAAAGATTCTCTTATTATTTTTTTAAACACAAAAAATACCTTGCCAAGATATTCCCCCTTTTCTAAAAAACGAAATGAGGGGTATTATTAAAAATTATCCTTATTTTTTAAGGATTTTTTATTTTAATTTATTTATAATAATTTCGGCATAAAAAATCCCCGCACTCCAATCAGAATGCGGGGAAATAAAAAATACTTTTTTACAGCATTTTGTTTTTTAAGCGGCTTGCAATGTTATCCAATTCATCTAAAGAATGATAATGAATTACCAAAGTACCTTTTTTCATATTTTTGCCATATTTAACTTCCACCTTGGTTCCCAAAGCAGATTGCAAGTCGTTCTCAAAAGAAGCCACTTCCGCAGGTTTCGCTTGTTTAGCAGCACTTTTTGCAGGGAACATTAAAGCACGAGCAGCTTCTTCCGCTTGGCGAACAGACATTTTATTTCCGTTCATTTTCTTAAAAAGCAAGTCGCGTTTAACAGGATCTGTTACCATTAATAAAGCACGGCCATGTCCTTCAGAGATGGTTCCTTCTTGCAGAGCTTGTTGTATTTCCGGTTCCAAATCCAATAGACGCAAGGCATTGGAAACAGCCGCTTTGGATTTTCCGCAATAAGAAGCTAAATCCGTTTGCGTAATATAGAATTTGCTCATCAAATTCCGATATCCCAAAGCTGTTTCTATAGGATTTAAATCTTCGCGCTGAATATTTTCAATCAAAGCCAGCGCACACATTTCTTTATCACCCAAGTGCTTATGAACAATTGCATCAATTTCGGTTAAACCGGCTAATTGAGTGGCACGGAAACGTCTTTCCCCTACTACAATTTCGTATTTATCCAATCCGGCATCATACACAACCACAATAGGCTGAGTGAGGCCATGCTCTTTAATAGATTGAGAAAGCTCTTGAAGTTTTTCTTCATCAAATACACGACGCGGTTGAAAACGGTTGGGAACAATTTTATTGACTGCAATCCGTGTAACAGCAGTACCGGGGGTTTGTTGTATAGCTTGAGCGGCTTCCTGCGTAGTCATTTGAACGACTTCTTGTGTTTGTTTAATAAGGGCGTCTAAGCCTTTTCCTAATGCCTGTCTGGACATCTTATCCTCCAAAATCGTAATTTACAGGCATTTCGCCCGTCATTTTAAAGTCTTTATATACTTCCGGGTTGGCACCGCGGCGAACTAAGAATTCAATTCCCAGTTGAATATACGCATTAGCACCACGGCAAGCGGGATCGTAATCAAAAATAGCCTGCCCGAAGCTAGGGGCTTCCGCTAAACGGATATTACGAGGAATAGGCGTTTTATATACCTTATCCCCAAAATAACGGCTAACTTCTGCAAATACTTGTTTGGACAAATTCATGCGAGAATCGTACATCGTAAGGACACCCCCATCCATCTTCAGATTAGGATGTAAAAATTGTTTAATTTTATTAACCGTACCCATAAAGTGAGCCAAACCATCCATAGCATAAAATTCGCACTGTACGGGGGTAATAATACTATCTGCGGCCATCAAAGCATTTAACGTTAATAACCCTAAGGAAGGCGGACAATCAATAATAATAAAATCGTACATCTCTCTTAAAGGGGCCAGTGCATCTTTTAGCGTGTTTTCGCGCCCACGCACGTTCACAAGCTCCACTTCCGCTCCTGCCAAATTTTTACAAGCCGGTAAAACATCTAGCATTTCGCTTGAAGTTTGGCGTACGACTTCCTCAAAAGAAGCGGTTTTAGTAAGAAAGTGATAAACGGATTTTTCTCCATCAGCCACATCTACACCTAAACCGGAACCGGCATTTCCTTGCGGATCAAAATCAACCAAAAGGACTTCTTGGTCTAAACAAGATAACGCATAAGAAAGGTTAATAGAAGTGGTAGTTTTCCCCACTCCGCCTTTTTGGTTGGCTACAACTACTATTTCTCCCATAATTCCTCCAAAAAGAATATACTAATATTTAACATGATTTGGATAAAAAAATCAATGGGTTTTCACGTGAAATCCCATTGATATAAATTGTTTTGTTTTCACGTGAAAACTATTTAATAATTCTTATGCGATTTATAGGCCAATGAATAAACCATACCTGTCCTTTGATATTTTCTCTAGGAACCGGTCCCCAGAAACGAGAATCGCAAGAATTATCACGGTTATCCCCCATAACAAAATAATGGTTTTCCGGCACTGTTACAGGGCCCAAAGAATCCCTCAAGTAAACACCTAAATACTGGTCTAATTGATGTTCTTCCCAAAGTTGTTGATAAAGAGCAGGATCTTCCTCTTCTTGATAAGAAACCCTTTCTACATTATCATATAGTTCATAGGCTTGTTGGGAAAGCTGTTTGCCATTCACCCAAGGACGCCCCTCAATAATTTGAACCGTATCTCCAGGCATTGCTATTACCCTTTTTACAAAATCTTTTCCATATTGAGAACCCCCACAATTTTGTTGATTGCGGTCTTTAGCCGGAAACTTAAAAACAACAATATCTCCCGCCTTAATCTTATTAAACTCTCCAAAACGAATATTAGTAAACGGAACACGAAAGCCATAAGCAGCTTTATTTACAAACAAATGATCCTTTTTTATAAGCGTATTATACATAGATTCCGACGGAATTTGGAAAGCTTGAATAAAAAAGAACATCACAAAAGAGGCTACAAACCCGGCAAAATATACCGTATTACTCCATTCTAAATCCGCTTTTAGAATCTTTTGTTGTTCTTTGTCTTTTATTTTTTTAGCTTTAAAATATCCATAAATAGCACAAGCTAAAGCACCTATTAAACCTAATGCAAGTTTAGGCAAAGGAATAGGTTCTCCCGTCCCTCCGCTTTTTACAAATAAAATAACATATACCGCACAACTCAGGATAAGAAAAAGAAAAAAACCATGCCACCATGCGAAATTTTCAAAAAAGAATTTTTCTTTTTTCTTCTTTAAATAACGCGTTATAAGTGTAAAACCATACATAATACAGGCAACAATAAATAAGCGTAATTCCATAAAAACTCCTAATTTGTTTTCACGTGAAAACTATTTTCGAATAACTGTTGATAAATTTGTTGATACTGTTGGGAATTATTAACTATTCGTTGAGATAATTTTAAAGAATATTCAGACATTTTTCTTCTTTTAGCAGAATCTAACACAAGTTCATTCATAAAACAACTAAACAAGGTTATATCTCTCTTTTTACAAACAAAGCCATTCTTGCCATTTTCCACCCATAAAGGCATATCTCCTACATTAGTAACTATACAGGGTAATCCCACATGTAAAGCCTCTAACAAAGAAAGAGGAAGACTTTCTTCCACTGAAGTTAACATAAAAATATCTGCCATATTTAACCAATCACTAATATTTTTTTGTCTCCCAACAAGAAGAACCGCCTCTTGCAAATTACTTTGTTTTATATATTCTTCGATTTTATTTCTTTCTTTTCCCTCCCCTACATATACTAAACGTGCCTGAGGGCAAAGACGATAAACATTTCTGAAGGATTGTAATAAGGTTAAAGGGTCTTTCACCGGTTCCAAACGGGCTACACTGATAAAAATAACATTATCAGAAGAATATCCATTCTTTTTTCGCATATCCATACGAATAGATTTATCTTGAAAAAATAAATGTTTATCTACTCCGTTTGGAAGTAAAAAAACCTTATTTTTATCATATCTTTGTTTTTCAACTAAATATTTAGCTGTTGAAAAGGATTCGGCCACTGTAAGAGTATCCAAATCCTTTAGCATTCGGTCTGTATATCTTAAAAAGACATTCTTCTTTGATAAGTCAAAATGAGGGGTAGTGAGTAATTTAATACCTTTTCCGGCAATTGCTATTCGTGTATATTCTATGGCACGATACAGCATGGCATGTACCAAATCCGGTTGGAAATTTTCTATCACTTCCGCTATTTTCTTAGTAATATTTCGCTGAGAATACCATTTCATTCCCAATGAAATAACTTCTATACCTTGTTGTTTCAATTCTTCCGATACAGAACCTAGTTTCTTTAAGCAAAGAATTTTTACTTGATGAGCTTTGGAAGTTTCAATAGCTAAATCAGCCAGTGCTTTTTCTGCACCGCCTATATCTGTAGAAGTGATAACATATAAAATTTTCATATTGTTATTATAGTATATTTATTTACTTGTCGGAGAAGATTTTCCTATCTATTCTTCAGCAAGGGGGTATGTATGAAAAAACTAATTATATCAATAATATGTATCGGATTTATAACAGGTTGTGGCCTTTACGGAACAACCCAATATGCACTACAATTAGATGCACAGCAAGTAAACTTTAAACCAACCGAAGAGTTAAAAAAAGGATCTTCTTGTTCGTTTTTATTATTAGGGGTTATTCCTTGGCCATGGCATAAAACAAAAACTCCGGATACATTACTTGGAGCCATAAAAGAAGCTAACATTAAGAAAATAGTTTGGATAGATTCTACTTATGACTATAAATTAACATATGCTTATTCTTGCCGTAATGTTTACGGATATTAAAATAACAAAATAAAAAGGACCTTTTTATCAAGGTCCTTTTATTTATAAAAAATCCTTAAAATTTAAAGTTTTTTTTCAAAACACCCTTAAAATTTAATTTTCAGGCTTGAATTGATCCTTACCTACCCCACAAACAGGGCAAATCCAATCTTCTTTCAAGTCTTCCCATTTGGTTCCGGCCGGTACTCCATTTTCCGGATCACCGATAGCCGGATCGTACGTATAACCACAAATTTCACAAACATATTTTACCATAGTTTTTTCCTCCAAATTTTTACTTCAAAATTATACATGTGTTGCACCCGCAGGCGTCTTTCCTTTAATTACATGATGATAATAATCATATGTAAGTGCTTTCCCTTGTTCCTTTAACACACCGGCATCTTTTACTTCGCCGATAAATAAAGTATGAGTTCCTAAATCTACCGTATTATTTACTTCTACTTCCATATACGAAAGTGTATGTTCTGTAATAATAGGGCAACCTAAAAACCCTGTTTTATAAGGAACTTTGGCAAATTTATCAAAAGTTTTTCCTGAGCGAAAACCAAAAATACCAATAAAAGGCAAAGATGTCTCCTGCTCAAGAGGCATGGCAGCAAACACACGGGTTTTCATAATTATATCATGAGTTAAACTATTTTTATTAACGGATATAGCCACTTGAGCCGGTTGAGCGGTTACTTGAAAAACTGTATTGACAATTAATCCGTTTTTCTTTTCTCCGTCTATCGAAGTGACAATATAAAGCCCATAGGTGATATAATTTAGACCTTCATTAATTTTATTTGCCGCCATATATAAATACCTTTATTTTAATTTTTCTGCTATTTTTTGGCTGATTAAAAGACCTAAATCACGGCAAGATTTTTTAATATTCTCGTCAGGAACAAAAGGACATTTTATCGCCGGAGAAGCAACTTCTATATTCATTCCTTCCAACATTTTAGTAAGTTCATCTACCGGGGCCCCATTCCAACCGTAAGAACCAAAAGCAGCTCCTACAAGACCTTTTTTACGAAGACCCTTCAGATAGCATAAAACATCTGCCATCGCAGGGAAAATTTGGCTATTTAACACCGGAGAACCAATAATCAATGCAGAAGCATCTAATAATTCTGTTGCTACATCACTTCTGTGATTGCTATGCATAGAGAGTTGTTTAACAAATGTCCCCCCCTCTCTAAGTCCATCAGCTATATAGGTTGCCATTTTTTCCGTACTACCCCACATAGTGTCATATACAACCACCGCTTTGTTTTTAGGAGCTTGGGCAGCCCACTTGGCATATAATTCCACAATTTTAGAAGGATCCTTTCTCCATACAAAACCATGATCCGGTGCAATAATTTTAGGAGATAAACCCATTTTTTGAACTTGAGCCAAAAAACGAAGTACAATATCCGAATAAGGAAGAACAATGTTTGCATAATATTTTTCGGCTTCATACAACCACAATCTTTCTTCATTCTCATCATCAAAAAGTTTACTTGTAGCATAATGCATACCAAATACATCATTGGTAAACAATACATTTTCTTTTTCTAAATAAGAAAACATACTATCCGGCCAGTGCAACATTCTTGCTTCCACAAAAGATATAGTATCCCCACCTACATCAATTTTATCACCGGTTTTTACGGTTTTTAATTTTAAATCACAGTGAAATTGAGCAGTAATATCTTTAAAACCCATATCCGAAACATAAACTTCCTCGGGATTAATAGCATCTACGGCTTGCGGTAAAGCACCGGCATGATCTAATTCGGAGTGATTAGAAATAATAATTTTAATATCTTTAGGATCAATGACGCTTTTAATACGTTCCATCATTTCTCCGTAAAACTCCTTTTTAACGGTGTCAATTAAAGTGGGTTTTTCTGTCATTACCAAATAAGCATTATAAGTCGTTCCACGTTTAGTCGAATATCCATGAAAGTCGCGTATATTCCAATCAATAGCCCCCACCCAATAAACTTTATCTGTAATTTTTACCGCTTGCATCATAAATACTTTTTCTCCTTTTTATTTTTCAGATTTCCATAAACCGTGTAAATTGCAATATTCTCTCACTATAACTTTTTCTGCATCCGTTTTGAAAAAAGCTTCCGGTTTATCACCCGGTTTTAAATGTTTACGTTGAACTTTTCCACATTTTTCACAGATAAGTTCAATCCATTCAATATAATGTTCAGGCGTAGAAGGATGTTCAACACTACCTACTTTTACTAAATACCCCCCTTCTACTTTTTCAACAACAGGTACATGTTTTTCAGCAGCTCCGTCAGAAGTACCGGCAATTTGATTTTTCATAGGCTGACCACAGCACACTAATTCACCAGCTCCGCCATTCACCACTTCCACAATATTACCACAAATAGCACATTTATATACTTCGTTCATATTAACCATATTTCCCCCTAATTTCTTATTAATAATATTTCCTATTAATAATATAACATATTTTACTTCCTTTGTTATCATAATTATTCATTGTGTAATAAACAAGAGAAAAAAATATCTAGTTTTAAAAAATAATATATTTAAGTTTTTTACATAAAAACAAGTAATTTTAAAGTTTTAACTTTTTTTATAGGGTTATACTGCTATTTTTTATAAAAAACAAAATTTAAAGCATTTTTAGCAATTTAAACACTATTTTTGATTTTTTTTAATTGACCTAATAATTAATAAGTGGTAATATTTAATTAATAATCTTTTATATGGCGGCATTTCTGTGGATAATTTAAAATCTTACCCTCAATTAGTTCCTGTTTTTCAAGATATTGAAAATATTATTGGTAAAGATACGTATGATATGTGGTTGCGCCCTGCTCAATTAACATTTGAAGGAAACGTATTAAATATTCTTTTACCCAATCAATTTTGGGGGAAAACTATTCGTGAACGATACGAACATATCATTAAAGATGCTTTTTTAAAACATTTAGGTATTGAAATTACAGTAGTGTATAATGTTTCCGTTCAAGAAACAACTCCTATTATGAATTCTGCTGAAAGTATTTTATCCACTCTTCCGCCGGTTAATCATACTAATACCGTAAAGAAAAATTTATTTCATTCCCGTTTAAATTCAGCTTATACATTTGATAATTTTATTGAATCCCCTTCAAACCGTTTTGCTTACAAAGCGGCTCAAGCGGCAGCTCATAAATTAGGAAACAGAGAAAATAATCCTTTAGTTATTTACTCTTCTCCGGGGTTGGGTAAAACCCACTTATTACATGCACTTGGAAATGAAATTTTAAAAAATAATCCAAATGCAAAAGTTCTTTATATGTCCGGTGAAGAATTTGTAAGCGAATACATTGAAGCTCTTCAAAATAAATCATCAGAAAGTTTCCGTAAAAAATATCGCTCTTTAGATTGTTTTTTAATGGATGATATTCAATTTGTATCCGGTAAAGAACAATGTACTATTGAATTTTTTAATACATTTAATGCTCTGTTTGAAAGTCGTAAACAAATTGTTCTTTCATCAGATCGTACTCCTCAACAATTAGAATGGGACGAACGTTTATCTTCCAGATTATTATCCGGTATTATCGCCGAGATTAAACGCCCCAGTTTAGAAACTCGTATTGCTATTTTACGTCAAAAAAGAGATTCTAACGGATTTAACATCGGTGATGATGTTATTTCCTTTATAGCAGAAGGTGTACAAAGTAACGTACGTGAATTAGAAGGTTCTTTATTACGTCTAAAAGCTTATTGCGATATGCAAGGTATTATTCCTACTATACCTGTGGCTAAAGAATTATTATCTGATATTTTGGTAACAGAAAATAATCTTTCTATTAATGTAAATGTAATTAAAAAAATAGTAGGAAAACACTACAATATACGCATGGAAGATTTTAACTCAAAACGTAAAACCCAATCTGTTGCTTGGCCTCGCCAAATTGCCATGTTTTTAACAACTGAACTAACAGACCTTTCTTTGCCGGAAATCGGTAGAGAATTTAACCGTGATCACAGCACAGTTGTTCATGCACGAGACTTAGTAAAGAATAAAATAGAGACCGATCCTTTTTTTGCAGCTGAAATAAATCAAATTATTTTGGAAATTAAAGCTGTGGATAAAAAGTAGAAATTAGTGGATAATACCTCTAAATAAGTAGTAAAAAGAAGGATAATTTTTTTAGTGGTGTATATTGTGGATAAAAAAACCGAGTTGTACACAACGGGCCTTAAATTAATCTATAGGGTATTTCACAGTATCCACACAATAAACAGCATATATTACTAGGAATATAAAAATGAAAATAAATATTACTAAATCCACCTTATTGGAAGGCATTCAAATTGTTTCCGCAGGCGTATCTTCTCGCACTACGGTACCGATATTGCATAACTTTTTAATGGAAGCTCAAAACGGAAAATTAAAACTTGTTCGTACAGATATGGAAATGGCAACCGTTCACTATGTGAGTGCTGAGGTGGAAGAAGAAGGTAGTATTACTGTTCCGATGAAGGAATTTGCCGATATTATTAAAAATTTATCTGATGATAAAGAAATTAATTTATATTCTGACGAAAATAATAAATTTCACATTAAGTCCGGTAAAAGTAAATTTTGGGTAATCGGTACACCTAAATCCGAATATCCTGCTATTCCGGAAGTAGAACGCGAAAACAGTATTTTATTAGATCCCATTACTTTGCAAAAAATGATTGAAAAAACGGCTTTTTCCGCTTCTACTCAAGAAACCCGTTATATTTTAAATGGTCTTTTATGGAATAATACAGCTGAAAAATTTGAAATTGTAGCTACCGACGGTGGACGTTTAGCCGTGGCTACCCACGAAGCATTAGCCGGAAGCCAAGAATTTAAAATTATTATTCCTACTAAAATTTTAAACGAAGTGTGCCGTTTTATTGGTATTGCTAAACCGGCTAAAGACAGTAAGATTGAAGTAAATGTGGCTTCTAATCAAGTAAGTTTTATTATGAATGAAACTACTTTTATTTCTCGCTTAATCGAAGGAAATTTCCCCAACTACAACCAGGTTATTCCTACTAAGAAAAATATTTCTTTCGAAGTTTTTTCTAAAGAATTATTAGCTTCTACCCGTCGTTCTGCTTTGTGTGCGGGTGAATTTGGTAGCGTAGTGAAATATAAGTTGGATAATAATGCTTTAACGATTACTTCTAATTCTCAAAATATGGAATTTACGGATGAACTTCCGGTGGAATATAATTTAGAAGCTTTTGATGCAGCTTTTAATCCTCAATACATTATTGATGTTTTAAAAAATATCGGAACGGAAAAAGTATCTTTTTCCTTCGTAAATGCTTCTCAACCCGTACTTATTGAACCTGTTGGTGAAGTCACTTTCAAATACGTTATTATGCCGGTGAGAGCTTAATGAAATTAGGCCAAACCCCTAAAAAAGAGTGGTTTTGTAGTGGGGAATTAAATAAAGATTTTACCCGCTTAAGTAAAACCTTAAACCGCTTAATGATTTTGGAACATGTATGGACCAGACTTGTAGGGGATAAAGGCCGTTTTTGGGAATTAAAAGGGGTGCAGTCTGGTACTTTGTATGTTCAAGTAAAAATGGCTGTAGCTAAAAACGAGTTAATTGCGCGTCAACGTCAATTAATCCGTGAAATTAATAAACATTTTGATACGCCATGGATTAAGAAAATAGAAATTAATAAACCATGGACGTACGATAATAAAAGTTTTTAGTTTTAATTAAGGAGTTTTTCATGAGTGAAGAACAAAAAGAGAAGAATTATGATTCTTCTAAAATTACCGTTTTAGAAGGTTTGGAAGCGGTACGCAAACGTCCGGCCATGTATATTGGCTCTACCGGTTTACCGGGTTTACATCACTTAGTGTATGAAGTGGTAGATAACTCCGTAGACGAAATTTTGGCGGGCGGTGCCACAACCATTACCGTTACAATTAAAGATGATATGACTTGTTCTATTCAGGACGACGGACGTGGTATTCCCGTGGACCTGATGAAGAACGCCAAGGACGCTAAACTTCGCAATAAATCCGCTTTAGAAGTTGTAATGACCGTATTACACGCCGGCGGTAAATTTGATAGCGGTGCTTATAAAGTATCCGGTGGTTTACACGGGGTGGGTGTATCCTGCGTGAACGCTCTTTCCGAAACAATGGAAGTAGAAGTTCGTCGTGACGGAAAAATTCACTTCCAACGCTATCACCGCGGTAAACCGGAAGATAAAGTAGCTGTTATTGGGGAAACTCAAGAGCACGGTACTAAAGTAACCTTCCATGCGGATAAAGAAATTTTCGGTAATATTGCTTTTTCGTACGAAACCATCGGTAACCGCTTACGTGAATTGGCTTTCTTAAATGCCGGTGTAAAAATTGTTTATACCGATGAACGCAAAGAAGAAAATCCTACTACCACTTTCCATTTTGAAGGCGGTATTTCTCAATTCGCTAAATACTTAAATACAAATAAAACTGTTATTAACCCCGAGCCTATTTATTTAACCAAAGAGGTGGGGGATAATTATATTTCTTTCGCTATTCAATATAACGAAAGTTATTCCGAAAATACCTTCTCTTTTGTGAACAACATTCACACGGTAGAAGGTGGTACGCACTTAAGCGGTTTTAGAAGTGCTTTAACGCGTATTATTAACGAATATATCAAAAATAATAATATTTCCAAACACAAAGATGTTTCTGTGGGTGGGGACGATATTAAAGAAGGTTTAACAGCTGTTTTGTCTGTCAAAATTCCGCATCCGCAATTTGAAGGGCAAACCAAAACCAAATTGGGTAACTCCGAAGTGGAAGGTATTGTTCGCTCCGTAGTGGGTGAAACTCTTTCTACCTTCTTTGAAGAAAATCCCAAGACAGCCAAAGCCATTTGCGAAAAATGCGTCAGCGCGGCTGTTGCCCGCGAAGCTGCCCGCAAAGCGCGTGATTTAACCCGCCGCAAAGGTGCTTTGGAAAGCGGTGGTCTCCCCGGCAAATTGGCGGATTGCCAAGAACGCGAAGCCACTAAATGCGAACTCTTCTTGGTAGAAGGGGACTCCGCCGGTGGTTCTGCTAAACAAGGGCGCGATCGTGTATTCCAAGCTATTTTGCCTTTACGCGGTAAAATTTTGAACGTTGAAAAAGCTCCGTTAGTGAAAATTTTGTCCAGCGATACCGTGCGCGATTTAATTGCTGCCGTCGGTACGGGTGTAGGTGAAGGAGAAGGCGGTTTTGATATTTCCAAACTTCGCTATCACAAGATTATTTTAATGGCTGATGCTGACGTCGACGGACAACATATCTCTACTTTGTTATTGACTTTCTTCTATCGCCAGTTAAAACCTCTTATCGAACAAGGGCACGTTTACTTGGCGCAACCTCCGCTTTACAAAGTGAAAAAAGGAAAAGTAGAACAATATCTCCAAACCGAAGAACAAATGCAACAATGGCTTATGAAAGAAGGTTTAGCCAGTGTAACGGTGACGGATGTACAAAAAGATACCGTCCTAAATGCCGATAATGTACGCGATTTGTTAAAGGTGTTAAGAGATGTAGAAGATATTTTGGGTAAATTAGAAGTTAAAAACATTACTTTGGCCGATTTTATGGCTTTCTTAGCCGAAGGTAAAGTGCCGGTATATCGCGTTCCGCTTAAGAGCGGCGGCTTCCGCTATTTCTATGCGGAGCAAGAATACCGCGAATACGAAGACCAATACGTGCAGGAAAAGAAAGAAGAATTAGCTGCCGACGGAGTAGATGTAAATACCATTTCTACTGAAAATTTGGTACCGGAACATCAGAGCTTATTTGAATTTGGTAAACTCCTTGCCAATGAAAAGAAAATGGAAGCCTTTGGTTTTACCTTTGCCCAATATCCCACCATCGAAAACGAAAAAGAACGGGTTAATCCGCTTTTCAAGGTAAATAACGGAAAAACGGATGTGCTGGTATATAGCTTGGCAGAATTGTTACATGCAGTAAAAGAAGCCGCTTCTTCCGGTGCTACCATCCAACGCTACAAAGGGTTAGGGGAAATGAATCCGGAACAATTGTGGGAGACCACCATGGATCCTTCCAAACGCAAATTGATCCAAGTAAGAATTAACGACGCCGCCGATACGGAACAAGCTTTTACCATGTTGATGGGCGATCGTGTAGAGCCGCGCCGCGATTTTATCCAATCGCACGCCTTGGAAGTAAAAAACTTGGATATTTAACCTTTAGCGCCGGAGTGTTTACTGCCGGCGCATAACGATTTATCCGTAACAGGAGATTTTTAAATGAGTGAAGAAAATAACAATCAACCGGAAGTCCAAAACGTCAATGTAAATGTGGACTTATTTGGTAACATTCAACAGCGCGATATTGCCGGCGAAATGCGCTCCTACTATATCGATTACGCTATGAGCGTTATTGTGGGCCGTGCCTTGCCGGACGTACGCGACGGTTTAAAACCCGTACACCGCCGTGTTTTGTATTCCATGAACGAAATGGGTTTAAAATATAATAGACCCTATAAAAAATCCGCCCGTGTAGTAGGGGATGTACTCGGTAAATATCACCCGCACGGCGATACGGCCGTATACGATACGCTTGTTCGTATGGCGCAGGATTTTTCCATTCGCGAAACATTAATCGACGGGCAAGGGAACTTCGGTTCTATCGACGGAGACTCTGCCGCCGCTATGCGTTATACGGAATGCCGCCTTCAAAAAATTTCCGAAGAAATGTTGGGGGATTTGGATAAAGATACCGTCAAAATGATCCCTAACTATGACGGTTCTTTGATGGAACCCTCCGTGTTGCCGGCTAAATTTCCGGCGTTGCTCGTAAACGGTTCATCCGGTATTGCCGTAGGTATGGCCACCAACATTCCTACCCACAACTTGTCCGAAGTGTGCGACGGAATTATTGAATACATTAAAAACCCCGATATTACTACCAAAGAGATGATGAAAATCATCAAAGGGCCGGATTTCCCAACGGGAGCCATCATTCGTGGTACCAAAGGCATTTATGAATACTTTGAAACCGGTCACGGCAGCGTAAAAGTACAAGCCACCACCGAAATTGAAGAACGCAAAAACGGACGCGAAGCCATTATTGTTACTGCCATTCCGTATCAAGTAAATAAAACTTCTTTGATTGAAAACATCGTTGGTTTGGTACGAGACAAAAAGATTACTGATATTTCTGATATCCGTGATGAGTCGGACCGCCGCGGTATGCGTCTTGTTATCGAAGTAAAACGCGACGGTAATGCCCAAGTGGTGTTAAATCACTTATATAAACATACCCAACTTCAAACTTCTTTCCCTGTAAACATGTTGGCGATTGTAGATGGTCGTCCGCGTGTGCTTTCTTTGAAAGAAGTGATGAAAGCGTATGTAAAACACCGCAAAGAAATTATTACCAACCGCACTAAATTTGATTTAAACAAAGCGCAACGTCGTGAACATGTGTTGTCCGGTTTGTTAGTGGCCATTGCCAATATGGACGAAGTAGTAGCCATTATCCGCAACGCTAAAGATCCGACCGAAGCCAAATTCACCTTGATGACCCGCTTTACTTTATCCGAAGTACAAGCGCAAGCTATCTTGGACATGAGACTTCATCAATTAACCCAACTCTCTGCTTTGGCTATTGAAAACGAACGCAAAGATTTGTTGAAACTGATTGAAGAGTTACAAGCTATTTTGGCCAATCCTCAACGTATTTTGGATATTATCGTAGAAGAATTGACCGACTTGAAGAAATCCTACGGGGATGCCAGACGTACCGAAATCGGTCCCGATATGACAGATTTCTCTATGGAAGATTTGATTGAGAAAGAAGATGTTGTCATCACCATTTCCAATGATGGTTATGCCAAACGTATTCCGCTTTCCACCTACAAGAGCCAAAACCGCGGCGGGAAAGGTATCATCGGTAGCAAAACGAAAGAAGAAGATTTTATGGAACACTTGTTCATCACTTCTTCTCACGCTACTATTTTGATGTTTACCAACCGTGGCCGTGTGTTTGCTTTGCGTGCTTTTGAAATCCCTGAAGGGAATCGCATGTCCAAAGGGAAAGCGATTGTGAATCTTTTGCAATTAACCGGCGAAGAAAAAGTAACCTCTGCCGTAGCGATTGAGGACTTTGACCCCAAACATTGTGAAAATACGTATCTGACTATGTGTACCCGCTTTGGTACCATTAAACGCGTAGAACTCTCTGAGTTTGCCAACATCCGCCGTACCGGTATTATTGCTATCGGTTTGGAAGAAGGAGATGTTCTTGTAGGGGTACAAACCACGCATGGTAAATCCGATATTATCGTTGCTACCAAAAACGGAAAATCCATTCGCTTTGACGAAAACCAAGTACGTTGTATGGGTCGTCCGGCCAAAGGCGTCCGTGCCATCAATTTGGCCAGCGGAGACGTGGTAGTAGGTATGGAACATGCTCCGAACGATGAACCTCAACCGGACGTGTTATCCGTGTGCGAAAACGGCTTTGGTAAACGCACCGAATTTAGCGAATACAAACGCCAAAACCGCGGAGGCATGGGTGTTATTACCATTAAAACCAGTGCTCGTAACGGTTCCGTAGTAGGCATTAAGTTAGTGGACGAAAGCAAAGATTTGATGATTGTTACCGAAAAAGGAATGACCATTCGTGTCCGCTGTGCCGATATCCGTTCCGTCAGTCGCAACGCTCAAGGTGTTACCTTGGCCAAGCTGGAAGAGGGCGATAAAATTGCCCGAATCGCTCCTGTTGTAAAAGACGAGGAAGAAAACGGAGCCGAAAATAACTAACGGCTGATTTCAAAAGCCACATTCCCCGCTTGGATTTGTTCAAGCGGGGATTTTTTGTGTAAAAAAGGTTCTTTTGCGGAAAATAATCAATTTTTTTACTGTCAAAACCCCTTTTTAAAACATAAAGTAAAAAAAGTTTACAAGTTGGTTGTAAAGTGCTATAAAAACTATAGGGGGAGTATCTTAATGAGGACAAATCCACACATTTTAGAAATCAATACGCGCTCTTGGTTGCAACGACTGAGCGTGCAATACGGTCGTCCATTTACGTTGGCGGATATACCGGAAGAGTTTTTAAACACCACCAAAGAAACAGGGTTTGATGCGATTTGGTTAATGGGTGTTTGGAAAAAAAGCCCTGCCGCAGAAAAAATTGCGCGTGAGTGTAAAGATATTCAAGATCAAGTGCGCGCTATTAAGCCGGATTTTGTCCCCGAAGATCTCACCGCTTCTCCCTATGCTGTGTACGACTATGAGGTAGACGACTCTTTGGGTGGCAACGAAGCTCTCCGTTCTTTGCGTGAACGTATGCACCAAAAAGGGATTGCCTTGTTTTTGGATTTTGTGGGCAACCATTTAGCGATTGACTGTCCTGCCGTTACCGAACATCCGGAATATTTTATCAATACAGGTACCACGGAACCGCATATACATAAAGATTGGTTTTTTAAAAATCCGAACGGGGTATATGTTGCTCACGGGCGCGATCCATATTTTGCTCCGTGGACGGATACAGCTCAACTCAATTATTTTAATCCTCAAACACGCGAATTTGTAATTAACAACTTGTTACACGTAGCACAAATGTGTGATGGCGTGCGTTGTGATATGGCTATGCTCTCTCTAAACAAGGTTCATCGCGATACGTGGTGGGAGTTTATCGGGGGAGATTTGCCTAAAGAAGAATTTTGGCAAAACGCTTTAAAAACTGTGCGCGAAAAATATCCTGAATTTGTATTTATTGCCGAAGTGTATTGGGGGCTGGAATGGGATATCCAAGAAATGGGGTTTGATTACACGTACGATAAAATTTTGTATGACCGCCTCCGTTTTTCGAATCCGGAAAACATTAAGGCCCATTTAGGGGCGGAGCATTTGTATCAAATGCGTTCTATTCGTTTTACTTCCAACCACGACGAAGAAGAATCGCTAAAGGCTTTTGGGAAAGAAAAATCTCTTGCCGCCAGCACGATTATTGCCACTCTGCCGGGTGCTCGTTTGTTTCATTTGTTCCAAATTTTAGGCCGGCCGGCCCGTATGCCGATTCAATATGTGAGAGACTCTTTTGAAATAAACGAAGAAGTTCGCTCTCACTATCATCGCTTGCTTAAAATGGCTTCCGATCCGGCCTTTCATGGCGGCCAATGGAGCCTGAAAGAAATTGCGGATTGCGGAGATGACTCTTTCCGCAGTATTTTATCTTGGCAATGGAAACAAATGAACACGGGAAAAGTTATCGTTGTCAATTACAGTGATGTGCCTGCCAGAGGTCGTTTATCTGTAAAGGGTATGCAAGCGCAAGGGGGGTTGATGGAAGAATTCTCCGGAGAACAAATTGCCATCACTTCCCAAATGCTTTCTGATGGGTATGAAATTTCATTAAAACCTTACGAAAGTAAGATTTTTACATACAACATTTAAACTGTTTAAAAACAAAAACCCCACCCGAAAAGGTGGGGTTTTTTATACAATAAGAGAAAGTGGTTTTTGGTAGTGAAATTTTTTATAATATTAACATAACTTATCACTGGGTACAGATATACGGAGAAGACCATGGCATTGGGCCCCATTTCCAAGCAGGACCATGTAACCATTACCACTCTTGGGGCCGAGTTTGCCGTGAGTGAAATTTTAGGGGCCTGGGTGGGGTATTGGCTCGACAAAAGATGGGATACTTCCCCGTGGTTATTATTAGCAGGTGTCTGTGTCGGGTTTGTACTGGGTTTTTATATTATTGTACGTGCGGCAAAAGAGATGCAAAATAAGCGCGTGAAAAAGGCAGAAACGAAAGATGGATATCGCTGAAATTATTTCTCACCATATTTTAGATCATGATTGGGGTGTTGTATTGGGGGGATTTCGCCTACCCATCACCACTCATTCCGTTACCATAATGGCAGTTAGTGTGTTGCTGTTGTTGGGTTTATACTGGGTATCCCTCCCACACAAAAGTCGTGCCGGAAGATTGCTTACCACTCTTATGGAAGAATATGTTACATTTATCCGCGACGGGCTTGTTCTTCCGAATATGGGGCAGGAAGGTCGCAGTATGTTGCCGTATTTTTGCACGCTTTTTATGTTTATTTTGTGTGTCAACTTGGTGGGGATGATTCCCAATATGCGCACCGCTACTTCCAATATCTCTGTTACAGCTGCTTTGGCTGTTTGCTCCGGAGGACTTATCTTGTATAGCGGATTAAAATATCATGGGTTTATTGGATTTTTGAAAGGATTTGTCCCGTCCGGTACACCTGCATGGCTCGTTCCTCTTATATTTCCGTTAGAGGTCATTAGCACCGTTATTAAAGTGTGTGTATTGGCTATTCGTTTATTTGCCAATATGCTTTCGGGGCATATGGTACTTTTGTGTTTGCTTTTAATTATTTTTATCGTTGGGAAAATGCATATTGCCGCCGGAGTGGGGTCCTTGTTCCCTGCGATGGGGCTGGAAATTTTTATGACGTGTCTGGAACTGTTAGTGGCTTTTTTGCAAGCTTATGTTTTTACACTTTTGACGGCTATTTTTGCCGGATCCGTCATTCATACGCATTAATTTAAAAATCTATCAATCGGGCATTTGCCCAAAAGGAGAAAAACTATGGAACTCGTAGCACTTAAATATATTGCCGCCGGTATCGGTGCCGGACTTACTGTTATTGGTGCCGCGCTTGGTTTAGGCAAAATTGGTACGGCCGCCTTGGAAGGTACCGCTCGCCAACCCGAAGCCGGTTCTGACTTGCGCACCACGATGATTATTATCGCTGCCTTGTTAGAAGGTGCCGCTATGTTGGGCTTGGTTATCTGCTTACTCAATTTGGTAATGTAATTTTACATAGGCGGAATCTATGGAAGATTTGTTAAAACCCGACTATGGGGTTTTTATCCTAACCGTCTGTAACTTTTTGTTGTTGGTCTATTTGCTTAAAAAGTTTGCATGGGGTAGCATTATTGGTATGCTGGAAAAACGCGAACAACAAATAGCCGACGATAAAAAACAGGCGCAGGAAGCCCGCGAATCGGCTGAAAACCTTAAACGGGAATTAGATGCAAAATTGGCTGAAATTACCGAAGAAGCTGCCAGAAAAATAGCGGAAGCGGTAAAAACCGGTGAAACCCAACGCGATCAACTGCTCGCGGAGGCTAAAAAAAATGCCGAACGTTTAGTAGAACAAGCCAAAGCACAAATTGAAGCCGAAAAGAATCAGGCATTAGCCGATGTGCGCGGAGAAATTGTCCGCACGGCTGTCCTTGCTGCCGAAAAAGTGTTACAACAGCAAGTAAACGAAGCCTCTGCCAGCCAAATGGTGGACCGCGTATTGGAAGAAGTGAGAACCAAATAATCCATGAATAGTTCAGACAGACTTGCCGTGCAACGCTATGCGGCTGCCTACAATCAACTGAGTCCAAACAACCAAGAGGCTTCTCTTCGGGTGGAACAGTTACGCGTAGCGGCCGAAGCACTGGCCTCGGTAAAAAACGTAATGGAAAATCCGCGCATTTCTTTACCTCAAAAAAAAGAAATGGTCCACGCGGCCTTGTCTTCCGTTGCGCCGCAAACGGCAGCTTTTGTGGAAGTTTTAATTGATGCAAAACGGTATTCTCTTCTTCCGGAAATTGTAAAAGCGGCAGAAGAAATTTTAGATGAAAGGTTGGGGATTTTCCGTGCGAAGGTTCTTTCCGCACAGGAGCTTTCCTCCGCGCAAAAACAACAAACCCAAGAAGCTTTGTCTGCTCGTTACGGTGGAAAAGTTGAAGTTGTTTTTGATACAGACCCGACACTCTTGGGCGGTCTTAAGATTTGGTGTCGCGGTGAATTGATAGATGGCAGCCTGCAAGGGCGGCTCGTCAAATTGCAAGAAGAATTAATCAAGTAATGGTAATAATATGGCAATTAGACCTGAAGAAATAACCAACATTATTAAAGAAAAAATAGAAAAATTTGACACTTCTGCCGACATCAGCGAAGTGGGTACTGTTATCCAAGTGGGGGATGGTATTGCTCGCGTCCATGGTTTAAATAACGTAAAAGCCTCTGAATTGGTAGATTTCGGTAATGGCGTAAAAGGCATGGCCATGAACTTGGAATATGATAACGTCGGTTGTGTGCTTATGGGGTCGGATCATTTAGTTCAAGAAGGAGACACCGTAAAACGCACAGGAGAAGTTATCAATATCCCCGTCAGCGGCGAAATGATTGGCCGCGTGGTGGATCCGCTTGGAAATGCTTTAGACGGTAAAGGTGCTATCAAAGCGGAAAAAGAGATGCCTTTGGATATTGTTGCTCCTGGTATTATTGATCGCCAACCGGTCAAACAACCGCTTCAAACCGGTATCAAAGCTATCGACGCGATGGTGCCGATCGGAAAAGGACAACGCGAACTTATCATCGGCGACCGCCAAACCGGTAAAACTGCTATTGCAATAGATGCTATTATCAACCAAAAAAATATTCCTGAAGCAGAACGTTGTATTTGTATTTATGTAGCCGTCGGGCAAAAACAAAGTACCGTTGCTCAAGTGGTTAAAACATTAACCGATTACGGGGCTATGGATTATACCGTAGTGGTTTCCGCTACCGCTTCCGATCCGGCTTCCTTGTTGTATATTGCGCCGTATGCCGGTTGCGCCATTGGGGAATACTTTATGTGGCAAGGAAAAGACGTGTTAATCGTGTACGATGATCTATCCAAACACGCTCAAGCTTATCGTCAAATGTCCTTGTTGTTACGCCGCCCGCCGGGCCGCGAAGCCTTCCCCGGAGACGTATTCTACTTGCACTCTCGCTTGTTGGAACGCGCTTGTAAACTTTCTAAAGAAAATGGCGGAGGCTCTTTGACGGCGTTGCCTATTATCGAAACGCAAGCCAATGACGTATCTGCTTATATTCCGACGAACGTTATTTCTATTACGGACGGTCAGATTTATTTGGAAAGCAACTTGTTTTTAAGCGGTATTAAACCGGCTATTAACGTTGGTCTTTCCGTTTCCCGCGTAGGTGGTTCCGCTCAACGCAAAACCATGCGCAAAGTAGCGGGTACGCTTCGTATCGATTTGTCCCAATATCAAGAACTGGCCGGATTTGCCCAATTCGGTTCCGAATTGGATAAAGAATCCCAACGCCAAATCGAACGCGGTAAGCGCATGACGGAACTGTTAAAGCAAGATCAATACTCTCCTTTGAAAGTAGGTGAAGAGGTTTTGGTCCTTTATGCCGGTACGCATGGATATTTGGACTCGATTGAAGTTTCCGATGTTTTGCCTTATGAAAAACAACTTCTTGCTTTTGTGCGTGCAGAACATCCGGCAGTATTGGATACGCTTAATACCGTAAACGAACTGACCCCCGAAGTGGAAGAAAAAATTGTAGCAGCATTAGATGCTTTTAAAACGGTTTTTAAACCCGTAAAATAGGAGAACTTTTCATGGAAAATAAAGCCAGAAAAAAATACTTGGTTACCGGTGGAGCCGGTTTTATCGGCAGTAACATTGCCAAAACCTTGGAAGCGCAAGGACACGAAGTAACCGTGTTGGACGATTTCTCTAAAAACGGTCACTTTAAAAACTTAATCGGTTTTAAAGGTGATGTTATTACGGCAGATTTATTTGAGTGTGTTCCGCATGATATGTACTTTGATGCTATTTTCCACGAAGCTGCCATCACGGATACAACCGTCATGGATCAAAAAGCGATGATGGAACAAAACGTGGAAGCGTTCAAAAACTTGTTAGCTTTTGCTGCGGAAAATGATATTAAAAAAGTAATTTATGCTTCTTCCGCTGCTACTTACGGGAATGCTCCTGCTCCGAATGTGGAAACACAGCCCACTCATCCCGAAAACGTATATGGTTTTTCCAAAGCCATTATGGATAATGTAGCCCGCCAATTTTCCGAAAACAATAATGATATGTCCATCATCGGATTGCGCTATTTCAACGTGTATGGCCCCGGTGAATACTACAAAGGCAAAATGGCCAGCATGGTGTATCAGTTGTACAAGCAAATGAAAGAAGGCAAACGTCCGCGTGTATTTAAACACGGTGAACAACAACGCGATTTTGTGTATGTGAAAGATATTGTCAAAATCAACTTATGTGCTTTGAATAACGGTAAAGAAACGGGTGTTTATAATGCTGCTACCGGTATTGCCCGCGATTACAACACCATTATCAATTGCTTGAACAAAGAATTGGGTACGAATTTGGAACCGGAATATATTGATAATCCGTATCCGTTCTTCCAATTAAAAACTCAAGCGGATATGACCCTTGCCAAAGAAAAATTGGGCTACGAACCGGATTATTCTTTAGAAGCCGGTATCGCCGACTATGTAGCTATTTTAGAAGGCCGCAACAAATAGGAATTTTTCATGGAATCTCTTAGGGATATACGGCAAAACATAAAAGCCATTAAATCTACGCAGCAGATTATGCAGACAATGAAAATGATTTCAAATGCCCGCATACGCAAAGCGCAAGATTTAATGACTGCCGCCCGTCCGTTTGCCACCAAGATGTTGGAGATGGTGGACGATTTAAAACAAGATGTTCTTGCTCTGCCTCAGTCGGAAGGAGAAGGCGAAAGTTGGGCCAGCCGTTTCTTTGTTAACAAAACCGGTGATCCTAATAAAGTAGGTTTGCTGGTGATTACAGGTGACAAAGGAATGACAGGTTCTTTTAATGCGGTTGTTTTGCGCGCGGCATTGCAATTTATTAAAGCGCAAAAAGACAAGCAAATCACCGTTTTCGCTATTGGAAAAAAAGGACGGGATTTTTTCGCCCGTCTTAAAATGCCGAACCTGCGAGTGGTGTATGAAAGCGTAGGTATTTTCCCCAAAGTGTCTTATGTACATGCGGAGTTGCTGGGGGAAGCGATCTTGAAGGAGTATTATCAAGATAATCTGGGTTCGGTCCAATTGATTTATAACAACTTTAAATCCTTGGCCAGCCAAACACTTGTAGAGCAGAAACTTTTGCCGTTCGGGTTAGAAAATTCTTCCACCAAAAAAGAAACGGGAGACTTTTTATTCGAGCCCGGTATCAAAGAAATTTTTGGAATGATGGTTCCTCGTTTGATAAAAGCCAATATGTATCGCATTTTGTTGGAGTCTCAAGCCGCTAACTTGGCAGCCACGATGAATGCTATGGATGCGGCCAGCAAAAATGCCGGAGAACTGATTAACGCTTTGGGCTTAAAACTCAATAAAGTTCGTCAGGCCGGAATTACAAACGAAATTTTGGATATTGTGAATGGAGCGGAAGCTCTAAACAGTTAATACAGGAAAATTATGAACACTGGAAAAGTAATTCAAATCATCGGCGCAGCGGTGGATATTCAATTTGAACAAGGCCATTTGCCCGCCATTCAAAACGCTATTGAAATAGATATGGAAGGCGGCTCTAAAATTGTGGCCGAAGTAGCCCAACAAATGGGTGACGGAATTGTCCGCTGTGTTTCTTTGGAAAGCACAGACGGCATGCAACGCGGTGCTAAAGCCGTGGATACCGGAGCTGCTTTAAAAGTTCCCGTAGGAGAAGCCTGCTTAGGTCGCTTGATGAATGTTTTGGGTAAACCGCAAGATAACAAAGGGGATATTCCCGCCGCTATGAATATGCCCATTCACCGCAATCCTCCTACTTTAGAAGAACAAAACCCCACTCCGGAAATCTTTGAAACCGGTATTAAAGTTATCGATTTGATTGCCCCGTATATGAAAGGGGGGAAAGTAGGTTTGTTTGGTGGTGCCGGTGTAGGCAAAACCGTGCTCATTATGGAACTTATTAACAACGTGGCGCGTGAACACCACGGAAGTTCCGTTTTCGGCGGGGTAGGAGAAAGAAGTCGTGAAGGAAATGATTTAATGTTGGAAATGAGTGAATCCAAACTTTCCGATGGCAGCACCGTTTTGGATAAAACGGTGCTCGTGTATGGACAAATGAACGAACCGCCAGGGGCTCGTGCAAAAGTGGCTCTTACCGCTCTTACGCAAGCGGAGTATTTCCGCGATGTAAAAGGGCAGGACGTGCTTTTGTTCTTAGACAACATTTTTCGCTTTGTACTCGCAAATTCCGAAGTATCTGCTCTATTGGGGCGTATGCCTTCTGCAGTAGGTTATCAACCTACGCTTAATACAGAAATCGGCGGATTGCAAGAACGTATTACCTCCACTAAGAAAGGGGCTATTACTTCTATTCAAGCGGTGTATGTGCCGGCGGACGACTTAACCGACCCCGGTGTAGCCGCCACATTTACCCACTTGGACTCTACTTCCGTGCTTTCCCGTCAAATTGCCAGTTTGGGTATTTATCCGGCGGTGGACCCCTTGGATTCCACTTCTCGTATTTTGGACCCGCGCATTATCGGTGAAGAACACTACAATGTGGCCCAAAGTGTACGTAAAGTATTGCAAAAATACAAAGATTTGCAAGATATTATCGCCATTTTAGGTATGGACGAACTCGGCGAAGAAGATAAAAAGACGGTTGCCCGCGCCAGAAAAATTCAGAAATTCTTGTCGCAACCGTTCTCTGTCGCAGAACAGTTTACGGGACACCCCGGAAAATATGTTAAACTCCCTGATACCATTAAAGCTTTTAAAGGTATTGTAGAAGGGGAATATGACCATATTCCGGAATCTTGTTTCTATATGTGCGGCGGCATAGAAGATGTGTTGGCCAATTACGAAAAAATCAAAGATAACGAGTAATTTATGGCCCAGAAAAAACTGACCCTGAATTTAATTACGCCGGAGAAACAACTTATTTCCAACCTGGAAGTGGATATGGTTATTTTGCCTGCCGCTTTAGGTGAAATGGGGATTCTCCCCGGGCACATACAAACCATCGTGCAGTTGGGCATGGGTTCTTTGCGTTATAAAAAAGACGGGAAAGAAGAAGAATTTGCCGCACTCGGTGGTTTTGTGGAAGTTCTTAACGATGTGGTCAATGTTTTTGCGGAAAGTGCCTCTCTTGCTGGAGAAATAGATGAAGAAGCCGAACAACAAAAAATAAAAGCGGCGAAAGCAGCCCTTTCCAGTAAAGATGCCGATATAGACTTTGAACTCGCGGAAATAGAAATTAAACAATCTATTGCGCGTATGAAAGTAAAAAAACGTCATCTGTAATTTTATTACAGAAAAGAGAACCTTCTCAAGGGAAATTAAAAGATTAAAAAGGAGAAAGCATGACGAAGAGCAACATTAAATCTTTTGCTTTGGCTGGTCTTATTACCCCTATTATTCTTGTGGTGATAGCCATTTGTGTGTTTGGATCGTATTTCACTGTATCGGCAGGTAACGTGGCGGTAAAGTTACGCTTTGGTAAATTAATCGGAGCCTACGGGGAAGGGTTACACTTTAAAATCCCCTTTGTGGACAGTATTGAAAAGTTTTCTGTTCGCATTAAAAAGGATTCCTTTAACACGGAAGCTTTTTCCAAAGATTTGCAAACCGTTGGGCTTACTTTAGCCATTAACCACCGTGTATTGCCCGATACCATTGAATCCATCTATCGCAATTTGGGCACGGAATATACTTCTACCGTATTAAAACCGATGGTGGAAGAATGGACAAAAGCCGTTATCGCCAAATACTCAGCCGATAGTTTGATTTCCAACCGTACACAGGTGGCTAAAGAATTGGACGAAATTTTAAAAGCAAAAATGGCAGAAAAAGAAGTAATTATTTCTGATATTGCCATTACCAATTTTGAATTTTCACCTCAATTTTTAAAAGCGGTTGAAGAAAAGCAAATCGCCGAGCAAGAAGCTAAACGTGCTACGAATTTGGTAGAAAAAGTAAAAAAAGAAGCTGAGCAAAAAATCTTACAAGCGGAAGCGGAAGCCAAGTCTTTGCGGTTGCAACGCGAAGTAGTTTCCGATAACTTGATTAAACTTCGCCAAGTGGAAGCGCAATTGAAAGCCATTGAAAAGTGGGACGGGAAAATGCCTCACTACATGGGTGGAGAGCAAATGCCGTTTGTGATGGTGAAATAAAGATTTAATTTTATCAGTTACGGGGGAGGCCGCAACAGCCTCCCTTTTTTAAAAGGGAAAACAAATGAAAACGTTTATAAAAATACTGATTTGTTTATTGGTAGCGGGCGGTGTTTATCGTTTTGTTTTTTATAAAACTCCGCAACAAAAGGCTTTTACCCAAACGTTGACCTCTGCTCAAGCTGGGGATATGAACGCCGCCGTGCAGGTGGGGAAAATGTATGCTTCGGGAGAAGGAACCCCGCAAAACGGAGAACAAGCTGCGGAATGGTTTCGCAAAGCGGCGGTAGATGGTAGCAACGAAGCCTCGTGGTTGTTGGCACAGCTTTACATTACGGGAGTAATTGTTCCTCAAGATTTAGAAGAAGCTCTTACCTATCTCCAGCTTTCTGCCCGTGCAGGGTACGCCGCTTCGCAAATGGAATTAGGACGATTTTATGAACAAGGTCTGGCGGGTTTGCCTGTTCACCCTGCCCAGGCGCTGTATTGGCGGTTTTTGGCGGCTCAAAACGGAGATAAAAAAGCGCAAGCTTTGGTGCAACAAATTGAAAAAGAGGATCCGGCTCTTTTTTCACAAATTCAAAACTTTTTAGATACATTGGCCTTAGCCAAGCAAGGAAATGCAGCCAGTCGATTGGAAACAGGGAAAGCTTATCACACCGGATTTCCCATATTGCGTGATGATGAACAAGCGGCTTTTTGGTTAACGACCGCTTGGGAAGAAAACCAATCTTCCGAAGCCGCATGTGAACTTGCCGAACTTTATCAAAACGGGTGGGGGGTAGAAAAAAACGAAGCAAAAGCTTTAGAACTATTAGGCGCAGCTGCTGAAAAGAAAAACCCGCTGGCCCAATATATTCTAGGGGAACGCTCTTATAAAGAAAATCCACCTAATTATCAAGATGCTTTTGCTTGGTTTTCAAATGCAGCAGAAGGGGGAAATCCGCAAGCGCAATACATGACAGGTTTTATGTTGATGCAAGGACAAGGAACTTCTCGTTCGGTACTGCTTGCTATTAAGTTTTTTCGCGATGCTGCTGAGCAAAATCATACGGCCGCTCAATATGTATTAGGCCAAATTTATTGGAAAGGGCTTGGCGTCCCCGAAGATAAAAAAGCCGGAGAAAAGTGGCTGATAAGAGCAGCCGAAAATGGGAATGCTTCTGCCAAGGCTTTGTTAGAGAATAAAAATTAAAAATAAAAACCTCTTCTTCTTAGAAGAGGTTTTTCTATGGAAGAGGGGTGTATTCTATAAAGCTTCTTTCTTCCAAAGGAAGATAAACCAACGTATAAGTAAATTGTTTTAATTCGGTGGGATTATTCGGATTGTATTGTCCGCCGATTTGCAGTTCGATACGGTCTGCTCCTTCTGCAAAAACCAAATCTTCCAAACGATCGTAATCTATTTTTTTAGCTTGGTTAAAGGTGTTAAATTCATCGATTTGGATATTGTCGGAAAAAACCCGAATGGTAGAAATATATTGGTTAATATTGATTTCGCCGATTTCATGATTTTTAAATTTTAGTTTCTGCATAGAGATGCCGTTATTGCGGTAAGCAGTCAACAAATCTTTCAACTGCCAAACCGGAACCACAAAACTTACTTGCCTGCTGTCAGACGTTCCACAATGAATTCCAACCAATTCGTTATAAGAATTCAAAAGGGGGCCTCCGCAGGCACCGCCTCTTTCTTTTGTATTAAATTCTAAAGAGGTGATAATTCTTCCTTTGGTAACTTCTTTAACAATTCTGTTTCGTACTACGTTGAATCCTCCGTTAAAATAACCAAAAGAACGCAACGCTTCCCCAATTTCGGGTTCTTTTGTTGCGAGGGGAATGGGTTTAAGCCAATCGGAATACTCTTGCGGGATAGGGAAAATGGCAACATCTGCCATGCCGGGGTCTCCCATAAAAACTACTTTTGTTTTCCATGGGAAGGGAAACCCGGGAAGATGAACATAAAATTCCGGCCCCATAATGTTAAGGATATGAGCGGAAGTAACCCCCCAAAGGAATTTTTCTCCTCCGTATTCTTCCTCGATTACAAAAGCAGACGCAGAAAAAAAAGTTCCTCCATACATGCCGTCTTTATCCTGAATGGAAAAAACAGATTCGTCCGCATTATTATCAAACTCCGCCATGCGTTGTTTTTCGGCATATCTTTTTCTGATGGAAAAAATTTTTTGTATAGAAGCAGAGAGAGAAGCAAGTTTATGTTTTTTATCTCCCGTTATGATGTCGGGCATTTCCACCAAAGTGGCGTCTTGCAGAAAAGGCCGAATAGGGGCAGCCGTAACGATGCGCGTTTCAACAGGAGCAGTGATGTTTCGAATTTCCGGTTGAGAGAAGGCGGGTGTCTTTATATGAGAGGCTGCTGCCGCCACAGAAGGAACAGAAACGGCCGTTTCGGTAAGGAGTTTTCTGGAGATGTTGGCCGAAGAGGCCGCTGCTCCTTGCGCGGCTCCCTTGCCGGCTTTTAGCCAGTTTTGGGCAAGGCAAAAAGGAGCTACTAAGAAAAACAAAGCCAAAAGGCAGCATATCTTTTTCATAAAAAATAGTTTTAAAGTAAGGAATTAAAAATGTTACGCTACTAAGCGATAATAATATTGTATTTTTTTCTAGAAAAAGAAAACAGGGCCATTGGGCCTAGAAGCAAATAGGTCTTTAGGTGTTTTAGAAAAGAATCAGTATGCAAAAACCCCCGCTCTTATGAACGGGGGAGCAGATTTAGTCTAATTGCGGATAAAGAGGAAAATCTAATAGAAACTTTTTTACTTTTTCCGCAATTTCGGCGAGGTATATTTCATCGTCATGGTGGCAAATTGCTTCGTCAATAAACGTAGCGATTTGAGCCATTTGAGCTTCTTTCATTCCGCGCGTTGTCACCGCAGGGGTTCCAAGGCGAAGACCGCTTGTTACAAAGGGTTTTTCCGGATCAAACGGGATCGTATTTTTGTTGGCGGTAATACCGGCTTTATCTAGGGCCGCCTCTGCCAGTTTGCCTGTGATGCCTTTGGATCGAAGATCAATGCACATGACATGGCTATCCGTTCCCCCCGACACTAGGCGGTAACCGCGGTCGGCAAGTTGTTTAGCCAGTTCGGCTGCATTTAATTTTACTTGGCGTTGATATGTTTTAAATTCAGGTTTTAATGCTTCTCCAAAGCAAACGGCTTTTGCTGCGATAACGTGCATCAATGGCCCACCTTGTACGCCGGGGAATACGGAAGAATTGATAGCTTTGGCTAAGCTTTCCTTGCACAAAATAAGTCCTCCGCGAGGGCCGCGTAAAGTTTTGTGAGTAGTAGTTGTAACTACGTCAGCATAGGGAACGGGACTAGGGTATTCTCCGGCGGCAATAAGCCCCGCATAGTGAGCCACATCGCAAGCTAAATAGGCCCCGCAAGAATCGGCAATTTCGCGTAAACGTTTCCAATCAAAGATACGCGAATAGTTGGAAGCTCCTGCCAAAATAAGTTTAGGTTTATGTTCGGCCGCAAGTTTTGCAGCTTCTTCGTAATCGATTTCTTCCGTATCAGGGCGGACGTTCATGGCGATAATATTATAGAGCTTTCCGGAAAAGTTAAGAGGATGCCCATGGGTCAAGTGTCCGCCATGGGAAAGGTTTAATCCCAAAACGGTATCTCCCGGTTGAAGCAAAGCAAAATAAACTGCCATATTGGCTTGCGCACCGGAATGAGGTTGCACATTGGCATGTTCGGCCCCGAATAATTGTTTGGCTCTTTCAATAGCTAAAGTTTCTACCGTATCCACGTGTTCGCATCCGCCGTAGTAACGTTTAGCAGGGTATCCTTCCGCGTATTTATTGGTTAACACGGATCCCTGCGCTTGCATAACGGCTAAGGACGTAAAATTTTCTGAAGCAATCAGTTCCAATTTTTCGCGTTGACGGGACAGCTCTTTGGTTACGGCATCAAAAACGGCAGGGTCTGTTTGTTGTAAATTCGGGTACATAAAAGACCTCCTTAGGCGGTGAAAAATGAAACAAATTTTTTGTGACAGGAATTTCCAATTTTTTTTTATATTTTTTTCTATGAAAATTACTTGTTATTTAATATAATTTACTAAATAGAAGTACAATAAATCCAGCAGAGGTGTAAAAAGAAATGGCAAAACTTACCAAAAAAGACTTTCTCAAAGATACCATCAAACACATTGATTTGAAAAAATACAATGTGGTTCCTATGGTGGAAGCCTTTGGGAGCATGGCCTATGCGTCCCGCGAAGTGGCCAGAGCGAGCAAAATCTATAACATGATGCTTTCCGACAAGAAATGCTCTGTCATTTTGTGCATCGCGGGTTCTTTAGTATCCGCCGGTATGAAAAAAGTCGTGGTGGATATGATCCAAAACAACATGGTTGACGCTATTGTTTCCAACGGTGCTAACATTGTCGACCAAGACTTCTTCGAAGCCCTCGGTTATAAACACTATATCGGCACTCCCTACAACCAAGATGATAACTTGTTGCGCGATTTGCATATCGACCGCATTTATGACACCTATATTGACGAAGACCAATTGAAAGATTGCGACGAAACCATCTATAAAATTTGCAATGCGTTGGAACCCCGCCCCTATTCTTCCCGCGAATTTATCTGGGAAATGGGTAAATGGTTGGAAAAGAAAGGCAAAGGCAAAGATTCTATCGTTTACAACGCTTATAAATATGGTGTGCCCGTGTTCGTGCCGGCTTTCTCCGACTGCTCTGCCGGTTTTGGCTTCGTAGCCCATCAAACCGAACATCCGGAAGCTCACGTTTCCATCGACAGTGCCAAAGACTTTTTGGAACTTACCAAAATCAAAATCAAAGCCAAAGAAACCGGTCTTATGATGTGGTCCGGCGGCGTGCCGAAAAACTTTGCGCAAGATACCGTAGTAGCGGCTGAAATTTTGGGTGCGGATTCCCCCATGCACAAATATGCCGTACAAATTACGGTAGCTGACGTGCGCGACGGAGCTCTTTCCGGCTCTACCCTCAAAGAAGCTTCTTCTTGGGGTAAGGTTTCCACCGCTTTGGAACAAATGGTTTATGGCGAATGCACCACGTTGATTCCGCTCATCATTGGTTACGGTTACCACAAAGGTGCTTGGAAAAAACGCAAAGCCTCTAACTATGTCAAATTCTTGCAAGACGAAGATGCCAAAGTGGCGGCTTTGAAAGCGAAAAAAGCCAAAAAATAATGTGGCTTAAAAAAGCGTTAATCAGTTTACTGCTACTAATCTGCCCGTGTGCGTTCTGCTACGGGCAGGTTAGTTTTTCGGGGGTAAACGGAGAACGCGGTTATGTGGCATTGCGGGCTTCGTATGATTGGGATTTGGATAATGGTTTTTTTCTGATTCCCACATATGGATATTACCGCATGTCGGATAAAGAAATAGACGAATCCGGCTCTACTTCACGTTATGGACTGGAAGGATTCTACGAATTGTCGGATTCGTGGCTTGTTGGTGCAGAAGGTTTTTGGCAGCCTAAAGCTGTGGGATATCAAGCCGTGGGATATTCTCTTCAAACGCGGTGGATTCCCTTTTACAGATGGGGTTCTTTTACAAATCCATACATAGGGGTCCAGGCGGGACAAATTCGCTACAAAAGTTATGTGGATGAACAAGGGTTGCCTTTGGCCACAGGTCCCTTTTCTCAGGTAGAAACTTTTGCTCAATTAGAGGCCGGTGCCGACTTAAAAAATTGGCAGTTAAACGCGGTTTGGCATAAAGTGATAAAATATAAGAACCAGGCCCCGCAAGAAATTACGTTTAGTTGGGCGGATGTTCCTTTTATGACGGCCGTGTTGCAAGGATTTATTGAAGAAACAGCTGCCTTGCGAATAAGCTATCAGACTGATTTGGTAACACCTTATTTGGCATGGGCGAGATACCACTATGCCAGTATGGATAATCCTTCCGGAGCGGTGAGTGCGGGGGTACATCTGCATTTATGGGAAGTCTCTCTATCGGCTGGGGTAGAAGTTTTCGAGCCCAAACGAAAAGAAACCCGCAAGACGTTTTTCTCCGTATCGGCAGAAGTAAAGTTTTAGCAAGAGGTTATTATGAGAAAGGTAGATCTGCATTGCAACATTGATGAAGACTTATTTTCTTTCACGGTTTTTTTAACCCGCTTATTGGCGGGAGGTGCACTTTTGTATATGGTACTGGGGTGCCTTCTGTTTTATCGTGAATTCTTATACAATGCTACCGCTGTGGGGATTCCTCTTCCCGTTCCGCTGGGGATTGGCCTTGTAGTATCGGCTCTGTTTTTATCTCTTTTGCTGTTACTAGGTTGGTTTACGCGTTTTTCTGCTTGGGCAACCATAGCTTGTTCTCTTGTGATGGGATATATCTTTTTCGCCGGAGACATTAATCGTTTTTATGTGATGCTGCTTGTTTTATTGCTGGCGGCTCTTCTTCCGTCTGCCATTTTGGGGCCGGGAAAAATCAGTTTGGATTATAAACATGCCTTACGTAAAGCACAGGCAAAATTTAGAGGGTAATTATGGAAACTTTTGATGAAACAAACCAATATGTCAGTTTAGCCAATAAATACCGTCCCCAAAAATTTGAGGACATGGTAGGGCAGGAAAGCATTTCCAAAACCCTCCAAAATGCTCTTAAATTAGGGCGTATTGCTCATGCTTATTTATTTTACGGACCGCGCGGTTGCGGTAAAACCACTACCGCCCGTATTTTGGCCAAAGCCCTCAACTGTACGGGAAATGGAGAAAAACCAACAGCGGAACCGTGTGGAAAATGCCCGCAATGTTTGGAAATTGCTCAAAGCGCGGATTTGGATGTGTTGGAATTAGACGCAGCCAGCAATACTCAGGTAGAGAAGGTTCGTGAAGCCATTATCGATACAGTGGCGCTTGCTTCTTCCAGAGATCGCTTTAAAGTGTTTATCTTGGACGAAGTCCATATGTTATCTACCAGTTCTTTTAATGCTCTTTTAAAAACAATAGAAGAACCTCCGGCCCATGTAGTGTTTATCTTGGCTACTACGGAAAAACACAAAGTTCCAGCTACTATTGTCAGCCGATGCCAAACATTTCGCTTTCGTCCGATCACTATTGATGAAATTACTACCCATTTATTAGATCTTGCCGGCGCGGAAAACATTGATTTAACTCCAACCGCCGCCAAAATTATTGCAAAAAATGCAGGCGGAGCCATGCGTGATGCACTTACTTTGTTGGATCGTGCCATTGCGTATTCCGGTGAACGTATTGATGAAAAATTATTAGGGGAAATGTTAGGTTTAACCCCTGAGGATTTAATCAAGCAGGCTGTCGGCGCGCTTATTCAAAAAGATAATACTTCTTTGCACCAAGTTTTCGAAACGCTTAAAGCGGAAGGTTTTGATGCCAATTCTTTCTTAAAAGATTTAAAAAATGCCTTAGGCGATTTGTTTTATTTTTCGCTTGGACAAGGGGAAGAACCTTTTAGCGGTGCTAAAGAATTAACGCAAAGTGTAAGCCCCGGTTTTTTGGCGCAAGTTTCACGTAAAATAAACAAAGTAATCGAAGAAGTAAAATTTTCCGATAATGCTTTAGTCAGTGCGGAAGTAGGCATGTTTACCGTGATGGATAGTTGCTTGGATATTGAAAGCTTTATTCGTCGGTTAGAAGCTTTGGAACGCGGAACTGTTGCGCCTTCTTCCGGCCCTACCAACACCTCTTTTCGTCCTGCTGCGGTTGCTAAAGCTGTTCCTCGACCGGAACCGATAACAAAAACTGCTTTTACGGCGCCCAAAGAGGCTGTTCCTTCCGTAAAACAACCTTCGTCCTTAAAAGAAGTTGTGCCGACGGTAGAAAAAGCAACGTCTTTTGCTCCGCGGCAATTATGGGAAAAAATGTTAAAACATTTTGAAAAAAATCCTTTTGTTTACGACGTAATGACCAATTGTACCGTCAACTTCGGTGAAGGAGAATGGACCCTCTGTTTTGCCGCAGGGAAAGAGTTTTATCAAATTCCTGCCCAATATAAGCTGGCCGATTTAGAAGCCGCTGCCAAGAAAATTTCCGGACAAGAAATTAAATTTAAGTTGGCGGCCTCTCAAGAAAATTCAACTCAGGCAACGAACTCTTTAAAAACAGCTCCCATTGTTAAAAAAGAAGATTCCGTAAAAACCAAACCGACGGTTTCTGCTCCGGCGACCATTTCTTCGGAAGAGCCTTTTATTGCAGCTAGTTTTGAAAAAGATGTACAGGCCGAACCTTCTTCGGTTGCTGCGGAAAATGCGCCGGAAGAAGTAAAAGCGGTATTAGAAGTTTTTTCTGGGGAACTGATTGCTTAACCATATGAAAAGTTTAGATAGATTAATCCGTGCTTTGAGAAGACTTCCTGGCGTAGGCCCACGTCAGGCAGAGCGTTTTTCTGCTTATTTTTTACGTGCGCCACAAGGGGAAACGGAAGAGTTTATCAATGCGCTTTTATCGGTAAAGCAAGATGTTAAGTTGTGTCGGACCTGTTTTTCCTATTGCGAAAATGACCTTTGTGAGATCTGTCAAGATCCCGATAGAGACCAGAGTGTTTTGTGTGTGGTGGAAGACCCGCAAGATATCGAATCTATCGAAAAAACCGGCGCTTTTAAAGGATTGTATCATGTGCTTCATGGGGCTATTTCCCCCATGGATGGACGGGGCGCCGAACAGGTAAAAGTGCGAGAACTTTTGGATAGAATCCATCAAGCCAAAATCCCTGTGCGTGAAGTGATTATTGCTACCGATCCGGATAGTGAAGGCGAAACAACGGCTCTTTACTTGGCGGATTTGCTCCGCGGTCTTGTAGATCAAGTGACGCGCATCGGTTACGGGGTTCCGCTTGGCGGAGATATTGATTATATCGATGAAATGACTTTGGGATATTCCTTAAAAGGACGAACCAAACTTTGATTCATTTAGATGTTTATAAAAGGCCGCTTTTGTGGGTGTTGGCGGCAATTATTTTAACCCTCACTTTTTTCTATCGTCCCGCTCCTTCTCAGCGGGACATTTTCCATTCTATTTTTTTAGAAGAAGTCACTCTTGTTGACCGTGTGGAAAGCTATGCTGTATCAAAAAAAGAAACACAAAACGTGGTAATAAAGGTTTTTTCTGTAAACGGGAAAGAGTCTTCCGGTTATGTTTATGCACGGTTAAAAAATATAATTCCTAAATGGAAAGATACGCTGGAAATAACAGGAAAACTTCAACAGCCCTATGGGGTGGACTTACTGGGGAACTTTGACTGGCGGCGATATTTGGGATATAAGAATATTTTTACAGAAATAAAAAGCTCCCAAGGGCAGTTATTAGAACCGGCCCCGTTTTATTGGCGTATTGTTCGCAAAATACGTGAAGAGCTTTTACAAACTTTTCAAAAATCCTTACCTGCGGATTTGGCCGCCATAGCCAGTGGTGTTTTATTGGGAGAAAAAGGGGAAATATCTTCTTCTCTTTATACTGCTTTTCAAGATAGCGGAGCCATTCATTTGCTTGTTGCTTCAGGCGGAAATGTAGGGTTTGTTACTCTCATTACGCTGGGGTTGTGTAGTTTAGTCGGACTAACGCGTAAAAAAAGCCTTTTTCTTTCTCTTGTATTTGCCGGATTTTATACATGCATGGCTGGAGCCGATGCCCCGCTGCTTCGTGCTTATGTGATGACGTTTTGTGCCTGCGTAGGATATTTATTGGGGCGCAACAGCGGAGTGTTACAGGGGTTATTTATTTCTTGTTTGGTGATCTTATGTTGGAACCCTTCCGCTTTATTTGAAACGGGTTTCCAAATGTCTTTTTTAGCTACATTTGCAATTGTTCTTTGTTTAAATAACTATTCGGCTCCCTCTTCTTGGTCGAAGAAGGGAAGATTTTTCTTTCATATCCTTTTGGCTACTTTAGCAAGCCAGTTGGCACTTATTCCTGTTTTTACCAATGTATTTTATAAAGTTTCTCTTACGGGGATAGTGTCCAATATATTTTTGGTGCCTCTTTCTTCTGTTATCATGAGCGTTTGTTTTTTGTATGCTCTTTTTTCTTTGTGCAAAGTAGGTTTTGTATTGTATTGGCCTTGCTGGGGATTGTTGGAACTGTTTAAAAATATTACGCTCTTTTTTGCTTCTTTTAAGTATTCTGTTTTACCTGTTTGTGCATGGAGCACCGGAACGATAATTATTTATTATATTTGTTTGTTCTGGGGGTTGAATCTTCCGGTAAAAGGTTTTATCCGCCATTGGACTTTTCCTTGCTTATTGGGAGTTCTTCTTGTTTATTTTTTTCAATGTTTTTCTACGCCGAATCTGCGTATTTATTTACTTAACGAATGGAATAAGCCGGCTGTGATTCTTTCCACGCGCGAAGGAAAATCTTTTATTTTCGGTGGCGTAAGTATCGAGCCGGAAAAGATAAATCGTGCTTTATATAAAGCAGGTTTTGCGAAGGCCGAAGCAATGTTTTTATTTAAAGATGAAAAGAGTTCATATCCTCTTTCTGCTTATAAAGCTAAACAAGTCATAGTTCCTTTTAGCGGTGGATATTGGCCTAATGATGAAATTTCTTTTGGTAAAACGAAAGCGAAAGTTGTGTGGGGAGAACATCAAACAAAAGACGGACGTTTGTGGACAAATGAAGGATACAGCGGAAATGGGAAGGAGGACGTTTCTTATTGTATTTCTTTTTCAGAGGAAGAAGTTTGTATCGGGTTTGGGGGATATTTTATAAAAAACAAAGAGGGTATTTTCCCTACAAAACTCAACCAAACTCTTTTTGTTAAAAATTAGTTATAATGGGGGGACATGGGAGGAATCTTTATGGAAACCTACGAACTTTTACAACATAAAAAATTTTTAAAAGAGGCGATTAAATTGGCTGAAAAAGGGGTAGCTAGCGGAAAAGGGGGGCCTTTCGGGGCGGTAATCGTTAAAGATGGAAAGATTATAGCGCGCGGCTGCAATCAAGTTACGTCCAGTAACGATCCTACCCGCCATGCAGAAGTGGATGCTATACGAAAAGCATGTAAAAAATTAAAATCTTTTGAACTGAAGGATTGTATTATTTATTCTTCGTGCGAACCTTGTCCTATGTGTTTGGGTGCCATTTATTGGGCACGCCCGAAAGCTCTTTATTTTGCTGCAGACAAAATTATTGCGGCCAAACATGGGTTTGATGATAATTTTATTTATAAAGAAGTGGCTCTTCCTTTAGAGGGACGGTCCATTAGAACTGTTTGGATCTCCATGGAAGAAAGGGAAAAGCCTTTTGAAAATTGGGATAATAAAAAAGATAAAATCGCGTATTAAATTTAGAAGCCCCTGTAAAAAGGGGCTTTTTTATTTGCTAAAAGGAAGGGTCCCCTCCGCTTTTTTCTCTCCCAACAGAACCTTTGCCGCAAGAATCTGAAACGCTGATGCAGGAGAAAAGGTTAAAAGAGTACTTTTGGCTTGAGGAACATTTTTGGCGGCCCAAGGGCTGGCAAATGCAACAAAAACACTTTCTTTAGCCTGTTCGGCCGCTTTGCGGGCTAATGAAACATCTTCTTCCTCTAATGCTATTTTCCCTTGGAAAGCTTGATAGCGTCTAAAGCACAAAATCATTAACTTGTCTGCTTTTCCGTCCCATTTTTTCACTTGAATACCGTTTTGTATAAGAGTATTTAAAAAGAGTTCCGCACTGACGGCGGGGCTGTGCCCGACTTCTATATAGTGAACTTCCTCTCCCGATTTCAATATCGGGAAAGTTCCTGTTTGCACTAATGCTTTTTGTGCTGTTTTATAGGCTAAATTGTTGGGGGCAAAAGCTTCTTTTTCGCAAAGAGGAAGGACCTGAGATGCTTTTTGACATAAATCGATTTGGATTTTTTCCGAAAGAGAAAGAATTTCTTGTGAAATGTTTTTTTCTTCCAAAAAATCTAATAAGGCAAAAGGCTCTTCCGGTGCCAGCAAGATATGAGCCCCTGCTTGCAACGCTTTCCAAGCGGCTTGTTTTTCGTCTCCCAGTGCTTTCATTAAAAGGGCATCTGTAATTACACAACCGGTAAAACCCATCTCTTTTTGCAATAATTCCCCTATTAAAATTTTAGAAAGAGAGGCCGGAGAGTCGGGGTCCAGATGGGGGAAAAGCAAATGGCCAATCATTACACTGTCTGCAAAAGGGAGAAGTTGCTGAAAAGGAATTAATTCTTTGGAACGAAGTTCTTTCAATGTTTTATTTAAAAGAGGAAGAGCTAAGTGTGAGTCGGTTTGGGTATCTCCATGCCCGGGGAAATGTTTCAGGCTGTTTAATACGCCGCCTTGGGAAAGCCCTTTCATAAAAGCGGACGCTAAACGCGTCACTAAAGAGGAATCCTCCCCAAAAGAACGGGTATTGACAATAGGGTTTAGCGGATTATCCGCCAAGTCTACCACCGGTGCAAAAACCCAATCTACCCCTAAACTTTTTGCTTGTCGAGCAGTTAAAAGACCTTTTTCAAAAGAAAGATTTTCATCGTTTGTGGCTCCCAAAGCCAAGTTGGAAGGTAACAGCTCAGCGTCGGATACCCAACGGCCAAGGCCGTCTTCATAATCGGCGGAAATGAGCAGGGGTGTAGGGCTGGCCGCTCGCACGGATTGCGTAAAATGTTTTATCTGTTCCCGCGTTCCGCCATAAATACAAAATCCTCCTACCCCTTTTTTGGCGAGGGTTATCGCTTCTGAAAGAGGTGTTTTGTCAAACCAAAAACCGGGGTGAATAAGTCTTGCTATCTTCATAAAGTAATTTTTCCCAAGATAGAACTTTTGCGTGCACCGGTGGCACGTGCGCAATGGTTTGTTTTTCTCTGCAGAGCCAACCACGCAAATAAGGCAAAGGCCCCGGCTTCTTTGGCTTGCGGATCTATATTGTATGAAAAGGTTGTGGTTATTTTCAGGTGCGGTAAAAGTTCTTTCAAGTATTTAAGAAGGGTAGGATTATAGCATCCCCCACCGGATACAATAAGTTCTTTTTGAGCTTTTAAGGGAACAAAATCTGTTACGGCTTTGGCAATGGCGGCTGCGGTAAAATAAGTGAGCGTGGCCATTAAGTTGTAAGAATTTTGCTTAGAATCGGTTTTGAAATATTTTTTCAAATATTCTATTCCAAACGAATTTTTATCCAAACTTTTTGGAGGTTTTTGTGCGAAAAATTTTTGCTTTAATAATTTTTTTACCAAGAACTTGTCGGGCGTTCCTTTTGCAGCCAATTTCCCGTCTTTATCAAAGGGTTTGTGAAAAAATTGTTGGCAGGCTAAATCAATTAGCGTATTTCCGGGGCCGACGTCAAAACCCGCCGTTTGTTGGCCTTTTCCCACTACGGAAAAATTGGAGATCCCTCCAATGTTTAATAAAATTTTAGGAGTTTTTTTCCCAAAAATATATTCATCAAAAAAGGGCATTAAGGGGGCTCCTTCTCCTCCTAAAGCAATGTCTTTTGCGCGAAAATCGCTGACAACCGGTACATTTAATTCGCAAGCCAAGGCAGAAGTGTCCGCTATCTGCAAAGTGTTCGGAGTTTTATCATGTGGCCCGTGGTAAACGGTCTGACCATGAGACCCGATAACGCAAAGATTTTTTGCGGAAATAGAAAAATCCTTTAGAAATTTTTTTACAAGTTTTGCATATAAAAAGCCTAGTTCATAATGCAAAGCACTTAATTGCGGTACCGATAGTTGATAGGCGGCCAAAAGTCGTTTTTGCAAGGAGACAGGATAGTGATAATTTTTAAAACAAATAATTTGAAAAGGGTCCGGAGAAACCGCACAAATGGTTAATCCGTCCGCACTGGTTCCACTCATAAGGCCCAAAGCAATTTTAGTCATCAATGACCTCCGTTAAAAAGCCTTTTTTATTTCGAAGCAGCCTGTTTGCTTGGATACGAGACAATCTTTTTTTGTGCATAACAACGGCCGTTTTTACGCTTTTACCGGAAGCTTTTAATAGCGCGGCGGCTGTTTTTTCGTCGGTTTGGGCTACTTGGCAGATGAGGCGAATCGCTCTAGCCAATAATTTTTTATTGGTAGGTTGAACATCTATCATCAGATTTCCGTACGTTTTCCCGCACAAAGTCATAGCGCCGGTGGTAATGGCGTTGAGTGCCATTTTGGTAGCACTTCCGGCTTTCATGCGAGTGGAGCCGCTTAATGCTTCGGGTCCGGTTTCCAAACAGATATGTACGTTTGCGTACTCGGTAGGAGCTTGGGGATTACAAGAAATAAGAACCGTTTGTGCCCCCAGCTTAAGAGCTGTTTTCAAAGCCCCTTGTACATAAGGGGTTTTCCCGCTTGCGGCAAGCCCGATAACCAAATCACCCTTGTGTGCTTTTTGAGTAATTTCTTTTCCGCCTTGTTCTGCGTTGTCTTCCGCTCCTTCTTGAGAACGGAAAACGGCTTTTTTCCCACCGGCAATTAAGCCGATAATTTGTGAAGGTTTAATACCAAAGGTAGGCACACATTCCACGGCTTCCAAGATACCCAGTCTCCCGCTGGTACCGGCACCGATAAAAATAATTTTTTTACGTGCGGCATGGGTGCTAGCGGCCATTACCATTACTTTTGCAATTTGTTTATGTGCTTTTTTAACGGCCTTTGCGGCGGTAAAATCTTCTGCGTTGATGGCGCGGACAATTTGAGCGGGAGTCATTTTATCCAGCCCTTTGGTAAGAGAATTTATTTGTTCGGTAGGAAGCAAAATCTTATTCATAGGTTACTCCGCGTCCGACAAGGACATTTGATGTTTTTTAAATGCTTGTTCGGTTTCTTCGATGGATTTTATTTTAAAGGTGAGTGGGATTACGCTTAGCATGCATACACTTAATATGGCTACTGTGACAAAAAAATGTTTATACCCCAAGGTTACTTGTAATTTACCCGAAAGCATCGAAGGCAGCATCATGCCAATAGCCATAATGCCGGTGGAAATGGCATAGTGAGATGTTTTGTATTTCCCCTGAGAAACATACATAATAAATACCATAAATGCCATTAAGGCAAGGCCGTTTCCAAAATGTTCTAGTGTAATTAAAGCAGCTACCGTAGCGACAGATGGAGTTGTGTAGGCCATATAGACATAAAAGAAATTGGGTAGAATTAGCACAAGCGCAAAAGGCCAAATACATTTTTTAAATCCAAACTTCCCGAGAAAAAACCCTCCTGTTAAATTGCCCGCAATAACAGCGGCCAAGCCGAGAGTGCCTTTGATAAATCCGAGCTGGGTGGTACTTAGTCCTAGCGCACCCGTTTCAGGCTTTCCGATTAGAAAAGGAGTAATAATTTTTTCCAGCATGGCATCTCCTAATCGGTAAAGTAAGATAAAAAGCAAAATATAGGCAATCTTTTTTTGGGAAAAATAAGTTTTAAACACATCTGCAAAAAGAAGTTTCGTTCTTGTTTTTACGGTGGGTTTATCCTCCTTCGGAGAGGGTAATACCCAAATATGGTAAAGAGCAAACAATAAAAATAAGAGGCCCATCCCCCCCATGCCCGCTTGCCAAGCCAAAGGGATATTTTGAGCGGACGTTTCAACAAATCCAATCAACATTAACAACGTCCCGCTGCCAAAAATCATGGCCAAACGATAAAAAATTGTACGGATGCCGATAAAATATCCTTGTTGTTCTGTTGTTAGGGATAACATATAATAGCCGTCGGTAGCAATATCGTAGGTGGCAGAGATAAAAGCCCCCACCATAAAACCGCCCAAAGAAGCTATAAAAAAAGAATTCCATTGTAAAACGAAAGCAATGAAAAAGAAAATAAACGCGGATAAGAATTGGCACGCGAGTAACCACTTGCGTTTGGTAGAGTTTCCGTCCACCAACGGGCTCCAAAGCATTTTGAGTGTCCATGGCAGATATAGAAATCCCGTCCAAAAAGTGAACACATCGTTCGAAACACCCATTTTCGTATACAGAGCAGCAGAAACGACATTGATCAGAATATACGGAAGCCCTTCCACAAAATAAAGGGAAGGAATAAAAGCCCACGGATTTTTGTGCATATATCCTCTACTTGAAAGAATATTTACCGGCAAGTAAGTCCGATAAGGGTTTGGTGGTTTCGTTTTTAGCCAGTATAATTTTGATGATAGCAGTCATCGGAACGGCTAGAAGAGCACCCATTACTCCCCAAACAAGTGCCCAAAAAATTAAACAGGCAATAACTACAATGGGATCCAAATCCATACCTTTTCCAAGCCATTTGGTTTCCAAAATATTACCGATCACAAAGTGGATTGCGGTTAATAATACAAGAACCAAGAGAATGTGCCAATCAAACCCATATTGTAAAAACAATACCGGTGCTGGTAAAACGGTGGAAATAAACGGGCCAATGTTAGGGATAAAATTAAGTACAAACGTTAGTACCGCTAACATGGAAGCAAGTTCTGTCTTTACGGAAGCCAGTACAATCCAAGTAAATCCGGCGGCCAACAAAGAAACAAAAATTTTAACAATTAAATAAAAAGAAATTTGTTGTTGTACATTACCGACCAAAGAAGGCTTATTTTCGGCAGCTTTTCCCATGAAAATGAAAATTACGAATAAAGTAATTAACATCAGGTTAGTAAGGATGGACATAAGGGTACTCCCTACACTTTTTACCATGTTAAATACGGGAAATTTGGCTATGGTATCTGCCACAAATTGTGCATTTACGTGCACACCGTATTTTTGTGCTTGCAAAAGAAACCAATCCACGCTGTCACTAACTCTTTCTCCATAAATATCAGCACCGGCTACAAAACTTTCAATAGAGCCGGAAATAAAAAGCACGGAAGCGGTAACAATGGCTAAAAAACCCATAAAGGTAATAATAAGCCCAAGAGTATAAGGAACATTCCAATTTTTTTTCATTTTATTGGCAAGGGTCCCTGCTACCATGGAGATAAAAAGCGCAATTACAAACGGCATAAGCATGGTTTTGGTATAAATTAAAACCCATGTAGCCGCGCAGCCTGCTAAAATCATCAGGCAGATGTTATTGATCGGGGCAAATTTTTCGAGTGTGTTTTTGGGTGACATAAAGAATCCTCTTGTTTTTAGTATAGCAAAGTTCCGCCGGAATAGAAGAAGAGATTTTGTGAGGAAAAAGAATTTCTTTTCAAGTTAACGGATAAATTGCTATAATAAATGTAGATTTAAGGGCAGTTGGCGCAGCGGTAGCGCGTCCGCCTCACACGCGGAAGGTCACAGGTTCAAATCCTGTACTGCCCACCATTTAAAAAAATACCCGCTTTATGCGGGTTTTTTATATACTATTTTTATATTTAGAATACGTCTGCTTTTGTGCAGGCTATTTTTCTTTACAGGAGAAAAAGTAAAAATGGAATGGAGTTTGCTTTTTAACTCGTTTATCGGTATGCTCGCTATTTTGAACCCGATTGGAAACGTGCCGATCTTTTTGGAGCATGTAGAAAACGAAACGCCTAAAGTTCAGCGTGCGGTAGCTATTTTAATGGCGCTTTCTATCTTTATTTTAATGGCAGTATTTTTTATCTTTGGGAACCGAATTCTTACTGCTTTTGGTATTACCATTCCGGCTTTCCGTTTAGCGGGGTCGATTATTATTTTGATAGTTGGGCTTCGCATGTTACAGGGGAAAGGAAAATTTGAAAGCCACGGGATTGAAACCGCCGCCAGCAGTAGCGGCACTTTTGATCAGGCACGCAATCGCTTAAGCCATATTTTGGTGCCGGTGGCCATGCCGCTTTTTATCGGGCCGGGTTCTATTACCACGGTTATTTTGTATGCGGAGAAAACCACTTCTATTACCATGGGCATTGTGATGCTGGCCATGCTGTTTTTGTGTTCGGTAATTGTGGGGATAGTGTTGGTCAGCTCTCGTTATATTTTCAATAAAATCGGCACAAACGGAACACAGATTGTTATCCGCTTTATGGGCATGATTTTGTGTGCAATAGCCATGCAATTTATGATTGACGGGGTTGCTCAATTGTTGCCGGGGGTATTGGATTCTTCCTTTACGCATGCGGGGCATTAATCCGTAAAAATCTTTGTAAAAAACCTCCGAGTAAAATCGGAGGTTTATTTATTTATCATCTTTAAAAATTCTTCTTCAGTCAATATAGGTATTCCCAACTCTTCCGCTTTTTTTAGCTTGCTTCCGGCTGCTTCTCCGGCCACCACATAAGCGGTTTTTTTGGAAACACTGCCGCTTGCTTTGCCCCCATATTGCTTAGCTATTTGCTCTGCTTCGCTGCGAGTCATTGTTTTGAGTTCGCCGGTAAAAACGAGCGTTTTCCCTTCAAAAATATTTCCGGAAAATTCTTTTTGAGGTTGGGCAAAATTAAGCCCAGCCGCACGCAATCGTTCGATTTGTTGTAAAACACGCGAATCCCTGAAGAAATTATAAATACTTTGAGATACCTTTTCTCCCACTTCGGGAACGCTTTGCAATTCTTCCAAAGGGGCCTTTTTTAATTGGTCTAAAGAGTGAAACTTGTCTGCCAAAATTTCAGCAGTTTTTTCCCCTACAAAGGCAATTCCGAGGGCAAACAATAGCTTGGAAAGAGGTTTTTGTTTGCTTTTTTCTATTGCTTCCAATAAGTTTTGTGCTCTTTTATCTTTAAAATTTTCTAAATTAAACAAATGTAAAAAAGTTAATCCGTAAATATCAGCAAAATCGGCCACATACTTATTTTCTATAAGAAGATCCATCACGGCATCTCCCAGCCCGTCAATATCCATGGCGTTGCGAGAGGAAAAGTGAAGCAATCTGGCGCGTAATTGAGCCGGACATGCGGGATTGATACAATAGTAGCCCACTTCGTCTTGTTCTTTGTACACAGTCTCTTCACAGGAAGGGCATTTTTCCGGTGGTAAAATTTCTTGGGTTCCCTTGTGTTCTACCACTTTAACAATTTTGGGAATTACTTCTCCGGCGCGTTCAACGATGATAGTATCTCCTACGCGGATCCCCAAACGATTAATTTCATCGAAATTATGTAAGGTTGCATTGGAAATAACGACCCCTGCGCAAGCAACGGGAGCCAGTTCGGCTACTGGCGTAATAATGCCGGATCTTCCCACAGAAAAAATAACATTTTTAAGAGTGGTTGTCGCTTGCGGGGCAGGGTACTTAAACGCAATAGCCCAACGGGGGCTTTTGGCCGTTGCGCCCAAAACGCGTTGATAATCAAAGCGATTTACCTTTACTACAAGGCCATCGACATCAAAAGGGAGCTGATGCCGAGAGTTTTCAAATTGTTTATAGAAACGGATTACTTCCGAGATTTGGTTTGTCTTGGTGCGGGCCGGACAAATAGAAAAACCCCATTTTCGACAAACATCAATAAAATCACTAAAACTATCCTGCGTAATGTTTCCAACCCCAAAAGAGTGCGCAAAAAATTTTAAAGGTCTGGAGGCTGTGATCTGGGAATCTTTTTGTCGAAGAGATCCGGCTGCCGCATTGCGAGTATTGGCAAAGATATTATCTCCTCGCAATTGCTGTACTTTGTTTAGTTGTTCTAAATCTCGTTTATCCAAATATACCTCTCCGCGGATTTCCAGCGTGCCTTGCGGAGCGTCGGAAAGATGATGGGGGATATTTTTAATGGTACGGACATTGGCGGTAATATCTTCTCCTGTTTTGCCATCTCCACGGCTGGCCGCTTTTACAAAAAGGCCGTTTTCATAAGTAAGCGAACAAGAAACTCCGTCTATTTTGCCCTCAACAACCATTTCAAAATCGGTAGATTGTAAAGCTTTGGCCGCCCGTTCGTACCACTCTTGAATTTCTTGCGGAGAGTAGGAATTATCTAACGACATCATAGGCACAATATGTTTGACCGGAGAAAAAAGAACAGCCGCTGTTCCTCCTACTCGTTGAGTGGGCGAATCAGCGGTGCGAAACTGAGGAAACTGGTCCTCTAAATCTTTTAATTGTTTATAAAGTTCGTCGTACTGGGTGTCGGACAAAACGGGATTGTCCAAGTTATAGTAGAGATTGTTGTGATAATTGATCAGTTTTTTAAGCCGTTCAATTTCTTCTTTCGGGTACATAACAGGGGGTTATTTCCGTTCTTTTTTCAACTGGTCCAACAAACCGTTAATAAATTTGCTGGAATTCTCCGTAGAGTACTTTTTGGCGAGTTCAATGGCTTCGTCGATGATAGCGGGAACGGGGGTGCGTTCCGAGCTAAAGACCATTTCATAAGTGGCCATTCGTAAAATGGAACGATCTACCGCGGACATACGCGATACGGTCCAGTTTTTAGCATAAGCGGATACCAATTTATCTATTTGCGCCAGATTTTTGGTCGTACCGGTAATCAGATCTTCACAGAAAGGGAAGAAATCCCCTAAATCCTTTTTAAAATCAGCTGCATAGCGAGAAACATTGTTGTTTTCGTCAGCAGTGGTTAGATTGTCGGCGTAATAAAGAGATTGAAGGGCACATTCCCGGGCCATTCTTCTGTTGCTCATGATTATCCCCTTGCGAAAATTTTTAAAGAAGTTACTAGTATTTTAGCAAATTTAATCCTCTTCTTGCAGAGATGTTTTTTACAGGGCTTGAAAATAGTATAATTTATAAAAGAGTTTTTTGCGGATGAAAAGTTTGTCCCGCAAATTGACAGTTTGTATTGGAAGATGTTATAATAATAATGTTCCCTGCAGGGAACGATTTTTTTGAAAGAAAAGATAAATGGCCAGATTCGATAATAGAAGAACTTACAAGAAAGACTTGTATAACAGAAACCAGAATATTCGCGCGGCGGAAGTACGCGTGATTGATTCCGACGGTACCATGATTGGTATTAAGCCCATTGCAGAGGCGATTGCACTGGCCAAAGAACAAGAGTTGGACTTAGTGGAAATTTCTCCCAACGCCCAACCTCCTGTGTGTAAGATACTCGATTACAACCGGTATGTTTACGAACAGGGAAAAAAAGCGGCGGAAGCCAAAAAGAAACAAGCCAAGGTAACCATGAAGGAGTTGCGCATCAAATCGCGTATTGCTCCGCATGACTTAGATGTAAAAGTGCGTCAGATTGAAGATTTCTTGCGCAAGAAAGATATGGTGCGTTTCGTAGTGGTATTTCACGGCCGCGAAAACCAACACAAAGATATCGGCATACAAATTTTGAACGACACCGCCAAACGTTTGGACCCTTTAGCCAATGTGGACGGTGGCCTTCAACAGATGGGTAACCGTATGTCCATGACCTTTGTACCCAAAAACGATAAATAAACAGATTTTTAGATGTTTTTTGTTGTGACTGTGTGCGGGGCTTGACCGGCTCCCGGCATAGGTAGTGTAAAAAACATCAATTAAATAAAAGGATACTAAAATGCCTAAATTGAAAAACCACAGCGGCGGTAAAAAACGCTTTAGAAAAACCGCCACGGGTAAATTCACCCACAGAAAAGCCGGCAGAAAACACTTGTTAACGCCTGTTTCTGCCTCCATTAAACACGGTATGAGAAAGACCGGCGTCATTACGCCCGAGTCCAACAAAGGGAAGATCTTGGAAAAATATCTCCCCATGGCCAAATAAGAGGTTAGAACATGAGAATTAAATTCAGCGTTGCCAGACACGCAAGAAAGAAAAAAGTATTGAAAAGAGCAAGCGGTTATTACGGAGATAAATCCCGCCGCTTACGCATGGCCACCCAGCAGCTGGACAAATCCGGCGTGCACGCTTATGTGGACCGCAAAGACAAAAAAACCACCTACCGCCAATTGTGGATCACCCGCATTAACGCTGCGGTAAGAGAAGAAGGTTTGTCTTACTCCAAATTCATCAGCGGCTTGGCCAAAGCCAACATTACGCTTAACCGCAAAATGTTGTCCGAAATGGCGATCAAAGATCCCGTGTCCTTCAAGAAATTGGTGGACGTGGTAAAAGCCGCCTAAGCGTTTGGCTTAACAAGTATTTGCTAAAACCCCTGCCCAAAAGGCAGGGGTTTTATTTTTGATGGCAGAAAAAACAGACAAGCTTTTTTTGTCTTTTCTGTTACTAAATATAAATGGTAAAATATATCTAATGCCGAGCCTAGGGCAGGAAGTACCGATTCCTTTGCTTGGCTATAGTGCAGGATTTTGGTATAATATATATATAATTTGTTTCTAACAAGTTAGATTCTTTTTTAGGCAAGAGTTAAACAAAATGGTAGCCAAAAAAAATCTGTGTGTACTTATTCTCGCTGCCGGTAAAGGCACGCGTATGAAATCTCCTCTTCCCAAACCTCTTCATGTGGTTTGCGGAACTCCTATCATTTCACATATTTTAAAAGCAGCACAAGCATTGAATCCTTCTGCTATCGGTATCGTTGTGGGACACCAAGCCGATCAGGTAATTGATGCAGTAAAGGACCATTTGGCCGAATGGGGTATTACGGCTCCTGTTGTTTTTGTACACCAAACAGATTTATCCGGTTCTGCTTCCGCTGTAAAAGCAGCCTTGCCTTTAATTCAAAAATTTGAAAAAGTAATGATTTTAAACGGGGATACTCCGCTTCTTCGTGTTGAAACGCTTAGCCGTATGGACGATGCTTTCGACTCTAATGAAGCAGGGTGTGTGGTGTTGGGCGTAACGGTTCCTAATCCGTATGGGTATGGTCGTATTATTCGTGCTCAAGACGGAAGTTTCGATAACATCGTTGAGCAATCCGATACAGATGAAAATACAGCTAAAATTCGTGAAATTAATTCCGGTATGTATGTGTTTAATTCTAAAGCTTTGCAAACGGCTCTTACTCAACTTACTCCCCAAGGCCCCAAAAACGAATTTTATTTGACCGACACCTTAGCCCTTATTAAGCAAATGAATCATCCGGTGCTTGTATTTGGTAGCGAAGATTATCAACAAGCCTTAGGAATTAACAGTAAAGTTCAACAAGCCGAAGCCGAACAAATTATGCGCGACCGCGTAGCTACTCGACTGATGGAAGAAGGTGTTACTTTGGTCCGTCCGCGAGAAGTGTATATCGATCCGGAAGTAAAGATCGGTGTCGACACATGGGTGTGCCCCGGTTGTTATATTTCCGGCAAAACGGTTATCGGCAAGAACTGCTACATTGAAGGAAATGTATATATCAAAGATTCCATTATTGGTGATAATGTGGTTTTGAAAATGGGAACCTATATTGAAGAATCCGAAGTGGAATCGAGTTGTCAAATCGGGCCGTATGCACACTTGCGTCCGAAATCCGTGCTGAAAAAAGGCGCCAAGGTGGGCAATTTTTCTGAGATTAAAAAATCGGTTATCGGGGAAGGCTCCAAGGTTAACCACCTTAGTTACATAGGCGATACTCAAATGGGCGCCGGCGTAAACGTAGGAGCCGGAGCCATTACCTGTAACTATGATGGAGTAAACAAACACCAAACGGTGATTGGCGACCATGTATTTGTGGGCTCCAATGTCAATTTTGTAGCACCCGTAACGGTGCACGAATATGCAAAAATCGGCGCAGGTTCCACCATTACCAAGGAAGTTCCGGCGGAATCTTTGGGCATTGCCCGTGCGCGCCAGGTAGTGTTAGAAAAAAAAGGTGTTAAAAAACATGACTAAAAGCGTAAACGGGGACTTGCGTATCTTCTCCGGCAATGCCAATATTGCTCTCGCGCAAAAAATCTGCAACCATCTGAATATGGATTTGGGTAAATTGCGTGTGGAAAAATTTGCTGATGGCGAAATTGATGTTCAAATTTTGGAAAGTGTACGTGCGCATGATTGCTATATCATTCAGCCCACTTGCCCGCCCGTCAACGAAAGTTTGATGGAACTTCTTATTATGATTGACGCGTTTAAGCGCGCCAGTGCCGGTAAAATTACGGCGGTAATTCCCTATTTCGGTTATGCTCGTGCGGATCGCAAAGCTTCCCCTCGTGTGCCGATTACGGCTAAGTTGGCCAGTAATTTAATTACCGAAGCCGGTGCCGATCGTATTATGACGGTAGATTTACATGCCGGTCAAATTCAAGGATTTTTTGATATTCCGGTAGATCACTTGCGTGCTCGCAAAGTGTTCTTGGATTATTTTAAAGATTTTAACCGCGAGGATATCGTGGTTATTTCGCCGGACGTAGGCGGCGTGGAACGCGCCCGAAAATTTGCTGCTCGTATGGATGCGGGGCTTGTTATTATCGATAAACGCCGCCCCAAAGCTAATGAAGCGGTGGTATACAACGTTATTGGCGATGTAAAAGATAAAGTAGCAATTATTTTTGATGATATTGTGGATACGGCCGGTACTCTTACCACCGTTGCCCAAAAAATCAAAGAGCGCGGCGCTCGGGAAATTTATGCCGTTTGTACGCATGGCCTGTTGTCGCGCAATGCGATGGAAAGAATTAATAATTCCGATATCAAAAAGTTGATTATTTCAGACTCTTTGCCCATTCGGGATTTAGGCCCCAAAGTGGAAGTGTTGTCCGTCTCCTATTTATTGGCAGATGCTATTAAACGTAACCACGACGGTCGCTCCATCAGCGATATGTTTAATTAATAAGAATTTTTTATAAAATTCGGAGGAATAAAATGGAAAAAGTAAGCATTACTGCCGTTACCCGCGAAGGGATCGGCGTGAAAGGGACCCTCTCCCAAATTCGTGCGGAGAAAAAAATCCCGGCCGTGGTGTACGGCGGCCATAAAGAACCCGTCAGCATTATCGTGAGCGTAAAAGATTTGGAAAAAATCGTAAAAGCCGGTAAAAATACTATTGTGGAAATGGACTTGAACGGTGCCAAAGAATTGGTGCTCGTAAAAGAAATCCAATACCATGCCGTAACCGATAATCCGATCCACGCCGATTTCCAACGCGTAGCCATGAAAGATACCATGGACGTAGTCGTTCCGCTTAAATTGGAAGGTACCCCTGCCGATGTGGCCCAATATGGTGCCATGGTGGAACACATCTTGCGCCAACTCGAAGTGCGCGCCTTGGTAAGCGCTATTCCGCATGAAATCGTGGTCGACATTACCTGCGTAACCATCAACAAAGGTTTGTTGGCTGGCGATATCAAATTGCCGGAAGGTGTTGAACTCGTAACCGATAAAGAAGCCCCCGTGGTATTCTTGACGGTACAAAAAGAAGATACTGCCGCTGCGGCTGATGATGCTGCTCAACCTGGTAGCTCTTCCACCAAAGGTAAAAAAGACGCTGAAGGCAATTTGACCAAAGGCAAATAGTTTATGCAATACCTCTTGGTTGGGTTAGGTAACCCCGGTTCTCAATATGCGCGTACGCGGCACAATGCCGGTTTTATGGTGTTGGACGCAGCCGCAGAAAAGTGGGGAGCCGATTGGAAAGCTTGGCAAAACTTAGGGGATTATGCAAAGGTTTGTGTTGAGGGACAAGATGTTTTTCTTCTCAAACCTACCACTTATATGAATGAATCGGGTAGGGCTGTTTCCAGCCTTGCCCGATTTTATAAAATTGCTCCGCAAAACTGCGTGATCTGTTTTGACGACATTTCTTTAGATACAGGGAAATTGCGTATTCGAAAAAACGGTTCCGCCGGTGGACAAAAAGGAATGAAAAGCGTGATAGAACAATTAGGCACGCAAGACATTCCTCGCCTGCGGTTAGGGGTAGGCCCCAAACCGGAGCGTTTTGATTTAGCCAATTTCGTTTTATCCAATTTTCCAAAATCGGAAGAAGTCGTGCTGAAAGAGTCTTTATCTCGTGCGGTAGAGGCCTTGGAAGCTTATTTAAAAGACGGCTTGGAAAAAGCAATGAACCGCTTTAACGGATAACTCCTATCCGTTTTTCTGTTTCCCTACATAATTTTTGGAATTATTTTTGAAGAACTTGCTGAATGATTTTTTCAGCTTGTCTATCCATTTCGGCACGATTTTTGGGGTCGTGGTCGTCCATTCCGCTTAAATGTAGCGCGCCGTGAGTGACATACATCAACATTTCTTGCAAATAAGTATGTCCGAAGTTTTTGGCATTCTTTCGCGACTCTTGATAACATACAAAGATATCACCGAAAGCCCAAGGTTCATCAGTTTCAAAAGGAGGTTTTTCGTGATTAAAAGAAATAACATCTGTTACATAGTGATGATTTAAAAAAGACTTATTAACTCGTAAAATTTCTTTTTCATCCACAAAAATTACGTTTACCTCGATATTTTTTCGGACAAAATTTTTAAGCCCTTTCTCAAGTGCTTTTTTAAAAAGACCTGTTTTGCGTAAGTAACGGGGAATATCGGTTTGATAAAAAATATGTGAGATCATTTGTTTTCCTTGGAATGTTTTTTGTCCCATTTGTCATAAGCGGCTACAATATCCTTCACTAACGGGTGGCGCACAACATCTTGTCCGGTAAATTCTACAAAAGCCACACCTTCCACCTTTCCTAATACCGATGAGGCTTGTAACAGTCCGCTTTCTTTTTTATTGGGTAAGTCGATTTGGCTTAGGTCTCCGTTTACAATCATTTTAGATCCTACTCCCATACGAGTGAGGAACATTTTCATTTGTGCGGGGAGAGTGTTTTGGGCTTCGTCCAAAATAATAAAAGCTTTTTCCAACGTGCGCCCACGCATATAAGCTAAAGGAACTATTTCCAAAATATTATTATATTTGAGAGAATTGAATTTTTCCATGCCAAGCATAGAATAGAAGGCATCATAAATAGGGCGCAGATAGGGGTCTACTTTTTCTTCAATATCCCCCGGTAAAAAACCCAGCTTTTCTCCGGCTTCTACGATAGGACGGGTAACTACGATTCTTTGTGCCAGGCCCAATTCCAAAGCACGCAACGCACAGGCACAAGCCAAAAACGTTTTGCCGGTTCCGGCCGGACCGGAAGAAATGACCAAGTCGTGCGCAAAAACAGCTTCTATATATTTCTTTTGGTTTTCGCTGCGTGCTTCTATGGGGCGGGCATGTTCGGGGCGGAAAACAACATTATTGGCAAAAGGAATTGTGTCTTGGGTGGTATCCAATGGCCGTTTATCGTCATTCAGTGCTAAATCTTTTTGAAGTTTAGCTAACGCTTTATCTACGCGGGAATTTGTACCTTTAATGGATAAAAGCGCACCGGCTCCGTCTTCATCGTATTTTACAAAGACGGTGACTTTAAAATTTTTTTCTAAAGCACGCAATTTGCGATCTTGAATGCCTAAAGCAATTAAAATTTCTTCTTGGTTTCTGAGTTTTAGTGTTTTGATCATAAAAGAAAAGCGCGGCTTTTTAAGGCCGCGCTTGTTGATTATAAGAATTTGCTTTTGCCGCGCGGAATAACCACAATTCCCGAAGGATCAATGTAGTATTTTTGTGCGTCTTCTTCCACATTAATGCCGATGGTTTGTTTGGGAGCAACCGTATTAAACCGGTCCATGATTACTTTTTTAAGTTTAGCTCCCGCTTTAATTTCGCAATTATCCATAATCACGCATCCTTCTAATTCGGCGCCTTCCCCAATGATGACACTATCGCTGATGACGCAATTTTTTACTTTGGATTTCGGGTGAATTACACAACCGGCCCCAATAATAGAATTGGTTACCGTTCCTCCCAAATGTTTCGTGGCGGGAACCCGGTTGATGGTTGTATTAATAGGCCAAGCGGCATTATTTAAATCCAGTTTGGGTGTCGGTCCCAATAAATCCATATTTGTTTGCCAGAAGGATTCAATGGTGCCCACATCTCTCCAGTATCCCTGTTCTTCATACGATTTAGCACCGGGGAGGACTTGGCTGCGGAAATCATAAGCAAAAGTTCTGTAATCTGTTAGAATTTTGGGTAAAATATGTTTCCCGAAATCCAATGCGGGGACGTCACAGAAACGTTTTTGTAATACTTGTAACAACACGTCGGTATTAAAAATATAATTCCCCATAGAGGCAAAAGCCGCTTTCGGATTGTTTGGAATGGGGGTAGGATTTGCCGGCTTTTCGTCGAAACGTACAATTCTGCTTTCCTTGTCTACTCCTAACACCCCAAAGGCGGTGGCTTCTTCAATAGAAACTGTGTTGGCAGCCACGGTAACATCGGCTTTGTTTTTTAAGTGAAAGTCGATCATCTGCCGAATATCCATGCGGTAGATATGGTCTGCCCCGAAGATGGCAACCAAGTCGGGTGCAAAGTCTTTTACCAAATTGATGTTTTGTCTAACGGAATCTGCCGTGCCGCGGTACCAAATTTCACCCAAACGCATTTGTGGCGGGACGCAGGTTAAAAAATGGTCCGAGGTAATACCTTCACTTCTCCAAGTGGTGCGAAGATATTCAATTAAGCTTTGAGATAAGTACTGCACCAACACATACGAAGAAAAAATCCCCGAGTTAACAAAGTTGGAAAGCACAAAATCCACAATTCTGTATTTTCCGCCGAACGGAACGGACGGCTTGGAACGTTCTTTCGTTAACGGATAGAGACGTTCTCCTTTCCCCCCGGCCATAATCATGCCCAGTATTTTCATAAAGTTCCCCTTTTGATATATTTTTATTCGGAGCCTAACGGGAGTTGTTTATTTAATGATTCAAAAGCTTCCCAAGACCATGGCATTTTTTCTGCCACGATTTTTGCAATTTCGTCTGCATAAACCCGAATTTCTTTTTGAGCGTGTTTATCCATGCGTAAGCAAAGGAAATTAAATAAACTTCTGGCGTTTACACTCCAGTAAAATTGAGTATATTGGCAAACCGGCAATACCCCGCGCGCCATTTCGCGCGCTACGCCGGCTTCAATTAATTTATGATAAGCCGCATAAGAGGCCTCAATGCTTTCTTCGTAAATTTTGCGCAAGGCTTCGTTGTCTAATTGAGAATCAGCGACAGATCCTTGCTTGTTTTTGGTGTCTTGCCCACGGAATTGCTCGGGAATGTAAAACTCATCTTTTACTTCCGTATAGCGGGCACTTACTTCGTTATAAGATCCCCAGCGATGACGCATCCATTGACGGGCTACATAAATCGGGCAGCAGATATGAAATTGGAAATAGCAGTGCTCAAACGGGGTGTGATGGGCATGTTGCATCAAGTATTTAATCAAGCGTTTATCTTGCTCTTCCCCCTTGGAAACCGCGCCAAAAGAAACGCGAGCAGATTGTACCGCACGTTGGTCTCCTCCCATAAAATCTACCAAGCGCACGAAGCCCTTGTCTAATACGTTGATTTGTTCGTTTGTTTGTTGCACAGTATTTCTCCTAAATTATTTTAAAACTTCTACGACGGAAGTAGTCCCGTCGGCTAAAACTTCGGCTGTCAGAATAGACGTATTTGAACAGGCAGTATCATAAATTACCCCGTCCAACTCCACCGTATCGGTAATGTTCAGGCGGCCTTTCTCAAAAGTTAAGAAATGGATTTTTCCGGACTCATATTGACCGAAAGTATCGGAAAGTAAGCCCATCTTAGCCGTATTTTCTACGGCGGCGATAGTGGCGCGGCCGTCCGGTCCAAAAACTTGCAAGGAAGGATAGAATTGTAATACTTCCTGTTTATATTTTACACGATTTGGAGCAGTAGCAAAAACGGAATCGCTTTCGGCTCGTTTTCCAAGGGGTAACGTCATGCGGATTTTGCCGTTAGAAGAGGTGTAGAGAAGATTGTCCGAATCGTCTTTTGCTACGTCGTAGCGGTTTATGCCCGTCAACCAATTTCGTTGAGTAGAAAAAGAGTCATCATCAAGTTTAAATTTTCCTCTTTCATAGTCCAATTCGCGGGCATTTCCGGGTCGAATTCCCGAAACAAACGGCTTTTGAGCAAAAACGTCTTTGTCACTACCGCAACCCAATTCTTTTATAAAGTAAGGCAAAGAATCGATCTCTTTTAATTGTCCGTTTGCGTTTTCTAAAACAAGGGTGGAAATTTTCTCGCGAGCAGCATCATAAACCGAAACAAAAATTTCGGCCAGTCTCCAATCTCTCACTCTATCGGAAGAAATAGTAAGAGGAGTTTTGTTGGCCGGAATTTGATAGGATAAAACCTCTTGCAAAGTTTCTCCTTGGCGGTTCCAAACGGTTACTTTTCCTTTCTTGGAAAGAGTAATTAAATCCTTTGCTCGAGGAGCCGTAACGTCTGCCTCCGTCAAGCTGATAATTTCTTGTTGAATCGGTTCATAGGTAATGACTTTACGAGAAGAAACTTTTTTTCTTCTTTCGTTGGAACGTTTCGGTTCGGGAGAAGAATTGCTGGGGGCTGTTTTGGAATGGTTCGTTTCTAAAACAGCTTCCTGTCCTACTTTTATTTCGTCGGCGGAGGACAGTTCTCCAATAGCATACAGAGGTTGTACTTCTGTAATTTTCCCTTCGGCGGAATAGTTGTGCACCAGTCCAAGTTCTTTTCCGGTTTTCGGATTGGTTAGTTTTTCAGAAGACAAAATAACTTTAAAAGTTTCTCCGGTTTGTACATGACGGGATAAAGAAGATATATCAATATATACTTTGTTTCCGTCGGTACGTACGACCGTCAACTGTGCAGAAGCCAGCGACGGGAATAAAAACAAAACAGCTAAAACAATGTATCGGCAGAATTTTATTTTCATATAATAAATGTATACCATTTTTTCCAAGAGGCTACAAATGAAACCTACATTTAACGATTTGGTGGAAACTTTTGCAATCTTGCGTGGGCCGAACGGTTGCCCGTGGGATAAGAAACAAACGCACGAAACATTAATCAAGTGTTTGCAGAATGAGTCGCAAGAACTTATTGACGCCATCAATAAAAAAGATGATGAAAATATGAAAGAAGAACTGGGGGATGTTTTATTGCAGGTATTGATTCACAGCCAAATCGCTGCCGAAGAAGGGAAGTTTACAATAGAAGATGTTATTGCAGGTCTGTATGATAAACTGCACCGTCGTCATCCCCATGTGTTCGGGGAGGGAGCCAAAGCATCTACCCCCGAAGAAGCTCTTGCTTTGTGGAAAGAAATGAAAGAGAAGGAACGGGCAGGAAAATAAATTTCTTTCTACAAATTCCTCTTAAAAACGAGATAAAAATAAACCCCCGCATATTATTTCGGGGGTTTAGCTCATTAGTGTCATCATCATGACTTATGTTCCTCGTTCCTAAGGGGGCTCCGTATCCGGGTCTTATGCAATAGGAAGGTACGCTGTACTTTCACAACTGCAACCAAGGAAGTCGGGCGATCCCTAAGTACTTATACATACTATAAGGATAATTGCTTTATTTTCAAGACCTATTTTTGTATATAGGTCTTTTTTGAAAAAAGAAGGTTTTTACTGAGAGAACTTGTCCAATTTCCTATCTAACCACTTTTCAAATAAAGTGTTGCTGACTAAAATAAAAGGAGTAAGCAGCATGGTAGAATAAATTACCCAACGGGAAATTTTTACACGTTTTTTCGGGTTTAATAAATCTTTTTCCAAGAGAAGCTTGTAGAGGCTGTCTGCTGTCCAAAGCATGGGCCATGCTACCGCGGCGCGTTGTCCCAGTTGAATTTTAGGGAGTTGGCGGAAGTATTCTTTTCCGCTTTTTAATCTTTCTACTCCCCACAAAATCCATTTCTTTTTAATGGGTTCAAAACGAACGGAATTTTCCGATAGCAATAAATCTTTTTCGCAGAGGCTTTCTTTTTGTAAATCTTCTAAGGGGAAATAACAACGATTGATACGTAAGTCTTTGGGAATATCGCGTAAAATATTTACAATTTGTAAAGCATCTCCGATGTGTTTCCCCAATTGATAAAATTTTTCTTCCCCCATTTGAATATTAGTTGTGGTATAAATCAATTTACTCCAAAACAATCCGGGCATTCCTCCCATTAATCGGCAATAATGCTCCAATTCGTTGTGAGAAGGAAAAGCTTTGGGTTGGAGCCCTGTTTCTTGCGGGAAAAAATTTAAGTCTAAACACATCCCCTCGCAAACGGATTGTACTACTTCTAAAATCAAGGGTTTCTGTTCTTTGGAAATCCGATTAAAAGCTTCCAAACATGGGTGAAGCCTTTTGATTAATTCCTTTTCGTAAGGATTTTCCGAAGCCCCATTAATTTCTTTTGTTAATTGTTCTATTTGTTCAGCATTTTGTGTAACGATAAGATCTTTAAATCTTTCAATCCAATATAATCGGCGAGATATTGGCAGTATGGCAGTATCTGCAATGGTATCGGCGTATCGGCAGAGCAAATAGGCTATGGAGAAAGCAGGGCGCATGGCTTTAGGCAAAACCTGTACGCTTAGATATAAGCTGCGAGAAGTATTTTTTAAGAGAGTTTCCGTATCCATATATATAAGATAGCAAATTTCTTCTTAAAGTAAGAACTTTTTAACAAGAGCTGATTAAAAGCCGGATACTAAATGAGCGCGCACGCGCGCGTACAAAGAACAAAGGATGTATATTGACCAAATATTTCTTTTTTGATATCTTTTATATATAAGAATAACGAAGAGATCTTTTGTTTTATTTTTTGTATTGTAATAGAAAATATAAGTCAAAAAGATTTTTTCTCGACGGAGAAAAAAGAGTTGACAAATAAAACAAAATTAGATATACTAGTTATATAGGAAACAAAAAAGCTTTGTTTCCACGGAAGTTTTCAAGAACCCTTTTTCATGTTTTTGAAAAAATAGAAAAATGGGTCTTGACATTTCTGTCTTTTTTTGCTAGACTATAAGAGTAGTCAGAATTGATCTTTTAACAAACAAAAAACTTCTTTCGTTTTTATAACAGTTGTAAACAGAAAACTTTTCTGCAGCGAAACATCACCTTATATTAGAAAAGGCAGCCGATGGACTGAGCCCAGCAGATCAAGTTAGTTTTACACAAACATAAAAACAAAATAAATAATACCGTCCAGTCTTAACCCTTCGGTCCTTAGTGGCCATGACTTCCTTGGATAAATCAAGAAGTGTAAAAAAGACTTGACAATTAGTTGTAAATATGCTTTAATATAAATGTGGCCAGTAAGCAGGCAACAAGTGGTTTGAAAAGAAATTTTAAAAAAGCTTGACAAACTTTAAAAAATATGCTTTAATATAAGAGTAGTAAGAATTGACAAGCCGAGTAGTTGAAGAAAGTCTTTAATAAAAGGCTTGACAAAGCGAAGTAAATTTTGTTATAATATCTTTGTAGCTTTTACAGCGCAAAGAAGTTAATAAAAATTTCCACTGCTTTTTTCAATTTGAAAAACAGCAACGAGGAATTTTTGCTCTCTGAAAATTTGACAGCAATGTGCGAATGGGCGATTTGAACCGGAAAAACCGTAAGGTTTAACAGTTCAAAGCTCATTAAAGTAAGTCATATACTATATTATGACACCAAGTTAATTCAAAAGTAAGTAGAGTCAAATGTCAACAGCTCGCTGTTAGCGATTGAGGACCTTTAAACCGCTTGCGATTTAAAGGTAATTAATTCTAATGGAGAGTTTGATCCTGGCTCAGAGTTAACGCTGGCATCGTGCATAACACATGCAAGTCGAACGGGACTTTGCTTTGTAGCAATACAAAGTAAAGTTTAGTGGCAGACGGGTGAGTAATGTATAAGAAACCTACCTCTGAGTGGGGAATAACAGTCCGAAAGGATTGCTAATACCCCATAACATATTTAAGTGGCATCATTTAGATATCAAAGATTTATCGCTTGGAGACGGTCTTATATTCTATCAGCTAGTTGGCAGTGTAACGGACTACCAAGGCGACGACGGATAGCCGGCCTGAAAGGGCGACCGGCCACAAGGGCACTGAGACACGGGCCCTACTCCTACGGGAGGCAGCAGTGGGGAATTTTGGACAATGGACGCAAGTCTGATCCAGCAACGATGCGTGGAGGATGAAGGTTCTCGGATTGTAAACTCCTTTTGATGGGGAAGAAAAAAATGACGGTACCCATCGAATAAGCCACGGCTAACTACGTGCCAGCAGCCGCGGTAAGACGTAGGTGGCGAGCGTTACTCGGAATTACTAGGCGTAAAGCGCGCGTAGGCGGAATGTTAAGTCTGTTGTGTAATCTCTGGGCTCAACCCAGAAACTGCAACAGAAACTGGCGTTCTTGAGTGAGGCAGAGGAGATCGGAATTCCTAGTGTAGCAGTGAAATGCGTAGATATTAGGAGGAACACCGGTGGCGAAGGCGGATCTCTGGGCCTTTACTGACGCTCAAGTGCGAAAGCTAGGGGAGCAAACGGGATTAGATACCCCGGTAGTCCTAGCCGTAAACGATGATAACTAGGTGTGGGAGGTATCGACCCCTTCCGTGCCGACGCTAACGCATTAAGTTATCCGCCTGGGGAGTACGGCCGCAAGGTTAAAACTCAAAGGAATTGACGGGGACCCGCACAAGAGGTGGAGTATGTGGTTTAATTCGACGCTACGCGAAAAACCTTACCTGGGCTCGCACGACTGGTGGTAATCTTTATGAAAGTAGAGGTGACCCGCAAGGGAGCCAGCCGAGGTGCTGCATGGTTGCTGTCAGCTCGTGTCGTGAGATGTTGGGTTAAGTCCCGCAACGAGCGCAACCCCTATCCTGTGTTGCTCAGCAATGAGATCTCTCAGGAGACCGCCGCGGACAACGTGGAGGAAGGTGGGGATGACGTCAAATCATCATGGCCTTTATGTCCAGGGCTACACACGTACTACAATGCCATAGACAGAGGGCAGCAATATCGTAAGATGGAACCAATCCCTAAACTATGTCCCAGTTCAGATTGTGG
>JAZNNM010000003.1:0-37801 GCA_045580265.1 Elusimicrobiaceae bacterium | reverse complement strand
CTTGTCTTCCTAAGACCGCTTGGCCTCCGACTTATTATCGCAAGCAATAAATGCTTGGCCGACCCATGTTTTGCAACAAATAGAAAAGAGCGGTCGTGCGGAAGAATTTGCAGACATCTTGCCTTTACTTCAAAAAAAGGCACGGCTGGAGGAAACTTCCGTTCATAAGGATGCTGATATTCAGCTTCTTTTAGCCACTTCCGAGCATTTAGAGAAACTTTGCTCCGAAGATGCCGAAGGCTGTATTCTTTTTGAAAAACTAATCGTGATTCCAAGAGCGATTTCATATGCTAGTGGAACAAATAACTATGAAAAACTCTTATCCATCCTTATCCACGAAGTAGGCCATTCTCTTGGGTTAGCGGACCAATACTATCAAGGGGCTGAACAGAACGCTTCGGCTACACATTCATCTTCTAACCGGATAGATTCGTATGATGCCATTATGTCTTATGCTGACTCCCTAGCTTGCGATGATGTGGACGGATTTATTAATTTAATGGATTTAACGCTAAAGAACAGATACGGTTCTTTTAACGAACGTGCACAAAAGGGTTGGAAAAGTTTTTGTGATGATACCGTGTATAAAAATGCAAAAGTACTAAATAGAAAAAAATACACTATCGGCAACAGATCTTATGAATATGACGAAGAAGGAAATATAAAACACACCAAGTATCAATTGCCATTTTTCTATCATGAAAACCCCCTTACTCCTCTTCAAAATAATCGTTACCTGATGGAAGTATGGCACGAGTACTGGACGCTACAAATCGGTGAAAAAGAAATCACTTTTAAAAACGGGGAGCATTTCCTGACGGCAGAGCGTACAACGGATGCCAGAGGGGTAACGTGGCGTTTCCCGTTTTTGGAAGAAAGCGGTGCCGTCTCTTTGACAGAAAAGAATTGTATTTCCTTGCTTTATGCAGACAAAACTTTATATGTACAAGCATTTTTTAATGAGCAGGATAAAATTCTATCCACTATGACTGTTTTTTGGAATTACACAAATATGGGTAAAAATTCTGTCATTGATACGTTGCTTACCAATGAGGGTTCTCCTATTAAAGCAGTGTTAAACTCAACGCCTGCTTTTCAACAACAGGGGGTCTGTAAGTTTGAGTATAATTTTGCGCCTCTGCTAACGGTAGAACAAGGGAAAATTGTGAGCAGAAGTGAACAGAATATGAATAAGCTATCCCGAGAAAACAAAATACCTTTAACCGCTATCGTTATTAATGCTTTACAAGTTTGTGATAAAATGAAAAAAACAGAACAAGATTATAAGCGATATTTAGAGGACACAAAAAACATCTGTAAATTCTTCCAAAAAATGGAAAAAGAGTTCTATAACTAAACTAAATATCCCCCAGCCCGACTGGGGGATATTTAGTTTATACATTTTATTTTAAGCATTTATTTTTTTCTACCACCTTTTGGCATTACCGCCACCTTTTCCATTATTACCTCCCTTGATGTTTCCCCCCGCCTGTGTGTTTTGAGGCTTGGCCGAGCCTGACGCTTTGTTGGCCGGTTGATTTTTTGCCGGGGTAAAGGTGTTTGGCTTGGCCGACGCTTTGTTGCCCGAAGGATTTTTGACCGGCGTTAGCGCGTTTTGCTTGGAAGGAGCCTTGTTTTTTCCCCCCGAATTTTTGTTCTGTGCGGGAGGGGCCTGCTTGGAAGGCTCTTTTTTCTTGTCCTTTATTACCTCCTTTCCCGAAATAGGCTTGCTGTTTACCGAGTTTCCCTTTTTGGGAGGGTTTTGCTTTACCAAGACCGTTTTTTCGATAACCTTTGTCGGGGCGGGCTTGGGGTTTGACGATAACAGGACCGTATTTTTTACCGTAACGTTGTTTTTGATAATAGGCGTAACGGGGGCCGGGTTTTGTATATATATGTTGGACGATTGGTGCGTGATAGTAACGCCTTTCTCCCCCCCTGTGGTGCTTTTCCACTACTACCGTAGAGGTAGGAACATACGCCATGCTTACCCGTCCGCTCGGGGACACCGTGGCCATACAGCCGCCTAACATCACAAAGCTACCTAACATCACACAAAGTTTCATTTTGTTCATAAGATTACCTCCTGTATATTTTTCAAACACTTGTTTGAATTTTTTTATTGCACTTTATTTTTTAGTGTGAGTTTTTTGCGAGGAAAAACCCAAATTTATATAATAATTTTATGGCCTCTATTAACTGGCGCGAAGCAATCGCAAAAACAAAAGAATTTATCAAAATATCGCTGAAGAAATACTCTATTTTTCTTCTGCACCTTACCCCGCACCAAAACATTGCACAAACGGTGCTGGCTTATACTTTTTTGGGGTGGATTATTCTCTCCCTGCCGTTTATGAACAGCACGGATGTATCGTTTTTGGATAACTTATTCACCTCGGCAGCGGCTGTTTCCTCCGCGGGCCTTAACAGTGTAAACTTTGCCGATTCTTACACGTTTTTAGGCAAATTAGTGGTGCTGATTCTCATTCAAATCGGTGGGTTGGGGTATATGACTTTTTCGTCTTTCTTCTTTATTTCTTTTTCGGAAAGACATCGTTTGCGCAAACACCAACAGGAAAATCTTTCCGCCGAAGTATCCCTCCCCAACACGTTAAAACTTTCCGATTTTTTGTGGGCTGCCATCGTGTTTACCATCGTTGCAGAAAGCATCGGTACAGTATTTTTGTTTAACTATTTCCGTCATCACAACTATGGTATTTTTGATGCCGCTTGGTACAGCATCTTTAATAGTGTTTCTGCTTTTTGTACGGCAGGTTTTTCTTTGTGGAATAACAGTTTGGAAAACTTTGCAGACAGCAAAACCATCAATATTGTTATTTCGTGTTTATCCTTGGCAGGCGCCATGGGTTTTATTGTTGTGACGGACTTATTTAATTTTATCCGACGGAAAACAAAAGCCATTTCTTTTACCACTAAAATTATTGTGGTATGCACCTTTTGTATGGTAGCCTTCGGTACGTTTACTTTATTTGTTACCTCACCGGGTATTACTTTATGGGAAGCGTTCTTTCAATCTACCGCCGCTATGACTACTGCCGGATATAATACGGTTAATATCGGGTCTTTGTCCTCTTGTTCTCTACTTATTTTGATGTTGCTGATGAGTGTAGGCGGTTCCCCCTCCGGTACTGCCGGCGGTATGAAAACCACTGTTTTTTGCAGTTTGATGGCACTTATGTACAATCGCTTGAAACTCAACACACGTGTGGAATTTCTGGGAAGACGCATTCCCGTAGTGCGCTTATACTCCGCCACATCCACCTTTTTGCTGTATATTCTTTTCTTATTTACCAGTGTGTTTTTACTTACATGGACGGAAGATTTACCCTTTTTAAAACTTCTTTTTGAATCTACTGCCGCACTGGGCACAGCCGGCTTGTCTACGGGCGTAACGGCGGAACTTTCTTGGTTGGGAAAGCTTATCATCATTGGCACAATGATTATCGGCCGTATTGGAGTGGTTACGTTCGGAATGGCAATCCTCTCCACCGACGAAGATGATTTGGACGATGACGACCACGAAAAACCTGCCATTACCGAAGACGTAGCCGTATAAGAGAGAACTTTATGAAATTTTATTTAATCAGTTTAGGTTGCCCCAAAAACTTAACCAACAGCGAAGAATTCTCCGCACGCTTAATTGCCAACGGGCACAAGATGGTTTTTTCTCCGGAAAAAGCGGACACCGTCCTTATTAACACATGCGGATTTATTGCCTCGGCAGTTAAAGAGGCCAAAGAAGAAATCCGCTATGCTCTTCAACTTAAGCAAGAAGGAAAAATAAAAAGAGTGGCTGTTACCGGTTGCTTGGTGGAAAGATATCGCGAGCAAATCAGCCAAGAATTTCCGGACATTGATACAATTTTCTCCATCGGTGCCCAACAAACGGCAGAAACAACCCTTAAGAAAAAAGGAGTATTTTTGGATCCTTTACCTTCTAACCTTTATTTACCCGAATACAAAATGACGCTTACCGCACCGCACACCGCTTATTTAAAAGTAGCCGACGGGTGCAACAACCGCTGTGCGTATTGTACCATTCCGTTTATCCGTGGGAGATATGTTTCCAAACCCATGGGCGACATTGTGCGCGAAGCGAAACTGCTTGTAGAAACAGGAGTGAAAGAAATTTCTTTAATTGCACAGGATACCACCTCTTACGGCATGGATCTATACGGAAAGCCATACTTAGTACCGTTACTGGAAAAACTGCTTAAAATCCGCGGTTTGGGGCGTTTACGCATTATGTATGGGTATCCGCACCGCGTCACAAAGGAATTGGCGCAATTGATAGCCTCTACGGATAAAATTTTTCATTATATCGACATTCCCCTCCAACACATTGCCGACCCCGTGCTAAAACGCATGAATCGCCATTGTGACGGAACACAAATCCGCCGTACACTCGATATGTTAAAAACAGAGGTGCCGGATATTTCTTTACGGACAAACTTTATTGTGGGTTTTCCCGAAGAAACAAAAAAAGACTTCAACGAACTGAAAAAATTTGTAAAGGATTACGAATTTGACAACCTGGGCGTTTTTGAATACTTCCGCGAAAAAGGAACTGCGGCATATAGTATGGAGCAAGTGCCTGCTAAAGTAAAACACGAACGGGCTGCAGAATTGGTGGAAGTGCAAAGCCGCGTAATCGACAAAATAAATAAACGCCTGTTGGGAACGGTAGTGGAAGCTATTTCTGACGGACCGGACTTTGGCCGCACCTATAAAGATGCACCGGATATTGACGGCAAGGTGACCTTTACAAAACCGGTAGAAGTGGGCTCTATTTTTAAAGCGCGCGTAGTTGCCGCTGACGGCTACGAACGAGAACTGGAACCGATTCTTTAGTTTTTGTCCAAGACTTTTATTAGAATCTCTTCGATATCTCAACTTTTAATCACATCCAAAAATTACGATTAGAAAAATCTGTCTCTATATTCAAAACATCTAATCTAGGTCAAAGAAACGATAATAAAAAGGGGGCGTTGAATTACTCAACCACCCCTTTTATTAAGATTCATTTTATACCAAAACTCACTCAGCAGTACACGTATAATACACTCTGCTATAGTCACAGGTTTCAGGCTCTCGGTCGCATCCTTCCTGAGCGGGGCAATACGGTCCCCTCACATCTCCTTCGTAACAAGTGGCCCCCTCATTAGAAGAAGTACATGTCCCACATGTACCTTGCTCCGGATCTTGACAAGGGGCAGGCCCTCCACCGGTACTCTCCGTTCTAGTATATTTCCACTTATACGTTTTCGAAGAAGATGATGTCGTTCCCCCACTTGTCGACGGAGCATCTCCGCAAACCAAATAGACCTCGTCTACGTTTTTCAATCTTACCCGTTCCCACGAAATCCCTGCAGAACAGGAGGGAAACGCATTGCCTGTATGATAACCCGGAAATAAATAAAAGGTATCAGGATTAAAAGCGGTCACCTGAAAACTCAAAGCATCTTTTATATTTTTAGTTGTTAAATTATTACTAAACGTAAAACTAGATTCTCCAGCACCCTTCCCGATAATAGTTTCTGTAGTAGTTAAAGTGACAGACGGTGTAGTCTCTTTATCGGCAAAGGCAAGCATCCCTTTCACCAAGTTTATACCATCCTCCACTTTCAAGGATAAACGAGAATTCGCACAACCTAAATCTAAACGACAGGCATTGCTTGCTGTCCCGATATCCAGTTGTTCCTTCACTTTTACTTGGCTATATGCCACGTATGGGACAGGGAAATAGGTTACCATCTTCATGGTGTCAGCAGCCGACAACACAGAAGAAGACACAAACAAAACACTTAATATCAATAATAATTTTTTCATAGAATTTCCTCTCGAAATACACCCCTAAGGGCATATACATAAATTATAGGTTTTTTTAACGAAAAATCAACCTTTTAATTAAGTATAACTCTCCAAATAGGTATGCAAGCCCTCGGCACGGGCCTGTTTTACCCCCGCATCATAAAGGGATTCCGCTTCTTCCACTCGCCCGAGCGCATACAACACTTGCGCCAAGGAAAGTTTCGTTAAAATTTGCCCGCGTGTTTCGTCCGAATTATCGAAAAGAACTTGAGCTTCTTGCAAATCTTTCAGCGCTTCCTGCATTTTATTCTTTCTTTTTAAAATATCCGCACGGCCCCATTTTACAAAACCCAAATCCACCGTATCGTTGATGGCGGAGTAGAGTTTGTCTGCCACGTTGTAGTGTCGAAGAGCTACATCATACTTTCCTTGTTGGCGCAATCCGTTAGCCATGCCGCAATTGGTGTAAGCTTTACCGAATACGTCTTCGCTTTTACGGAAGATTTTTTCGGCTGCTTGATAGTTTTTCACACAGTCGTCAATCTTGCCGCAAATACGGCTGATGCCGGCCAACCCGCAATAACCGTAGGCTAAACTGATTTCATCTCCCGCTTTTTTGGCAAAAGAAATAGCCTTTTTAAATTGTTCAATGCCTTCTTTAAAATGGCCTTGCAAGCGGAAAATACCGCCCTTGGCCCAATAAATAAAGCTCATGCCGGCATAATCTTTTTGTTGTGTATAGGCAGCAAGAACCGTATCCAACCAATCCAACGCTTCTTCCAAACGGCCCCATGCGCGCAAAGCCATGCCCATCTCTTGCATGGCACGCACGGCGTATTCGTCGTATTCCATTTCTTGTGCCATTTGTAAAGTTTCTTCAGCTAATTCATAAGCAGCGGCAGAATGCCCGAGCGTGCGGTAGCACGCAGCCATGGCCAAAAGCGTATCCATGCGAACCTCGGCTTCTTCGGCTATGTTTAACCCCTTGGCATAACTTTTAAGAGCCGCTTCAAAGGAACCCAATTGACGGTGAGCTTCGCCTGTTAAAAACCAAAGCTGAGCATCTTTTGTGCGAAGGGAAACCAGTTTTTCCAACACTTCGGAAGGCCGATTGCTTTCCAATAATTCTTCCAAGGCGGCCACATCTACCGCGGCACGCTTGGGGGCCGATTTTTTAACAACGGTTTTTTTAACTGCAACTTGTTTTTTACCTTCGGCTTTTTTCGCCGTAACTTTTTTTGTAACAGCCATACGGGCTCCTTTTTATATTTTTAAATGTTTTTTAATTTCGGCCATGGTGGAGGCCAAGTCATACGGTTTGGGAATAAAATGATCGGCACCGGCTTCTGTGGCACGATCGCGCGATTCGGGATCGGACAGTGTGGACATAATTACAATCGGTATCCGCCAGGTGGCATTATCGGTCTTTAACATTTTGCAAACTTCAAAACCGCTTAATTTAGGAAGCATCAAATCCAATAAAATTAAATCCGGCTTGGTTTGTTTGGCCAAAAGAACGCCCGCCACACCGTTTTCGGCCCAATGGACTTCCACCCCTTCCACCTTCAGTGCGCCGCACAACGCGGTGCCTAAAACCTTGGAATCTTCTATCAGCACCACTTTTTTCATGATTACATTTCCTCGCAATGGTCTTTATAAAGGCGAATGGCGGCGGAGTATTCACGCGCATTTTTCATAATGGCGTTTACTTCGTCTTCTTCCAGCTGACGCACTACTTTGGCGGGAACCCCCATCACTAAAGAACCTGCAGGAATATTTTTACCGGCCGGCACCACCGTACCCGCACCAATAATGGAGTTGGCCCCGATTTCGCTTTCCATCACCACGGCATTCATTCCGATCAAACAATTATCGCCGATTTTACTCCCGTGTACCACAGCACCGTGCCCGATACTAACCCCTTTACCGATTTTAGCAGGAGCCCCATAGTTTACATGGATACAGGCATTCTCTTGGATATTGGAATTATCTCCCACGGAAATGGCAGCAATATCCCCACGCAAAACGGCGCAAGGCCATATGGAAACATTTTCTCCTACGGTTACATCGCCGATTAATACAGCACTTTTATGTACGTAACAACTCGGGCGCACGTTCGGCACCAATTCGTTAATGCGTTCTTTCATGGCGGACTCCTTTGGGATGTCTGGTTCTGACGGGGGATGAAAGTTGTAATCCCCAATAAATAAAAATACTGACAATGCCCGGCACTAAATAATAAACAACCCGATAGATAAGCGTAGCCATAAGGGCTGCGTCCCAATCAATTCCCATTTGGGAGTAGACGGCCGTCATAGCAAGTTCCATGGCGCCCAATCCTCCGGGCAAAATAGGGATAAGGGTGGTCACCATACCCACGGCAAACCCAGCCACTAATACGCCGGTGGAAATGTGTACCCCTACGGCACGGAAAGCAAAATAAAGCACTAAAATCGTAAATAACCAATCAGCACAAACATAGATAATCGTCCACGTCATTTTTTTCTTTTTCTTGTGGATAAGGTCAATTCCTTCGTCCAATTGGTCCATAAAATCGTCATATTTTCCTTTCGGAATAAGCGCGCGGAAGACATGGAAAAGCACTTTATTAATCATGCGAAAAATTCTGCGCAACCATTTGGAACGCCATTCGTCATTGAATAAAAATGCCGTAATCACCACGCAAACACCGCACATTGCGAAGATGAGAATAAAGTTTTTAAGAAGTTGCATGGTGGTAGCCGAAGAGCTAAATAACATCAATACCGACCCTTGCAAAATAATGATGGCTAAAACGAAATACAGAAGCACCGATATCACAATACTGGCCGTTACACAAGTGCCAAACGGCACACGGCGGCGGTTAAGCAGATGAGCACGCAAAGCAAAACCGCTGGCCCCGAAAGAGGACACCACATAATTGACCATTGTCGAAACGAGTGCAATTCCGATAGCGGCGCTCTTGCCGATTTTCCGCCCCATGATACGAAGCACTTCGTACAAGGCAAGCCCCATGCTGACGTAAATCATTACGGCAGAAAAAAGCGATAAGAATAAATACTTTATTTTTACCGTCTGCCAAATTTTAACAAAACTATCTTTCGCCTGATAAATCATGACGGCGATAAGAGCAATAGAAAGCAAAACACCAAACGCATAAAGCGAGTATTTAAGTGATTTTTTCACGCGGGAGTCTCCGGGAAAATAAGTTATATAAATTATATAATTTATTTATACAAAAAACACCCGCGCGCGCGTAAGATTTTGCCTGCGGGCGTTTGTTTCTATCGGATACGCATATGAAAAGCATTAAAGTAATCGGCGCAAAAGGCCACAATTTAAAAAACATTACCGTTTCACTCCCGAAGGGGAAAATGACCGTCGTCACCGGTTTGTCCGGTTCAGGCAAGAGTTCTTTGGCATTTGATACCATCTATGCCGAAGGCCAACGCCGCTACGTAGAAAGTATGTCCGCTTATGCGCGTCAATTTTTGGAACTCATGGAAAAGCCTGATGTGGAACATATTGAAGGCCTATCCCCCGCTATTTCCATTGAGCAAAGAAATCCTTCCAAAAATCCACGTTCCACCGTGGCAACCGTTACGGAAATTTATGACTATTTACGCCTGCTCTTCGCTCGAGTGGGACATAGGCATTGTCCCCAATGCGGACGAGAAGTAGAAACCTGGAGCGTGCAAGGAATTGCACAAGATATCCTTAAAAAATTTACCGATAAAACTCTCTATATTTTATCTCCCGTCGTTCGCGGAAGGGCCGGAACATACGAAGAACTTTTTGCCAAGTTTAAAAAAGAAGGATATGTAAAAGCACGTGTAAACGGGCAAATCATCACATTAGAAAATACCCCCTCTTTGGAACGCTACAAAAAACATACCATCGAACTGGTAGTAGACGAATTTTACGTAGATGAATTTGATCGAGAGCGCTTAGTGGAAAGTTTGGAAGCGGCTCTCAAGTATGCCAAAGGACTTGTGCACATTTTAGAAACAACCGGAGATTCTCCCATCGACTTTACATACAGCGAAAGCAATGCTTGTGCGCATTGCGGAATCGGTTTTAGCGAACTGGAACCCCGCTTGTTCTCTTTTAATTCTCCCTATGGGGCCTGCCCCGATTGTAACGGGTTGGGCCTTAAAATAGAAGTAGCCGAAGATTTAGTTGTTCCCGATGGAGCCCTCTCCATCAACGAAGGAGCCATCGCCGCGTGGGATAACCCTGTCACCACGCGTACTCACCGCTGGAAAAATTCTTGGAGCGGATATTATTACGATATTTTGCGCCAAGTTTGCCGTCAAAATAAAATCAACATGAATACCCCTTGGAACAAACTGCCCAAAGCGCAGCGGGATTTACTGTTGTACGGAACGGGCGGAGCCAGTTACACTTCGGTCATTTCCGGCGGAGAACAAGATTTTGAGGGCGTGATCACAAACCTAAAACGCCGTTACCAAGAAAGCGAAAGCGATTTTGTAAAAGAAGAAGTCTACACTCGTTTTATGCGCGAAGTAACTTGCCCCACTTGTTTGGGAAAACGCCTAAAACCCGAAGCTTTAGCCGTTAAAATAAACGGAAAAAATATCCACGAAATCACCGCCATGCAAGTATCAGCAGCCAAGGATTTTTTCCATTCTCTTTCGCTTACGGATAAAGAAAAAATCATCGCTAAAGACGTTTTAAAAGAAATTCGGGCACGGTTGGATTTCTTGCACAGCGTAGGGCTTAGTTACTTAACGTTGGAACGCAAAAGCCAAACATTATCCGGCGGAGAAGCGCAACGCATTCACTTGGCTACACAAATCGGCTCCGGTCTTACGGGGGTGCTGTATGTGTTGGACGAACCGACCATCGGTTTACACTCGCGTGATAACGACAGACTCATTGAAACCCTGAAAAATCTACGCGATTTGGATAATACCCTTATTGTAGTAGAACACGACAAAGACACCATTTTGGCGTCCGATTATGTAGTTGAACTCGGCCCGCTCGCCGGTGAACACGGGGGCGAAATTGTGGCAGCCGAAAACACCGCGGATTTCTTGAAAAATAAAAATTCTCTTACCGCCGGTTACTTAAACGGACGGAGTATGATTCTGCCTCAAGAAAAGCTGCGGAAAGGGAATGGAAAATTTTTAGAAATTGTAGGGGCCAAACAATTTAACTTAAAAGATATTCACGTTAAATTTCCTCTCGGAAAATTTATCTGTGTGACGGGTGTTTCCGGCTCCGGAAAAAGTACCCTCATTCATCAAATTCTTTATAAAGCACTTGCCCATAAATTCTATGGAGCGAAAGATGTCCCCGGCCAACATAAGGCCATCAAGGGGTTGGAACACATTGATAAAGTAATTATTGTAGACCAAAGCCCTATCGGCAAGACTCCGCGCAGTAACCCCGCCACCTACACCGGAGTCTTTTCGCATATCCGCGATTTATTTGCCGAAATGCCCGAAGCCAAACGCCGCGGATACAAACCGGGCCGCTTTTCGTTTAACGTAAAAGGGGGACGGTGTGAAAAATGCCAAGGGGACGGTATTCTAAAAATTCAAATGCAGTTCCTGCCGGACATTTATGTAAAGTGCGAAGAATGCAACGGAAAGCGTTTTAACGAAGACACACTCGAAGTCAAATTCAAAGGGAAAAATATTGCCGAAGTTTTGGATATGAGCGTATCGCAAGCCTTGGAATTTTTTGATGCTATTCCCAAAATCAAACGATATTTGCAAACTTTACATGATGTAGGATTAGGCTACATTAAATTAGGCCAATCGGCTACCACCCTTTCCGGAGGAGAAGCGCAACGCGTAAAATTGGCGGACGAACTCTCCCGTAAGGGTACCGGTAAAACACTCTATATTTTGGACGAACCCACCACAGGGCTCCATTTTGCCGATATCGATAAACTCCTGCACGTGTTACATGGACTGGCGGATAAAGGAAATACCGTTCTTATTATCGAACATAATTTGGACGTTATCAAAACGGCTGATTGGCTGATTGATTTAGGCCCCGAGGGAGGAGATAAAGGCGGAGAAATAGTCTGTCAGGGAACCCCCAAACAAGTTGCCGAGTCTCCATCATCTTATACGGGCAAATACCTAAAACAGGAACTGGAGGAAGTAGAGGATTTTTTGAAAAAAAACCCCCGCCCCGTTCCAAGCATTACTAAAGAAAAACAAACGGGTACCAAAACAAAACCCTCTAAAAAATAAAATGAAAAGCTCCCAATATCGGGGGCTTTCATTTTCTTGTAATTTTTTAAAAGGCCGTTGGGTAGCAAAGAAACATACCGGCCGGAGCCCTTAAAATAGGTGGGACGGGCGCGAATCTGTTAACTTTACTAACCCAAACGGCTTTTTATTTGCTACAATAAACTACGTAGTTCCTGGCAGAATTACATAGTTTGGGCGTAACGGAGCCGACATGCCGCGGGCGCGGCACCGGTTTATAAGGATAAACCGCTCCGTATAGGGTTCCGTCAGATGAAGGGAATTTTCCTGTACGCCTGTGAGATAAAAAGCGCGAGCACGCTTTTCATATTGCTAGTATAGTAAGTATTGTTAGCGTTTGTCAAGTGTTTTTTAGTTATTTTACCTTAGACACTTAATTAAGAGGGTTTCTATGATAAACAAATTTGAAAAACAATTGGAAAAATGGAATAAAGGGATCCTTCGCGGAGCACAGGCAAAGTTAGCAAAATCCTTAAATGTTTCTACCGCCACAGTAGCCCTTTGGGCCACCGGCAAACGCAGCCCTTCCAAAGGATATATTGCCCAAATGGCGCAACTGTTTGGGTTGGATTCTTATGATGTAATGCGCCTTTTTCAACCTGCTACCACTTATCCGGACGCCCAACCCGCAAAACAAACAAGCGCGTTGCGCGATGCGCAAGACCCCTCTTTTACTTACACTGCTGACAAACAGCCTTCTTTTTCAGATACGGCCAGCAATAGTGTTCACATTGCGCTTCTTGGCGGGGTTCCCCCCTCTTGGCCGGAATACACGGAGGAAGACGTGTGTGAATGGTGGACCTTGCCCCGTTCTGCAGCCAAAGGGGCTAAAGTTCTATTAAAAAAACAAGCTATCGAAAAGAGTTCCTCTTCGGAAGAATTGTATTTTATCAAACCTGTAACCTCCATTTGCGAAAATGCTTTAATGCTTATCAGTATCGGGGGCACTCCTCTTTTGCGCAAAACATACATTCAAAACGGCCTTGTTTCTCTTTACACAGCCGAAGGACAGCTTCTCCAAACGTTGCCCTCTCATGAAATTATCCCGCTGGGGGAAGTGGTCATGAAAGTAACTTTGCCCTAAACTAATCCTTTTTTCTACGCTTGATTTTTTGGAAAAACCTTTTATACTAAAAATATCCTTCAGAGGAGTACAGAAAATACCCCTCAATGCGCAAGCCCCTCCTAATGATGTCGGGCGGAGCAAACGGAGGCAAACTGTTAAGCATAAAGGGTCGATAAAAGCGAAGAGCTTTTTTCGAACCAGCGAAGACAGAAAAAAGTGTTCTTTGGACGGTTGCACCATAGCTGGGATTATTGCTTTATTGAATCCCTTTCACAAGCCTCGGGCCCTTTGCCTGTGGGTACGGGGAGTACGCTGAGGAAGTGGATGGGTAAAAAGCAGATTCGGGTGTTGGAACGCACGTACCATAACACTTACTGTAGGAAACTCGTGAAGGACATGAGAAAAAACATGAAACAAACGAAGTAAAGCCCTCCGCATGAAAATGCAGAGGGCTCTTTTTTGCGCTTCAAGTGCTTTATTAAACAAATATCCTAATCTAAGAAAACGGGCAGTTTTCCTTTAGCCTCCACATCTCCTAACAAAATTTTGGCTGAGGTTTCCATGGCATATTTAGTAGGACCATAAACAGCCAACATTGTTTTAGCATGGGGATAAAACGGAATCTCATACGGATTCAAAAGAGAAATTTGTACAAATTTTTTCTCGGACTTATCAGCCGCAACCCGTATTTCTTCCACCAAACGCTGTTGATCCGCATTTAAACGAGAAATGTAGCCGCTTCCCACCACTACAACATGCGCCCCGCGCATACATTTGCCCGCTTCTTCGCGTTCTTTTTCTGTCGGAGCCATAGGAGAGTGTACCAAACGTGTCAATTTACCGCGCGCCGTCAAATAATCGGTAAAAGCTTTCAGTTGCAAGGAAAAAATACCGTCCGCAAAGAAAACCGCGCATACTTCTTTTTCTTTATCCGTAAGAGGCAAAGCGTTTTCGGTGCTGCGCACCACCGTAACACCAGCTTCTGCCGCAGCGCGGGAGGCCGCCTCGAACCCCGTTTCCATCACAGGAGTTTGTGATGTTTTAAAAAGACCGAATTTTTCTTTCAGAGCTAAAATTTTTTCGGCGGAAAATTCTATTTCTTGACGAGTAATATTTTCCTCGGCGGGCAGTCGGCCTTCTTCTACGGCACGAACTACTTTCTCCACATAATCGCCCGCACGGCGCGGATATTTTTTGGCGGTTTTAATGTCCCGTACGTCTCCGCTTAATAAGAGCATATTATTTCCGGCTTTATAAGAACGACGTATAATTTCTTCCACACCATGTCCACTTACAGCGCCCATATCCAAGCCATCTGTTATAATAACTCCTTCGTAGCCCATTTCTTCACGCAAAAGACCTTTCAAAATGGTAGGAGAAAAAGAAGCGGAATTATTTTTATCCAAAGACGGATAAACCACATGTGCACTTAATACACCCGATACCCCTGCCTCTACGGAAGGAACAAAAGCAGAAATATGCTTTTGCCAAAATTCTTCTTTCGGTAAATCGGTAACGGGTTGTTCGTAGTGAGAATCGGAGGAGGTATCCCCATGCCCCGGAAAGTGTTTATTGACGGCTGAAACCCCATTTTGCTCCAAGGCACGTACCGCCGTTGCGGCCAAACGACCGGCCACTTGAGCATTATCTCCAAACGAACGTGTTTGAATAATGGGGTTTTTAGGGTTAGAGTTAACATCCGTCACAGGCCCCAAAGCCATCAGCGTCCCCAAATTTTTCATTTCCAAGGCTTGGGCCGCATACATATCCGCCACTACCTGTTCACTTCCGCCCGCCGCTAAAAGCATATTGGACGGCATTTGTTTAAGCCCCAAAAACATAGGGGAAGTTACGGTTCCTCCTTCATAATCCAGTGCCAGCAAAAGCGGAATTTTATGACGAGACTTAGAGGCCCATTTTTGTAAATCGGCAATAGTTTTTTCCAAAGCTTTTCGTTGTTTGGCAATATACTCTTCTTGATTTTGAATCGTAATTTTGGGGGAATTTAAAAGTCCCTCTTTTGTTTTGATAAAAAAGCCGGTTACTTCGCCTTTTAGAACTGCCTTTTTAAAAGCCTTATGTTGTCCCACAAGCACACGAGGCATCACCGTCTGCCCTACTTGCTCACGCAAGGTAAGGTCCGACACTTTCGGAGCTGAAAATAACGGGAAAGCAACAAAAATTAACAGAAATAAAACCCATATTTTTCTCATAAAAAAGAAATCCTCCATTCACTTTTTCTTTTCATTATAACAGAATAAAAGCAAATAAAAACGCCCCGCCCGAAAAGCGGAGCGTTTTTGAATTTTAAAACCTTATTTTAACAGGTTCGTTAAACTGAAAGAAGAAACTTCCTCTTTCATTTTTTCGATTACTTCATCTACGGATAAAGCAGGGGTATTGGCACCGTCTTTAAGGCGCAACGTAAGCTTACCTTCAGCCGCTTCCTTCGCACCGATGATAGCGGTGTAAGGAATGCGTTGCAAGTGTGCTTCGCGGATTTTGAGGCCCAGTTTTTCAGGTCTTACATCTAATTCGGGGCGTAATCCGGCTTCACGCATTTTGGCAGCCACTTCTTTGGCAAACGGAATTTGATCGTCAGTCAAAGTAAGCAGTTTCACCTGTACCGGAGCCAACCACAACGGGAACCAGCCCGCAAAGTGCTCAATGATAACACCGGTAAAGCGTTCGATACTGCCGAACATTGCGCGGTGCACCATAATCGGGCGTTGGCGGCCTTCGCTGGCCACATATTCCAAGTCGAAACGTTGGGGCAAGTTGAAGTCAAACTGAATGGTAGACAACTGCCACAAGCGGCCGATTGCGTCCATCACTTTGATATCGATTTTAGGCCCGTAGAAAGCGGCTTCACCTGCGTGAGTGGTGTAGGGGATATTGTTTTCTTCCAACACACGTTTAAGGGCGTTTTCGGCGCGTTCCCAATCCGCCACGTCACCGGTGAAATGCTCCGGATGTTCCGGATCGCGCGTGGAAAGTTCCACCGCATATTTTTCAAAGCCAAACGTTTTGAAAATGTGCATAGCAAATTCAAAACATTGTTTCACTTCGTCTTCCACTTGTTCGGGGGTGCAGAAAATGTGTGCATCATCTTGCGTAAAACCGCGCACGCGAAGGAGCCCGTGTAACGCACCGGAACGTTCGTAGCGGTACACCGTGCCCAGCTCGCTAAGGCGCAGAGGCAAATCTCGGTAAGAGCGCAAGTGAGTTTTGTAAATTTCCACGTGGAAGGGGCAGTTCATCGGTTTAATTTGATATTTTTCCCCGTCTACTTCCATAGGGTGGAACATACTTTCGGAATAAAAACCGGCATGTCCGCTTACTTCAAACAAGTGAAGGCGAGCAATATGCGGGCTGACCACCAAATCGTAACCGCGTTTCAAGTTTTCGTTTTTAATCCAATCTTCCAACGTTTTGCGCAACATACCGCCTTTGGGGTGCATCAAAATAAGGCCGGGGCCCACATTATCGTTTACGCTAAAAAGGTCCAATTCCGGTCCTAATTTGCGGTGGTCGCGTTTAGCGGCTTCTTCTTGTTGTTTGATGTAAGCATTCAGTTCATCTTTCGTATCAAAGCACAAACCGTAAATGCGTTGGAGCATGGGGCGCTTTTCATCCCCGCGCCAGTAAGCACCGGCAATGGCGGTTAATTTGAAACTGTTTACTCTACCCGTGTGTTCCACGTGCGGGCCGCGGCAGAGGTCGGCATAATCGCCGTTAATGTATAGCGTAATGGAACCGTCTTCCAATTCTTCAATCAATTCCAATTTATAGATTTCGCCGCGTTTTTCAAAAAATTCTTTGGCTTCGGCTTTGCTCATCTCCTTTTTTTCAAAAGGTTGGCGAGCCTTGATGATTTCTTTCATCTTGGTTTCAATGGCTTTCAAATCTTCCGGAGTGAATTGCTTAGGGCAATCAAAATCGTAATAAAAGCCATTTTCAATAGCCGGACCGATACCGAGCTTAGTACCGGGGAACAACTGCTGTACCGCTTGCGCCATAATGTGTGCACACGAGTGACGCTTGGTTTCTAATTCTTTATTTTCCATGTTGGTTTGCGCTATGACCCTGCCGGCCACAACGACCGGGCCAGGAATCAAAGGTCCTTGAATTAAGATATAATATTATATCAAATTGAGGAGTAGATAACCCCCTATGAATTTTCTCAAAAAACATCTTTGTCCCCTTTTTCAAAACGATTGGAAATTTTTATTGGCAGCCAGCTTGCCGGCCCTTTTGCTTTGTCTATTCGGCCTAAGCCAATTGGATCAATTAACTTGGACCAACTTTTTTGCTACCGAAAGTGTTAAGCTGGTTTGTGAATTCTTATTTTTGGGGCTACTCCTTTCTTTTATTAATCTATTGGGAATCAAAAACAAGTGGTTGGTGGGAATGCTGCAATTTGTTTACTGCCTGACAATGATTGCCGATTTGATTTTACTATGGTACTTTAAAGAACGTTTTGGGGCTAAGTATTTGGACACTATGGAAGGTGGCGATTACGGTTTTTTGTTGGACCCGCGCGTAATCGGATTTTTTAGTGTGGTTGCTCTTTATTGTGCTTTTTGCGTAAAAAAGTTTTTCGTTTCAGCCACGCGCAAACTGGCCCTAAAACGGTTGGCATTTTGTTTGAGTGGATTATTTTTGCTTTTTACTCTAAATCCGCTTAAGTTACTGCCGTCCCCTAATCACTTTTATACTTCTTATTTAATCTCTCCTTCTATTGTATACACTACTCACGCCGTATTGGCAGCAACACCTCAAGCCCGCCTTGTGACCGAACCCGAAAAAGAAGTCGCTCAATTGGCCGAAAAATATCATGTTTTTTCGGCACAAAATACACCGGTGGGTAAAAAATACACTCGTGTTATTTTGATTGCGGCGGAATCTCTTTCCAATAAATACTTGCATCACTTTAACCCCAACATTCCGTCAAAAGCCACCCAAGAATTGGACAAATTATATGAAGAAAATCCCTCTGTTTCGCTCAAACACGTTACCTTGTCCACCTTATATGGATTATCCGTTATTTTTACGTCCCACCCTTATGCTCAACTTTCCTACGAAAACGGCTATCCTGTGTCTTTTGTGCGCCAGTTAAAAGAAGAAGGATACAAGACCGCCTTCCTGCGCGGGGCTAACGAAACATATATGAATGAACACCTGCTGTTCAAAGACGCTGGGTTCGAAGAAGTCATCGGAGCGACTTATTTTCAAACGCGTCCCGAATACAAAAAATATATTAATTGGTGGGGCTTAACCGATCGGAAGCTTTTTGATTATGCCCTTGAGTATTTGGAAGAACAGAAGGATAATCCTGTTTTCATCACGTTACTAACGGTAGATTCGCACGTACCCTTAGGACGCTTGGATTATTTGGACCATTCTTATCAAGAAATTGACGAAGAATTTTATCGTGTTCCCACGCTTCCTCGCGCATTTGCACGCTTTGGGCAAGATGTGGAACGTTTTTTAACCGGCCTGCAAGAAAAGGGGTTGTTTGATGAAAACACGTTAATCCTCATTACGCCAGACCACCCCTCTTACTCCAACACACCGACCAATGCCTTATTTAAACCTTACAATAAAGAGCAATTTGACAATTTGCCCTTTATCATTCTGACGCAAGAAAAAATCACCGCGCCTCTGACCAACAGCCCATTGGCCAGCCAGTTGGATATTGCGCCCACGGTGCTCGATTTACTCAACATTGCTCAACCCAAGGCCTTTTTCGGGCATAGTTTATTTGACACAAAAGCCCGAAGAAGTGTGTTTGATATCAAAGAAGATTATGCGGTCATCACTACGGAAGAAGGGAAATACGTCATGCCCTTAAACTCCCGCAAACCGCAGGATAAGGCAATGCTAAGACTGATGACCACTTTTATTACCGAATAACCCACAAAAGGCCTCCGAACAGCGGCCTTTTTTATTTCGAACTGCACCCGAGGCCGAAACCCGCAAAACTCCTCTTAAAATTCTTCGGCCTAGGACGGACTAAATATGCTAGAATAACAATGTGTATTTTTATTTTTAATTGGAGGACGTAATATGGAAACGACTGCCCAAGGCGGCGGAATGATTTTCTGGTTACTGATGATGGCATTTGCATTCATCGTTATTTTTATGCCTGCGCGCTCCCAAAAGAAACGCGAACAGGAACTGATGGCAAAAGTAAATGCACTTCAAAAAGGAGACCAGGTAATTATCCCCGGTGGAATTGTTGGAACGGTAGCCGGTTTTAAAGATAACGCAATCGAAGTAAAAATTGCCGAATCTGTAAAATTAACCGTGCTGAAAACCGCCATCGTAGGACTTGTAAACGATTTGCAGCCTGCTGCGAAAGAAGGAGGAGCTAAGTAATGTCTAATAAGTTAGCCGTAAAGTGGGGACTTATCATCGCCATTTTACTGGGGTCTTTGTATTTAATTTACCCCAACTACAAATGGTATTCTAAACCGCTTGCCGAACGCGAAAAATTAGATACCTTGGGTGAACGCCCTAAACGTATGCTGAACTTGGGCTTGGATTTACGCGGTGGTTCCAGTTTATTGTTGGAATTGGAAGTAGCCAAATTAAATACCAAAGAACCCTTGAATGAAGCCATGGCCCGCGCCATCGAAATCATCCGCAACCGCATTGACCAATACGGTTTGGCGGAAACCTCTATCACCAAACAAGGTGATAAGTGGATTATGGTGCAATTGCCCGGTGTGTCCAACCCACAACGAGCGGAAGAATTAATCGGTAAAACCGCTATGTTGGAATTCCGCATTGTGAAAAACGACACGGCCGCCGCTCAAAAAGCCATTGAAAAATTGGAATATACCGATAAACCCTTCGACGAAAACGGAAACGTTATCCCCGAAATTGCCAAATTGGTGCCGGCCGGCTACCAAATCATGCGCAATAAAGACGGCGGGTATAGCTTAGTAACCGATACTGCCACCGTAACCGGTGCGGACCTCGAAAATGCCCGCGTAGTTATGATGGGTGAAAACGGCTACCCCGAAGTAGCTTTTACTTTCAACGCGGAAGGAAGCAAAAAATTCGGACAATTAACCGGTGCTAACATTGGCAAACAACTGGCCATTGTGTTGGATAACACGATCCAATCCGCTCCGGTGGTACAAGCCCGCATTACCAAAGACGGACGCATCTCCGGCACCTTTACCGCCGAAGAAGCCCGCCAGCTTTCTATTGTGTTGAAAGCCGGTGCTTTGCCTGCTCCCGTAAAAATTATCGAAAAGAAAACCATCGGGCCGACCTTGGGTGAAGACTCTATTAAATCCGGTCTTTCCGCTTCGTTCTATGCGCTTGTACTCATTTTGATTTTCATGCTCGTTTACTATAAAGCGGCCGGTTTCATTGCCGATATTGCACTCCTGCTCAACTTTGTGTTGACGATTGCCATTATGAGCTATTTCTCTGCCACGCTTACGTTGCCCGGTATTGCGGGTATGATTTTGTCTTTGGCTATGGCCATCGACGCCAACGTACTGATTATCGAACGTATGCGCGAAGAAAAACTCCTCGGTAAACCGGTGTACGAAATCATCAACTTGGGTTATGACAAAGCTTGGTCCGCCATTTTCGACTCCAACATCACCACCATTATCGTAGGTGCTTGTTTGTTGCAATTTGGTACCGGTCCGGTAAAAGGGTTTGCCGTAACGCTTATCATCGGCTTACTCGTCAGTTTATTCACCGCCGTGTTTGTAACGCGTGCGATTTATGAACTTGTTTTAACTTCTAACACCAAGGAGATCAGTTTATGATGCACTTACTTCCCAAAACAAACATTGATTTCCTTAAGTACAGAAAAGCCTATTACACCTTGTTTGCCGTACTTCTTATCGGAGGTATAATCTGCTTTTTTACCAAAGGATTTAACATGGGTATTGATTTTACCGGCGGTACCATGGTACAGGTAAAATTTTCTGCTCCCGTAGAAATTGCCCAAGTGCGCGAAGCCTTGTCCGCCACGGGTGCCAACTCCGAACTTCAAACTTTCGGGGACAGCACTTTCGCGATCAGCGAAAAAAGCACCGCCGATGAAGTAGGCGTAGTGCAAACCCGCATCGAAAAAGCGTTGGACACTTTAAACGTGCCCTACACCGTGGAACAAACCAACTCTGTTGGACCGGCCGTAGGCGAAAGCATGACGGAAAGAGCCTTGTGGGCTATTTTACTTTCCTTGGTATTCATCATCATTTATGTAGCGTTTCGTTTCAGCAACATTTTGTGGGGTGTATCCGGCGTAGTAGCCTTGTTCCACGACTTGTTTGTGATGGCGGTTGCATTCTCGCTTACGCAACGTGAAATTGACTTGGTAGTGGTGGCGGCCTTCTTAACCGTGGCCGGTTTCTCCATTAACGACACCATCGTCATTTTCGACCGTATGCGCGAAAACATTCGTCTGCATCCTAAAATGGGCTTTGGGGAACTGATCAACCTCTCCATCAACGAAACCCTCTCCCGCACGATTATCACCACCTTAACGGTGTTGTTTGCCCTTATCGTGCTGTATGTATTCGGTGGGGAAGTAATCAACTCCTTTGCGTTTGCCATGCTTGTAGGTTGTATTTCCGGTGTGTATAGTACCATCGCTCTTACAACTCCCTTGGTATACACATGGAGTCATGGTGAACTTAATGACGGGTCCAACCCCAATAAGCTTAAACCTGCCACCAAACAAAATGTGGAAACGGTTGCGAAAGAAAAATCTGCTAAGCCTCAAGGCAAAGTAGTTACCAAAATCAAACGCACCCGCAGAAGCAAAAAGAATTAACGCTTTAAAACGGAGCCCTTCCCGAGTGAGGGGCTCCGTTCAAACGTTTTACGCAAGTTTCCTACGGGAATTTACGCGAAATGCTTGAAAGGCACTTATGAGAAAAATTAAACGCTTTAAAATTGCTCCTCGCCAAAAAGAAATTCTGCGCAAACTTTTGCGTGGCGGAGGGCTTTTGCGCCAAGCGGGTTTTTCCAGCGAGTTGGAGGTAACCCAATATATTCTTTCGGCTTTCGCTTTGTTGGACCCGGGGGTAGTGTACGAATTTAACCAAGATGCCCACTGGGAACTGGACGAAGACAGCTCCGTACATAAGGAAATGTTCTCCGCCTGCGCCGTAACATTGGGCAGCAAATTGGAACCTTTTTTGCAACAGGCACGTGCTCACGGGGAACCGCGCAATATCGTAGCGGGAACCATTGCTTTAGAATTTTTAAAAAATGCGATTACCTTTGTAGCCGATTTAGTAAAAGAACAAGCCACCAAAGAAGAGTACGACACCTTGGATCCGCAATTTGTCTATCTTCCCCCCTTTGGCATAGCCGCTCCGCCCAAGTTGTTGCGCGAAGCAGTACGACTTGAAAAAAGTCTAACCGAAAAGACGTTGCCGATACTGCTTAATAAATTAAACGCAGATAAAATAGATTTAGTTTATGCCAACGGGGAATTCACACCCGTTTATACAGCCGTATTTTTAGTACCTTGGCAAAAACGTAAAAAAGGAAAGAAATAATCATGGCAAAATCTTCCCACCAAACTCAACATAATGATTGGAAACACGCTGTCGGCTCGACATTAGCCTATTGGTACTCTGTTTTTTTGGGATGGACGACACGCGTCTATTGGTTTAAAACGGAAGAAGCCGAACAATTGGAAAATTCCGGGAATCCCATCATTTACGCCATTTGGCATAACCAACAACTCTTTTTGTTATATCCCTACCGCAAACATAAAGTAGCGGCTCTTATCAGCCAATCAAGCGACGGCGAATACATCGCCCGATGCTTGCCTAAATTCGGCATGAGAGCGGTGCGCGGTTCCAGTTCGCGCGGCGGAGCCAGAGCCCTTATCCATTTGATTCAAGCCGTGCGCGAAGGATACAGTCCCATGCTCACACCTGATGGTCCCCGCGGCCCGATTTATAAAGTGCAAGACGGCATTTTGTTCCTTGCCAAAAAAACAGGTCTGCCGATTATTCCCGTGGGCTCTGCGTTGAGCCATAAATTCAAGGTGCGCTCTTGGGATAAAATGCGCATTCCCCTCCCCTTTGGGAAAACAGCTTTTACTTACGGAAAAGCTATTTATGTAAAAGACGATTCCGATATGCCACGAGCCGCCAAAGAGTTGGAAGAACAATTAAACTGGACAACCGATCAATCGGAAATGTTCATTAACAAACAACATTTTGATAACACCCAAGGATAAATAAAAAACCCCCGCCTAATGCGGGGGTTTTGGTGGATTACGTGCTTTATTTTATTACAAAACATAGTACTCGCTAGAAAAGGAATCATGCACTTTGACCATTTGTTTTTTCCCTATTGATTTACAAAAACTAGTTCCTTTCTCAGTATAAGGCTCACAAGCACGAAACTTTGTTCCTCCGGGAGAATAAATATAATCTAAAACAGAGATAGAATAATCTTTTCCCGCACCACTTTTAGGGTCTTTATCGGTTGTATAGAAATACGGGGTTTCTTCAATAGAATAGATAAAATATTTTCCTTTCCGAAAAAAATCTTCACTATCGCCTTCTACTTTCTCTAAATTTAACTCGATATCATCCCAAGTTAATTCATTTGCATCCCCCGTTTCCAAATATTTAATACGATATGCTTTATCAATGGTCTCCAGTATGGTAAGGGCCTCGCTGACCTTTGCCTTTTCCACTGCTTTTTCATATTGCGGTAACGCAACCGCTGACAATATACCAATGATTAACACAACAACCAAAAGTTCTATCAAAGTAAAACCTTTTTTCATACAAAGCTCCTTATAAACAGATTTACGGCAAACAAAAGGCCTTTTAACTTTAACAGCCTGCCGATTAGGACTATTGTAAGAAAAAAAAAAAACGAGTCAACTCTCTGATGATATATACCATTTTTGTCACCTAAAAAAAATTTAAAAAGAGCGCATGAAACCTAGTATTACAGCCTCTCTTTTTTATATTAGTTCTCTTGCCAAAAGCTTTTTCCCTCTTATACTATCAGTAAGAAGTCTTCACGGGGGTGAGAACTATGTATGCAAGCGTATGGAAGCGTTTTACCGCTTTTTTGATTGATTTAGCCGTATTTGCCATCTTGTTTTGGGTCTTTGCCCAAACGCTCAATTTGGCCACAGCCTCGCTAGTCCTTTTGGTACTGGTGTGGCTTTATTATGCATTATTGGAAAGTTCACCTTTACAAGCCAGCTTGGGTAAAATAATTGTGGGAATTAAGGTGGTAAACAAAAAAGGGAAAAAACTCTCCTTTTGGCAGGCTACCGAACGTATTTTATCCAAACTAATCACAAACGTTACTTTTTACTTTGGTTTTTTTATTGCCGCATTTGACAAGAAAAAACGCACTTTGCACGATAGGGTGGCCCGTAGCCGTGTGATAATGAAAGAAGCCGAATTCGACCCCGACACAATAGAAGAAGAAACCGAAGATTCTCTTACCCTTATCACTGTAACGTCCATCTTACTCTCGCTGGTATTTGTCCTGTTATTACTTGCGCTCGTGGCTTTGCCGCAATACCAAAAAACGGCAAGACATGTACAGCTTTCGCGCGTACTGACCTCTTTGGACAATGCCGCTCGTCAACAACAGCAACTGGCTTCCCTCCCGGGAAGAGACCCTCGCATCTGGCAAGAAGAATATGAAGGCTGCAAACAAATCAATCCGCAAAAACTTTCCTGCCAAGGATTCGAACTGGTGCTAGAGCCGGCGGGAGTTATTGCCCAAGCCCGAAGCGAAGGAATGGATATCCTCTACTCACTTTTTTATCCGTTTGACGGAGGCCCCATCACTTGCGAAGCTCAAACCGCCACGGGGGCGGAACTGTGTATGGATCTAAAAAGTTACTAAAATCCCACTGCAAAAATGCTCTCTGCGGGACATAAAATAAATTTGTTAATATATATTTATGTCCGCTAAACGTACGAAAAAAAACATGACTGCTGTTAGCAACAAAACAGCTAGCCGTTCCATCTCTTTTATGCACAAAACGCTCGTCCATATTTTGGGTTGGATGAGTGTATTAATTAGCATCTCGTTTTTCACGGCTACGTATGATACAGCACAGGTAAAATTGACCCTTTTTCAGGTAGGAGCTTTTTTACTGCTTGCTTGTTGGGGAGTCTCTATTCTCTCCCAACGCAAAAATCCTTTTACGCGCCGAAACATTCCCTTTCTATTACCGATATTAGTATATTTGGGTTGGAATATTTTTTCCTTTTTATTCGCTCCTTATAAACTGGAAGCTACCGAAGAGTTTTCCCGTATTTTGTTGTATGGAGCTATTACTGTATTAGCGGCCACAGAACTTACTTTAAAGGATATACGAACTCTTTTTAAATTTATCCTGGCAGCTACATGGATCTCTTTTGCTTATGCAGGTTTACAGGTTATAGACGGTTTCTTTCCCGGGGCAGACCCCATGCTGTGGAGAGGATTTTTTACCAAACGCGTTTTTTCCACGCATGCCAACCCGAACTTTTTCGGTGATTTTATTATCTTTTCCACCGCGTTGGCCGCATGTTCCTACTTGTTTACCAAAAAGAAATCTCTTCTTGTATTGGTAACGTTGGGAATTGTTAGCTTGTTTTTTACCGAAAGCAAAGGAGCGTGGGTGGCTTACGCCGCCATGGCGGCCGGCGGAATCATATTATATGCCTATCGTCTTTCTGTGGCTGCCAAAAAGCATTTAAAGAAATTTAATATTTTAACACTATCCCTTCTTCTTGCCGTGTTCATTTTGGCCGGATTCTATACAGCCAAAAGATTTCAATCCGTCAGTTTCCGTGCACACACGTGGCTGGGGGCTTTTGAAATGATAAAAGATTCCCCTGTTTTGGGAACAGGACCGGGAAGCTTTAAAATCATCTATCCGGCCTACCGCCGACCACAAATTTACTACATTGAAAATTCTCATAATACAGAAACCCAACACGCTGAAAACGAACTGTTGGAACAAGCCGCCACCACCGGTCTAATCGGATTATCTATATTTTTATGGGTAATCTTTTCGGCTCTGTTCTTGGGAGTTAAAAGATTACAATTCCAACCTCAAACAGAAGAAGAAAAAGAAAGAAACTACTATTTGCTGGGGACTATCTGCGCTACGTGGGGTATATTTGTGCATAGCTGGGTGGACATTAGTATACGATTCGTTTCCAGTGGGTTTTTCCTGGCTTTATTTTTAGGGATTTTATTAGCTCTCTCAAAACCGGTACAAGAAGAGTTGCCCCTCACAGAAACAACATCTTCCCCCAAGCCGATACTTTATATTCTTCGCGCACTGCTTACTGCAGGGGTATTCTACTGCGCCTACCGGACAATTGTTCTTTTTTATGAAATGAATCAATCGGTTGAAAACACTCAGATAGGCGCTTTTATTTTAACATTTGTCTCTTGGGTGGTTTTACTTGGTGTTATCGGGGGAGTGGGCTTTGTTCTCCTGCGATTGGCTTGGGTAAAAAAGAATGCTTGGGCTACGGGGATTTTGCTTTTATCTTTGTTACCCATTAATGCTTGCTACAACTTTTTTATGGCTGATCACTATTACAGTGTAGGGGCCTCTTTGGTTATGCGCCACAATCCTGAAGGAGCGTTGGGATACTTCACAAAAGCCATTAAGTTCAATCCCTTACAAACCGAATACCGCCAATATAGAGCAAACACCTTAGCCACCACTTTTCAGTTGAGCAAAATATTCTCTCCTGCTCGGGGGGATAAAAACGCTCCCTCTAACGATTTTGAACGTGCTTTAAAAGATTTTCAAATTGTGGAAAAACATTCCCCCAATCACCCACTTTTACACCAAAGTAAAGGGCAGCTGTTCTACGCCATGGCTTTTAAAAAAGCCCAAGAATCCGACCATGCAAAAAGCGCAACCGAACACCATTTATTCCGCAACGAAGCAATCGAAAAAATGGAAAAAGCAAAAGATTCTTTTAAACGCTCTTTGGCAACAGATCCGGTAAATCCGGATACATATGTTTTTTTAACCAGTATTGCATTAATGGAAAGAAATCCGCATAAAGCTTTAGAATGGATATCCCTCTACCGCCAAGGCCCCGAGGGAGTAACGGAAGAGGAATTTTTACAAAAAAACCGCCAAAATCCGCGCTTTATTCCTTTACAAGAACAAGCATTACGTATGCTTAATTTAGAAGAGAAATAATAGTTTTTAATGCAAAGAAGGTTTTATTTTTGTAAAATATATTTGTTATAGGAAATAGGTTGTGTATTTCCCCGTTTTTTGCCAAGATAGCTCAGCTGGTAGAGCAACCGCTTCGTAAGCGGTAGGTCGGGGGTTCGATCCCCCCTCTTGGCTTATATTTAAACCCCGCATTAAGCGGGGTTTTTTATTTGGAAAAGAGAGGAAACAAACTGCTTTGTGTCCGTGGGGGATCGAAAGGCGGAGCGATGTTTTTGTTTGAAGCGGAAGCCGACAAGGCGAAAGCTGAAAGGCAAAAACCGCGAGCCCGGCCTGCAGGAAAACTCCGTCAAGAGTTTTACCGGAAGGAGCCCCCCCTCTTGGCTTATATTTAAACCCCGCATCAAGCGGGGTTTTTTATTTGGAAAAGAGAGGAAACAAACTGCTTTCACTCCTTTAAGCACAGTTTTTTGTAAGCCACCAAAGCGCGCAAATTCTGCAGATTCAGCCCTTCTAGCCCTTTGTCTGTGTAATCAAACCGGACTTTGCAAATAGCCGCGCTATTGGCCTTTATGGTCGCGCAACCGCTCGAGGCAATCATCACGGCCAAGGCCGGCAACATCAGTAAGAGTTTGATTAACGATTTCATCGGCTTTTTCCTCTCGTTTTCTTTGTTTGAGTTGTTCGTTTTTTTGCGTCAAGCAAGCAGTGAGGGCGGCTATCGTCCACACCGCCCCCACCGCCAAACCTATTTGCCCAATTGTTTGCCACATCATTGAGCTTTCTTCCCAACAACAGAGCCGTCCGGATTTACCAAGGAAAGTGCGGCTAACACCTTTAGCACCTTGGCCCAAACCGTGTCGTCTTTTGTCGTAGCGGTTAATTTCACAATACCGCTTACCACCAAAACAACAGCTCCCACAATGGATAACAACTCTTCTCCGTGGGCTGTAACCCAAGTAATTACTTCATTCATTTTTCTGTCTCCTGTTTTATTTCAATATGCGGATAATCTTGCCACTTTTTCCAAAATGCTCCGTATATAAAGTGACTATGAATTTCTCCACGCTCCCTCAATAAGTGCGCTAACGCATCAAAACGATAAATCATTTCTTTAAAGCGCTCTAGGTTTTGCCAATCAAGAGGATAAGGCGCAAGATCTACGCCAAGGGAGGGATATTTGTTATGTGCGCTATTGGGCCAAACGAGACGGGAATTGCCTTGTTTATAAGCAATATTTTGAGCTTCTTTGCCACGATGCCCCTCCAATACGCAAAAGTCATACTGTTTAATAAGCTCCCTGCATACGCAAACAATATCCGCATGACAAGTGTTTAACCGCCTAAGGCTTACTTCGGAAAACGAGGTCATTTATTCCCCTCCATGCCTATGAAGAATAAAACCTTTGATGGTTTTTACATCATCCAAAATAATATCCAGTTTTACTTCATTTTGATTTAGGCGCATTTCGTGCTCGGCCACTTTTATTTCCAATTTATCCACTCGCGGTGGCAATCCATACATGGTAACCAACCAAAAAAGAACACACACCGCTAACCCCAATATATATATCCAACTCTGCACTTTATGAATCATGCCCACTCCTTACACTAAAAATAAAATATGTTTTGCCCTTGGCGCCAAACGTTGCTTTTTTGTTGTTTTTCCTTTGTTTTTTGCTATACTATTAACAGGGTTTGCCCTTATTTTAACCAGGAGAATACCATGAATAAAGGTTTTACATTAATTGAATTACTGGTAGTTGTACTTATTATCGGTATTTTGTCTGCGGTGGCCTTGCCGCAATACACCACGGCGGTAGAAAAATCCCGCTCGGCTGAAGCCTTAACCCTGATGAGTTCCATTGCCGGTGCGGCGGAAAGATACCGCTTGCAAAAAGATAGTTGGCCCGGCGGGAACGAGTTTGCCAAATTAGACGTAGAAATCCCCAAACGAAAGACCGACAGTCAATATGGTGGTAAAAACTTTATTATGACCTTTGAGGTAGGAGCTGACAATGAATTTAAGGTTTATGCCACACGAGATATCACCAAAGGGCAATACACGCTTCAAACTATCGTAACGGATGAAGAAGACGGTTCTTTCTCTTACGTACGCCAATGTCTGTCCACTGATGATCTCGGCAAAAAATACTGCGATGCTATTACCGGTGGCGGCACTCACAACGAAGACTTCTAGTTTTTCATGTCAAATGCTCCCCGACCCGTTAACAGGTCGGGGAGTTTTTTTGTTTAAACAGACTGGGAACCTTGTGCATACACAAAACGAAAGGTATGTGTAGTGCCGGTAGCCGTGTAATACACTGTTATATTGTCGCCTTTTTGAACGGGGACAAAGGCGGAAAGAAGCGTCTCAGGCGAAGAAGCACACATTCCGGAGGAAATTCCGCCCGATGTATTATTTTGCAAACGGATATATTCCCCTACTATCTCGGCTTGTTTGGTAAATTGAAAATACCCACTCTCCGGAGCCACATAACTGCTACCGCTTTCCGCCAAAGCAAGACCGACAAATTGATCGCTCGGCATACTCAGCACAGCCGCTTTATTTTCCCCCGCTGCAGATAAATTATCCAAGTCTCGAGACGTTTTTTCCTCCAAATGTTCAAGCCATTGAGCCGCTTGTAAATCATGCATTTCTTTACCGGCGTGATAAGCCACCACCCACGGATAAAGGGTAGTATAAGATGGCGTAACGGTGGCAGACTTGCCGTAAACATCGCAAGAAAGAGAGGCATCAAATGCAAGGTTTACACCTTTGACGCTGTTACTTCCCCCTTCCCTTGTATTAGAACCTTCTATTTGTTTTAAAGCTCCTTTGGCTTCAGCGGCAGTATTTAAATCATTATAAGAAGAATACCCCAGCGTTCCGCTTTCCCCCGTAATATTAGGTAGACCTGCCTCTTCTTGAGTGATGCCTTCCGTATGATTAGCCATTTTGATAAAGTGAGCTAATTTAGGCAAACGAATCGTTCCTTGTGAAATGACATACTTGGGGCATTCCCCATACCTCGTCAGAGCTTCTTCATAGGCTTCAGCCGTTACCTGAAGTTCCTCATGGTTTTCCAGCCAAGTATAAAAATCGGGATAAAGGCTATCAGCCGAAAGAATGGTTTCTCCTGTAAAAAGAGGCAAAGCTCCCGGATTATCCTCCGGCAAAGAACTTTGAGAATAAAAAACCTCCCCTATACATTTAGCCACCGTATTCGTAGCATATTGTTGAGCCTGTTTCGCGGCCGATTCGGCGGCTTCACACAAAGATTGTACTTCCGCTTTTACGATTTTGCCTACATTCTTCACGGTTTCTTCGGCTTCGTGCGTACAGGCTTCAATCTTTTCTTCTGTTTCATCCATAATTTGTTGAATCACCGCCGCACTATCTTGCGCGGCCTTGGCGGAAGAAACCGCTTCCTGAGAAGCTGCTAAAGCTCCTTCTTTGGCACTTAAAATGTTATTTAGAAAGCTTTCGGTATCCAAGTTTTTTTCTTGAGTCGAAACGGGATATTTAATACTGCGGTCTACTTTTTCATTTAATTCCTGAACCATCAGCGTTAGTTTGTCGTATCCTTTTTCCAACACTTCAGCGTCCAAATCTCCCTGGCGAATCAGGTCCACCTCTTGCGTAAGGGGTGTTTGACGCAAAACGGTTAAACTCCAGCCTTTTTCTAACGGATCTTTACCACTTTGAAGGGTGGGAAAAGTGAGTGTATAGTCACTCGAATTTAATGAAAAATCACTCAGAACTTCTGTTTCTACGCCTAAGGGAGAAGTAATAAAAATTTTTAAATCCTCTGCACGAATGAGCGGAAAATCAACCTCCCACTCCCGTGTAACCCCATTTCCTTGATAAATACGTTTAGTTAATTGCATGGAAACTGTCATTTTTTGCTCCTAATTATTTAGTAATTTTTTAATTTTTTCCCAAGTTTGCAACTGCTCTTCGGGAAGAGTACCGCCTGCCAAAACCGCTTTTACAGCTCGCCACATGGAAGACGTGTCATATTTTTGGCGAGTACAAAACTGTCGAATTCCACTGCATAAAAAATATGCTTCCTGATCCAGCCCGAGCACTTCTCGACGAGTACGCGCATACTGCAACAACCAATACTCCGCTGCAGAAATTTGATGCAATTTCCATGCAGAAAAAATATCTTCGCAAGAGCCGTGAAAATAGAGTTTTACAAAGTTTTTTTCATCCAAGTGAGTAACCGGTTGAAAAGCTTTGCCCGCTACTTGGAGAGCCTGCGCCAACTCCGCACTTTCCAATCGTCCTGTTTCCCCCATTAACAACGGCAATGTTTCCGCTGGCGAGGAATGAAATAATTTTTCGTACAGATTGGCAATATCTAATTGTTGATTTTGCTTTTCTTGCCAGAAAATGCCTTCTATATTGGCTAAAACGGACTCTTTGATAGAAGGGTCTTTTTCTTTTATATTTTTTCGACAAAAATGAAGGATATCTTCCAACGTGTTATTTTTTTCTTTTTGAGACTGTTTCCACAACTTAGCGGCATTGTTACGAGCAAACGAAGCACAAATTTTTGTAGCCAACTTTCTCTGCATCAAAGGAGAAAAAGAGTTCTTACCGGATGTAAAAACGTTCTCCGCTCCCTCCCAATTTCCGCCGGATAAAAAACGACTAATCTGCCGAGAAAGCACTTGTTCTTGCAAGACTTGAGAAGCCAATCGAACATCCTCGGCCGTTTCGCCGGTTTGACGCAAATGTTCTTCATAGGAAGGCAGTTGAGATGCCAGATATTCATCTAAAGCCTCTTTATTGGGAAGAAGAGTTCCCACCTGACAAATGAGTTCAGCCTCCGTCTGAGCCGTTTTTTTCTGCATTTCTTTTTCTAAAAGGGACTTATCTTGATGCGCGATTTGGCGTAAAACCAAATAATCCTGCCCAACACTTCCGGCAGTATCTTGCGGAGTGAAATGCTGAACAACATATTCGTCCAACTTCGCTGCGGACAAAACTCCCGTTTCCTCCACTTGTTTTCGGGCATCATTTAAAAGTTTTGCCCGCATATTTACTTCTCTCTGAAAAGATTCACCCGAAGAAGCTTTCTCTAGGCTCTTCTGTTTGAGCGAAAAAGACTTCTCTTTTTTATCATTTCCAAACCAATAGGTCTGAGCTTGAGATAATAATTCTCCCGTACGCGAAATGTTATTTTGATAAGTTTCTTTCAAGTGTATTGGATCGGAAACGTTTTTATCAACGGACGGAATCTGCCAACGTTCTTGTTGTTTATAAGTAGGTACAATAGGCATGTGACTACTCCATATTTAATAAAGTTAACCAATTACTGCCCAACGTCCATAAAGAGGTACGCATCTTAGCTGCATTGCGATACTCTTTGGCGGTTTGCGTAAGTCCACGCACCCGTTCGGCCGCGGATAAATTATTTTCGTTAATACTATCTTGTAAAGAAGAGCGAAGTGTGCTCTCGTCCAGCAAGGCTTGCAATCGGGTATTTTTCATAATTGCCTGCTCCGTGGAGGAAGTTCCCATTCTACCCGAAGCGGCCAAAGCCGTTTTTTGAGAAGCAAGCGTTTGACGATAACTTTGATAAATTTCTCTGCTTCGCTCCGCGGCCGATTTAAGCAAATAATTATTTTGCCGCTGGGTAGCCTGCCACACATAGTCGGCTTGGTAATCGGCATCTGCTGCCAGAGAATTATAATAATCCGCCTCGCTTTTTTGTCCGCCCAACAAACGAAGAGCGGTAGAGGCCTTTTGCCCTGTGTTTTTTATGATTCCTCCCATTTTTTCCTCCTGAAAGTAAAATATAAAAATCGAGTATTTTGAAAAGAAATAAACTCCCCGTTAAAAAGCCCTCCCATGCGGGAAATAAACCGCAAACTGGGGCGATATCGCTCGTCGGTAAAGTTATATAAAAAGGGATAGAGCTTGTTTAAATCAAAAAGTAACTTCCGCAGTATTTTTACAAAAGAAATTTTTCGCGTTTCCACCCCTATGCCCGTCAGTAACCACACACAAGATTTCTCACCCAAAAAACTGTTTGGAGCCAACCCTCCCAAAAAAAGCGGCTCTTCGTTTTCATAACCAAAAACGACAAAAACAGATTTTTCTCGAAAACGTTCCAACAGGTTCCCCAGTTCTTGACTTGGGAAAGAAGATTCCAACTCCAATCGGTCTGCCGGTCGTAGTTTTTTTGAAAGCAATTTCCCATCACCCGCTTGAGCGAGACGCAAAGTAATGCGATTTTGTCTGCACAAAACTGTCATAAAAATTTATAATAGTAAGAAGCTTAAAAAGGAGGAAGGAAGATGACAACACTCGTCATTTTATTTTTGCTGGGCACGGTAACCGTGTATGCCGTGTTCTTTTTGCTTTTTAAAGTGCTCTGGATTATCCTTAAAAAGAGCAGTAACAAATGGCCACTCATTTTGGCGGGCATCAGCACGGTATTATTCGGTATTGCCGCCGTCGGTACCCTTGCTTGGGGGACTTATAAAATAATCAGCCCCTTCCGTGGTATGATCGAACGCTACGATGAAAAAGCCCCCTTAACTTATGGCAGCACCACCTATACTGACCCGCGCTATGGCTTTAGTGTAGACTTATACAACGGCATGGACCTTTCTGAATGGATGAATTTCGATGATGTATCCGTAAAGGTAGGGGCGGATATGAATGCTTTCAAAAAAAGCCCCGATAATAAACAAAATGAAATGGTTTTTGCTTTTATTATTCGTCAAACGGATATTGATACGGATGAACCGCCTTTCCAAGATTTATATGAAGCCTTGGATTCGGCCAAACAACACCGAAGACAGCTTGATATCTCGGAAGAAAAACAAATTACTATTGATGGGAAACCCGGTTATTACGTTTCGGGCAGAGCCTACGCTAACAACGGCACCAACGGACCTTTCTGGATGACAGCCGTATACGATAACCATCAAATTATCTACGTAATTACGGTTCAACTCGGAAACGAAGAGGATACTTCCGTCGCCCAGAAAATGGCAGAAAGTTTACACTTGGTTTCCGCCCAACCATTGCAAGAATTGTCTCAACAGTAAAGTATCACTCAAAGTTTTTCAGGGGCTTTCGGCAGAAACGAAAGCCCCTTTTTATTTGGACTTATACCAGACGAGAAACCAAGCTAAGCAAGGTAATGGGAAGTGGGTCCGTTTGTTTAAAAATAATGCTGGGGGCAAGCCCATGAACAGCCGCCACATTCAACACATAATCCTGCGTTTTAAGCGCAACGGCTTCCCCAAACTTCTCCGTGCTACGTTGAATAATTTCTTCCATAGCATCATCGATTCCCACATGCCCGCCACGGCTATCCAACATCTTAAGCATTACCGACACAATACGACGTTTTCTGTCTGCCAAAGTTCCCCCTTCTCCCGCCAATACAACCGGTAATGTTTGCAGCTCTGCCGTATAAGTAAGCCCCACATGAACACAATATACAGTTTTAGGCAAGACAATCTTTCCTTCGTTAACAATCATTTGTCCCAAATAGTTTCCGTCAGCCAAAACCCCTACTTGGCACCCTTCCAAATGTGTCAGACCCGCTACCTCGCCAAAGCCCGTTTCCGAACGCTTAGAAAAAGATGCATCTAAAAAAATTTGTTCTTTTGGCTCTTTGCTGGCAAGACGCTGCGCCAAACGTTCCACACAGTATCCGTTAGTGCGTTCAACTACAAACCAAACTTCGTCATAACCTCGATTGGGCACTACACAAATACTTACAATTTTTCCTTGGGTTTCGTGACGAGTCCAGGCACAGATATTTTGTTGAGGCAAATAGGTAAGTGTGGCCAATGTTCCGTCGGAAAGCAAACACCAAATCAAGTTATCGGGCTCTTGTTGGTATGCCAGCTCCGTAATTTCTTTATTAAAAAATAAATGTTTGGCATAGAGGGTAAGATCACTACCGGTATAAGAAGAAGAATTGTAATCGTAAGCGAAATCGCGCAGCACCCCTCCGCGAGATTGCACAAACAGGGCTCGGTTACCCACCAGCACGCACGTAGTAGCAGAGGAACCTCGCTCCCCCTGTTGTTCTACTTGCACATTGTACGGAGTAAGTGCACCGGAAGAAAAAATACTCCACTCACTACCGGCCGTAAACACAAGAAGTCTCCCGCAAACCGCCACCGAACGAATAGCATTTAGTTTTTTACCGGATAAATTTACACTAAAAGAATCATCATCTAACAAATCCGCCCGTGCATGACCAAAATGGCTATATTCCCCCGTTTTGGAAAACCAAATGGTTTGTCCCTCTTCGTTGGTTCCGGCTAGTCCCAAACGGTTCTGATAAAAAAATATATTTGAGGGATACCCTGCTTTTGGAGAAAAGGAGCCCTCTGCCCAGTCCGCTGTCCAAGTATCATCACCATACTCGCACTCGATTTCTACCGATACTTGACGCTTGTTAATAAATTCCCGTACGACAACAATCCCTTCCTGCCAAAAACATTCTGCTTGTAATTCGTAGGCCACATCTCCCGTTATTCCCAAGGCACATAGACGCACCAAATACATACCGGCAGTTTCTTCTAAATTACCAAAAGAAACGATATTATCCTCTTCGTCAGAACGTGAAAAAGTTTTTTTCCGCACCCAAGTTTTCCCTAAATCTTCCGATACCTCAAGTGCTAGAGAACCCTTCCAATTCCCCGTTGTACGCAACCGCCAATCTCCAGCCGTTTTGATAGAAGGGGAAACGTCTTCATAGCCAAGAGTCCCCGTAAGAAACTGGCTTTCCACCGAGTGCGAAAGGGAAAACCTTCCGCCTTTGTGCAAAGGCGAAAATAAATCGAAATTACTTTCTAGCACATACTTTTGTTCTCCCAGTTCCACTTCGCCACCACGGTTTGCCCCGCCGGAAAGCGTTTGCACTACGGACCACACGGCATTTCCTACAAAACTGTTGCGATATTCAAGTACCAAAGTTACTCCATTCCAATCGCCCCCTGTTTCCATGGGAGAAGAAACTTTGAGGACCCCGCCCAAATTGTAAGCCACACACCCTACCGAAGCATATTTGTTGTTAAACTCGTTAACCAACAACGTAAGGTCCAACCCATACCCTCTACCGGTAAAAAACTTCTCGTCATTAAAATAGGCCTCCACAAAGTAGCGCGAGTCCACCTCCGGTAGGAAGGAACAGGTAGCCGAAGCCCCTTCCGAAATAACCTTATCCTGATATGTCACCAGACGAAGATGACGGGTTTCATCTTCATTGGCCGGTTTAAAGGGGCCATACCGAACCGTTAAATCACTAAATTCAAAGCGGCCGGCCTCCACCCGTATCAACCGCTTGGGAGGATGATTAGGGTGCGTAAGAAAAAGGGTTTGATCGTATTGAGCATAACGAACGGAAGAATACTCATGCGCCTCGTATGGAGTAGAAATTTCGTATACCGAACCATCTTCGTTTAACAATCGACCTGCCGACGTGTAGACACGAAGGTATTTTTCCCCCAATTCAACTACATAAGATTCTGCCTCTCCCAATACAAAAGGGATTAAGCGACAGCTTTTCTTACCCAATCCCATAAATATAGTTCCCGCTCGGTTGGAAACCCCTCCTTGAGGATGTACATAGAAATTCAGAGCTTTTTTTAACCAAGAAGAATAAGACGGACTATCGCTTCGGGCATGTAAGGCGGGTGCTACTTCTCCCCCGGAAAAAGAAGGCTGTAAATGATGAAAAACCATTATCGAACCTCCGTAAAACAATCTTTCATGGACGTTCGAGAAAAATTCTCCGTCATATTACTGCGGCGAGCTTCCTCTAAACTCAATGTATATTTTTGCATCAATTGCTGGGCTAAATGGCTATCGCCCGTCAGAGCGATAGCTAAGTCACAGGCTAGTGCCAAAGAGAATGTCTTTACAAAAGCCGGATCAAAAAGGGTTTCATCTGTAATACGGCGGGTATACTCCGCATAAGCTGTTTGGGTGGGGATATACAGCACACGAGCGTGCAAATCGCGCCGAAAACGTTCCGTAAAAGGGATAGAATCTCTCTCTTGGGCATCTTTAAACACTCGCCGAATAAAAAGAGCATCAGCCGGATATTTATAACAGAAACCATCTTTTCCGGCTTGAGAATCTTCCAATAAAGCCAAGGGTTCGCAAGCATTAGCAAAGGCCCAGTGGTGCGTACGCAACAGCTCATTACGTACCGGTTCGTAAAATAAATTTAGCCTTTTTGCTCTTTCGTCATCTTGCTCTAATGACAAAATAGGGGATTGCCCTAATTGAGCTAACGCCAAATTACATATAGAAATTTTTGATATCATTTTAAACTCCTTATTTGTTTATTCTTATTATTTAAGTATTTTTTATTTATAAGAAATGATAATTACTTGATTTATTAATAATTAAATATGATACTAATTTTATTTATCCTTATTTTTTAAGTATTTATTTTTTTTATTACAATATTTAAAATCCATAAAAACAGGT
>JAZNNM010000002.1:0-237103 GCA_045580265.1 Elusimicrobiaceae bacterium | reverse complement strand
TGGGGTTTCTTTTGCTACAAAATCTCAGCTTCGCTTGATTTTGCCCACTACTAAATAGAAAGAGAAAACGTCGTTTTCTAGTAGTGGGATACACACTCCATCCCTCGGGCTTACGCCCGGGGTTTATTGTGAGCAATAGTTATAAAAAAACCCGCTCCTAACGAGCGGGTTTTTTAAAGATAAAAATACTACAACACTTGTTTTAACTCTATGGGAAGATCCGTCTTGGCGATGCGTACGGCACTGTGGGTGTTGGTTTTTCCGTCCAGGCCAAAAATGTTTACTCGGTAGAGTACCACCATTTTCCCGTCCTGCAATACCACATCTTGAATTTCAAATACTTTATCGGGCAGGTTGCTGGTAGACTCCAACACCACGATATAATCTTCCTTGAAATTAGCCGCCGGATAACTTCCGCGGGCGACCCGCTTAAACGCCTTATATTCAGCCGAAGATTTAATCAACTTTACGGCGGCGGGAGCCTCTATCATGGAAATTTTACTATCTCCCTCCGGCATTTGTTGCGCTGTACCTGAAGGGACCACCGCTCTGCCGTCTCCCGCCAATTGAACAGTGGTGTTATCTTCTTCGTTTCCTTTCACCACGGTTCCGGAACGAGAAACAATCTGAGAAATCCCTTCCAACTTAATTTTACTCAACTGCGAGGGAATGGAAGAATCATCTATCAATGGATTTTGCTCCACCTCCACTACTCCTTCCGGAGTGGTGGCCCCCTCCATGTCTACAATCAAAAGAGAGTCCGTAGAACCAGCTTGGGAAGACGCGGAAACCTCTTCTTGAGGCAAAGAGGCTTGATAAGAATCCCATACGCGCATGGTAACCGTTCCGGCTAAAAAAACAAGCAGGAAAGCAATTATTAAAACGATATTTTTTTTCATTTTATTTTTCATAGCGGGCCGTAATTACCGAACGCAACCCCCCACGCGGAGTAAATACACCGGTAACGGTCGCTTTTTTGGGCTTACAGGCCTTCACTACATCATCTAAAATCTTATTGGCGATATTTTCCATAAAAATACCCATATCGCGGTATTCCAACAAATAATACTTCAATGATTTTAATTCCAAACACAATTCATCCGGAATATATTCAATGGTAATCACACCGAAATCCGGCAAGCCCGTTTTAGGGCAGACGGAAGTGAATTCCGGCAATTCGATCTTAATATCATAATCCCGTTTATACTGGTTGGGCCAGCATTGAATTTCCGGAAGGACAACGTCCGCATTTTTGCGGGCATGATCAGAAGTATAACCAAAATCAATATCGTGTGTGCTCATTTTATTTTTAATAACCTCGCAGAATTTAACCAAATCAGTAGGACTATGGCCAAACTACCGCCTACATCCCAATGCCAGCCACTAGCAGCTGACCCACGCCAAAACAACCACCCCACCAACACCGTGTTAAACCCAAAGGCAAAACACGCATTACTGGCGGTAATACGGCGTAATTTCTTATTTATTTTAAATAAATCCAACAGAGAATACAAGTCCCGCCGTTTTACAATTACGTCTACCCAGTTATTGTAAACATTCCGTCCGGAAGCAAAAACGACTCCCACATCCGCTTGCAATAAAGCAATAATATCGTTAAATCCATCTCCGACCATCACCACTTTTTTACCCATTTGTCGAAGGTTGGACACGATTTCAGCTTTCGTTTTGGGTAGCACGTTCGCATTTACTTTTGCAATTCCGGCTTGCTCCGCCATATGGGATACGGAAGACTCGTTATCTCCGGATACTAAAACCAGTTCCTTTTTTTGAGCATGCAAGGAATCTACCATTTCTTTCGCTCCCCGACGCAGCTCATCCGATAACGTTAAATATCCTAAAAATTGCTTATTTTTGGCAACGCAAATAACCGCTTCGGAAGTATGGTCTGCCTTGGTAGAAGTTTTAATTCCGTGTTCTTCCAACCAAGAAGCTCTACCGGCTAAAATTTTATCCTCGCCACAAGTGGCCTGCACACCCAAACCGGGCAAAACATCAAAACAAAGAACACGACGAACCTTTACCCCTTTTTTCTTGGCATAGCCGTTTACCGCATCGGCAAACGGACCATCTACCAGTTGCTCAGCAGCAGCCACCGATTCCAACAAAGGCTTTTCAAAAGAAGGTCTTACGGGATATACGCCCGATACTCGTAACTCTCCGTAGGTAAGAGTCCCTGTTTTATCAAAAAAGAAAGTATCGGCTTGAACCAAATCTTCCAGGGCATGTAAATTTTGTATTTTTATTTTGGCCGCATATGCTCCGCTACGAGCAAAAAAAGAAGGAAAAACAGAAATAAATAAAAGCGCTAACGGAGAACCTAAAGAAAAACCAACCCATAAAATGCCGGAATAAAAAAACCAATCTTTAGCCCCCTGTTGGGAAAGAACATAAGCATATATGCCACAGACGCTTAAAAAAGTAAGCAATAAAAAGGCCGCACACCATTTATCTAAAGAAACTTTAAAATTTCCCCGACGGATTTCCCCTTTCTTAATAGCAGAAATAACGCTCATCAATGCCGAATGTTCTAAAGGCTCCACTACTTCCACATATATATTATCCGATTTATTAAGTGTCCCTGCATAAACACGACTGCCTACCGTTTTGGATGTAGGCAACATATTGCCGGTAATCAATTGTTCGTCCACGGAAGTTTTTCCCTTACGAACTACCCCATCACAAGGAAGACGTTCCCCTGTTTTTACAAAAATAATTTCTCCTTGTTTCAATTCTTGCGCAAAAACCTGCCTAAATTGATGTCCGACACATAACCGTCCCGATTTAGGCAGGAAATCATCTATTTTTTTTATAAATACCTTTGATAATTCTTTTTCTGAAGCAAAACGGCGGCACACCCACAAGGCAAGGGTGATAAAAACGGACACATATAAAAACAGTTCCGGCACGGGACCGAACAGAGGACGACTTAGAAAAGTATTTAAGGTAGAATACAAAAATCCGCTTATGACAGAAAAAGTTATCCACGCGGGAAGACCCACCCTGGCCTGGGACAAGTCCTGCCAAGTGCAGCGAATAAAAATATCCGCACAGAAAAGCAAATTAATTAATGCCAATATAAAAATTCCCACCTTTGAATGTTGGAAAGTAAGGGAAAAAATAATAAGGACAAGCAAACAAACAGACAAGAAAAAACGATATGTAAACGACCGAGACGGCACTTGAAGTACCGCCGGTATTCGGCGAGAAGACATTCCTTTTTCAGCCATAAATTTAACGAGGGAAGAAACGATTGGCAAGCACCCGTTCGCGTCCTTCTTCCGTACGCATCAAGCGGATTTTGGCCTCATATTTACGAGCATTAGCCGGATCCAGTTTTTTAGCTACCATGTAGTTGGCAGTGGCAGCGACAGGATCTTCCACAGAAAGCATATCACCCATCAAATCGTAAGTAGGAACATACTGGCTGGCTAATTCTTTCGAGCGGACAAGGAGCCCCAAAGCATAGTCGGTTTCACCTTTACGGAACATCAAATCCCCCATATAATAATAAGCCAGCGCATAGGTAGGTTTTAAAGAAACAGCCGTTTCCAAATCTTTATAAGCTTCACCGGGGTAACCGGCTTTGATAAAAGCACGAGCACGTTCCAAATAGGGGCGGGCATCTTCCGGATTCAGCGAAATAAGATGCGAAAAATCGTCTAAAGCAGAAAGGTATTGCCCCATATCAAAATAAGCAAGCCCACGGTTCAAAAATAACAACGGCTCCGTTGAGTTGACTTTAAATGCACGGTTAAAATCTCTCACAGATTCCGACAAACGTCCCTGCTTATGGTAAGCAATCGCGCGGTTCATAAGTGCCACAAAGTAATGCGGATTTCGTGCAATGGCTTCGTTTAATTGATACACAGCTTCGGTATAACGACCTTGATCTATATACAAAGCACCCAGATTGCTGTATGTTTCGGGTACATTGGGGCTAAGCTCAATCGCACGCAGATAATCCTGCTCGGCATAGGAACGATTTTTGAGACGTTCTTTTTCATCTTTCACAGGAACCCGTTCCCACAAAATACCGCGGTTTACGTAAGCGGCAAAAGCCTCCGGTTTTTGTTTAATTAAGCGAGAATATAATTGGATAGCCTTGGTAAAATTCCCTTTAGAAGTTTCCAATTGAGCTTGTTTAAAAAGTTTTTTATCTCCGCTACAAGCAGCCAAAAACAAAACTGCCACAAAAACAAAACATACTTTTCTCATTTTTCCTCCCCTTTCCCTTTTTTGCCGATAAATAAAGAAATTACAAACAAACAAGCACCGATTGTAATAAATGAATCGGCCACATTAAATACGGGCCAAACCCGAAAATCCAAAAAATCAACAACAAATCCTAAAGTTATTCTATCATAAAGATTGCCGAGTGCACCCGCCAAAATGAAAATACAACCCCATTCCACTATTTTCCCATAAGAACAAAGTTCTTTCCAACTCTTCAACAGATACACCACAATCCCTATCATAATAAAAATAAGCCATAGGTTGCCGTTTTGCATCATACCGAAGGCAGCTCCCGTATTTTCCACATAGCGTAAATGGAAAAACGGGAACACTTCAATCGGAGAATCTTGCAACCAAAAAAGTGCAGCCAGTTTAGTAAAACGATCAAGCAGAAAAACAAACACTACCGCTCCTATCGTATAGGCATTGTTCCAATACCATTGGCACACTTTTTTCCAAAGGTTACGCACTGACGGGCTCTCCTTCTTCTACCACCAATCCTTCTTTGGCCAATACTTCAGCACAACGGGCGCAAATATCGCCATGTTTTGCATCAGAGCCGACATCTTCTCTCCATTGCCAACAACGGGCGCATTTTACACCGCTTGCATGTACGGCTTCTACGGTTAAAACTTCTGTTCCTTCCGTAATTTCTACAGCCGATACAATGGCTATTTCGGGCCAGAGATTTTGTGTCTCTTCTAAGAAGGCTTTCATAGCAGCATCAGAAGTTTTGAAAATTACTTTGGCCTCCAAAGAAGAACCGATTATCCCTTTCTGACGAGCTTCTTCCAATGTTTTTTGTATGGTTTCGCGCACACGGCGGATTTGATTCCATTTTTCTTCCAATTTCACTTGCGGAATAAGCGAAGCATTCACCGGCATATTGGACAGGAAAATACTTTGTTCTAAATTGCGGCCCAAAGCCGTTTTGCGAAGTTCCTGCCAAGCTTCTTCAGCCGTAAAGGAAAGTACGGGAGCCATCAACTGTAAAAGTGTGACCGCAATTTCGGCTAACACCGTCTGCGCACTGCGGCGAGCCGGAGAAGAAGCCCCTAACGTATACAAGCGATCTTTGGAAGCATCTAACATAAAAGAAGATAAATCCAAGATACAGAAATCCGTAATAGCACGCATAGCACGGCGGAAATTAAATTCCGCGTAGCCGGCATGTACTTCTTGAATAAGGGAATCTAAACGGCCCAACATGTACTGATCCATTTCCGCCAAGTCTTTTCCTGCTACTTGGTGCAAGGACGGGTCATAATCGGACAAGTTCCCCAAAACATAACGAACCGTATTGCGAATTTTGCGATACGTATCAATCGGCCCTCCCAAAATTTCGTCCGAGATACGCACATCTCCTTGATAATCCGAGAAAGAAACCCACAGACGCAAAATATCGGCCCCGTATTTATTAACCACTTCTTCAGGGTCTACACTGTTACCGAGGGATTTGTGCATTTGGCGCCCGTCTTGAGCAAGCACCATACCGTGCGTTAAAATCGTTTTGAAAGGAGCTGTTGCTTCCAAAGCATAAGAAGGAATATAAGAACTTTGGAACCAACCGCGGTGTTGATCGGACCCTTCGGAATAAACATCGGCAGGGAAATCCAACCCGCGGTCTTTTAATACAGCCGCCCAAGACACACCGGAGTCCAACCATACGTCTAAAATGTCGGTTTCCTTTCTAAATTCGTGGCAACCGCATTCACACGCATACCCTTGCGGCATCAATTTTTCCACTTCATCCGTAAACCAGAAGTCGGAACCTTCCTGCATAGCGCGAGCTTTAATAAACTCAAATAAATCATGGTTAATTTGCGGTTTACCACATTCTTTACAATACAAAATAGTTACCGGCGTACCCCAGAAGCGCTGGCGAGATAAACACCAATCGGGACGCAGAGCAATCATGGAACGCATGCGCTCTTCGCCACCGGCCGGATAAAATTTAACATTGGAAAGGTTATCCATTAATTTTTGGCGAAGGCCCTCTTTATCAATGCTCATAAACCATTGTTCCGTTGCACGGAAAATAATAGGGTTATGGCAACGCCAGCAGTGTGGATAGCTGTGTACGATTTCCTGTTCTTTAATAAGCGCACCCAACTCATCTAATTTTTTAACCATAAGCGGGTTGGCTTCAAACACGTGCATACCTTCAAATACGCCGGCATCTTTGGTGTAACAACCGCGTTCATCAACGGGGCAGAAGGTTTCCAATCCCCATTGTTTACCGGCTCTAAAGTCGTCTTCCCCGTGGCCGGGAGCGATATGTACGATACCCACACCGGCGTCCATGGTTACAAAGTCCGTCCAGATAATCGGGTTTTCTTTGTTGGTAAGCGGATGATAGTATTTCATGCCTACCAATTTTTCTCCCGCGACTTTGCCGGCTTGCGTGCATTCCAAACCGGTATTTTTCAAAAATTCTTCGGCCAGTTTTTCGGCAACAATATAGTACTCGCCCGTTTTGTCATCTTTCAAAATAGCGTAATCTTCCGTATTGGAAACAGCCGCCGCCATATTGGAGGGAATGGTCCACGGAGTGGTGGTCCATACGCCTAAACTGATAGGTTGGGTATAGTCCAAATCGCCTAATACTTCGCGGTTGGGGTTGGCTAATTTAAAGCGCAAGTAAATGGAGGAAGAAGAAACATCTTTGTATTCGGTTTCCGCATCGGCTAAGGCCGTTTCGCAATGGGAACACCAAGTAATGGTTTTTTGGCCTTTATAGACGTATCCTTTTTCAATCAAATCCAAAAACACGCCAATGGTGATACCTTCGTAGCGGGGAGACATGGTAAGATACGGATTCTCCCAATCGGCTTGAACGCCCAAGCGTTTGAAACCTTGACGTTGCAAATCGATAAATTTGGCAGCAAATTCGCGCGCTTTCTTGCGGAAAGCAGGCACATCCGTAATGTGTTTTTTATCTTGTTTTAATTCTTTAAGTAAAGCCTGTTCAATGGGCAGACCATGGCAGTCCCACCCCGGCACATACGGAGCATAGTGCCCCGTCATGCTGCGGCTTTTGAGAATAATATCCTTAATGGTTTTATCGAGAGCGTGACCGATGTGAATTTTCCCGTTGGCATAGGGCGGCCCGTCGTGCAGAACAAAATGTTTGCCGGCTTCGTTTTTCTTGAGCACAGCTTCGTAAAGATTGATAGACTTCCAAAAGTCTAAGATTTTAGGTTCTTTTTGCGTAAGACCCGCACGCATAGGGAAATCCGTTTTGGGAAGTAAAACGGTGTGAGAATATTTATTTTTTGCCATGGTAAAAACTCCGTAAATTAAGGATACTTACATTATAGAAAATTTTGACTGTTTGATATATAGAAACGCGGGGAAACAAAAAATATGTTTCCCCGCACAAAGTAGTTTGATGGTTGCTATCCCAAACAACTTTATTCTTGGGCGGTTAGCGATTTTAGCAATGTTACAATCTCGCTATGTCCCATACATTCTGCCAATTTCAAAGCATTCATACCGGTAGGGTTGCCGTCCATGATATGCGGCATATTAATATCGGCCCCGTGTTTAACAAGTATTTCCGCCATTTCTTTTTTCCCTAAAGAACAGGCCAACATTAAGGGAGTGTAACCGTTTTCGTCCGTGATGTTGGGGCTTAGTCCTTCCTCCAACATTTTACGCAGTCCGTTCGTGTCGTCCGTGGAAATGGCATCGGCCGCACGGGTATAATTTTTTTGGCGAAGTTCAAAGAGGAAACTTTCATCATCTTCCTCGGAATCTTTTTGAATAAGGGAGGCTTCTGGTTGTTCGGGCGAGGATAGTTCTTCTAATTGCAACAGGGTGACCTGTTCCCCGTTGGGCAGTGTTACCACTCTTGCCTTATTGCCGTTTTTAAGGGTTACTTCCAAGCAAGGTGTTCCATCCGGGATATCTGCCAAAATTTTTTGTTGCAAGTCTTTTACGGCACGAAGAGCGGTTTCATCTTGCGGTTTAAGTTCCAATACTTTTTGGAAGTCCGCCAAGGCGCCTGTAAAATCTTGCAATCTTATTTTGGCATCACCGCGCGGCACGTACAAAGAAGCTTCTTTAGGAAACAGAGAAATCGCCTTGGAATACTCTTCTACCGCTCCGGCATAATCCTCCAAGGCATATTTACAGCGCCCTCTTCCGTAGTAACCGCCGCCGTAATTGGGGTTTAATTCTATTCCTTTGGCATAATCGGCCAGGGCACCCTTATAATCTTTTAAGGCATATTTGGCATCAGCGCGAAACGCATACGCACGATTTCCGGCAAGGCCGCCGTCTATCGCTGTGGTAAAATCTTCTACGGCTTTATCGTACATTTCATAGCGTTTATACAGTTCACCCCGATAGGCATAGGCTTCCCAATCCTGCGGGTTAGCCGCGATGGCGCGGGTATAGCCGTCCTCTGCCTGTGAAGGGTACCCAAGCAACAAATTGGCATATCCCCATAATTTGTGCGGCTCGGAATAGTGGGGATCCAAATCAGTGGCCTTTTTTAATAAATCGGAAAATTCTTCCCGTGGGAGATCAAACACTTCGCTTTTGTTCCACAAAACAACAGCTTTTTGATAATAAACTTCGGCCACTTGGGGAAATTTGCTCACAGCTTCATCACAAAGAACCAAAGCTTCGTTGAACTTTTTTTCTTGTGTTAATTTTTTTATTTCTTCCAATTGTTGGGCTACTTTTTCCATTTTTTTTACTTTTCTGTTCCTGTTATTTTGTGTAAATAGGCATGGAGTTTTTCCAAGGTCTCGCGGCTGATGGCATGTTCCATTTTGCAGGCGTCCAAATCGGCCGTTTTCGGGTTCACGCCTATCACTTGTGTGAGAAAACGGCTTAAAATGGCATGGCGTTTTTTTACATCTTCCGCAGCTCGACGACCTTTGGGGGTCAATTCCACCCCCCCGTAGGGTTGATGGCACACATAACCACCGGTGGCAAGTGCTTTCATCGCACCCGTTACGCTGGGGGTTTTTACATTCATCATGTTCCGAATGTCACTTATACGGGCTAGACCCTCCTCGTTTGCACACAAGGAAACAGCCTCCAAATAATCTTCCATGTTAGCAGAAAGCTTCATGGGCTTTTCCGAGCCAGAAAATATTTTTTTAAATTTCTTTTTGATGTTGTCGGGTGATAGTTTCATATGCTTTCCCTCAGCATAAGTTTCGTATATATTAACATATTTTGGCGGACGAAAAACTTTCCTTGCTTTCCGTAAACCATAAGTTTATAATGAGGGTAGATGCACCCACAAGGAGAACTTATGGATATCAACACTTATATCGCCGATTTTTTGGCAAACCAAATCAAGAAAGACCCTGCACAAAAAGTGTTTCACCAAGCCGTAAAAGAAGTAGTGGGAAGCCTTAAACCCGTCTTGGAACAAAACCCCGTTTATGTAAAAGAAAAAATTTTGGAACGCGTAACCGAACCCGAACGCATTATTATCTTTCGAGTACCATGGCAAGACGATAAAGGCGAAGTACATGTAAACCGCGGTTTTCGCGTGCAGTTCAACAGTGCTTTAGGCCCTTACAAAGGCGGGATTCGTTTTCACCAAACCGTTACGCAAGATTCCTTAAAGTTCTTGGGGTTCGAACAAACTTTCAAAAACAGTTTAACCACTCTTCCTCTCGGTGGAGGAAAAGGCGGAAGTGACTTTGACACCCGCGGCAAAACAGATGCGGAAGTAATGCGTTTTTGCCACTCGTTTATTAACGAACTATACCACCACATCGGTTACCACACCGATATTCCCGCCGGAGATTTGGGTTGCGGAGCGCGTGAAATCGGGTATATGTTTGGGCAGTATAAAAAATTAACAAACGATTTTACCGGTGCTTTTACCGGCAAAAAGCCTAATTGGGGCGGCAGTTTGTTGCGTCCGGAAGCCACCGGATATGGGGTAGCCTACTTTGCACAAAATATGTTGGCCACCCGCCAAGAAGAACTTAAAGGAAAAACCTGCATTGTTTCCGGTACGGGCAATGTGGGAATTTATGCCATTGAAAAACTAACCCAACTTGGCGGAAAAGTGGTAGGATTCATGGATTACGATGGAAGTATTTACGATAAAAACGGCGTTGATACGGAAAAATTGGCCTTCTTAAAAGATTTAGTATTCGTACGCCGAGGCAGCTTAAAGGAATATGCTCAAAAATTTACGGAAGCCGAATTCCGCCCCGGTAAAAAAACGTGGGATATCCCTTGTGACGTAGCTTGTCCCACCGCATGTGAAAACGAGTTGCACGAAGAAGATGCAAAACTTTTGCTAAAAAACGGTTGCCAATGCGTGTGCGAAGGCTCGAACATGCCTTGTACCCCCGGAGCCGTGGAAGCCTTTCAACAAGCAGGGATTCTTTATTCCCCCGGCAAAGCTTCTAATGCCGGCGGGGTAGCAGTATCCGGCCTCGAAATGACTCAAAACAGTATGCGTGTATATTGGACCCGTGAAGAAGTAGACCAATACTTACAACGTATTATGAATAGTATCCATGCCAGTTGTCTCTCCGCGGCCGAAATGTACGGCTTGAAAGGCAACTATATGGCAGGTGCTAACATTGCAGGCTTTAAAAAAGTAGCCGATGCCATGTTGGACCAAGGCCTAGTGTAATAAAATGTTTTCTAAAAACACCTTGGGTAATCCCCAAGGTGTTTTTTATCGAGGGATATCTCTTTTTCCATACCAATAATTTGCTACAATAAGGTAGATTAAGGAGGTACTTATGCGTCATTTTTTGTGGACACTTCTTTTATGCCAAACCGTCATCGGCTATTCCCTCCACTTTTCTGCTGATAATGCTCTGACGAATCCAACCGCTCAAAACGCTTTTTCTTTGCAATCTTATATTGAAGGATATTTGCAAAATTCTCCGGAATTAAAAGCCGATAAAAATAATCTCTCGGTTGCCGAAAATCAATATAAAAACGCATTTACCGATGCTTTTCTTCCTTCTTTTTCAGTTTCGGCGGGAGCAGATAAATCTTATAACCGACAAGAACAATTCTCTTCGTGGAGTGATTTCCGATCGGCGGACTCCTCCACACAAGCGTCCGGTTCATGGAATTTATTTAACACCGGAAAAGATTTATTGTCTTATAAATCGGCATCTCTTGCTTGGCAAACAGCACAAATTAATTTCGAATCTGCCGTTCAACAATATGTATTAGATGCCGTCAATACCTATTATGATTTGCTCTTGGGGCAAAAATTAATGCAAGTATATCAAGACGATTTGGAAGTTGCCCAAAAACAATACGAACAGGATAAAATCCTTTATGATAATGGTTTAAAAACCCGCTCGGACTTACTCTCCAGCGAAACAAGTTGGCGAAGCAGTCAGCTGTCCCTTTTTTCCGCTCAGAACGATTACGCCAATAAACTTAAAAATTTTAACATTGCCATCAACCGCCCGATAGAAGCTCATGCTGTGTTGGATGAACATATCAGCGAAGATTTTGCCCCTCTTCCTTCCTTAGAAGAGGATTTAACCCATGCCTTAGCCCATCGCTATGATGCACGTACCCGTCGTTTGACGCTCCGCCAAAGTGATTTGGACTACACACAAAGCCAACTAAACACCCTGCCGTCCGTTTTTGTCAATTTGTTTGCCAGTACTGGGCGCGGACTTAATCACCACGAATTGTGGGACTACAACTACGGTATTTCCGCAGGAGTGAGTTTTGATTTGGGTTTCTTTTATATAGATAAATACCGCAACCGCCAAAGCAACCGTTTAACAAACGAAAACGCACACTTGGACTACGAGCAATTTTTGCGTTTTTTGCGCGATGCCGTAGTGGAGGCGCGGAACGCTCTTTCTCTTAAAATGCAAAGCTTGGATATTTCCAAGCTGCGTTTGCAAGCAGCAGAAGAAAAGTTTTCTGCTACGCAGCTCAAATATAAGAACGGGTTGATGAGCGCAACGGACTTAACCGTTTCCCGTCAAGAAATGATTTCTGCTCAAGTAAATTACGCGACGCTTTTATCCGAACTTACCATAACACGCCTGCGCTATAAATACGCATTAGGCGAAAAAATTTACGACTATCAACCGGAGGACTTATGAAGAAAAAATCTTGGAAAAAATGGTTATTCCGTTTGGGATATTTATTGTTGGCAGCCGGCCTTGTGTGGGCGGGGTGGGTCTTTGGAGCGAAACCTTTCATTGCCAAAATTAAAGGCGACGTCATCACCCCTCAAGACATTGAAACCGTCAAAAAAGATAAGATAGAAATCCTCTTCAAAACGTCCGGCACTATTACCGCCAAACAAGATGAAAAAGTGACCGCCAAACCCAGCGGCATCTTAAAAGCTGTGTATGTAAAAGAAGGCGATTTTGTAAAAGAAGGGCAGGAAGTGGGCCTTATTAAACCCGGCCGTAACGAGTTTGAAGACTATAAACCCATGCCCATTTTATCCACCGCCACAGGCACCGTGGTAAAATGCCATGCCGACAGCATGGATTACGACAAAGACATTTCGGAAAGGGACCTTTCCCTTCCCCGTTTGGGCACCTTTCTCAACGGCAGTTACGATAATGCCGACAATGCCACCTGCTTTTTACGCGTAGTCAACATGGATACGCTGGTTATCCCTATGTATGTAACGGAACGGCAAGTGTTAAAACTTTCCAAAAATATGCCGGTGGACATTAAAATTCCCGCTTTGGGCAACAAAGCGCCCTCGTTAAAAGGAAAAATTACGCATATTTCTTCTCAAATAGAAAAAAGCGGCGGCCGCTGGAGCGACAGCAAAGGCTTCTTGGTTTTAGTAGAACTCCCCCGCAACAAACAAAACATCTTGCTGGGGGTAAATGCCAATTTGTCTATCATACTGGAAAAGAAGGAAGATGTCCTTGTAATTCCGGCCATTTCTTTGTTTGAAAAGCAAGGGAAATCCTATGTTTTCAAATACCTCGGCAACAACAAAACCGAAAAAGTGGAAATCGAAACCGGCCTTGCCAACGATACTTTGGTGGAAGTAACCAAAGGGCTCCAAGAAGGAAACAAAATTTTGAATACTTTGCCGTACGGAGAATCATGGTAATTTGTTGCAAAAACCTCGTTAAAATTTATCAGGCAGCGGAAGAATTCCGCGCGCTGGATGGGGTTTCGCTGCAAATAGAAGAAGGAGAATTTGTCTCCATTATGGGCCCCAGCGGTTGCGGGAAAAGCACGCTCTTAAACATTTTGGGGCTACTGGATGAACCTTCCCAAGGCGAGTATTTATTAAACGGCACCCCTACCGCCCACATGAACGATAAACACCGATCCCGTATGAGAAGGGAAAATATCGGTTTTATTTTTCAGTCTTTTAATTTGATGCCGCGCTTATCGGTACTGGAAAACATTGCTCTGCCTATGCGTTATACGGATACCCCCCGCCACGAAATTTTACCCCGCGCACGGGAACTGGCTAAAAGGGTAGGGCTTGAGAGTAAACTTTCCAACACGCCTTTGCAACTTTCCGGAGGCCAGTGCCAACGTGTGGCCTGTGCGCGCGCACTGGCCAACAAACCCCGCATCATTTTGGCTGACGAACCGACAGGAAATTTGGACTCCAAATCCAGCAAAGATGTAATGGATTTATTACATGAACTCAACAAAAGCGGGCTAACCTTAGTCATGGTAACGCACGACCCGAAACTGGCGGAAAACACCCACCGAATTATTCGCATGAAGGACGGTAAAATCGTATGAAACTGATAGACTTGCTTGCCACGGGTTGGGCCGAAATTCGCGCACATAAGATGCGTAGTTTTTTAAGTTACTTTGCTATTGCTATCGGTATTGCTACGTTTTTTTACACACTCAGTATCCTCAGCCAGCGTTATAGCGCCATTGAACGCGCGGTGGAACTGGCCGGAAAAGGGAGATTGGACGTTTCCACAGACCACCCGTTAGATACCGACCAATACCAAGAACTCAAAAATATGCTCCCGCCGGGATCTTCACTTTCTTTTGTTACGCATCTTGACAACAACAGAATGTATTATAAGGATTATACCATTGACGGTTTTTTTACGATTGGAGTATTTCCCTCTTGGGTTGATTCCAACTTTGCATATCGCTTGGAAGGGCGATTTATTAACCACACAGATATTGAAAATAAAAGCCGGGTAATGGTACTGATGGCATTCCCTCACGAAAAAGAAAAACGAAGATTAGGGGAATTCGGTCAAGCACTGGATCCTGGGGAAACGCCTCCTGTGAAAATAAGGGATTTTTCCTACCACCATAATTTACTGGGCCAACAAGTTACCCTAAATGACGAAACATTCACGGTGGTAGGAATTCTACACGTACCGGAAATAAAGAATGATCCCCGCTTCCCGGGAGACAGAGAACACAATGTGTTGGCTTTTTTACCACACACCACTTGGTATGAAATTCAGCCTGCTTGGTTAGATTACTTTTCAGAGGACATCCGTGTAGTAACCGGTAGCGAACGAACCGTCCGCCAAGCCAGTCATACGCTCATCACTTTCTTACGCAGACATTTTGGAAAAGACGAAAACCCCAAAATTGATTTTTTTCACGAAAAAGTAAAAGACCAAGTTAAGCGAGCACGAAAAGATTTAAATAATATGCTCTTTTTGGGCCTAATTGCCATGATTGCCGGAGGGATCGGTATTATGAACGTAACCATGGCGGTTATCTTTTCGCGCACGAAAGAAATCGGTATTCGCCGTGCGTTGGGCGCCACAAGACAGGATATTCTGACTCAGTTTTTAGTAGAAGCTATGTTGCTTGGTTTTTGTGGTTCCATAGCCGGTATGCTGTTGGGATACGGAGCCGTGTTGCATTTGGCCGTTAACACCAAAGAAATGACTTTTTCTTGGTGGGTAGTGGCATTGTCTATCCTGATTGCTATTTCCACCAGTTTTCTCTTTGCGCTCTATCCGGCGTGGAAGGCTTCCAATTTAAAACCGGTAGATGCTCTTAAGTACGAATAGTTTCAATTTGCTACAATAACCTTATGCAAGTAAAAATTAATATCGATGGCGGTTCTCGCGGTAATCCGGGTCTTGGAGCTTCGGCTTATGTCATTTGTGATTTGAGTGGAAAAATCCTTTCGCAAGAAGGGTATTTTATGCCGCATTGTACTAATAACCAAGCCGAATACACAGCCTTAAAGTTGGCTTTAATCAAAGCAGCGGAACTGGGTGCCACCGAACTGTTCATCGAGTCCGATTCGCAGCTTTTGGTAAAACAGTATCTGGGTGAGTATAAAATTAAACACCCCGATTTAGCTGCCCGTATGCAAGTAATCCGCCGTTTAGCAACACCTTTTACGATTCACATCAAACATGTTTTGCGCCATTTGAATAAAGCCTCCGACGCACTGGCCAACAAAGCCATGGACGCAAAACAATCATTGGGTTTTAACCCCATTAAACACCTTCCCGAGGACAATGAAATTATCACACCCGCTATATCTAAAGAAAATGTGGTAAACGGGGTAGAAGTAGCTCCCGTCAATCGCCCTGCGGAAAAACCTGCTTCCCCCGCAACCCAAAATCCACAACAACCCAGCCTGTTCGACGATTTATAATCGTTTCCATTTTTGCTAAAATAGAATATAGACGGCCCAGATAACCGCCTTCGGCTACGGCACGAGGGAGGAACTTCCGGACTCCACAAGGCAGTGCGCCGCTCGAAAGGGCGGGACGGCGGGGCCATATCCCCGTTGGACGGAAAGTGCAGCAGAAAGTATACCGCCCGTAAGGGTAAGGGTGAAAGGGTGCGGTAAGAGCGCACCGCGCGTTTGGCAACAGACGCGGCACGGTAAACCCCGCATGGAGCAAGGCCAAGCCGGTCCATACGTTGCCCGCGTTCGAGACCAAGTAGGCCGCTTAGAGTAATGGTTATCACTGCCCGCAAGGGTTGACAGAATCTGGGGTATCGGCCGTCTTCTTTTTATTAAATCTAAATGAAACCCCCGTCTTTTGATAAGACGGGGGTGTTAATCAATTATATTTCTTTATTTTTTAGCGTCTTGTAATTCCGATATTTTTTTGGCCTTACGAGGAATAATAAACCAGAAAGTTGAGCCTAGTCCAAGGCCTGCACTTTGTACACCTATTTCCCCCCCATGCGCATTAATAATTTCCTGCGCAATAGACAAGCCAAGCCCCCACCCTTGCTTTTTGAGCGTGCGGTCATTATCCGATTGGTGAAATTTTTGGAAGATTTTTAATTGCTCGCTATGCAAAATACCGGGGCCGTTATCCGATACACGAAAAGTTAAATTATTTTCTGTTGCCACATAACGCACTTCGACACGGCCGCCTTGCGGGGAAAATTTAATGGCATTTCCAAGCAGATTATTAATCACTTGCGAAATACGAAAGCGGTCCGCCTCCACCGTTACTTCCGATGGATATTCATACTTTTGTAAAAAAATACCTTTCTTTTGAGCATTGACCATTTGTAAACTGATGACATCACTTAAAAGAGCATTAAAATCAAACGAACGAATATCCATTTTAAATCGACCGGACTCAATCATAGAAATGTCCATCAAGTCGGTCATCAACATGTTCATATTATCGGTAGCTTTTAAAATGTTGTTTAAAGCAATTTGTTCGCTCCCGCTCGAAGAACCGTTGGTGTTATCCATCATAAGCACCGATGTAAACCCTTGAATAGAAGAAAGAGGTTGACGCAAGTCGTGCGCAACAATGGACATAAATTTAGAACGGATTTCATTCAAGCGGTTTAATTCTTGATTGGAAAGACGGAGTTTCTCTACCATTCCCTCCAACATATTCACTTTGCCGGAAAGTTGTTGCTGCAAAGTAGATATTTGTTGCTGATAGTTGTGTTCAGCCTTCATGATGGTGCGTTTCATCTTTTTTAAAATAAACTTTTTGGTAATCCAATAAGTCAAGAGCGACAAAGATGCCGCCACCAATAACGAATATGAGATTAAAATTTGCCACAAGGTCATAAGTTCCTCCTGTTACAAAACACGTAAGGGTTGTCCCAGCACTTGTTCGAGCTCTTCTCGCGGAATGCCTCCTTCTCGAAGAAGGGTAGGAGTTCCTGTTATTAAATTTATTACACTGGAGGGTACCGGACTAAGCGTCCCGCCCAAAAAAATAAAATCCACTTTTCCGTCAAACGTTTCCAAAATGCTTTTTTCTTCAACGATCGTCGGTTGCCCGTGCACATTGGCACTGGTACATGCCATAGGGCCAACCATACGGCTGAGCAAATCGACCAAAAATTTGTTTCCCGGCACCCGAATACCCAGCCCTTCAAACCCGCGGGTCAGCGCACGCCCTTTTTCGTTGGGAGGTAATATCATCGTTAACGCCCCAGGCCAAAAAGAACGGGCACATTGTTCTGCCAGATCTGAAAAACTAGCCACCTCGCGGGCCTGTTCCGCCGAACCCGTTAAAATTTGAAGAGGAGCACCGGCAGGACGTTGTTTTAAATGGTAAATTCGTAAAATGCTTTCTTCGCAAAAAGCACCGGTTCCCACTCCATAAACGGTATCGGTCGGCAATACGGCTACCGCTCCCTTTTCAATAGAGGTCGCCGCTTCTTGCCATTCGGATACCGTCATTTCGGTCGTTTTAAAAATACGGGTTTGCATCTTGTGGCTCTTCCTCTTCTTCCGTATGGGGACGATCTATAATCATTACAAATTCCCCTTGGACTTTGGCCTTTTTCCCTAATTCTTCCGCCAAGGTATGTGCAGTCCCGCGCAACCACTCCTCGTATACTTTGGAAAGCTCCCGTGCCAATACCATAGGAGTTTGTTCCCCCAAAGTTTTGGTAATTAACTCCAGCATTTTTACCACCCGATAGGGAGATTCGTAAAGAACTACGGGGTGATTTAATGCATACGCAGCCGAAATGAGTTTAGCGGCTTTACCGGGTTTACGAGGCAAAAACCCCAAAAAGGTAAATGCGCCACCCGTAATCCCTGCACCCGCCAGCGCACAAGCCACCGCACTAGGCCCCGGCAAAGAAGAAACTTTTATTCCTTCTTCCACCGCCCGTTTTACCAACTTCCAACCGGGGTCAGAAATACACGGAGTTCCACAATCGGATACAAGCGCACAATTCTTTCCGCTTTTTAATGCTTCCAAACATTTTTCTACCGAACGGTCATCATTTTCATTATAGCGGTAGAGCGGTTTGGATATAGCAAAATGCGAAAGTAAAATCTGAGTGCGGCGCGTGTCTTCGCACAGCACAGCGTCCGCTTCTTTAAGCGTTTCCAGTGCGCGCAGGGTAATATCCTGCAAATTTCCGATAGGGGTAGGGACAATGTAGAGCATATAGATAAAGTATACAAAAAACTACGCACGCGCGTACGGATAAAAGTAAATATTTTTTTGACTATTTTAAAGTGTTATTTTGTAAAATATTAAATTGTTGTTACTAACTAAAATTCGCGAGGTTTACGCAGCAGAAATGTCTAAAATTCTGTCCAAAATCAAACTCAACACCTTCGCTATTATTTTATCCATTATAGCGATGGTAGCCGCACTGACGTGGGTAGTCCCCAGCGGTGCTTACGACAAAATGGATGTAGACGGCCGTCAGGTCGTTGTTGCCGGCACCTATCACGCCGTTCCGGCCAACCCACAAGGGCTGTTTGATGTACTGAAAGCCCCCATACAAGGTTTTTCCAACACAGCAGAAGTTATCGTATTTTTGCTGGTTATCGGCGGTGTGTTAGCCGTAATTGAAAAAACGGGTGCCATTACTGCCGGTATTCAAGCCGCCAGCGCATTCTTCCAGCGTAAACCTAATTTGCGTTTCTTATTCATTCCGTTAGGGATTATCGTTTTCTCTCTCTGCGGGGCCACCTTCGGCATGTGCGAAGAAGCGCTTATTTTCATTCCTATCTTTATCCCGTTAGCTCTTTCTCTCGGATATGATTCCGCCTTGGGAACGGCTGTGCCGTTTATCGGGGCGGGAGTAGGCTTTGCCGCTGCGTTTACCAACCCTTTTACGGTAGGTATCGCCCAAGGGATTGCGCAAGTACCGCTCTACTCCGGTATTGGGTATCGCTTTATCATTTGGATTATTTGCACTTCCGTGGTCATCACTTGGTTAAGCGTATACGCCCACAAGGTACAAAAAGACCCCACCAAAAGCTTGACTTATGAGTTTGATATCGAAAAAAGAAAAGAACTCAAACTGAATAAACAAGAAACCCGTATGACCCGCCGACAAAAATGGGTCCTTATCGCTTTTGGATTGGGTATGGTAACGCTGATTTTAGGGGTACTCAAACCGCAAATTTGCTCCGCCATCAAAAATGCGTGGGGCCTTGACTTAATGGAAATGCTGCAACTAGAAGAAAGCGGTTGGTATATTACGGAAATCGCGGCTTTATTCTTAGGGGTCGGCTTTTTATGCGGTTTCTTGGGAAAAATGAAAATGCAGCAATTCAGCGATGCTTTCTTTGACGGGGTGCGCGGCATGGCAGAAATTGCCATGTTGTTGTGTTTTGCCCAAGCAATTGTAATCATCGCCAACAACGGCCATATTTTGGACACGATGCTCAACTGGATGTCTTCCACAATTAAACATTTACATCCGGTATGTGCTTCTTGGGCGGCCATGATGCTCCAAACCGTTATCGACTTTTTTATTCCTTCCGGTTCCGGTAAAGCTGTGTTGACCATGCCGATTTTGGCCCCGCTTGCGGACTTAATCGGTATTACGCGCCAAACCATGGTGTTGGCATTCCAATTGGGTGGCAGTTGGATGAACATGGTCATTCCTACCGATCCGGTAACCATCGCCGCCATCGGGTTTGCTCGTATCGCCTACCCCAAATGGCTTAAATGGATGGCCCCGCTTTTGGTATTGATGTATTTGTTGTCTTTTGCACTTCTCATTCCGCCGTATTTGATGAAGTGGCAATAATTGTTTTTTGTGTCCTGCCGCATTTATTTTGTTTGAGCCGGCGGGGCACTTTTTTATGTAAAAAAACTTGAACGAACAAGAGGAAAACAAAACTAAAATGAAAAAGATGTTGTGCAACACCTACTTTTTGGTGTTCTCCATTATGGTGTTTGTGGCCGCGCTGACATGGATTATCCCCTCCGGCCAATACGACCGCATAGAGCAAGACGGACGCACTTTTGCGGTAGCGGGTTCTTACCATGCTGTTCCCAGCGACCCGCAAAACATCGGTAATATCCTAGCCGCTCCCGTGGAGGGCTTTACCCAATGTGCGGAAATCATCGCATTTATCTTGGTGGTAGGGGCACTGTTTACCATTATTGAACGTACCGGCGCCATCAATACGATGATTAAGAAAGTAAGTTTCTTTTTCGCCAATAAACCCAAATACAAGAAATTCTTTATCCCTGTATGTATGTTTTTATTTTCACTATGCGGGGCAATGTTTGGAATGGAAGAAGAAACGCTTATCTTTATCCCTATTTTTATCCCGCTGGCTCTTTCGTTGGGATACGATACCGTCGTAGGAATGTCCATTCCGTTTATCGGCGCGTTTACGGGTTTTTCGTCTGCGTTTGTAAATCCGTTTACAGTGGGCATTGCTCAAACGATTGCCCAACTGCCCATGTATTCCGGTTGGCAATACCGCCTTGTTATTTGGTTTATTTTCACCAGCGTGGTAGCCGGATTTTTTACTTGGTATGGAGAACGGGTGCGTAAAAATCCCACCAAAAGTTTAACTTATAAAATGGATTTGGAAAAACGGGCCGAACTCAAAATCATTAATGATGTGGTGGTAGACCAAACTTTCCGTCTGACACGCGCACATAAACTGGTTATTGCCTCTTTCTTAATCGGTATGGTTGTTTTATTCTTTGGTGTGATTCGCTACCAATGGTATATGATTGAAATTGCCGCCGTATTTTTAGGCGTATCCATTGCTTGTGCATACTTTGGAAAATTAACCTTGGACCAAGCCACCGATGCCATCCTTGACGGGGCTAAATCTATGATTGGAGTTTGTATACTTATGGCTTTGGCACGCTCCATCGTTATCGTAGCTACCAACGGACACATTTTGGACACCTTCTTGCACGCCATGACCCAGAGCGTAGGGTCTCTTCACCCTATTTTGGCTTCGCAAGCGATGTTTGTTATCCAAACGGTGCTTAACTTCTTTATCGCTTCCGGTTCCGGTCAAGCGGTATTGACCATGCCAATCATGGTACCTCTTGGTGATTTGGTAAATGTATCGCGTCAAACAGTTATTTTGGCTTACCAATTCGGCGAAGGTTGGGGTAACCCCATCATTCCCACGGCACCCGTTACCATGGGAGCATTGGCCTTGGCGGGTATTTCGTACCCCACTTGGGTAAAATGGTTTATGCGGCTGGAAGTAATTTTAATTATACTTTCACTTTTATTACTTATCCCCGCATATTATATTTGGTAAAATGGACTTAAGCCCCTTGGAGAGCCAAGGGGCTTATTTAAAGCAATATGTTAAATGAATTAAAAACCCTTACGTATTTTCACGCAGCGGATTGGATCGTTTTTTTAGCAATTTTAGCCGCCACTTTCTTGGCGGCCGTCTATGGTCATCGCCGTTTGAAAAAAAAGAATAAGGGTTCCATGACAACCTTAGATTATTTGTTGATGGGACGCCAACTAACATTGCCGTTATTTGTGGCCACCTTAGTAGCCACTTGGTATGGCGGAATTTTTGGCGTGAACGAAATTACGTTTAACTACGGAATATACAACTTTGTAACCCAAGGGTTCTTTTGGTATATTGCTTACCTGATTTTTGCTTTTTTTATTGCCGATAAAGTAGCCAAATTTCACTCCGTCACCCTGCCGGATTTAACAGGAAAAATGTTCGGCCCTAACTCGGCCAAAGTAGCAGCTACTTTCACATTCTTTTACATTACTCCCGTTGCCTATGTATTAAGTCTCGGCATGTTCTTGCATATGGTTTTTGGCATGGGAGTCCTTCAGGGCATGATTTGCGGCACGCTGTTTACTTGCTTATATACGGCATGGGGCGGGTTTCGCTCGGTCGTATTTTCGGACTTGGTACAATTTTTTGTAATGTGCGCCGCGGTGTTACTTGTAGTTGTATTCTCCGTCCATACTTTTGGGGGATTATCTTTTCTAAAAGCTAATCTGCCCGCTAGCCACTTTAGCATTACGGGCGGTAACTCGTGGATGAACACTTTTATCTGGGGATTTATTGCGCTGGCCACGCTGATTGACCCCAGTTTTTATCAGCGTTGTTTTGCGGCCAAAAGTCCTTCTGTCGTAAAAAAAGGAGTAGTTATTTCCACCTTTATTTGGTTCTGCTTTGATTTGTGTACTACGGCAGGCTCCCTTTATGCCCGAGCCGTCCTTCCGCAAGCGGAACCGGGGCAAGCCTATTTTTTCTATGCGGTACAGCTATTGCCGGTAGGATTAAAAGGATTTTTTGTTGCCGGAATTTTAGCTATTATTTTATCTACGTTAAATTCCTTTTTATTTATAGCTTCTAACACACTTAGTTTTGATTTTTTACGAAATCGCTTTAAAAATGTCATTCTATCCAATAGAATTTCCATTTTTTTTGTGGGGGCTTTAGCCATTGTAATGGCACAAGTTTTCAATGGTAGTTTTAAAGAAATTTGGTTGGTGTTGGGGTCATATTTTTCGGCCTGTTTATTAGTTCCCATTTTAATGGGCTATCTATCTCCCGGCCGAATCAGCGACCGTCTATTTGTTATTTCTTCCCTTACCAGTGCTGCCGCCATGACGGCTTGGCGGTTTGTGCGCAAACACGAAGTATTGGAAGCCCTAGACCCATTTTATGTGGGGGTAGGCATCAGTTTAATTTTACTAATTGCTTTCCGGAGAAAAGAAAGTGAAACTTACACACACATTACTGATCGGTAACGGAGAAACTTTACCTGCTAAGATACTGAAAAAACTGGCCCAAAAGGCGGATTTTGTATTGGCTGCCGATGGAGGAGCAAACCGTGCGCTTACCTGTGGCGTCACGCCGGATTTGGTCATCGGCGATTTGGATTCCGTTTCCCCCTCTACCCAAAAAAAATTATCCCCGGAAAAAATTTTATTTGTAGATAACCAAAATAACACAGACTTGGAAAAGGCACTGGATTATCTATCCCAAAACGGTTGCAAATCTTGTACAATAGCCGGTTTTGCCGGAGGCAGGCTGGACTTTACGCTGGGAAACTTTTTATCTGTTTACCCTTATCTTAAAAAAATGGATATCTGCCTTTGGGGAAACGGCTGGGCGGTGTACCCAATAACCGCCGATAAAAAATTTAACACCGAAAAAGGCGCGCGGGTGAGCTTAATCCCGCTAAAAAATTGTACGGGAGTCACGTTAAAAGGGCTTAAATTTCCTCTTCAGAGAGCCCGTTTAAATTGGCAACGCGCCGGACGAACTTTAAGTAATGAAGCAACGGAAAAAAGTTTCTCCGTACAACTGGAAAACGGTTTTATGCTAGTGTATGTGGAACAAAAAGCGGATAGCTGTGCGCAGGTCGCTAAAAATTAATAAAATATAGATATTGGAAGGGTGGCCGAGTGGTTTAAGGCGTCAGTCTTGAAAACTGATGTAGGGGCAACTCTACCGAGGGTTCGAATCCCTCCCCTTCCGTATTTTAGTTTTGAGTTTATAGCATAAATCCCCGTTAGGATTAACTCCCGACGGGGATTTTTTTGTGCGCCACTTTTGAGCAAGCGAATTTTTGGCCAGTTTTGGTAAGTGTTTTTATTTTTATGCCGACCGAGGACACTAGAAAGAGAGGCAAGGCTTCATTATTACACACCTCTTCATACCTATAACTCCTTATCGGTAAAGCTATAATTCATCATTTTGATGTATAATATCAGTATTATGATAAAAAACAAAAAATTTCTATTTTCCCTTCTATTCATTTTATTTGCAGAGACTATTTGGTCTGCCTGTTCTCCCTATGACATACAAGTATGGTGGACTGAATTTTTGACCGCCCTATTCTTAGTCCTTTTTTTTGTATGTACTTATAAAAAATTTCAATTTTCCAATTTAGCCTATTTCTTGATGTTCCTATTTTGTTTTCTGCAAATTATAGGAGCCCATTACACCTTTGAGCGGGTACCTTTTGACTATATAACCCAACTCTTTGGATTTGAGCGTAACCACTACGACCGAGTGGCCCATTTTACCATTGGTCTAAGCGGATTTTTAGTCAGCGAATTTCTGTGGCGCAAAAAAATTATCACGTCCTTTAAGTGGGCAGCCTTCTTTGGCGTTGTGTTTATTATGGCAGTTGCAAACTTTTGGGAACTGGTGGAATGGACATATGCTGAAATTGACGGCGGCTCAGCCGGGCTGGCTTTCTTGGGCTCGCAAGGTGATATTTGGGATGCCCAAAAAGATATGCTGATGGATACGCTGGGCTCTATAGTTTCCTGTGTATTGTTTTGTTTTTATTTTAATTGGGGCAAAAGCAAAAAATAACCCCCTTTCTACTTACAAAAATACCCCAGCTTTCCGCTGGGGTATTTTAATATATAACACTCTTATTTTACGATTTCCACAATTCCTTTGCTCCCGTTTACACGTACTTTTTGACCATTTTTAAGCGTCTTAAGCACATTACGCACCGACATAACTGCCGGCAGTTTCATTTCACGTGCTGTAACAGCCCCGTGCGATAAGGGCCCGCCACTTTCTGTGATCAGAGCGCACGCATTATAAAAAAGCGGTGTCCATGCCGGATTGGTAGTTCGGGCTACCAATACCGCATTTTTAGGGAACTTGGCAAAATCTTCAGTAGAATGCACGATAAACACTTTACCTTCGGCCACACCGGGACTACCGGCCAACCCCGTCATTTGCGAAGAATTAGATGAATTTTGGGTGGCTTCTTCAGCTTGTAAATCCCATACGGGGGTACGTTCCTTGTTTTTCAAATAGGATGTTTTTTCCGTGGAAATTACTTCTTTTAATTGCGCTTTTGTTAATTTCCCCTCTACAAATTGTTGCAAACTATCCATATGACAGAAAAACACATCATACGGGTCTTTAACAATTCCAGCTTTTTTAAGCAGTTGCCCCATTGCCAAAGTTCCTTTCCGAATAGGCAAAGTAAGCCGCGTCGTTTGATAATGCTCAATGTCATCTAGCGAAGTATACGCCCGCACCAAACGCAACATTTCATAGTAAAAGAAATGTAAATCTTGCGGCAATTTACTAAATAATTGGGCTTGTGCTTCCTGATTAGCTATCTTGATTTCGTATTCCTTTTCTAACGGGGTTTTCGTTTGCGGCGTAGTGATAATGAGTTTCAAATTATCCAACACCACCCAAGGCGCTTCCACCCAAGTAGGAACGTAATAATCAAAATCTGTTTCCCGATGCCCGTGCATGCTTAAAAAATTGCTAAATACTTTGTCAAAAGCCGGGAATTTCTTTAGACTTTGTTTTTGGATAATATCCCGGGAAGGTGTTTTGGAAAGCAACGTTAAAAGAGCTTTATCTTTTTTGGCAAGTTGTGCTAGCCCATACAGTTCGGTATTTACCAAATTTGTTTTTGTCTCGGTAGTAGCGATCAACAAGGGGAATAAATGTTTGGCTTCAGCTTCCCCTACCGCCAGTGTAATAAAATACAGAAACATCTTATATAAAAGTGCTTGGGTGATGGAAATAGCAATATTCGGACGGAAATAATTTGTTCCCAAATCTGCTACACGCAGCAGATAGTCCCACACTTGCGGAATATTTTTTTTAGACAAATCTTCTGACATCAAGGCCCCAATACCGAGCAAATAGGTGTCCAAATTACGCGTCCACTTAACAGGCAATTCTTGGACGTAGGAAAAACGGTCCTTTAAAAAACCAATTTTACTTCGTAAGTCATCCAAATTGGCAATTTGTACAGGTGTTTGCCCCATATAGAGCCACACGGCATTTTGGTTACCGTAAATATAATTATCGAACATGGCAAACCATTTTCCTTCAAAAGGAGGAAGCCCCATCAAACGGAAAGAGTGATTAAGTGAAATATGAAATGCTTTTTCCACAAAATCCCAAGTAAAAGGAGTAATAACACTTGGATAACGTTCTGCAGATTCATCCCGCGTCCAACGGGCTGGCAAGGTAGTAATGGGACGAGCTTGAAGTAAAAATAATTGACGTCCTTGGAAAGCCCATTCAATATCTTGCGGAAAACCATAGTGTTTTTCCACTTTTGCGTTTAAAGCAGCAACTTGTTTAATTTGACTATCGGTTAGGCAGGGTTTTAAGGCTTCCTTACCGCTTAATTTTACTGTTTTTGTACCGCGAGCAAGTGAAACAATTTTTTCTTCTTTTTCAGCCACAGAGCGCTGCAGAATACGGCTATCTTTTTTGGATACAATAAACTGATCTACAGTACTTTCTCCGCTCACAACAGATTCGCCTAATCCGTAGTTGGCATTGATTAAAATTTCATGCACATTTCCGTTTACCGGATTGATAGAAAAACCGACTCCGGCCGTGTCCGCCTGGATCATCCGCTGCACTACTACCGCCATGGTAGTATCGTGCTGATTAAACCCTTGTTTATGGCGGTAAGCAACGGCACGGTCATGCCATAAAGAGAGGAAACATTGCTTGATTTTATCTTCAATTTCTTTTTCTCCGACGCAATTTAAGAAAGTATCGTGCTGTCCGGCAAAGGCCGCTCCCGATAAATCTTCCATTGTAGAAGAAGAACGCACGGAAAACGCTTTAATACTCCTAAATTTGCCCAATGCCTGATGAATTTCTTTACGCAAAGAAAGCGGCAAAGCCAAGCCGGCTAATTTCTTTTTCAGGGCTTCTGTTTGTTTAACTAATTTTTGAGGATGAGCATAATCAAAGCGAGCGATTTCTTTATCCAGAAAATCTGCTTGCGCAATAAAATGGCTATACGCCTGTGCCGTTACAATAAATCCTTGCGGTACAGGAAATCCGGCACGCGTCATTTTAGATAGATTAGCTCCTTTCCCGCCGCTAAAAGCAATACTTTGGGCCTGTTCATCCGTGAATAACAAAATATCTTTCATATCAGTTTTCCTCCCAATGTTTCATATAGTACTCAGCAAATAAGAACATGGTAATTGCTAATACAAATCCGACCAAACAATCTACCGTATAATGGTACCGCAAATATACCGTAGAAATCCATAACCCAACACAAGGCACCAAATATCCCCAAAACCGCAACTTATGATATTTGGAATCAAAAAGTAAAATAAACAAAGAAACCGCACAATGTAAACTTGGGAAAACGTCCGTATAGTTTGTCCCCTTAGGGTACATATAATGCAAAAAATCCATTACGGGTCCTGCCTGTATAGGTCCGCCAAAAACGTCTGACATGGCCAAATAAGGACCCACTGCCGGAACGAGTAAATATCCCATAAATCCAAAAGCATACAAACTAAACAACCCCACATAAAAACCTTTAGCTGTTTTAAGCGGCTGAAACAAATAATAAATACACGCTACGGGTAGTTGTATCATAAACAGCATATAACAGGCCGCTAAAATTTCCGTCATCCACGTGCGCATATACGGTGTTACCCATACGGATAAATTGCCACCAATAAGCAAATTATCCCAGTGTTGTAAAAGTGCATCCATTTTGCCTTGCGGATTGATAAGCGGAGAAATTGTTCCCAAACTGCCAAAGACTAAATTCATTACTACAAAATAAATTACCAGTCGCCATTTCCATTGATTGCGAAATACATAGCCATACCAAGCTAACACCAAGGGAAGTAACGTATATAATACGCTATTAACAGAAAATCCAGTCATCCACCACAACCGAAGAGCCGTAATGAATAAAAACAAATTAAATAATAGTTCGTGAGGTAAAATTTTAGTGAATAATTTTTTCATATAATTCCTTACGCAACTCATTAAATTTTTTCATACCTTTTGGACAACGCAGCCAGTTGTATAAGCTAACTGTATGCTTTTTCCAGGCTCCGTAAACAATAAAGCCCAGTAAAGAAACAGCCAACGACAGTATAGTTAATTTGGGGAACAACACAAGTTCTAAAACCGTTAGTAATAACCATAACGTGAAAGAGGGAATAATTTTCCACAGAGAAATCACGTTGTTATCATCAGCAAATTTTTTAGAGCAAAAATATCCCGCTAATACCGGAAGTAGATTCCAACAAAAAGCATATAATACAAAAGGCACCGTAATACACCACGTCCATACGCTATTTATCACTGAACGCGGGAAAATCGGCATACCTTTATACAATTTGAGTCCCGCATGATTTAATTGAGCTAATATATCAGCTGATTGTCTATATAATTCCTTATCCTCGTAAATTTTGCGCAGGAAAATGTGATAGGGGACATCCCCATATAAAGACAACAACACCGCAGCCTGTTGTATTGTGCGCTGTTCTTCTTCATCTGCATAATCTATACCCATTCTTTCCAGTGCTTCTGTAAATAAACGGTGAATTTCTTTACGGTCTACCGGTTGAGTAAAAACGATGGGTTTTCCTGCCACCACTTCTGCCCTGCCGCCTAAATGTGTTGGGTCATCATAAAATACACCGCAAGGTATCACCGTTAATGATTTCCCCTTTTCAAAATTGAAGCGGGAAGCCAAAATAGCCGCTCCTTCCTTAAAAGGTAAGTGGATGGGGCCTAAGGTACTTGTGCCTTCCGGAAAGACAAACAAACGTCCGTTTTCTTCCAAAAATGAAATACACTTTTTAAGTGCAGCGATATTACTACGTACGCCTTTATCTTTGTCGCGTGTAACTTCTATCCCATCAAAAAATAGACGGACAACTGGGTTACGTCGCAGTTGCGCTGCCAACATAAACACCACCGGCGCTAATGTACGATGATATACAAAACCATCTACCGCACCGTTTTTATGTAACCCAATAAAAAGAACAGAACCTTCAGCCGGTATATTTTCTTTTCCATAAAAAGAAATCTTACGAAAATATACAAGCGTGATAAGTGTAATAAAACTTGAATACCAGCATTTTTTAAATAGAGTCATTTGATGTAGCCATTTCTTTAAGTTTTACATAATCTACTTTCCCGGTTCCCATCAGCGGAATTTCTTCCACTACACGAATCGTTTTGGGCACGGCCAGTTCATTAAGGCCTTTCTCTTTGAAAGCGGCAAGCAAGGCTCCGCGTTCAGCGGTAGGTTCTGTGGTAAATAGCACAAGTTGTTCACCTTTTTTCTCATCGGGAATATTGACTACCGCGTGCATTTTGTTAGGCCACAGCACATTGATTTCCGTTTCAACAGCGGTTAAAGAAATCATCTCGCCCGCAATTTTAGCAAAGCGTTTGGCACGACCTAGAATAAATACAAAACCGTCTTCATCCACGCGCACAATGTCGCCTGTATCATACCAACCGTCTTGCGGCGGCTCTAATACACCGGGGTTGCTATCGCGCAGATACCCAGCCATAATGTTAGCCCCTTTGACAAGCAGTTTTCCTCCCTCTTCCACGCCGGGGATTTGTTCCAACTTATATTCAATGCCCGGTAACAGGCGGCCCACACTGCCCCGCTTAAAGTACATGGGAGTATTAACGGCCATAACAGGGGCCGTTTCGGTTGCTCCGTATCCTTCCATAATGCGCAAACCGAACTGGTCATAGTAATTGCGGATAGTTTCTTCTTTTAGTTTTTCTGCTCCCACCACCGCTAAACGCACAGAATAGAAATCATACGGGTGGGCCATTTTGGCGTAACCGCTGAAGAAGGTATCCGTTCCAAAAATAATAGTGGCATTTCTATCATAAACCAGCTCTGGCACAATGCGGTAATGTAACGGAGACGGATAGAAAAATACCGGAACGCCACACAAGATTGGCAACAATGTGCCTACCGTTAAACCGAAGGAGTGGAAAATAGGCATAGCATTAAACACACGGTCTTTAAGCCCAAAATCTAGCACACTTTGCAGTTGCAAACGATTGGCTTGAATATTCTCGTGTGAGAGCACGACTCCTTTGGGGGTTCCTTCACTTCCGGAGGTAAAAAGTACCACTGCTGGATCTTTGGGGCTTACATTGCCACGCACTTTTTTGTAGTACCGCCTTGGGAAGTAAGATGCCATTAAACCAATTATTTTATCCCAAACAGAAATCTCCTTTTTCAAATCTTCCAAGTACACCAGTTGAAAACCCGCCCGTTTTAAAGCATCCGCTGTTTCCATCAGTCCACCTTGCCGCAGGAATAATTTGGAAGTAAAGATGGTTGTGATTTTTGCGGCTTTACAACAAGCGAGCATATTTTTCACACCCGTAGAAAAATTAAGCATACACGGAGTAATATTAAAAGCCCGCATCCCAAAGAACGCCACCACACTGGCTGTCATATTTGGGAGTAAAAAACCCGCCATTTCGCCTGGTTTTTGATGTTTAGCAATTTTCTTTCCTAACACAAATACAGCGGTTAAAAATTGCCCAAAATTGAGCGGCTTGCGCGTAGCATCATTGATAATACGTTTTTTACGGCCCACTAACTTGTACGCATCTATCAAAGAATCAAACAAGGTTTCTTGTGCATTACCGGCTTCGTACTTCATATTGACCATGATATCGTAAAGTCCACGGGCAGCTGCCAAACGGCGGGCTTTGCCTTTTACGTTTTCATCAATTTGTAGGGTTTTAGGTGCTTGAATAGTAATTGTAATTTTGCTCTGCGGGCGCGTTTTTAATTGCGTACCGAAACGGGAAAATAACGAGTATTGGCTCCCCTCCAAACAGACGGGCAACAACTGGGCGTCGCTTTTGTCGGCAATCATGGCCGGGCCGGGATAGATTTTCATAAGGCCGCCTGTGGTGGTAATACGCCCTTCGGGGAAAATAGCCACCCGTTTACCGGCTTTTACTTCTTCAATAATGGACTTTACCGCCATCGGGTTGGTGGGGTCAATCGGGAAGTATTTTACCAAGTGCAAAAAGGGTTTTACCCACCATTTTTGGCTGACATAAGTGTCAATGGCAAAATACAAATTTCCCGGCAGATACACCCACAACAAAACAGCATCTAAAAAGGAAGTGTGGTTGGCAATAATTAGAGCGTTGCCTTGCAGGTTTTTCCAATGTTCAATCCCGTTTACCTTCACACCGTACACAAAGTTTAATACCCGCGTCATAATCATACGGATAATATGATGCGGCAATAGACCACAAATGTAAATGGCAGCTAACGCGTTAGCAAACGCAATCACACCGAAAACGGCAGGAATGGTAAATTTCATAGCCAACAACCCCGCGCACAAACCGCTACCCAATACCATAAAAAGGGAGTTAATGATATTGTTTGTAGCAATCACGCGCGAGCGGGTATTCTCCATAGCCAAAAACTGGAGCATCGCATTAAGCGGCACAATATACAAACCGCCACACACCGCAAAGCCGAGTAAATCCAAGGTAATACGCTTGCCGGCAAAAGTCATTAAGAAGGCTTTGTAATCCAGGGCCGTTTCCGCCGGAATATAGCCGGCAGTGGCACAAGCCAAATCAGCCAAAAATACCGTCATCAAAAGGGCACTTATCGGCACATATTTACTGGTAATTTCCCCCTTTACCAAAAATTGGCAAAGCAAAGAGCCCAACCCGATTCCACAGGAAAAAAGAGTTAAAAGGAAGGTAAACAAACCGGGCGTACCGTTTAAGATGTCATGTGCCAAGGAAGGCATTTGGGCAATCAACGCCGTGCCCAACATCCAAAACCAGGAAATCCCCAAAATACAAAGGAAAATATCGTGGTTCTGCTTAGCAAACGCCATATTCTTCCATGTACTGCGGATGAAATTTTTATCTATCTTCAAATCCGCATTGGCCGGTTTTTGAGCCGGGATGAACAAACTGGCAAGCAACCCTAATATAGCTACCCCTAAAATAATGCCAGGCAACCACAATTCATTAGCGGCAATGATAATCCCGCCAAAAATAGTGCCTTGCAAAATAGAGCCGTACGTACCCGCTTCAATAATACCATTACCGGCAATCAGTTGTTTTTCACCTAAAATATCAGGCAAGATACTGTATTTGACCGGGCCAAAGAAGGCGGATTGCGTACCCATTAAAAATAATACACCCAGCAAAAGCGGTACGTTGGTCGTTAAAAACCCAACTCCGGCTAAAAGAACGATAACAACTTCCAACCCTTTAGTGGCTTTAATAAGGATATCTTTGCGAAACTTATCCGCGAGTTCCCCTGCCAATGCCGAGAACAAGAAAAACGGCAACATAAATAATGCAACTGCCAAAGAAACTATTACTGATTTGCTCCCTGCCGATATACTAGTTACCTTATAGGTAATGAATGTGGCCATAGCAGTACGAAAAAAATTGTCATTAAACGCACCCAAATACTGAGTGCAAAACAAAGCTAAAAACGGACGATTAAAGAAAGTTTTAAGAAGTGCAAACATAATTATTTATCCTCTTGTAAATCTACGAACCAATTACATAAAATGGTTTCAAATTGGGCTCGATTGGCAGACGGAATCCTCTCCGTCAATTCCCTTACTAGTGTATCATATTCCGGCCATACCTCATCAATCAAATTTTGCCCTTTTTGCGTAATACAAATAATATTTTCGCGACGGCTTTGCGGATTTGTTTGGCGTGTAATCAAACCGGCTTGAACCGATTTTTCCACCAGTTTAGTAATATTGCTGGCCGAGGCAATGAGGCGTTTGGATAACTCCACTTGGCTAAGTCCTTTGCCATTATTTTGATAAGCGGCAAGCATCAGCAAATTAAACTGCACAGCTGACAAACCATGCGGAAGCAGGAATTTTTCCACGCGCGTTTGCAACAGATTGTAAACTAGTGCTAACACATATGTAATATTTTCATAATCCCGTCCTTTTTCAGGATTGATACCGTAAGGACGTAAGTTCGGTTTATTTGTTTTCATATAAATAGTTTACTAATAAATTATTTATTTTTTAAGTATTATTATAAATATTTTCTTAACATCCTCACTTATTTAATGGCATAATAATGGCACATAGGAGCGCCAATATATGCCAATAACATTTCATCCCAATTACCAAATTACCCAATCTATCCTTGAAAAGCTCTATAAAATAGACCAAATCAAAGAGCAAGTAAAGGATATGCCATTAACGCGCTAGATGCAAGACAAAAACAAGCACTCATCTTGTTTGAAAAGAACGAGTTTATCACGGCCAAAGATGTGGAAGAACTGTTCCACTTTGCTGGCCGAACGGCTAGGCAGTTACTGCAAAAGTGGGTAAAGCAAGGTTTCGTGGTGGTAGCAGATCCCTCCAAAAAAGCCCGTAAATACAAGTTAAACAAATAAATTCCTTGCTTGTTCCCTGTTTTGGGTTGTAGGGAATTTGATGTATTTGTATTGAGAGTTAGTACGAAAAATCTTTAAAATTTAAAACAAATCCCTTACTTTTCCCTGTATTTACCCTGTTTTACAGGGAAAAGTTCTCGCCGCTTTCTCCCCGCTTTGAAAAATCGTCAGTTTTTACCGCTTCATTACCGCTTTGGCAAGATATAAAAAAGTGCTACTTCTAGCCGCTTTATTGCCGCTTTGGAAAGAAAAAACTATCACTTTTGCCTGTTTATTGCCTGTTTGAAAATCAGCATAGTGCTAGGGAAACTAGAAGCACCGAAAGATTTTAAAAACCTCCGATGTGAGGTTTTTGTTTTTAATGAGTTAATTTTTGCTATCATAGAGGTATGAATTTACTTCTTATTTTAATCATCGCAGGAGCCGGTGTAGGCTTTGTGTTTACACTTAATACCCGCTCGTCGAAATTAGCAGCTTTTGCAAAGCAAAATAACCTTCGCTTCGACAAAGAAAAAAATTCCGTTACCACCGCTCTTACGGCAGGACGATTAGAGTTTTTTACTAAATACTTTCATCAGTATCAAAACGTATTTACCTTTGCCGACAATTTGGCCTTTATCCGCATGGCGGACGATTTTATTTACCAAGATGATAACCCCAAAACAAAACCTACATGCGTCACTATTTTTACAGCAGAATTAAAGAAACTTCAATTTCCGGCATTGAAGGTTGTTCCGCACAAATCGCTATTTTCGGGTTCGCAATATACAGCCATGAAAACCAATATTCCTTCATTAGATGAAGCATATACCTTTCATGCACCCACAACACAATCAGGCCTTCTTTTTACAAAATTCATCACAGGAATCCTTAAGACACACAAACAAATATATTTAGAACTAAATGATAATGCGCTGATTTATCACGAACACTCTCAAGTGCCTGTTGAGGATATCTCCACGTTCCGCTTTCGAGCCATGCAAGTATTAACTGAAATTGAAAACATACTCTTAAAAATGGATAAACCGGAAACGACGGAAAACCCTGAGAAAAAAGCCCCTCAAACGGAACAAGATGAAGCGGTTTTACGGGCAGAAGCTATGTTGAAAGCACTTTGTTCAAGAGATCCGGTGGAAACAAAAAAAACCAACGGTTTCCGCGGTTCTTGGATTTTTATACTGATGGCTATTTTAATAGGAATGAGCTTACTCAGTTGGTTCCTGTTAAATAATGCATTGCCTCGATAACCCCTCCGACAAAAACCCCTGCTTCTTAAAAGCAGGGGTTTTTTATCGGGCCTGTTTTATTCCCACACCTTTACCCGTTCATCAATGGGCAAAAAATCTTTATTTTCCGGTGGAGAGAAGGCTTCTCCAAACGGCATTTGCGCAAGTAACTTCCAACTGTCCGGAAGGCCATATTCCCGACGGACTTGCTCGTCAACTAACGGATTATAGTGTTGCAAACTGGCCCCAAGGCCCACCTCGGCAAAAGCCGTCCAAATAATAAATTCCAACATACCGTTGGACTGATACGCCCATAGCGGAAAATTCTCTTTATAACTGGGAAATTTTCCTTGCAAACCTTCCACCGTTTGCCAATCTTCAAAAAATAAAATCGTTCCGCGCGCGGCAGAAAAAGAATCTATTTTTTGCTCCGTTTGAGCAAGATTTTCAGGCGGAACAATACCGCGCAAGGCATCTTTGGTTATCTGCCAAAACTTTTTGTGATACCTCCCGAACAGTACTACCAACCGCGCACTCTGCGAATTGAACGCACTGGGCGCATGGGTTACCGCCACGCGGATAATTTCCTTTATTTTATCGTCGCCGATTGGGCTTTTATCCGTTAATGCATAGCGGGTACGCCGCCGCTTAACGGCCTTTAAAAAACAACTCTCTTTTTCCATAAATTTCCCCCTTTTCTTTAGGATAGAGGAACTCCCCCTCCTGCCAAGCCCGTCTTTTAGATTAGAAACGGAAAAAATGTAGTACAATAAAGTATATCTGCAGTTGCTTTTCGAATAGATAAAGGAGAAAAAATGAAGAAAATCCTATCGTTAATAATATCTTTTGCTCTAGGTTTTATTTGTGCTTATGTAATACTCCAAAAGCAAGAAACTAAACAAACCGTTCAAAAACCCAGTATTGTTGTACAAAATGGCCCGGCTGTAATGCCGTCTGTCCCTTCGAATTCTAAATCCAAAAAATTATCAGAACAACAAAAAGAACAATTGAAAGAACTAGATGTTATGGCAACGGCAATTTCTTATTCGTTGGATAGAATGAATTTAAGAAATGGGAGAATACCCCAAATCCGCACCAATAGAATAGAAAATCTGGGATTGGACATTAATGTTCCTCTTCCTAGCAACACAAAATTTTCTTACAACGGACAAGGTTTCCATTTACGAGTTAATTTGGATCGGGAAAACGCTGTCATTTTGCATAGAATGAAAGATACTGACGGTTTTACAAAAATGTGTAGTTTTCTCGGCCCTCTTTCTGGAATCCAAAAAGAGGCTTGTCAGCTGATTTGCATGAGTTTAGACAGCTACACCCCTCGTCCGGCAGAAGCAATTACTTTTTCTGCTGAAAAAACAGCAGCTGGTGGAATTCACTTTTGTCGTTACTAAAAATCTATTTTATCTAAACACAAAAAGCACCCTCACAGAGGGTGCTTTTTTATTATGAAATCTCAAATTTTACCCCCGGCGGGAGTCGAACTCGCAACCTCTTCCTTAGGACGGAATCGCTCTATCCATTTGAGCTACGGGGGCGTAAATTATTTTGCAGATTTTTTGGTAATAACTTTTTTAACCGTCTTTTTGGTGACGGCCTTTTTAACAGGGGCCTTTTTGGCAAAAACTTTCTTGGAGGTGGGCTTAGCAGTCACCTTTTTAACGGAAGTTTTCTTTCCTGTTTTTGTAAGCGGTTTGGCTTCCTTTTTGGCTGCTTCTTTAGCGGCCTTGGCGGCCTTCTTTTTAGCCTCCGCCCGACGGGCCGCCCGTACAGCGGCCTTTTGGCTTTTAATCAGTTTCGCCAAAAAGGTGCTGCCTTCGGTTTCGCCTAAAATGTTGGTCTTCATGCGCGGTTGCATGGCACTATGGAGTTTGCGGGTGCGGTAATCTGCCGCGGATATTTCCAAAATGCCTGCCCGTTGCGCTTCTTTGCGAAGCGTGCTTACGGCGCGCTCTTCTATTTGGCGCACACGCTCGCGCGACAAGCCCAAAATTTCCGCCACTTCGCCCAGTGTTTTGGGTTCGTTATCGGCAAGACCGTAACGCATAATAACCACTTGGCGGTCGCGGTCGTTCAAATCTTCCATACTTTTCTTAATACTGCGTTGGTTTTCGCTTTTTAAGAAAACATCATGCGGGTTTCCTTTGCCGTCGTCGCTGATTAAATCTTCCAAGGTCATTTCTTCTTCTTCGTGTACCAAAGAGGTAAGAGAATCCACCCCTTTGGCCGCGCTTAAAGTGTCCATAATGGACTTTACTTGCCGCGCCGTTAAATTCAGTTCCTTGGCCATTTCGTTTAAGGACGGATCACGCCCGTTGGCTTCTTTCAGTTCGTTCCACGCGCGGAACCATTTTTTCAAATTTCCCCACGCATGAGACGGAATTTTGATAGAGCCAGATTGTTCTTCAATATATTTACGGATATATTGCTCAATCCAATATACGGCATAGGTGGAAAAACGGTATCCTTTTTCGGGTTCAAATTTATCAATGGCTTGCAGAAGGCCCAAGTTGCCTTCTTCAATAAGGTCCATCAGTTCCATGCCCGGGCGCTGAAAACGCTTGGCCGTCGGTACGACGAGGCGCAAATTCATTTCCATGATTTTGTTTTTTGCGTCCGTATCGCCCTTTTTGGCCAGTTTCCACAGGCGGGAAATCTCCTCGCGGTCTAATTCCTGCGAGATTTTGCCTAAATGCTTAAAGTATTCGTTTACAGTGTCAAAGGCTTCGTTTTCCATGCATATATCATATCAAACTTTTGTCATTTGCGCCTATTTGTTTTATATTAGTTTTCAAAAGCGGAAAAGTAATCAATTTTTCTGTTCCCGCACGCCCTAAATAGTGTTATAATGGAAAGTAGTATCACTTCCCGGAGGAACTATGCAAACAGAAAGACCACCTAAGACTTTTATGCAAATTATGTTTATGTGTTTGGGCTTTTTCGGCATCCAATTCGGTTGGGCGCTGCAAATGAACAATATGAGTGCCATTTATTCCCGTTTGGGAGCGACGGAATCGGAACTACCGTTATTGTGGTTGGCCGCACCCGTAACAGGGCTTTTGGTACAACCTATCGTAGGTTATTGCAGCGACAGAACTTGGTGTCGCTTAGGCCGGCGCAGACCTTATTTTTTGGGCGGGGCTATTTTTTCTGTTTTTGCTCTTTTCTTGATGCCGCAAGCCTCGGCTATTTGGATGGCCGTTATCGCCCTGTGGGTATTGGATACTTCCGTAAACGTAAGCATGGAACCCTTCCGTGCTTTTGTGGGTGATATTCTGCCGGAACACCAACGCAAAACCGGTTATGCCATGCAAAGCGTAATGATTGGTGCCGGGGCTGTAATTGCCTCTTTCCTGCCGCAAATTTTAGCCAATGCCGGCGTCAGCACGGTTGCCCCGATGGGCTCTATCCCCAACACGGTTAAGTACTCCTTCTTCATCGGTGCCGTAGTACTTCTTTTGGCCATTTTGGCTACGGTAGTAACCACGCCGGAATATCCGCCGGCCGACATGGAAGAATTTAATAAATCTAAAAAAGAAACCAGCGGCATTACCAAAAGTATTACAGAAATTTTCAGCGCGATTCGTACCATGCCTTCCACCATGCGCCGCTTGGCGGTTGTGCAGTTCTTTACTTGGGCCGCTTTTATGGTAATGTGGGTATATTTTACCCCCGGTATTGCCTCCGGCATTTTCCATGCCACTCCCGGCACTCCCGAATACGAAGTCGCCGCCAACTGGGGCAGTTCCTGCTTTGGGATTTACAACGGCGTTTCCTTCGCTTTCGCGTTTGCTTTGTTGTGGCTGACCACCAAGTTTTCCGCCAAATATATCCATATTGTTTGTTTGACGATTGGCGGATTGGGGCTTGGCTCTTTGGGCCTGACCATGTTCGGTTTCGAATTTACCAAATTGGGCTTGATTGTTCCTATGGTATGCGTGGGTATTGCGTGGAGCAGCATTTTGTCTATGCCGTATGCCCTTCTTTCCAATGCCTTGCCTGCCGAAAAAATGGGCTTTTACATGGGGGTGTTTAACTTCTTTATCGTTATCCCGCAAATCTGTGTAAACCTGTTCTTCGGCCCGTTTATGAAACACGCCTTGAACGGCAGTGCGATTGCCGCCGTAGGAGTGGGCGGGATCAGTTTGCTTATTGCCGCCGCGTTTACCTTCTTAGTGCAGGACAAAAAAACGGTGCGGGGCTAGGTATATGAAACTATCCTTCCAAATTCCGTATCAAACGGCATGGGGCCAAACGCTCCATGCCGTCTTATATCGTGCCGGAGCCGGCGCCAACGAACGCAAAATTAATATCCCGCTTTCCACAAAAGACGGTAAAACTTGGAAAGGAGAAATGCAGCTTCTGCTAAAACAACCTCTCGCACTTCATTATCATTATGAAGTTCGTTGCGGTACACGCACCTTGCGCCGCGAATGGCAATCCGTTCCGCGCCGATTGGAAATCCATCCGCAAGTAGAAGCTTATTATGTAAATGATTCTTGGCGCGACTTACCGCAAGAATCCTTTTTATACACTTCTGCTTTGACGGATGTTTTCCGCCGAAGACCGCGTGCTCAACATGCATTAAGATTATTTAAACGTACTCTTGTTCTTCGTGCACAATCCCCTCGCCCTGAACCCGGGCAAAGCTTATGGATTTGCGGGAATACCGATTCGCTGGGTGCTTGGGATAGTGCCAAAGCAATCCCTATGGTAGAAGGTGAACACAACGAATGGACTTGCACCTTAGATGCGGATCAACTTCCTCAAAATTTTGAATATAAGTTTATTGTCAAAGATCCTCTCTCCCAAGAAACAGAAACGCTTTGGGAAGACGGCCCGAACCACGCTCTTTCCTTGCCTGAATTAAAAGAAAAAGAAGTATGGATTCAGGATGATATTCGCCCTGTTTTCTCTTGGGAAAAACTTTTTCGCACAGCAGGTGTAGTGTTACCTGTTTTCTCGCTGCGGTCCGAAAACGGTTGGGGTGTAGGCGATTTCGGCGATTTGGAAAAATTGACCGATTGGGCGGTGGAAACAGGTCAGAGAGTTATTCAAATTTTGCCTATTAACGACACTTCTCTCACGGGAACATGGCAAGATTCTTACCCTTATAATGCCGTTTCTGTTTACGCGTTCCATCCCATTTATGCTGACATGCGGCAACTCCCTGCGTTGGACAAAAAAACACACGAACTTTTTGAAGTGGAACGCAAAAAATTAAACGATTTGCCGCAAATGGACTACGAGGCTGTTTTGCAACTAAAACGAAAACGCATGGAGTTGGCTTTTGAACAAGAAGGTTCCACTGTGCTTAACAGTCCGGAATTCAAAAACTTCTTTCAACAAAACGAACATTGGTTACCGGCTTATGCCATGTTTAGTGTGTTGAGGGAAAGATACCAAACAGCCGATTTTTCCACCTGGCCGCAGTATACAATCTTCACCCGCATGGATTTGCAACAATTCTGCGCCCCGAACTCGCCCGATTATGCCGAGGTAAGTTTCTGGTACTACGTGCAATTTATCTTGCACACACACCTTACTAAAGCAATTCAACGTGCGCGGCAAAAAGGCGTTATCCTGAAAGGAGATATTCCCATAGGAATTTCCCCCCACAGCGTAGAAGCATGGACAGAGCAAAGCTTGTTTAATGTAAACGCTCAAGCAGGTGCCCCGCCGGACGACTTCTCCGCCACCGGACAAAACTGGGGTTTCCCCACTTATAACTGGGATATTATGGCCCAAGACGGATATCGCTGGTGGAAACAGCGCTTTGGGCACATGGCACGCTATTTTGATGCATACCGTATTGACCATGTGTTAGGCTTCTTCCGCATTTGGGAAATTCCTTCCCACAGTGTACAGGGGCTTTTGGGGCAATTTACACCGGCCCTACCCATGGACGCGCAGGAAATTCGCTCTTACGGGCTTGTTTTCCAAGAAAACTTTTTGAAACCGTATATTTCCGAACAATACTTACTCGAAAAATTCGGAGACTTGGCATCGGAAGCCAAAAAACATTTTCTTATACATATAGAAAATGGTCTGTTTGCATTAAAACCCGAATTCGATACACAACGTAAAGTAGAGGCTGAATTATTAGGTAAAACAGACGAAAAAACGAATCGTTTGAGAGAAGGATTATATACTGTTATCTCTAACGTTCTTTTTGTACGAGATACCAAAGATCCCTACAAATATCACCCTCGCATTTCGGCTTTACAGGACGGGGCCTTCCGTGCGCTTAACCCGCAAGATAGAGAGGCATTTACCAAACTGTATAACGACTATTTTTTCCGTCGTCATAATGAGTTTTGGAAAACGGAAGCTCTTAAAAAATTGCCGGCTCTTACCCAAAGCACACGTCTTTTGTGCTGCGCGGAAGATTTGGGTATGATTCCCGCCTGCGTACCCGATGTAATGGGTGAACTGCAAATGCTCAGTTTGGAAATTCAACGTATGCCCAAACGCTTAGGCGAAACCTTTGCCGATACGAAAAACTATCCGTATTTATCGGTAGCTACGCCGTCTACACATGATATGTCCGTACTACGAGGTTGGTGGAAAGAAACCCCCACCCTCACCCAGCAATTTTGGCAAAATACATTGGGCCGAACCGGGCAACTCCCAACGGAAGCGGACGGAAAAACGTGCGAGCAGATTATCCGCATGCATTTGGAAAGCCCCTCCATGTTGGCCTTGTTATCTTTCCAAGATTGGACAAGTATGGACGAAGGTCTGCGTGCGCCGGACGCGGACGCGGAACGCATCAATATTCCCGCAAACCCACGGCATTATTGGCGCTACCGCATGCATCTGACATTGGAGGATTTACTGGAAAGAAAATCTTTTAACGGTAAAATCCGTCAACTGTTGGAAAATTCTAAACGATAATAATAACCCCCAGAGAAAACTGGGGGTATTATTAGATGTCAAAATAAATAATCTCAGCTAAACCAAAAACTATCTATGAAACTCCTCGGGCTTACGCCCGGGGTTTATTGTGAGCAGTAGTTATAAAAAACCCCGCCGTTTGGCGGGGTTTTATACAAAACGCAACTGACAATTTATTTGGCTTCGGCCGTTTCGGTTTTCGCGTCGGCGATTTTTTCTTCCACTTCGGTCAAGGGGTTGATTTGTACTTTGATCGTAGCGGTGACGGTCGGCTTCAAATAAATGCCTACTTCGGTTTCACCCAAAGCTTTGATCGGCATATTAAGTTCAATAGAATCTTTGGCAATGTTGTGACCCAAAGCATTCAAAGCCTTGTAAATATCGGCTTTGTTTACGGAACCGAACACGACACCGTCGCTGTTGACGGTTTTGGTGAACGGAAGCACAACACCGGCCAATTTTTCGGCGATGGCGCGAGCTTCGGCGAGTTCGGCTTCAATGCGTTTGGCGCGGCGTTCCGCACCCAACTGCCAATTTTTAATAGCACCTTCGGTGGCGATTTCAGCCAAGCGGTGCGGTACTAAGAAGTTGCGGGCATAACCGGGTTTTACATCTACTACGGTGCCCACCATACCCAAATTTTTGACGTTTTGTTTCAAAATAACTTTCATCGTTCGTCCTCCAACTTATTTTTTGGGCAAAGAATACGGCAAGATAGCCAAGTTGCGATCGCGCTTAATGGCTTTGGTGATCTGGCGTTGGTGTTTCGCGCAGGTGCCGGTAATTCTTCTGGAAAGGATTTTACCGCTTTCCATGGTGAAGGATTTCACGAATTGGAAGTTTTTGTAATCGACATTGTCGATTTTTTCAGCGCATACTTTGCAGACTTTTCTTCTGCTTTCAAAGCGCTTTTTGCCCATGAACGGACGAGCCGGTCTTTCAGAGCGGACGGCCGGAGCGGCAGTAGCCGGGGCTTGCGTTTTAATTTCTTCGGACATTTAAGTTTCCTCTTGTCTAAATGTTAAAAGGGCACATCGTCTTCCATCACATCAGAAGTGGGGATGTCGTCCTTTGCGGCCGCATGGGTGTCGTCAAACGAGGACCCTGCGACACCGGATTCCAAAATTTGAATCCGGCGGGCGGTAACCTGCAAAGATCTGCGGGTTTGCCCGGTTGTTTTGTCGGTGTATTCGCTGCTGGTTAGGCGACCTTCCACACTAATGGGAGTGCCCTTTTTCACCCGGTCTTTACACCGTTCGGCCGCCGCGCCCCAAACCACTACGGGAACGAAAACCGTGTCATCTTTCCACTCGTTTGTGGTAGCATCCAAATATCTGCGGTTAACCGCAATATCACAACGGCACACTGCCTGACCTTTCTGCGTAAAAGTTACGTTCGGGTCACGTGTTAACCGTCCGACTAGAAGGACTAAGTTTTGTTCCGGCAATTTGATTTGTGCGGGCATAATGTTAACCTTTATTTAGCAACGACAGGAGCCGGCTTCACTTTCACTTCCATAGCAATCATGGTCATGGAGCGAAGCACTTTTTCATTGAGTTTCAAAGCATCTTCGAATACTTTTACAAATTTCGGTTCTGCTTTAAATTTCAAGTAGAGATAGAAACCATCGCGAACGTGATTTACTTCATGGGTGAATTTTCTTCTGCCCAATTTTTCTTCGCTGATTACTTCTCCGCCGTTTTTCGTGATGAGTTCTTTGGCTTTCGTCACGAATTCGCCCACTTCTCCGTCGGAGAGTTGGGGTTTAACAATAAGTACACTTTCGTAAGTTCTCATATACCAATTATTCTTTTTAGTTTGCGTTTTGTTTCGTCAAAAAAATCCCCACGGGTTGTCTTTCAACCCGCGAAGTTTTTTTTAAATCTCTTTCGGGCACTGTTACACCTGTGGCCCGGGCGAATTTTCTCCTAGAGATATTATAGCAAAAATTGAAGGGAAATACACTTGGTAAGGTTAAAATAATAAAAGCCCCTTTTGTGCAAAGGGGCCCAAACAGAAAAATCTACTCGCCCAAACGGGCATCTCTTAACTTGGTATATCCGGTACCGCGATCGTTTTTGATATCGGCTTGTTTGCTTTTTTTACGCAGAACTTCTATGGGTTCGGTCATATCCTGAAAGATATTAAAACCCTTGTAAATTTCGCCCGTGGAAGTGTTGACGGCAATTTCGCCGGGGCCGTGTAAATCTATGGCAAAAGAAACCTTAGCCTCGGCAGGTTTACGCTCAAAAATCTTTTGAATAATTTCTTTGGCATTATCCTCATAGCCATCGGAAGCCACCAACACCACCTGGATATCGTCCGCACCACGCAAGGCTTTATCAAAAAAGTCGTTAGATATTTCGGCAGGAACGGGAGCAGGGCGATCGTCTTTTTTACTTTTTAGGCGAATGCCCATTTCGGCCTTGGCGTCCACATGGGAAACGGCCGTTTTGATGATTTGGCCGTCTTTACGGGCAACAAACACTACCCCGATGCACGGCCCTAAACCATAAGTACCGATGGCTTGGATTTTTTCCCCCGCCCGTACCACAATATACTCCCGCATCATGGCGTTCATAATTTTAGGAGAACCCGTATAGTCGGCATAGACAGGGCGAGGAGAATTTTTCAAAATCTTTTCAATTTTTCCATTGGAGAAAACTTTTTTCTCTATCGTTTGGAACAAATCAGCACGAACGGCCGTGATTGGTACACCAAACACAGCGCCCGAAAAACCGATTAATAAGCAAAAGAGAATAATTTTTTTCATCATAATCCCTTGATAAAAGTATAAGGTTTTGTGTATTAATTTCAAGTTACTGTCTTTTTAAAAATATCTTGGCCGGACTGGTGGCGCCTTTAATGAGGGAAAGTTTATTTTCGGGCACGCCCACATACTCTGCCAAAATGGCGCGCACCGCTTCGTTAGCGCGGCCTTGCTCGGCAGGGGCTTTGACCCATATTTCAAATGAATCGGCACTTTTTGGGACGATTTTATTTTTCTTTTCGTCCGCGTGCACTTTTACCTTCAGATATGTTTCCATATTTCTATTTTACTTTTTATTAAGGAGTGATTCAAAAAATAAAATCCACCCCTACAAAAGTTGTTTTCAACTTAATACAGGGGCGGGTTTTATCGTTCAACAAGAAATTTTGTTTCTTATTTTTTGAGTAAGGTTTTGGCGGTCATGTCGGCCGGTTTTTCTACACCCAACACATCAAGCACCGTTACGGCAATATCGCCCAAGTTACCGGTGGGTTCCAATGCGGCGTTTTTATCGTCGTTATTTAAGTAGATAAAATCAACCAAGTTGGTGGTATGCGCTGTTTTGGGCATATTGATTTTGGTGTCCCACATTTCTTCGGCGTTACCATGGTCGGCGGTGATCATGACGACGTAACCTTTAGCCAAGGCGGCTTCGGTTACGGCACCGGTACATTCGTCCACCACTTCCACGGCTTTTACCACGGAATTAAAGTTACCCGTATGGCCGACCATATCGCAGTTGGCAAAGTTGATGACGATAAAGTCATACTTTTCAGAATTGATTTGTTCAATCGCTTCGTCTTTTACGATATAGGCTTCCATTTCCGGATGATCGGCAAAAGTAGCGGGGTCAAAGCGGCCTTTCTTTTCGATACGGTCTTCACCCGGATAGGGTTTTAAGAGTTTCCCGTTAAAGAAGGAAGTAACGTGTTTGAATTTTTGCGTTTCCGCCAAGCGAAGTTGTTTAAGACCCGCTTTAGAAATTACTTCGCCCAAGAGGTTATCCATACCGCCGCCGTCCGTCATAGACGGAAGGGCGTTATAGGGGAAGGAATCGTAGTATTTGGTCAAACCGCAAAATACGCACGGCACACGGTTACCGCGGGAAGTGCCCGGGTAATCATCATCAATAAAAGCGCGGGTAAGTTGTATAGCGCGGTCTTGACGGAAGTTAAAGAAAATAACGCTGGAACCTTCCGCCATGCCTTTGTAATCGCCCAATACGGTCGGCGGGATATATTCGTCCACCATCGGACCGCCGTCCGGCGTTTGCAAGGTTTTATAATCTTCGGCTACCACTTCTTCGGCGGTGGTCCCTTTGGCGCCTTCGGCGCGGACAATCAAATTGTAGGCTTTGTCGGTCAGGCTCCAATCTTCGCCGCGGTCCATGGCATAGTAGCGGCCTTGGATAGTGGCAATGGTTCCCACGCCGTATTCCTTCATTTTTTCTTCCAAGGTGCGGATATAGCCGATAGAACTTTGGGGCGGCGTATCGCGCCCGTCGGCAAAGAAGTGGACATATACTTCTTTAATGCCTTTTTCGGCCGCATATTTGATGATAGCGTGTAAATGGTCGTGGTGGGCGTGGACGCCTTCGTCCTGTACAAGGCCCATTACATGGAGCGGTTTTTGGTTGGCGACACAGTTATCAATACAGGCGGAAAAAGCCGCAGATTGAAACAAAGAGCCATCTTCAATCGTGTCTTTCAAGCGTTTAAGTTCTTGGATAACGATACGGCCCGCGCCCATATTCAAGTGGCCCACTTCGCTGGAGCCCATGTATCCGGCAGGCAAACCTACTTGTTCGCCGGAGGCTTCAATTTGGGTATGCGGATATTCTTTCAAATACTTATCGATATTGGGGGTGTTGGCATTGGAAACGGCATTATGCGTACCGGCAGCGGCATTACCCCAACCGTCACGAATTAACAAAACAACTTTTTTCATACAGTCTTTCTCCTTAATTTTGACAAATCAAATCTTTCCAGCGTTTTTCCTGAAATCTTTGTAAATCCTGCAAAGTGTGTACACCTTGCTTACTTAATATTGTAAGAAAATAATAGAAAATCTGCTCGGTCATTTTTGTATCCGCCATCGCGCGGTGCCAACCGGCGTTGGAAATTCCCAACTCTTCCGCAATGCAACCCAAGCGGTTACGCTGAAATTTTCCGCTTTTGCGCGCCAGTTTAAGCGTATCCATAACGGGATAGGGAGGAAAGTTCATACCGCACGCGGCAAACTCGGCCTTTAGAAAGGAAAGATCGAAATCGGCATTATGCGCCACGATTACGCAATCGTCCAACACCCCAAGAAGGCGCGGCAAAATATCCGCAAAAGCAGGGGCACCGGCTACCATTTCGTTAGTAATGCCATGAATAGCAATCACTTCCGGCAACATAGGAACTCCGGGGTTTAAAAGGGTGGAAAATTCTTCTACTACACGCCCCCCCTGCGAAACAGAAACGGCAATTTCGCATATTTTTCCGCCCGTCTCCGGAGAAAGGCCGGTGGTTTCGGTGTCTAAACACGCAAATTTTAGTTGACTAAGCTGCATATTATCCTATTAAGTAAAAACGGAGCCGCACTAAAAAACCTACTAATACGGAACCAAAAATCCCGATATAAAAAGCCGCGTGGGAAATATCCATCAAGCGAATCCGCCGAGCATATAAGCAAGCCGTAAACCAAACCGTCAATAATACTACCCACCGCCAACCGGGGAGCAACATAATAAGAAAGAAAATCATGCGCATCATAGAGAGGAGCCAACGTTCATCAAAGGTAGGATAATCGCGCCCGTAGCGGTCTTGCTCGATAGCAAAACTAAACCACCCCAATATGCGCGTACAGCTGACAAGGCCCACACAAAAAATTACCCATGGTTCGGCAAAAAAGTTACCCGTTTCATATAATACTTTGAACGGAACACACAAGAAAAGAAAGAGTAAATTTACAAAGTTTTTGACAATGAAAGTAAATAAATAGCCATGTCGCATTTTTCCGCCAAATTGAAAAAACTCATCAGAAAATACGTGAAAAAGAGCAAATAAGACAATACATATCCAACCGGGCAGATGCACCAGTTCCAAAAATGGCCATGACATCGTTAAATAGCCATAACATAAGCTCAAGCAAAGAAGCAAAAATACCACTCCATGAAACAAAAGCCCCAAAGCACGGCTTCGCTCACGCAATTTTTCGGCCATGCGATTAAACACCATAAAATCCGTTAAAATATATGCTAAAAACAACCGCCAAAAAACAATCATTTTCTCTCCTTAGGAAGTGTAATTTTAAAAGTACTTCCTTTTTTCGGTTTACTGCTTACGTACAAATCTCCTCCGTGTGCCTGAGCGATTTGGCGGCTGATAAAAAGCCCCAAACCATAGCCCGGTTTATCGGAATTGACTTGATGATATTTCTCAAAAATCATTTTTGTTTCCTGCTCGCTCATACCGATACCGCTGTCTTCCACGGCTATCCAGTCGTTCTCGCCATCACTTCCGGCACAAACACGCACATAGCCGGCTTCGGTAAATTTAATAGCATTGGACACCAAGTTAGTAATAACACGACGCAAGAGTTTCGTATCTGCCTTAAACACAAGCGGTGGGACATCCGTTTCCAACTCAAGGCCTTTTTCCGATGCGGTCGGGGCCAATGTAGAGGTTACTTCTTGCGCCAACGCATCGATTTTTACTTCTTCTATTTTCAGTTTCATCATACCGGCCTGTGCACGAGAAACTTCCAGAACATCTTCTAACAAAGAAGATAAATTACGGGCAGCTTGGTTCATCAGTTCCAAGTACTCTTTTTGTTCTTTTTCGGAAACTTTTCCGCTTTGCAAAATATATAAATATCCCTGAAGGCCCAAAAGAGGAGCGCGCAAATCATGCGCTACTGCCCGAAAGACTTGCTCCTTCATTTCGCTTACTTGGGCCTGCAATTGCAACACTTGATAATCTTTCAAATCTGCCGTCATTTTATTAAAAGAAGAAATAAGCTGCTTAAATTCTCCCCAACCAATTTTTTCGTTTATTTTTTCTTCCAAATTTCCGCGGCTTACTTCTTCCGCTGCCAAAGAAAGGGCAGCTATCGGCTCCCCAAGGCGTTCGGCAAATGTAAGTGCACCAAAATAAGATAAAGTAGCAATAGATAACAAGAATAAGGCAATGATAACATTGGTGTAGTAAATGCTTCGGTAAGCTTCACTTTCCAGTTGCAGAACAGCGGCATAAGCTCCCAAAATAGGAGTGGGTGCATATGCTCCCACGTATGTTTCTTGCGGAGTTTTAAGCCCTTTAATAAGGTGTTCTTTCGAAGCAAAGGCATCACGCAAGGCAGCCGAATCGAAATCCGGTTTATACTGGTGTTCGTCAGCATAGACGGAGCCTTCATGGTCCACAATATAAATACGTCCCGTAACCCCGATACGTTGTTCTTGAATACGAGAAATAAAACTGAAAAAACTCATAATCCCATACAAGAAATCTCCGTTTGGAAGCGGATAAATAAACTCACTAATCGGGCGGTCCGCCACGACATCAAAACTACTTACGGAAATTCGCGCTTTTTTAGCTAATTCTTTTAATGCGGGATCGCCTTCCAACTCTAACGGAGGAAGTTGCTCCAACACTTGTTTCTCTCCCACTCGGTAAAGCAATTTCCCGTTTTTATTTAGCACCGCCAACATCAAAAAATCCGGATTGGCCGCCAATGCTTCTTGCAAAATAGGTTTTGGGTTTTTCTTTTGGCGTAAGGCCTCGGAAATATTTTGACTAAAAGCCAATCGCCAAGTTAAATCTTCTATATGTTGATTCATAGAAGAAGAAACAATTTGTGCTAAGTTAGCATGCGTTTCCAAAATATTATTTTTCAGGTGGAGTTGATAATAGGCAAGCAAAAGTGCCATGGGGATAAGCGGCATCAGCACCACGGCTACAAACATTTTGAAAAGTTTAGAAAATATAGACATAACCCACCTTATTATAGATTATATCAATTCGTAAGCCTTTCGCTTGAATTTTTAGGACCTAAAGTCCTAATTTTCAATAGGCCTTTTTTCTACAAAAATCAGGTCTAATGACCCTGTTTTTGTTCCTCTTAAAACATTATAGTAATAATATGAAAAAACATCTTACCTCTTTTGCTCAACATTTAAGAAGAGTTTTCGTCAGCCGAGAGCCCCTGTCGCAAGTGAAGGAACACACGGTATTGCTCAGCCGCCCCGAAGCCGCTTATGTTGAGGAGCAAATACATCAATTATTACTTTGGCAAAAAGAAGAAGCCTTGCGTAAAAGAAGAATGGGAATCCCCCCTCCTCCTACCCCGGGCAGGATTTCTTATGCTGTTTATATGTAATGTGATTTTAATGAAACTCCCCGGGCTCACACCCGGGGTTTCTTTTGCTACAAAATCTCAGCTTCGCTTGATTTTGCCCACTACTAAATAGAAAGAGAAAACGTCGTTTTCTGGTAGTGGGATACACACTCCATCCCTCGGGCTTACGCCCGGGGTTTATTGTGAGCAGTAGTTATAATTAAAACCCCGCACCTTCAAACAAGATGCGGGGTTTTTTTATAAATTCTTTCTAAATTAATGATTTATATGGTTTTCCATACGACGGATATTCAAGTCACAACCGGAAACCAAGGCCGCTCGTTTATCCGCAAAATGTACGACGGCTCGAATTTGGCTATAGGGATTTTGCTGTTGCAATTGTCTGCTCTTGAAATGAATATCATGAGGAACAGATTGCTCCAATAGCATATTGAAATCTCCTATCTTCGGTTCCGTAAACTCGACTACAAAAGGAGAGAATTCTTTTAACTGCCACGGCAAGCTTTCCACCTGATTATACCCGGTGTGACCGAAACCGGCATGGATAAAAAGAACCGCATCGGGATCTTCCAATAAAATTTTACGAGCAATATCACTCCAATAGATGTTACGCTCTTCCATAGCTGCAGCAGAAATAGCTTTCCAAGCCAGTTCCGTTTCATGAAAACCGGTAGAGTAGCCGCCTTGTTTAACCAGTTGCAAAGAAAGTTCCGGATTTTCCAATCCTACCACATTCAAACCAGCCTGAATCATGCGGTTGGTTAAATCTTTATAGTAAGGTCTTTTGGTTACCAAACGTTCTACATCCGCTTGAGAAGAAAGTAAATAAGTTTCTTCTCCGGGGGTAGCATTTACAAATTCTGAAAGATAGTACACGTTTTTGTCCGGATAGGCATTCTTATATTGATAGATAGCTTGTTCCACTTCTTTTATCATCCAGTCGTACTCATGCATTTCTCCTAACATAATTACTCTGGAACGATACGGAATGTATTCCAAATAATCCACATTTCCGGCTACAGCCGACACCGTGGGAGGACGTTTAAACTCAGACAAATAGTAACTTCTATTTAAATAATTACGAACAATTTTTTCTTGTAAAACTTGTGTTCTCTCCACCAATTCTTTAGAAGGAGAATTTTCCGGTCGAAGAATAAAATACTCCGATAGCATCCTATCTGCATCATAAAAATCATCCGCTGCAAGCTCATTCCAATGACGAATTTCTTTCGGACCGACAGCCACGCTGGTGCTCAAAACACGGCTTGCCATTTGCGGAATAGTCAACGTAGCAGGAACAGGAGGAACGGGACGAAGTGCAGCCTTGGTAGCCGCGGATTCGGCCTTAACAAATCCCTTTCCTATTTTTGAAATAACACCTTGCGAAAAGGCAGGTATAGATAAAAATAATATCAAAAAAATATAAATTAGTTTTTTCATAAATTTCCTCAATAAAACCTCTAATTATATTTTTTCATAAAAAATAAAATACGACAAGGGCATTTAGACCTAGTTTCCATCTAGGCCCGCCCCATAAAAAAGGCCCGTTCAAACGGGCCTTTTTAAACAACTGAATTTTTATTTCTTGGCGGTTTTCACTTTTTCGATGATAGCGGGCAAAATTTGAGCCGCATCACCCACTAAACCGTATTTACACACATTGAAGATCGGCGCGTTTGCATCTTTATTAATACCGATAATCACTTCGCTGTGTTCCATACCTACCACGTGTTGTACCGCGCCGGAAATTCCGCACGCAACATACAATTTGGAGGCCACGGTTACACCGCTTTGCCCGATTTGTTGGTCCTTGGCTTTTAAACCCAAGTCAATCGCCGCGCGAGAAGCACCCACGGCGCCGCCCAATTCTCCGGCTAAGGCTTCAAGCATATCAAAACCGGCTTGGTTTTTCATACCGCGACCACCGGCAATAACTACTTCGGCCTCGTCCAATTTTAAACCTTCGGCAGGCGGATCCATGTGCGTGTTGATAATGCGCACTTTGGCAGCTTCGGCAGGGACCGTAATCATTTCGTTTACGATTTGTGCCATTCTACCGGGAGTAGTAACCACTTTTTTAAACACATTGGGACGTACGGTAGACATTTGGGGACGATAGTCCGGACATTTAATATCCGCCATAATGTTACCGCCAAACGCCGGACGGGTCTGGATCAAGTTCCCTTCCTTAATAGAAAGGCCGGTGCAGTCCGCTGTTAATCCCACAAAAAGTTCGGAGGAAATGCGCGGAGACAAATCGCGACCGATATAAGTAGAAGGATAAAGTACTACGCTCGGATTATACTTTTTGATAAGTGTAACCATAGCATTGGCATATGCAGCCGTATTATAACGAGCATAAGCAGGACCTTCTACGGAATAAATTTTATCTGTACCATATTGGGAAAGTTCCGCAAAATAAGGTTGGATATTATTACCAATTACAACGGCGCACAATTCTTCGCCGAGTTGGTTGGCCAGTTCGCGGCCTTTGGACAAAAGCTCAAACCCAACCGGACGAACTTTTTGTGTTTGGCCGTCATCGGAAATTTCGATAAATACCCATACGCCTTTGTAAGCGGAAAGGTCTTTTTTGGCAGCACCCGTTGTCGGCAAAGAAAGCGCTTTTACCGGACATTGGCTCACACAAGCACCGCACATGGTACAAGCACTGGAGGCAACCGCTTTGCGATTAACCAAAGAGAGCGCCCCAAACGGACAGACGGATACACATTTACCGCATCCTACGCAGTTAGCAGAAATCTGAATCATTTAATGACACTCTCCTTTTTCAAAATTTCAACAAATTTTTCGGCCAGTTCCACGGCAGAGCCGGAGAACATTTCGCCTTTCGGGCGAGACGGCGGCGGGAAGATGCGGTCCACACGAGTGGGAGATCCTTCCAACCCCAACTTATGCAAATCGGCACCGATATCGGCAGCCGTCCAAGTATAGGTTACTTTATCTTGGGCTTTGTGAGCCGCCATGAAAGACGGATACTTGGCCACATAGTCGTGCGGCATGGTCATGGTAACGAGTACGGGAAGGTCAGCTTCCAAAATTTGGTGACCGCCTTCGATTAATTTTTTTACCACTACTTGATTACCGTTGGCATCAATGGATTCGCAGAAAGTAATTTGCGGAATGCCCAAATGGTAGGCAATACCGGGGCCGGTTTGGGCGGTATCACCGTCAATAGCCATTTGCCCGCAGAGAATCAAATCGTACTGGCCGATTTTTTTGACGGCCGTAGCAAGCGCGTAAGAAGTAGCCCACGTATCAGAGCCGGCAAAGGCACGATCAGAAAGGAGCACCCCTTCATCGGCACCTAACGCCAAGGCCAAGCGGAGCACCGCCACGGCTTGTGCAGGCCCCATGGAGAGAACCGTTACTTTTGCGCCGGTTTTGGCTTTGATAGCCAAAGCCTTTTCCAAGGCATAGTGATCGTAAGGGTTTAAAATGCTGGGCACGCCCGCGCGAATCAGCGTACCGGTTTTCGGGTCAACCTTAACTTGGCTGGAATCGGGAACTTGTTTAATACAAACAATAATATTCATAGTTCGTCCTATTTCTTAAAGATCTCTCTGAGTTTAGCGGACACTTTATCCATATCTTCAATCAGTCCGCGCATGGCATCTTCAATACCCACCAAGTTGACTGCTTGGCTGAGTTCGGCCGTATTAATAGTGGGGCAAGTGCCCAAGATTAAGCGTAATCCTTCGGAAGCGGTTTTGAACGCACTTTGGCGAGCGTTAACACGTGCCATGGTGCACAAAGAATCGATGTCAAAACGGCTGCCTTCCGTTACCACTTTATTGGCGCATTGGCGGGTAAATACGGCAGCGACTTCCATTTCGCTGATTAAGTCACCCAACATGAAGGTTACATATTGATGGCGGGTCAATTTGTTGTTGCGGCATTCGTCCAACACGCGAGCCAACGCTCTGAAACCCAAAGCGACACTGTCTGCACCCACGTTGGGGTTTTGTGCGTGAAGCGCTTCAAATTCCACGGCTTGATTAATATAGTATTGCCCGCGGGATTTCAAATGTTCCTGCCAACGACCACGGAAAATGGTCATCTCCAACACTTCGCTGGTCCCTTCATAAATACAGGTAATTTTAACGTCGCGTTTAATTTTTTCAACTGCAAATTCTTTCGTGTAACCGAAACCGCCCATGGCTTGGATAGAATCTTCCGCAGCTTTGTTACCCGATTCGGTGGCATACAATTTTGCAATGGCACCTTCGGTGGCAAGACCGTGGTTGTTTACTTCCAGTTGTTTGGCAGTCCAATCGATGTAAGCGCGGGCCGCTTCAAAACGAACATAATGCGGAGTAATGAGTTTCAACATGAACCCTTGTTTTTCCGCCAACGGGCCACCGGCTTGGATACGTTGTTGAGCGTATTGTAAAGCGGTTTCTACGGCTTCTTCGCCGCCGCCTAAACCAAACGCGGCTACCATTAAGCGCGTATAGCCGAACACGGCTTGAGCTTGCAAGAAACCTTGGCCTTCTTTCAAACCAATTAAATTTTCGGCCGGCACGTACACATCATCAAACGCGAGACCGCAAGTATTGGACAAGCGAATCCCGTGTTTATCTTCGTGTACATCTTGTGTAAAACCGGGGGTGCCTTTTTCTACGATAAACCAGCTCGGGCCGCCGGGGGCCAACGCGAGCACCGTGTAAATATCAGCCACACCGCCGTTGGAAATCCACATTTTACTACCGGTAATTTTATAGCCCACTACTTTACCGTCTTTTACAACGTGTTCAGCACGAGTACGCAAAGAAACCAAGTCGGAACCGGCATCGGCTTCCGTGGCACCATAAGCGACCAGTTTGTTTTCGTGCGCAATTTTTTGGAACCATTTGGCTTTTTGTTCCGGAGTACCGCCAACATTGATAGGGTCGCTGCCCAAGAAGGTAGCAAATACACCTGTGGCAATACCAAGGTCAATGCGGGCCAACTGTTCGCATACGCGGTAAATTTCGGTGGTTTGTCCACCAAGTCCACCGTATTCTTCGGGGATTAACAAAAGATGTACACCCAATACATCGTGGTCGTACATCTCTTTCAAAATATCCAAAGGGATCTCGTTTTTGGCGTCATGCTCCCGAATCAGATTAAAAGAGATTCGTTTTTTAGCATACTGCTTCAAACTGTCTAACATCAGGTTTCTGGTTGTCAGGTCGTTTTTTGCCATGTTTTGGTTTCTCCAAAATACAATATAGATATATGATACCAATTTTTGAGCCCCGCCGCACCCTGAAAAGAAAGAAAAGCCCCGTTTTTTTCGGGGCTTCTGAAACTAAAAATGCTCTATGGTCCAACCCTGACCCTTATAAGAATTACAAACTTTTTCCGCCAAACCCTGTTTATCAGGGTCATACCAGCATTCATATCGGTCTGTTCCATCAATAGTATCATGCACGATTCTATAACCTATATCTAAGCGTTCTGCTCCCCAACGGCAATACTGAGATCCATAGCCTCCACACCAGGCATCATATTTAAAGTATTTAGAATTACTCGTCGTTTCCGCAGAAGGGGTAAGAGGCAGAGAGATATCTAATTCATCATTTCCGTTCGTTCCTAAAAATTCTACATTTTCCGAAGGATATCCCCCACGGCTTAAAATCCAAACAGCCATAGCTTGATCCAACGTTTTGCCAATAGACATAGCTTCCGCAATACGGCTTTTTTCAACTGTCAATTGATACTGCGGCATAGCCACCGCAGACAATATACCAATGATTAACACTACAACCAAAAGTTCTATCAACGTAAAACCTTGTTTCATACAAAACTCCTCATACATTAATTTTAAGGGAACAAACAACCCTACAATTTTAACTGCCTACCAACTAGGGGTATTGTATGAAAAAAAAAAAACCGGTCAAGCCTCCCATAAAAATTCTTTTAAAATCCAAAACCGCCCTCTAACGAGGACGGTTTCACTTATGAATAAAGAAAAGGACAAATAACTAATTATTTGCTTTCTTCCAAGCGCGGGAACAACGGCCCGTACTTTTCAATTTTACCGGGGGCCAATCGACGTTGCATTTCTTTGGCTACGGTCGGCATGAACGGTTCCAACCATTGGGCTACTTTACGTTGGCAAGCCACCAGTTCCAAAAGTACGGCTTTGGCACCTTCGGGATTGGTTTTAGCCAGTTCCCACGGTTTGGTTTCGTTGACTTGTTTATTTAAATCGCTCGAAAATCCATAAATATGTTCCAGCACTTTATCAAAAGCTAAATCATCATAGGCTTTATCGATGGCGGTTTCTACCTCGGCAGATTTGGCAAGTAACGCATAATCGCCTTCGATAGTTTCTGGCAATTCTCCTATGTTTTTAGCCGCCATATTAAGCGTGCGGGAAAGAAGGTTGCCAATGTTGTTGGCCAAATCGGAATTGTAACGGTTTTTGAAACTGGCCATGGAAAAATCACCGTCTTGACCGAAAGGAACTTCGCGGAATAAGAAAGCACGAACCGGATCAACACCATACGTTTCAGCTACTTCAACGGGATTAACGATATTGCCCATGGTTTTGGACATTTTTTCGCCTTCTACAGTCCACCAACCGTGAGCAAACACTTTTTTGGGAAGCGGAAGCCCCAAAGCCATGAGCACCGCCGGCCAAATAACCGTATGGAAGCGGAAAATTTCTTTGCCTACCATGTGCAAATCGGCTTGCCACAAGTTTTCAAATTTTTCCACGCCAATGTTTTTAAGATGTTCTTCATGCTCGGCTTTATCTTCACACAGGAAAGTACCGGCACCGGCCGCGGAAATATAGTTGATAAGGGCATCAAACCACACATAAATCGTGTGTTTCGGGTTGCTGGGTACCGGAATCCCCCACGCCACTTTAGTACGGGTAACGGATAAATCCTGCAAACCGTTTTTGACGAAATTGATAATTTCGTTGGCACGCGTTTTGGGGGTTAAAAACTCGGGATGTTCCTCATAGTATTTCAAAAGAGGTTTTTCATAACGGGAAAGTTTAAAGAAGTAGGTTTCTTCATGCACTTCCGTAAGCGGTTTTTTATGAACAGGGCAAATGCCCCCTTCTAAAATTTCACTGTCATTGTAATATTGTTCGCAAGAAACACAATATTTACCGGAATAGGAACCCAAATAAATATCACCGGATTTTAACAGTTTTTCAAAAATGGCTTGTACCACATGCTCATGTTTGGAATCGGTCGTTCGGATAAAATCATCGTAAGAAATATCCAAGGCTTTCCACATTTCTTTATATTTTCCAGCCACATCATCCGCCCAAGCCTTGGGAGTTACGTTATTGGCGGCGGCTGTTTTTTCAATATTGGCACCATGTTCGTCCGTACCGGTCAAAAAGTGGACATCAAATCCTTTTTGGCGTTTGTAGCGGGCCAAGATATCTAAGGCAATTGTGGTGTAGGCATGCCCAATATGCGGCACCGAGTTCACATAATAAAGAGGGCTGGTAATATAGAATTTTTTGCTCATATGTTGTTATTCTCCGTATTAAAAAATCTGCAAGTTTAGTCCGTCCAAGCTCATTAAGGCCGTTTCCAAAACAAGCGCAGGAGAGACATTTCGAGTAATACTACGTTTATAATTTTCAAATTTGGTAAGGGCGGTTTGCAACGCATGCTGCTTTTGAGAATCGGTTTCTTGGACCCATTCTTGATGAATAGCCATTACTAACACGTCTAACACCGCCTGCGCTTCCCGCCGAGCCGTCACCAGCGTACGGGAAAGGCCCGCCGCTACCGCAGCCGGACCTTGCGGACTGATACCGTTCTCCGTGAAAGAGGCCTCTCTCAAAAGAGACAAAGCACTATCGGCTTTTAAAGCACCGGAAACAGACCCCCCACTATAACGGGCGCACAAATCCGCATCTTCCACCTCTGCTTCGGTTCGAGCTAAAATTTGTTTTACGTACTCTTGCGAAAGAGGGCTAAAGGCCAGCGGCTGACAGCGCGATAAAATAGTGCGGAGCATGACGGAACGTTTATTGGTAATTAAAATCCATAAAGTTTTTTGCGGAGGTTCTTCTATAAATTTCAGTAATGCATTGGCAGCCGCACCTTGCATGGATTGTGCTTGATCCACAATCAAAACCTTCCAACCGTTTCCAACCGCTTTTTGCTGAGATTTAGCCGTAATTTCGCGAATCGTATCCACGCTGATATGCTGCTGTTTGGCAATTTCTTTTTCCAACTCTTCTTCATACCCTTTGCTGGAAAAATCTTTTTTTACTTCCAAACGGGCCTGGTACACAAAATCTACAAAAGTCACATCAGGGTGAGTGCCTTTTTCAATAGCCTGACAACTGGCACACACACCACAGGCTTCCCCATTTTGGCGCGCAAACACGTCCTGACAGTTAAGTGCCTTGGCAAACTCCAAGGCCATTTTGGCTTTACCAATTCCATCAGCCCCATAAAACAAAAACGCGCCCGGAATTTTTTGATTCCGCACGAGTGTTTGTAAATACGAGGAGGCTTTTTCCTGCCCCAGGACGTCGGTAAACGGCATTAGTCGGTAATGTTATGTTTTTTTAAAAGTTCTATTACTTGGGCTTGAATTTCATTAATATTTTTATCAGCATCTACCAAGTGCGCATGAGGCGTGTTTTGTACCATTTCCAAATACCCCTTACGCATTTTTTGACGGAAAGCCAAGTCCTCTTGTTCCAAGCGATCCGAAAACAAGTATTCTCCGCGTTCGGTAAAGTATTTGTCGGACATTAAAAAAACAAGGGTCAAATCCGGTTGAGTTTCCAAGGTGGCAATTTTATTAAGCGTATCAATTACTTTTAAATCAATGCCCCGTCCATACCCCTGATAAGCACAGGTGGACATGGTGTAACGCTCGCAAATGACAATTTTCCCTTCTGCCAACGCGGGAAGAATTTTTTCTTGCGTATGTTGCGCACGGGAAGCTTCATACAAAAAAAGCTCTGCCATCGGGCGCACATCTAACCCGGGCTCCAACACTATTTGACGGATTTTTTCCGCCGTAGGGGTACCTCCGGGCTCACGCGTTAAAATTACTTCTTTTCCTTTGGAAATCAAATAATTTACAAGCATTTTGGCCTGTGTGGATTTACCACATCTATCCGGCCCTTCCAATACAATAAATTTTCCTTTCTTCGTCATACTAGGCAATCCCTTCTTGAGAAGAAATCACTTCCATTTCAGGTTTGTTTTTCCCTGTCCAAGCAGCAGAATCCAACTGCGTAATCACAGGAGCTAATTTCCCTTGAGCATTTAAAATAAAATCAATAATTTCGCGGTAGGCGCCGTCTCCCCCGCTCCGTTTAGATACGTAATGTACATTTTCTTTTACATAATCTAACGCATTGGCCACAGTAGCCGCAAAACCCACTTGCTTGAGCACCGGCAGGTCCGTTACATCATCACCGATATATGCCACTTCCTCCGGGGATAGATTTTCGCGTTTTAAGATGTCGGCAAGCGGGCCGGATTTTGTCAAAAATCCTTGGTACATGTATTTGTAACCCAGGTTACGTGCCCGCGTTACGGTAGTAATATGTCGGCGGCCCGTGATGATGCCGCACACCAGCCCCGCATGATGGCAAAGCATCACGGCAATGCCGTCTTGCGCATTGAAGGATTTAATTTCTTCTATTTTTCCTTCCGGCGTGGCGAAAAAATGAAGTTTTCCGTCCGTCAAAATACCATCTACGTCGGTTAAAATAGCTTTGATTTTTTTGGCACGATTCACAAGTTCTTGCATATATAAGGTATTATACAAAATATACTCAGGCAGGGGCCTGTGTTTAACTGCAATTTTGCTTTTTTATTTAACCCTTTTTTAACCCCCGCGCGGACAAAGTTATTTTTATATAATAGTAGTAATCGCTTGAATAAGGGGTTTTTAATTTATGGCAAAAAGATTTACCGAAAATGCGCAAAAAATTATCCTCATCGCGCAAGAAGAGGCCAAACGCCTCAATCACGACTATGTAGGCACTGAGCATATTCTTTTGGGCCTCAGCGCAATAGAAGGCACCGTTTCTAACAAAATTCTTTCCAATCTAGGGGTTTCGTTTCGCAAAGTACGCCAAGAAATCGAAAAAATGGTAGGCATTGGCGATACTATCATGTTACTGGGTGAAATCCCGTTTACGCCGCGTGCCAAAAAAGTGTTGGAGTTTTCGGTAGAAGAATCCCAAATGCTCGGCACCGAACACATCGGAACCGAACACATTTTACTGGGCCTTATTCGCGAAGAAGAAGGCATGGCCGGCAAAATTTTGGCCAATCTGGGGCTCAATTTAGATGCTGTACGCGAAACCGTTCTTAATTTTTTGGGCGATGCCGAGCCGGAAGATTTAGAAGAAGATTTAACGGATCTCCCGCAAGAAATCAATTTAAATTCCGTTCCCAAAAATGCCCGCACCGCTGATTTAAAAAAGAAATCCAAAACCCCTACTTTGGACGAATATACCCGAGATTTAACTTTACTGGCCGCACAAAATAAATTAGATCCGGTCATCGGCCGTGAAGAAGAAATTGAACGTATTGTTCAAATTTTAGCTCGCCGGACCAAGAATAACCCTGTTCTCATTGGGGAACCGGGAGTCGGTAAGACTGCTATTGTAGAAGGGCTGGCACAAAAAATTGCTCGCGGGGAAATTTCGGATGTTCTTTCCGGAAAAAGGCTCTTGGGGTTGGATTTGGCCTCCGTTATCGCCGGAACCAAATACCGCGGAGAATTCGAACAACGCTTAAAAAACATTATTGATGAATTAGCAGCTTCCCAAGATGCCATTATTTTTATTGATGAACTGCACACTATCATCGGCGCCGGCGCGGCAGAAGGATCTATTGATGCTTCCAATATGTTAAAACCGGCCTTAGCTCGCGGAGAAGTGCAATGCATCGGTGCCACAACCTTTGACGAATACCGCAAATATATCGAAGCAGATACCGCGTTGGAACGTCGTTTTCAACCTGTGGTGGCCGATCCGCCGGATGTGGAAGGCACTATTACCATTTTGAAAGGCGTCCGCGGCAAATATGAAACGCACCACAAAGTAAAATACACAGACGGTGCCGTCCGTGCCGCCGCCGCCATTGCCGACCGCTATATTACCGACCGCGCCATGCCGGACAAAGCCCTCGATCTTTTTGACGAAGCCGGCGCACGTGCTCGCTTGAAAAATGCTATTTTACCACCCGAAATCAAACAAAAACAAGCCGAGTACAATCAGGCGATGCAAGAAAAAGAAGAGGCTATGTCTCAAAAAGAATTTGAAAAAGCCGCTGCAGCCAAAGACACCGAAGAACGTTTGAAAGCCTACATTGACCATTTAAAGCAAAAATGGCAAGAAGAACGCAGTAAACAGGTTCCCGAAGTAACGGAAGAAGATATTGCGCTTGTGGCGTCTAAATGGACAGGAATTCCCGTTACACGCTTAACTCAAAGCGAAACGGATAAAATTCTGCACATGGAAGAGCAACTGCACGAAAGAATTATCGGACAAGATGATGCCGTCAAAGCCATTTCTCAGGCGATCCGCCGTAACCGCACGGGGTTGGGCAACCCGAATAGACCGATCGGAGGTTTCTTATTCTTAGGGCCCACCGGTGTAGGAAAAACCGAACTTGCTAAAAGTTTGGCTACTTTCCTGTTTGGAGACGAAGATGCCATGATTCGGTTAGATATGTCCGAATATATGGAAAAATTTGCCGTCTCTCGCTTAATCGGGGCGCCGCCCGGATATGTAGGTTATGAAGAAGGCGGCCAATTAACCGAAGCCGTCCGCCGTCGCCCTTACAGTGTGGTAGTTCTCGACGAGTTGGAAAAAGCTCACCCCGATATTTACAACATTTTATTACAAGTGTTAGACGAAGGATCTTTATCGGATAATTTGGGCCACAAAGTCAGTTTCAAAAACTGTGTGGTAATTATGACTTCCAACGTCGGCGCGCGAGAAATTACCAATAAAGGCAGCCAACTGGGCTTTGCCGCCAAACAAAGCGAAGAGGAAGAATATAAAGATATGCGGATTAATGTAATGGAAGAGGTTAAAAAAACCTTCAATCCGGAATTCATCAACCGCATTGACGAAATTGTGGTATTCCACTCTCTGTCTAAACAACATATCGGCCAAATTTTGGATCTTGCTTTAAAAGAAGTGGATGAAAAATTGGCTGAAAAGGAACTCTCTTTGCAACTTACTCCCGAAGCCAAAGAATTTTTGGTAGAAAAAGGATTTGATGTTAAATTCGGAGCGAGACCTCTTTTACGTACCTTACAGCGCGAGTTAGAAGACTCGCTGGCGGAAAATATTTTAATAAACCGCTACCCCGCGGGAGCGCAAATTATTGTACACTTAGATAAAGACGCCGGAAAACTTACTTTTTCCGGTCAAACGGTAGATAAAAAAGAAACCGTAACCCTTTGATTTTTACCCTTGGAGGACAATTTAATATGGACGCAAATAAACAAAAAGCGCTGGAATTGGCGCTGGGCCAAATTGAAAAGGCCTTTGGAAAAGAAGCCATTTGCAAATTAGGCGCAGGCAGTGTGCAAAAAGTGGAAGCCATTCCCACAGGAGCTTTGTCTTTGGACTTGGCTCTCGGGGTGGGCGGTTTGCCGCGCGGGCGCGTGATTGAAATTTACGGGCCGGAAGCCGGCGGTAAAACTACCTTATCTTTACATGTAGCCGCCATGACCCAAAAAATGGGAGGCACAGTAGCCTTTATTGATGCCGAACATGCGTTGGACCCCGTCTATGCCGAACAACTCGGGGTAAATGTGGACGAACTGCTCGTTTCTCAGCCCGATTCCGGTGAACAAGCTTTGGAAATCGCTGAAAAATTGGTTCGCTCCGGTGCGATTGATTTAATTGTTATCGACTCCGTAGCCGCACTCGTTCCGCGGGCGGAAATCGAAGGAGAAATGGGCGACTCCCATGTGGGTGTGCAAGCGCGCTTGATGAGCCAAGCTTTGCGTAAACTTACCAGCCTTCTTAACAAAACCAAAACCAGCATCATTTTCATCAACCAACTCCGCCAAAAAATCGGTGTGATGTTCGGCAATCCCGAAACCACCCCCGGCGGTTTGGCACTGAAATTTTATGCCTCCGTACGCATTGATGTTCGCCGCATCGAAAACCTGAAAAAAGGCGACGAAGTAATCGGCACCCGCGTACGCGCCAAAGTAACAAAAAACAAAGTAGCTCCGCCGTATCGCCAAGCCGAATTTACCCTCATCCTGGGCAAAGGTATTTCCCGCGAAGCGTGCATTATCGATAAAGGTGTGGAGGCCGGGTTTATCGAAAAAAGCGGCAGCTGGTTTATCTATGGGGACGAAAAACTGGGCCAAGGTGCCGAAAATGCCCGCCAGTACTTAAAAGATAACCCCGAACTGGCAGATGAAATTGAAGATAAACTCTATGTAAAATACTTGGGCCACCACTACGACGGCAAAAAAGCCGCCGAAGGGGAAGCGACGGAAGAAAAACCTGCCAAAAAAACAGCTAAAAAATAAAATCGAGTTTACCAAAAAACCCCGCTCATCTGAGCGGGGTTTTTATTTAAGGGATAATGTATTCATCAGGGTTCTGCAAACCACCACGCTTTTTCCCGCCCAAACTTCGACAGATTTTATCTCCCAATTCTCCTTGAGTGTAACATGTAAAATGTCCCGCCACCGCAGTATCAGGATCAGAAGGAAGATAATAAGAGATCACATAATAATTTTCATCTGAAACATTATTACGAGCAGCATCTGTAGTATTAACATCGATACAATATCTCCAATTTTTCGTTACTCTACACATATCATCATCATCTTCTTCGCCAGCAATTTCTATATCCAATTCACTAAAATAAATGGGTAAAGAGCCATTTGCCAATCGATATATCTCTCTAGCATTAGCAATGTTTTTTATGATGGGCCGAGCTTCCGCCACACGGGCCTTTTCTACCGCCAATGTATATTGTGGCATGGCGACGGCGGACAATATACCAATAATTAACACAACAACCAAAAGTTCTATCAAAGTAAAACCCTTTTTCATACAAAGCTCCTTATAAACAGATTTACGGCAAACAAAAGACCTTTTAACTTTCATAGCCTGCCGATTACGACTATTGTAAGAAAAAAAAAAAACCGGTCAAGTGCATTAACTGTTTCTCCCAAAACAGTATTCAACGACGAAAAAAATTTCCTATAATACCCCTATGGATACACTGTTATTGGAAGACTTCATCAACCATTTATCTTTTGAGCGGCAACTGGCCAAAAATACGATCCTTTCCTACGGTTCCGATGTGGAAAGTTACTTAGAGTATTGTGCCGCCAACGATTTAAAACCCGAAGATGCCTCTCCTGATTTTTTGGAACAATACAACTATCAGTTGCGTGTGGTGGAAAATTTAGCCACTGCCAGTGTATTTCGTAAAATGGAAGCAATCAAATGTTTTTACCGCTTTTTAATGATTGAAGAAAAAATAAAAGAAGACCCGACCCGTTTTGTTAAATCCCCGCACCTGTCGCAAAAGATTCCCACCCAACTTACACGAGAGGAAATGGAACGGCTTTTATCTTATCCGGCGGAAAAATTTGATGAAATCCGAACTTTAACCATCGTAGAACTCTTATACGCAGCGGGGCTTCGCGTTAGTGAGCTTATTAATCTACGTTTAGAAAACATTAACACACAGGAAGGGTGGGTACTCGCCTTTGGAAAAGGAGGCAAACAACGTTTTGTACCTATTCATCCGCAAGCATGCGAACGCTTAAAAGCCTATCTTGCCGTACGGGAAGGACATTTTGCTAACAAAGACGTCGGTTCCGAAGTATTTTTAAATAACCGCGGCAAAAAAGTAAGCCGCGTAACCGTGTGGAAAGATTTGGCTGCTTTAGGCCGAAAAGCCAATATATCTCAACCGCTCCACCCACATCTTTTCCGTCATACATTTGCCTCGCACCTGCTCACGGGCGGTGCCGATTTACGCAGTTTACAGGAAATGCTGGGGCATGCCAATCTAACCACTACGCAAATCTATACCCATCTGGATATAAGCGATTTAAAAAACAAGCACAAAAAGTTTCATCCGCGCGGATAGCGGGCTGTTGCACCCCCCTCAAAAAATTCTCCAATACAAAACCTCCCTTTTATCGTTCAAAAATTGTTAAAATAAAAGGGTATGAGTATTGAAAATTTTCCGCAGATTGATAAAAAACAACAAGACCGCTGGGAAAAGGCTAATCTTTTCGCCAGCCCCAAAATACCCCAAGGTAAAAAATTTTATTGCTTGGATATGTTCCCGTATCCATCGGGTGCGGGTTTACACGTCGGCCACCCCGAAGGATACACCGCCTCCGACATTTTGGTCCGTTATAAATTAATGAACGGCTATGATGTCCTGCACCCCATGGGGTGGGACGCATTCGGCCTACCCGCGGAAAACTACGCGATTGCTACGGGTATTCACCCTAGCATCACCACGCGCAAAAATATTGAAAATTTTAAACGTCAAATTAAGTCCATCGGGCTCGCGTACGACTGGAACCGTGAAATCGATACCACCGATCCCGAATACTACAAATGGACTCAATGGATTTTCTTACAACTTTTCAAAAAAGGTTTAGCTTACGAATCTACCGTACCGATAAACTGGTGTCCTTCCTGCAAAACGGGTCTTGCCAACGAAGAAGTTTTCAACGGCAAGTGTGAACGCTGCGGCCATCAAATTGAACGAAAGGCTTTGCGTCAATGGATCTTGAAAATTACCGAATACGCGGAAAAATTATTGGAAGGGTTGGACGAGTTGGATTGGCCCGAAAGCACACTGACCATGCAAAAAAATTGGATCGGTAAATCCAACGGGGCCAATGTTGTGTTCAAATTGGACGGGCACGACGAAACTTTAACCGTCTTTACCACTCGCCCCGATACTTTATTCGGTGCTACCTATATGGTTGTTTCGCCGGAACATCCGCTTTTGGATAAAATCGTTACCGCAGAACAAAAAGAAGCTGTAAAAGCCTATCAGGCCCAAGCCGCCCAAAAGAGCGACTTGGAACGCGGCGATTTAAACAAAGATAAAACCGGTGTGTTCACGGGAGCCTATGCGCTTAATCCCTTAAACGGAAATAAAATTCCGGTTTGGACGTCCGACTATGTACTGATGGGTTACGGCACCGGGGCCATCATGGCCGTTCCCGCTCACGACGAACGCGATTATGCCTTCGCCAAGAAATTCGGTTTGGATATTATTGAAGTAATCAAAAGTGAACAAGGCGTGGAAAAGGAAGCCTTCACGGGAGACGGAGAACTCGTTAACTCCGGCTTTTTGAACGGACTTCGCGTAAAAGAATCCAAAGCCGCCATGATTAAGTGGCTGGAAGAACACGGCTGCGGAAATGCCAAAACCACTTACAAACTGCGCGATTGGGTGTTTGCCCGCCAACGCTACTGGGGAGAACCGATTCCCGTAGTGCATTGTGAAAAATGCGGAGTTGTGCCCCTTCCGGAAGATCAACTCCCGTTGCGCTTACCCGAAGTGGATAAATTTGAACCCTCCGGCACAGGTGAATCGCCCCTTGCCAATGTAACCGAGTGGGTCAACACCACCTGTCCGCATTGCGGGGCTCCTGCCAAACGCGAAACCAACACCATGCCCCAATGGGCCGGTTCCTGCTGGTATTACCTGCGCTATATGGACCCGAAAAATACCCAAGCGGCGGTAGATCCCGCTATCGAAAAAGCCTACGGGCCGGTAGATTGCTATATAGGCGGAGCGGAACACGCGGTACTCCACTTGCTTTATGCACGTTTTTGGCATCGTGTGCTTTTCGATCTGGGTATCGTTACCCACAAAGAACCCTTCCAAAAATTGCGCCACCAAGGCATGATTTTAGCTTTCTCTTATCGAGACAAAATGGGTAACTACCACGGATACGAAGAAATCGATTTCAAGGACGGAAAAGCCTTCTTGAAAACCACCGGGGAAGAACTTTCCCCCATGGTGGAAAAGATGTCCAAATCTAAGAAAAACGTCATCAATCCGGACGAAATCCTCTCTCAATACGGGGCGGATGCGTTCCGCATGTATGAAATGTTTATGGGACCGTTCGAAGCCAGTAAACCTTGGGATATGAAAGGCATCGAAGGTATTTCCCGTTTCTTAAAACGCGTTGGCGGCTGGAGTGATAATGTAAAATTATCCGACCAAGCCGACCCCAAAAAGAGTGCCATTTTAACCAACCAAACCATTGCTAAAGTGGGTGACGATATTGAAAATTTCCGTTTTAATACCGCCATTTCTGCCTTAATGGTTTTGTTTAACGACCTGAGCAAACTTCCGCAAGTGAACAAAGAAACTTTCTCTACATTTCTAAAACTCTTGCACCCGTTTGCCCCCCATCTAACCGAAGAAATATGGCAACAACAAGGGAATGAAGGCTTCTTGGTGAAATGCACTTGGCCTAAAGCGGACCAATCCCTGATGCAAGATGACACGCAAGATATCGGGGTGCAGGTAAACGGCAAAGTGCGCGACCGCATTTTGGTACCCGTAGGCTCCAGCCGCGAAGACATGGAAAAGATGGCCTTAGCCAGCGAAAAAGTTCAACGCGCGTTAGAAGGTTTTGAAATTAAAAAAATCATTGTCGTGCCGGGCCGCATGGTAAGTGTGGTGGCGGCACCCAAAAAATAATTTGAAGGGCGGGTCGATCTTCGGGCCGCCCTCTCTATATGGAGATTCTATGAAAAAGTTCTTACTTATTCTTTGTTGTGTAGCTGTTTTGTCGGCCTGTGCCACCGAAGGAGCGCTCTATACGCCACAAGCGCAAATTATGCCGCAACATATTAAAAAAGTGGCAGTCCGCCCGATATTGAACAAAACAGAAGTTTTTGCATTGGAAGATAAATTCTACAATGAACTTTACGATGAATTTCTGCGCGATGGAACTTATCAAATCGTCTCCGAAAACAATGGTGCCGAAGGGGTAGTGGTTACAACCATTTCCCGTTATTTAAACGTACCGATTCAATACGACAGCCAACTGATTCCCACCGTTTATCGCATGGACATTTGGTTAGATGTAGTACTGGTGGACAAAACGACCAACGCTCCCGTTTGGCGCGAACCTGCCTTTATGGGTACCCAAATTTATGCGGCGTCCACCCTTCCCGGTGGCATGACGGAAGTACAAGCAAGAGACGTCGTGTTCCAAAAACTTTCTAAAGATATTGTAAAACGCACCGTTGACGGGTTCGGTTCCGTGATGAGCGAAAACAAAAAGAAAGTAATGAACAACCCCGAATACACCACCATTACTCAATAACATGGCAAAAATTACTGCGGAAAAATTAAATGCCGAACTGGCCAAAAATACCGTTGCTCCCGTTTACTTATTAACCGGGGAAGATGTGTATCGCAAAAATTTGGTTATTCAAAAAATCCGCAAAATTTTGCATCCCGATGATTTTAATTTTTATCAAGCCGAAGCTGACAAGGCCGATTTAGGTGAACTTTTGGCTATGGCCAATACCGCGCCTGTATTTTCGGATGCGCGGCTCTTGGTGTTAACAGGTATAGAAAAATTACGCAAAGAACCCAAAGAGGCGCTGATTCGTTATTTAGATAATCCTCTCCCGACGACCACACTTATTTTGACGCATAACGACTCCAAAAAGATGAAAACGGAAAAAGTCCTTGCCGAAGTGTGTTCAGATGCGGGGCGCGTGGCTAATTTTGATGAACTTCAAAAAGAAGAATTAAGTTTATGGACTCGCGAAAAAATGCGAGAAAAAGGCCTCAGTGCCGACTTTGATTCGTTGGATTTATTATGCGAAAGCGTAGGCGGCGAATTAAATGCACTGGAAAACGAAATCGAAAAATTATATCTCTATACGTTAGACCGTACAGATAAAACCATTACACAAGACGATGTATTGGCCTGCATCGGTTTTAGCAAAGAAGAAAACCCCTTTGAGTTGGCCAATGCCATTACTGCGTGCGATAAAAACCGCGCGATTAAATTACTAGATAAATTACTTGATGACGGAGAAGAACCCGTCGGGATTTTAAGTAAAATGACTTTCCCCATTCTTAAAATGGCACGCATCAAACGCATGAGCGAAGCCGGTATGGCTCCGGCCGATATCCTGCGCGCAGCCGGACTTATGTACTGGGAAAACCGCCTTGTTTCCGCGGCTCGGCGCTTCCCGGCGCAAAAGAATTTTCTCAACGCCTTAAACCGCATTATCGAAGCAGACACGGCTTTTAAATCTTCTTCCGCATCCGATCCCAAAATTGTACTCAAAGGCATTTTACTTACGCTGTTTAGATAGATATTTAAGAAAATAAAATTTGATTAAAAAACCACGCTTTCGCGGGGTTTCTAAATTAATACGGAGAGGGAGAGTCCGTCCTGCGTAAATTTCCTGACGAAAATTTCGCCCGGAACCGCCCTCGCGGTTTTTGCCTTTCGCCTATTTTAACCTTCGGTAGGCTCAAACAAAAACATCGCTCCGGGCTTCGAATCTCTACGCGGCATAAAGCAGTTTATGCCGCTCCACTCTTTCTTTATGAATTAAAAACCCCGCTTTCGCGGGGTTTCTAAATTAATACGGAGAGGGAGAGATTCGAACTCTCGATACGGTTTCCCGTATACAGTCTTTCCAGGACTGCGCCTTCAACCACTCGGCCACCTCTCCAAAAACGGAGTACTTTCTAATCATTACTTATTTATTATAGCAAATAAATTTTTATTTGGGAACGAAAAAAGATTTTTTATAAATTTGCTACAATATTTTTCCAATATTTTATTAGGAGTCATTATGATTAAGAAAATTATTTGTTTACTTTTCCTGCTAACCGCTTCCCTTTCAGCCTTTGCCCAACTGCAAGATATCCACGGCGTAATCCCCACCGAAAACGTAACCTCTTTGGAAATTAAACCCCGCTACAAAGCCAAAGACGACAGCAAAAACAAAACGGTTGCCACCGTAGAAATTAAACCCTCTTTCAAGATTAACCAACACTGGAAGTTAGGTGCCGAAATTCCCTTTACCCGCTATGGGGAAGGAGAAATAAGTGAAAAAGGCTTAGGCGATATTATGGTGTCCGGCTTTTACACCGACTATTCTCCCACCAAAGTTTTCTCTTACGGATTAGGGGCGGAACTTACGCTCCCCACGGCCACCCACCATGAACTAGGTGATGGAAAAGCTTACATTGAACCGGAAATTTTTTTAGTATGGAAGTTAAACCCCAACTTCTTTATAGAGGCCGAATATCGCCACATTTTTTCCTTTGCGGGAGTCTCCGGGCGAGACGATATCCATGAAAGCCGCTACCGCATGATTTTCGGTTACATGTCGGATAACAAGTGGTGGTTTGAATTTGACCCGCGCTATACAGTTGATTACGAAACCCCCGGAGACGCAGAGCTGATCGGAGAATTCGAAATCGGCACCATGGTAAATGTGGGATCTTCCATTTATTTACGCGGCGGTTGGCACTTGGCAGGGAATAAATACTCCCAAGATTGGGAAATCATGTTGGGATATAAGGTCTTATATCTGTAAAACTAACGACGAAAGGTGCGAACCTGTATGCCTAGCAGACGCCCGATAAGCATCAGCGGCAGTACCACTAAAATACTAAACACCGCTACAAGAAGGGTCATAATAAACCCAAAAGCCAGCACAAAAAAACCGCCAATCAGTCCCCCCGTATCTCCTTTGGGACGGGCAGAATCTTTCACACAGTCGCTCATTTCTATTGGGCGACTGTTTTCATCTAAAATTTCAGGTTCTATAACTGTATTCTTTTTAGAATTCATTTTATGCTACTGTCGGACAAATTCCGCCGTGAGAGAGGACAATAATCCCCAAGTTCGCTCAAAACCTCGTTCGGCCATCGTCTGCCAAAAATTTTCGTATTGCGTCATATTCGTAGCATCTTTTCCGGCTACATCACTAATTAAACGCATACTTAAAAACGGCACATGATAGCGATAACATACTTGCGCAATCGCCGTTGATTCCATGTCGCATGCTAAAACATTCGGAAAGTGTTGTAAAATTTTGGATACCGGTTCTTCCCCGGAAACGAATTGATCTCCCGTGCAAATCAGGCCAGTATGTACATGGGCCGGATTTTGAGCGTGTAATTTTTCGGCCAAAGTAAGAAGCATTTTATCCGCTTGAAAAAAAGTAGGTAATTCTTGCACTTGTCCATAGTCATTACCCACACCACACCACACATCGTGGTATACATATTGCGAACCAATCACACTGTCCATCGTATTAAGGGTGGGTTGCAAACCGCCTGCCACACCGGAATTTATAATATAGTCCGGATTGAAATTCTTAATCATTTCCAGCGTACCCAACGCGGCATTTACCTTTCCGATACCGCTTTGCAACAAGATAATTTCACAACCGTTTAATTCTCCACGGGTAAATACAAACGGCCCTTCTTGCGTAGTTTGATGAGTTCGCAAGCGGGAAACGAGCTGCTCTTTTTCATGTGCTAACGCACAAATAATTCCTATTTTTTTCATAAAAATTCTCTGTTATATTTTTGCATAAATTTTCCTACTGCGCAAGATTTAGTAAAATATACATAGGTTACGCGTGAAGTCACATCACGCAATTTTAAAAACCGAGGAAGAAAATATGTTACCTAAAGCGTACGAACCGCAAGAAGTAGAACAAAAATTAGCCGAAAAATGGCAAAATGCGAAACTCTTCGCAGCCAAAAACGATAAAACCAAAAAACCCTTTGTTATTGTTATTCCCCCGCCGAATATCACAGGAGCCCTGCATATGGGGCACGCCTCCACCAACACATTGCAAGACGTTCTTATCCGCGCACACCGCATGTTTGGGGAAGATGCCTACTGGGTACCGGGAACCGATCACGGCGGTATCGCTACGCAAAACGTAATCGAAAAGAAACTTTCCAAAGAGCAACACAAATCCCGCCACGATTTAGGCCGTGAAAAATTTTTAGAAGTCGTATGGGATTGGTACAACGAATGCGGAAATGCTATTTTCAACCAATTCCGCAAAATGGGCTGGGCATTGGACCTTTCCGACATTCGATTTACCATGGACGAAAAACGCGCCCAAGCCGTATACGAATGTTTCCGCCAATGGTGGGAAAAGAAATATATCTATCGTGGGAAACGCCTTATTAACTGGTGTGTTCGCTGCTCCACGGCTCTTTCCGATATTGAAGTAGAACACGAACAACAAAACGGTAAACTTTGGCACTTGCAATACAAAGGGGAAGACGGTAGTGAAGGTATTGTCATTGCTACCACGCGCCCCGAAACCATTTACGCCGATGCCGCTATTGCCGTCAACCCCAAAGATGACCGCTATAAAAACATGGTTGGCAAAAAAGTAATCATTCCTTTAGCCAACCGCACAATTCCGATTATTGCCGACGAAGCCGTAGAACTGGAATTCGGTACCGGTGCCTTAAAAATCACTCCGGCACACGATGCCACCGACTACGAAGTAGGCCAACGTCACAATCTGCCCATTGTCAGCGTCATTAACGACAAAGGCAAGATGGTCAACTGCCCCGAAAAATACTTGGGCATGGACCGCGAACTTTGCCGCAAAGAAACCGTAAAAGATTTGGAAGAAGCAGGTCTTCTTGTTAAAGAAGAGAAATACACCAATAACGTTTCTACCTGCTACCGCTGCCATAGTACCATCGAACCGTTTATGAGCGAACAATGGTTTGTAAAGATGGGAGAATTGGCCGCCCCCGCTATCAAGGCGGCCGAAACGGGCGAACTCCAATTTCACCCTGCCAACTGGAAAAACCCCTTCTTAAATTGGCTAAAAAATATCCAAGATTGGTGCATTTCTCGTCAAATTTGGTGGGGACATAGAATCCCCGTATGGTACTGCCGCCATTGTAGCGAAAAAGGCCTTACTTTTGCTATTGATCAACAAGGAAATGAACAACTTACCAAGGTATCATTTGAAGAAGGTGCTAAGCCGGTGGTTTCTTACGGGAAACCGGAAAAATGCCCTATTTGCGGCGGAGCCGATTTTGTACAGGACCCCGATGTATTAGATACCTGGTTTTCTTCCGCCTTATGGCCGATTTCTGTTTTTGGTTGGCCGGAAAAAACTCCTGAATTAGACCACTTCTATCCTACCAATGTCATGGTAACCGGATACGAAATTTTGTATCTGTGGGTAGCCCGCATGGTAATGACCGGACTCGACTTTACGGGGAAACTTCCTTTTAAAGATGTTTACTTAAACGGTATAGTGCGTGACAAAAGCGGACAGAAAATGTCCAAATCCAAAGGGAATGTAATCGACCCGTTGGATATGACGGCCAAATATGGTACGGATGCAGTGCGCTTTTCGCTCCTCATGCAAGCCGTTCCCAGCAAAGATATCCCGTACGCCGAAGAAAGCATTACCGGTGCGCGTAACTTCTGTAACAAGCTCTATAACGCCTCGCGCTTTATTTTGATGAATATGGAAGGTATTAACGGCCCGTTGTCTATGCCTACTCAAGTAACCGAGTTGGCCGACAAGTGGATTTTAGACCGTTATAATACCGCTATCAAAACGGCCCGCGAAGGAATTGAAAAATATAATTTGGCTCAAACCGCCAATGCTCTTTATCACTTCCTGTGGGGTGACTTCTGCGATTGGTATATTGAACTAGCCAAGCAACGTTTCCAAACGGAAGAAAAAGAACAGGTCATGGCTCTTTGTGTAAACATTTTGTACGGCACCTTGAAAGCGCTTCACCCGCTCATTCCGTTTGTAACGGAAGAAATTGCCGCTTCCTTGCGCCCGTATGTAGGAGAGACGGAAGAGTTCTTACTCAACCAATCTTATCCTGTTTACAACGAAGCACAAACAGACAAGGATGCCCAACGCAAAATGACGGTGGTACAAGGAGTCACTCGTGAAATTCGCACGATTCGTTCTCAGTTCAACGTGCCTCCGGGGCTTAAAATATCTGTGGTATTAAGTGCCAAAACGCAAGATGAATTGTCTATCGTAACGGAATACGAAAACTACATTAAGCTCATGGCAAAAATCGATAATTTGACCATCGGAGTCAATCAAGAAAAGCCCAAACAAACAGCAACCGCGGTTTTTGAAAATACGGCTATCTACGTACCGCTTACGGGGCTTATCGACTTTGACAAAGAAAGAAAACGCTTGGAAAAAGACTTGGCAATCGCCAAGGCAAACATTGCTTCCCGCACGGCTCGTTTAGCGCAGGAAAACTTTATCAAGCATGCGCCCCAAGAACAAATTCAAAAAACCAAAGATGAATTGGCCGCCGCCCAAGTAGCATTGGCCCAAGTAACGGCGTCGTTAGAGGATTTGGCTTAATGAAATTGTTTGCCAAACTTTTAGTATGTTTTAGCTGTGCGGTTTTACCCTTAGGGGTAGCCGCGCAGCAAACGGATTGGAAGTCCGTTACGCACTACAACAAAGCCGACGCGAAAAAACAGTTAACGGAACGCTTTGTTCAATATGTAACGGTGGATACCCAATCTTCCGATAAGTCCACTACGGTTCCCAGTACCTCCGGTCAAAAAAAGTTGGCTAAACAATTAGCCAAAGAGCTAAAAAAATATGGGGCTCGTAACGTAAAAGTAGATAACAATTCCATCGTTACGGCGGAAATTCCTTCCAACATAACTAAAGACACGCCCACCATTGGTTTTTTGGCCCACTTGGATACTGCCTTGGAAGCTTCCGGTAAAGATGTAAAACCGCAAGTTCACACAAATTTTCAGGGCGGAAATATCGTTATTAATGCCGAAAAAAACATTGTTCTAAATCAAACGAATTCTCCGCAATTAGCACGTGCTCGCGGGCATGATATCATTACAGCTTCCGGTGATACTCTTTTGGGAGCGGACGACAAAGCCGGTATTTCCATTATCATGACCTGTGTTCAATACCTACACGATCACCCTGAAATGCAACATGGAACAATCAAAATTGCTTTTACTCCCGACGAAGAAATTGGAACGGGTGTTGAAAAATTCAATGTTCCCGATTTTGGTGCAGATTATGCATATACCGTAGATGGTGGAGATTTAGGGGGACTGATTAACGAAACTTTTTCCGCCAAAGCTTTTACCGTAGTATTTGAAGGCCTTCGGGCGGTTCACCCCGGCGAAGCGATGAACTCCCCCTTTGCCGACAACTTGCTCATGGCGTCGGACTTTCACACCTTACTGCCGCGTCATCGTCGGCCGGAAACTACTTCTCAACGCCGCGGATTTATCTTAACAGATTCCATCGATACGGTAGGAGATCGTAGTGAAATTAAAGGGATTATCCGCGCTTTTAGCGATACGGAAATGCAAGAATTAGTAAATGAAGTTACCCGTGCTTTTAATACGGTTAAAGCCATGAACTACAAAGGAACCGGCTTTTCCCTTAACTTTACGGACCAATATAAGAACATGAATTCCGTTTTGCCGGAAAAAGTAGTTTCGCTGGCGGAACTTGCCATGGAACAGGAAGAAATCACCCCTGTTTTGACCGCTGCACGCGGAGGAACGGACGGCTCTCAACTTTCTTTTATGGGCCTTCCGACACCGGATATCTTTGCCGGCATGTTTAACATTCACAGCGTACGCGAATATGCAGACGTAGATGTAATGGAAGCTTCTCTTCGCACGCTTTTAAGACTTGCTTCTTTGTGGAGTATTCAAGAAAAAGAAACACAAAGCTAAGAGTTCTTCCCCCCTTCTTTCAGCCCGCCCCTTCGGCGGGCTTTTTCATGCCGCACTCCTACGCGCGGGACCTATTTTTTATATAGGTCTTTTGGCCCTTGCAGTTAGAATGCTCAGATTACTAAAATAACAGTATATATTTCCATTTCGGAGGATACCATGCGTCTTAAAATGTTAGTTATGTTTCTATCGTTGTTTGCATTTACCTTCTCTACCGTAAATGCTGCTACGACCGGGCTTAATGCTCCTTGCAATAAACCTTCTTATGCACAAAAGAATCAAAAATTGGCGAAAACTTTCCGCCAAAAATTATTCGACCGCTTTATTACCTATACTACACACAACAGCCAAAGCAGCGAAAGAGAAGAAATTACTCAAGAACAAATTGATACTGCCCATAAGTTAATGGACGAAATGCGTTCTTTGGGAATTGATGCCAAATTAACCGAGCACTATTACATCGTGGTAGATTTACCTTCTAATTTACCTTGGGAAGCCCCCGTATTGGGTTTCAGCTGTCACTACGACACCACCCCCGATAACTTAGGCAAAAATATTAAAGCCCAAGTAATCGAAAAATACGATGGAAATCCGATTGTACTTAAAAATAATCAAGTAATTGATCCCAATACCGAAAAAGACGCTTATTTGGCCACCCAAGTAGGTAAAAAAGTAGTCACCTCTGACGGAACCACTATCTTATCCGCTGACGACAAAGCCGGTCTTTCCGTAGTGGTTACCTTCTTGGAAACTTTAGCCAAAAATCCTTCCAAACCGCATGGACGCATCCAAGTAGTTATCGCTCCGAATGAAGACGTAGGCCGTGCCGCCCAATACTTGGAAGAAACGGGTTATAATCCGGATATTGCTTTCGATTTTGACGGCGGATCCGATGGAAGAGTTGTCGCAGAAAACTTCAATGCAGAATCCGTCATCTTTACGGTAAAAGGGACTCCCGGTCACCAATCTTATGCCGCAACTAACGGTTACAGAAACGCTTGGAAACCTGCCTGCAAATTGGGAGACACAATCTGCCGAGACCAAGACCTCCCCAACAATTCCAGCGGCGAACAAGGCTATGCGGAACTCCACCATATGTATTACCCGGATAACCAATTCTACATCGCCCAGCTTGATATTCGTTTACGTGGTTTTGATCAAGCCGAAATGGAAAGTTGGAAAAAAAGCACAGATCCAATTGCCGCAGCTATAGAAGAAAAATATGAAGTAGAGATTTCCAGACAAGTTATCCGCAGTTACGGTAACGTGGGCGAAGCTTTACACCAAAATTCTATGGAAGTGATGAAAGGCGCTTTTGCCAGTGCGGGCGTAACCCCCAAAGTGGAAAAGATGCGTGCCGGAACAACCGCTGCTATGTTTCTCGTTAAAAACGGGAAAGGTGCTTTAACCATTTTCACCGGCCAAAACAACCCGCATGCTTTAACGGAATGGTTAAGTGAAGAAGATATGTTTAAATCTTACTTAATTGCATTGAATTTGGCAGACGAAGTAGCAAAACTCAAAGTAAAATAGTCGCTAGAAATGAAAATTTTGATTGCTACGGGTAACCCGCATAAATTCAAAGAATTAAGTGCAATTTTACCCACCGCTTTAAAAAATGGCACGCCCATTGAATACGTCAGTTTGGCACAATTCAAGGGCGTGTCCCTTCCTGAGGAAACGGGAGAGACGTTGGAAGCCAACGCAGCAATAAAAGCTTGTTACGCAGCCAAAGCAACGGGATTACCTGCACTTTCCGATGACACAGGCCTTGAAGTAGATTTTCTAAACGGAGCGCCCGGAGTATATACGGCCCGTTACGCAGGCGAACATGCCGATACAGATGACAATAATCGCAAGCTTCTTGCCGCGCTAGAAGGGCAACTCCTTCCACAACGCAAAGCTTCTTTTCGAACAGTAGCTTGCCTTGCTACTCCGGACGGGCGCGTACAAACTTTTGAGGGTGTTTTGGATGGATACATCGGCTTTGGATATCGAGGCGAACACGGCTTTGGGTACGATCCTATTTTTCTAGTGGAAAACACCCAAAAAACATTAGCTGAAATGACAGAAGAAGAAAAAAATAAAATCAGCCATCGCTTCCGTGCTTTTCAAAAACTATCCGAGTATTTAGTTTTACTTAAATAGTAATAAAACACAAACAAACTTAGAAATTTAAAGCCCTCCGTTTTCGGAGGGCTTTTTTATTAGATTATTTTCCGGCACCACAACACTTTTTATACTTTTTGCCACTACCACAAGGACAGGGATCGTTGCGGCCGATTCTCGGTCCTTCATGCACTACGGTTTCTACTTTTTGAGTGCCCGCCTGTTCGGCACGAAGTTCGGATTCGTGGTCTTTCATCCATTTTTTCATTTGACGGATACTTTTAAAATCCACCCCGTCTTTTTCCATACGTTTGGCAATATCAATAAAACGTTTTTTGATTTCCGGATCTTTTAATTTGCCTTTAATCATAGCAGGCAAAGAATCGAGCTCCCGTTCAATACGTTCTTCGATAGATTCCTTTTTAGAAGGTTTCGCTTCCGCTTTAGCGGGCGCAGACTCTCCTTCCTGTTTTTTCTTAAACGGATTCCATATCATAATAAACTCCTTAAATTATTTAGCAAGTAATTCTTCTACAAAATTCTTAATAATTTCCGCTTTTTCAAAATAATGTTTTTCGCGCGGAACAACCAAGCGGTTGGGATGTTTTTCCCAAATTTTTAAAATTTTATCGTCAATATCAAAAGCTTGTTGCAAGTTTTCGGTGCGGACGTTAGTAGCTTGGTAGAAATCTTTTTCCGGAGGTGGGGAAAGGTGAATAACGGCATCATAGCGAGCCAATTCTGCTTCTAAAGAAGATTCCATCGCTTTGAAAAAATCTTCCGGTCCATGCGGCCAATATACAGCACCGTCAATAGAACCGCGATCGCACACCATAATACTGGCATCAGATGTGCGTTCAGCCAACTCTTCCAATTGATGAACGGTATAAAAAATAATATTTTGTGCGTGCTCAATGTGCACGGGGCTATTGTCTTTGCGGGGAAAACCGCCACTGTAAATAAGGGTAGCCGCCTCTTGCACCAAGGCAATTTTATTGCCAAACGTTTCTTTCAAAATAGAAAGAGCCGTAGTTTTGCCGCCGCTGGGGCCACCGGTTAAAACAATTTTTTTCATAAGTTATCCTTGAATAATTTTTTCTACAAAATTTTTGATGGCTTCTGCCTTTTCAAAAAAGTGTTCCGTACCGCCAATCACCATACGATTGGGGTGCTTTTCCCATATTTGCAAAATTCTGCGATCAATTGCAAAGGCCTCTTCTAAGCTTTCCGTTCGCACATGGGTAGATTGATAAAATGCCGGATTAGACGGCGGGGACAAGTGAAGCACCGCATCGTAACGGGAGAGTTGCTCCTCCAGAGTGGTACCCATATGAGCAAAAAACGCATCACTACCATCGGGCCAATAAACGGCGGCATCTACGGTGCCACGATCGCATACGATCAATTCGGCATTTGAAGATTTTTCCGCCAAACTTTCCAACTGTTTTGTAGTATAGAAAATAATACGTTGAGCCGCTTCAATATGAGCACGACTATTATCTTGCCGAGGAAACCCCCCGCTAAAAATGAGGGTAGCGGCTTCTTTTACCAGTTCCACTTGCGGGCCAAAGGTTTCCTTTAATACGGAAAGAGCCGTTGTTTTACCGCTGTTGGGGCCGCCGGTAAGTGCGATTTTTTTCTGCTTCTTCATGCGTTTTTTTCCTCCGGTGCGGCCGTTTGGGCAGATTTTTTAGCCGCATCCAATTCTTTTAAGTATAGCACTTTTAATTCTTCAAATTCTTTTCGTTTTTCTTTCGGAACATCTCTCACAGCCGAATTACGATTTTTCATACGCAAAAAATCAACAAATTTATTTTTTTCTTTAATGCGAAAATCCAAGTGTGGGCCGGAAGACAAACCGGTGCTCCCCACATAACCGATAGTCTGCCCTTGTTTTACTTTAGCACCGGATTTAATACCTTTGGCATATCCCTTTAAGTGCCCATAAGTGGTGGTATAGCCATTAGCATGCTTAATTTCGATGTAATTACCAAAACCACCTTTCCAGCCGGCGTAACGTACGGTACCGTCGGCCACCGTTTGGATTGGCGTACCTACCGGAGCCGCATAATCGATTCCTAAATGGGGCCGTCTAATTTTTAGTACAGGATGCAGACGATTGTACGAAAAGCGAGAAGAAATACGATAATTACGAAAGCTGATGGGAGACTTTAAGAACATTTTCTTGCTTACTTTTCCCGTTTCATCGTAAAAATCATCTTCAAAATAAAAAGCGTGAGTCGTTTCTTTGTTTTCTACACCGGTATAACTGGCCGCTAACAAATCCTGTCCCGTAATTTCTCCGGTGGAAGTATAGTGTTCTTCCCACAGGGCAGTATATTCATCACCGTTACGGGTATCGGTATTAAAATCGATTGTCCAAGAAAAAGCATCCGTAAAATCTAAAATAAGAGGAACTTGCAGTCCTTGCGCCATCATGGAATTAAATAAAGAGCCTTTCACTTTTCCGGCCGCCGTTTTAATGCGGGTTTTGATTTCCACATCGCTAATACCGGCCACCAGTCCCCCACCCACATTGGCTACAAAAAATCGTTTAAAACCCTGTGTGAGAAGAATCATCACAAACTGCCCGTCTTCCACCGCAATGGAATAGACATCTTTTTTTTGCAATTTTCGCGTATCAACCACGGTGGAAAGTTTTCCGACAATTTGCGTTACTTCCTGATTGGAAAGTCCGGCCTCCTGCAAGCCTATATAAATGGGTTTTTCCCCCACTTTAAATTCTTGCGTCGGAATAGCACGCTCACGCAAATTTTCACGTTCAATTTCGTTCTTTTTGTGCGTAATGGAAAGAGCTGCCCACGTAGAAACAACAATAACCCCCAACGCCAGCACATAAAACAAAATATCGTGATAGCGACGGTAATGTTTTCGAAGAAGGACTAAGAATCTCTTTCTCATACTTGGAAAAAGGGGCGGTGGTTTAAACCGCCCCGTGTAGATTATTTATCTTCTTTTAAGTAAGAGCAAAGCGCAATAGCGTTTAGTTTTACTTTCGGATCATCGGCACGAGAAGGCAAAATGACCGGAATTTTCGGCCCCACCAAAACGGCTGCAGCTTCCATTTGATCGCCAAAGAAAGCTAAAGCTTTGTAAAGCGGGTTCGCCGCATCCAAATCGGGCAACATTAAAATGTCGGCATCACCGGCAACTTTGGCATCTTTAATCCCTTTTTCAGCGGCTTTTTCGGCAGATAAGGAGATATACAAATCGTACGGACCTTCCACCGTGCAACCGGTAATTTTACCTTCTGCATTCATTTGGGCAAGGGCGGCAGCATCTACGGTAGAGGGAATTTTTTCATTCACTTTTTCCACCGGACATACACACGCCACTTTCGGGTTTTCTAAGCCTAATTTATGCATGGTGTGGACGGCATTTTGAATAATTTTGGCCTTTTGTTCCAAAGTAGGAGCAATTACCACGGCAGAATCGGTTACGGCAAAAGGTTTTTTGTATTTCGGAGTGCTGAAAAGCACGAAGTGAGAAAGAAGTGCCCCTTCCGGAACGAGATGAGCATCTTTGTTCAAAATGGCTTTCATATAGTATTTGGTATCTACAAGCCCTTTGATTAAAAAGTCGCCTTTCCCTTCCAAAATTTGGTCCACGGCTAATTTGCACATGGTAGGAACGTCTTCACAATCAATAAATTCAAATTTGCTTTCGTTTAAGCCAGCCGCTTGAACCATTTCTTTTACGGCATTGATAGGACCAATTAAAATACCATGGGAAATAAGTCCGTTATCATCGGCCATTTTAATGGCTTCTAAAGCTTCTTTGTTGTTGGCGCCGGGAACAACGACGCGGTTGGATTTGCCTTTCACTTGGTTGATTAAGTCGGCAAAACTTGTGAATTTCATTTTTATTTCTCCTTAACTGATCAGTATAATAAAACTAAATGTAATTTTTAACGATTTCCGGATTTTTTAAAGCTCGGCGGGCGGCTTCACGCAAAGCTTCTTTTTCTTCACTTCCGGGGAAAACATACATAGGTGCAATCCAGCTCACATAACGACCGATTTCTTGCGGAATATATTTACTGTGCATCAACCCGCCCGTCAAAGCAATAAAATCTACCTTCCCCTCTAACACAACTGCCATAGCACCGATATATTTGGCTACTTGATAAATCATAGCATCCTCGGCCAGTTTGGCTTCTTCAGGAGTGCAGGTAATAAGTGAACCGGGACGTTTTTGACCGGTACGAATAAACTCTTCCAAATCCTTCACGTCCGAGGTCCCCGTATAGGCAACCAAACCGCCTTTTCCGCGCAGTTTCAAGCGGATATCATGCTGAGAGTATTGACCGGAAAAACACATTTGAACAAGCCCCGTATTAGGAGTGCCGCCACTGCGTTGAGGAGTCATAGGCCCGTCTCCTTCGTAGCCGTTGTTTACATCCACCACTTTACCTTTTCGGTGTGCACCTACCGTAATACCGCCGCCGCCATGGCAAACGATACAATTTAATTCTTCATACGGTCTGCCCAACTTATCGGCAATTAAACGAGCCACCCGTTTTTGGCTTAAGGCGTGAAAAATAGAAATGCGCGGATTTTCGGGCATCCCCGAATAACGGGCAATCGGTTGCAGTTCATCAATCACCACAGGATTTGCAATAAAACTGGGACAACCGGCATATTGGGCTATGTCTCGTGCTAAAATACCACCCAAATTGCTGGGATGCACCCCGTAGTGGCCTTTTTCCAAATCAGCAATCATTTTATCATTGACAGCATACACACCGCCTTCGATAGAATGAATAAAACCACCACGACCGATAACGGCGTGAATTTCTTTAAGAGGGACTTTGTGATCAATCAAATAGTCTAAGATAAGTTTACGACGAAGAGGCAACTGTTCGGTAACATTTTTACCTTCATAAGGTTCCAAATCGGTAATGGAATAACGCACGGTTACTTCAAACACGGGTTTACCACCCCGATAATACCCGATATCATCCGAAGTTGAACCTGGATTAATGACAAGGATATTGTATTCCATGCTGCCCCCTTTTTGGTTTCTTATATTTTATCAAAATATACACCCTTTGGCAGAGGTATTTACTCCAACTGTTTGGATATTTTTTCCACTACTTTTTTTACATAAAATAAATGTTCTTTTGAAAAAGAACTCTCTTTCAAGGCGGAACGCAAAAAAGCCTTTCGTTGAATAGGAGTAAGATCCGTGCGCAAATGCAATTTCTCGCACACTTTATCCAATGCGCTTACCAATAATTCTTTTTGTTCATCCGTCGGAAGAACCTTCTTGGCCGGAGCGGAACGAATGGGTTTAAATTCACTGCGTCTGGAAAGTTCGTAACAAGTCAAAATAACTGCTTGGGCCAAGTTAATGGAAGGCTGCTTGGCTGCTGTCGGAATGTTAAGAACGGCCTGGCAACGAGCGATATCTTCATTACTCAGGCCTGTTTTTTCATTACCAAACACAAGGGCTGTTAGTCCGTCTACGTCCTCCAAACGAGTATTTAATGTAGGAAGAGGAACTATTTCCTGTTTTATTTCTCTTTTTTTGAGCGCGGTAGCCGCCAAAGAAAAATGTGTGTCTGCCAAAGCTTCCGCCAGCGAACCAAAACAACGGGCATTCTTTAGGATATCCACCACTCCCACCGCGCTGACAGCTTCTTGCCAAATCGGCGGATAGGGGTCCACAATACGCAAATCAGTTAGCCCGAAATTTCCCATAGCTCGTGCGCAAGCCCCCATATTATTGGGATCACGCGGACGAACCAAAATAATACAAAACTCACTCACTTATGAACCGCCTCGCCGATGGATTCAGCCAACGTAGGGTGCGCAAAAATTACTTCGGCTAGTTCGGTTGCCGTCATATGCGCCGCCAAGGCTACGGACACCACATGTACCAATTCCGAAGCATTTGCCCCGACCAGAGTGGCTCCTAAAATTTTATCAGTACCTTCTTCCACTAGAATTTCAAAAAACCCTTCTGTTTGGTCTTGTGCCACCGCCCGACCGTTGGCTAACAAAAATGATTTTTTAGCCTTTACGACAAGCCCACGTTCGGCCGCTTGTGCACGTGTAATCCCCACGGAAGCAATTTCCGGGGAAGTATAAATTGCTCGAGGCACCCGATCGTTATGATACACGGCCGAACCTCCCAGCAAATTAACCGCAGCCACTTCTCCTTGTCGGGTAGCCGCATGCGCCAATTGCATAAGTCCGGTAATATCTCCCGCAGCATAGATATTGTTTTTAAGTTGCATTGTTTGCGGATTAACCTGCACCCCTTTGCGGGAACCCTCCACTCCGATTGTTTCCAAATGAAGAGAAGATAAATCCACCGTTCTGCCGATTGCAGCCAAAACAGCTTGAGCTTGAATGATTTGTCCGTTATCAAGGGTAATAATAAAACCATCTACGGTTTTTTCGGCCTTCGTTGCACGAACGCCCAAACAGAATTTTACTCCTCGTTTATTTAGTGCTTGAAAAAGAGTCCGTGCGGCGGTTTCATCTTCCTGCGGCAAAATACGAGGTTGCATTTCCACCACACTCACTTCTACCCCCAGAGAACTCATCAGGTCTGCAAATTCACATCCGATTACTCCGCCCCCCACAATAATTAAACTTTGGGGCAAGGTTTGCATTTCAAAAATAGTGGAATTGTCGTAAATTTGGTCTTTAATCGCATCAAACGGAGCCGGGAAAAAGGCTTCCGAACCGGTAGCTAAAATAACTCCGTCACATGCAATTTCTTTTTCCCCTTCTATGGTTTTAATGCGTACAGTATGTTCATTTACAAAAGAACCTTCCCCTGAAAAAACTTCCACTCCGGCTTTTTTAAGCAGAAATCCAATACCTTGTGTCAGCTTGCGAGCGGCCGCTTGTTGACGATTTTTTATCCTTTCCCAGTCACGGAGTTCAAATAATTTTGCTGCTGTTTCTTGTCCGCCATCGGCACACAAAGAAGCGACACCCCGCGCTATTTGGAAACGATGTGCAGCATCTAATAACGATTTGGACGGTATACACCCGCAATTCAGGCATACCCCTCCTAATTTATTTTTTTCAATCAGTGTTACTTTCGCCCCCAAACTGGCGGCTTTCAATGCTGCCGGATAGCCGGCCGGCCCTCCCCCGATAATTACAATATGTTTCATTTCTTTCCCCCGTTTATGGTATTGGTTTATACCTATTGTAGCATTAAAAACAGTATAATAAAAAAGAAGAATTACACTATGCCAAAAAACCATAAACCGTCTTATGTTGGACATCGTGAACGTATCCGTGAAAAATTTGCTTCGAACGGGTTGGATTCTTTTTTAGATCACGAAGTTTTGGAGCTCTTATTAACTTACGTTATTCCTCGTAAAGACACCAAACCCATCGCTTGGGCTCTTTTAAAACGATTCGGTTCTTTAGCAGCCGTATTGGACGCGGAACCGGAACAACTAGCCGAAGTGGAAGGGATTGGAGAAAATACTTCTTTATTTATCAAATTGGTACGCAGTGTATTTAAAAAATATACCTTTGATGAAGTAAAAGAGCGCATCACGATTCGGACACCTCAGCAAGTATTGGAGTATTGCCAGGCTTCTTTAGCCGGGAAAAAAGAAGAATGTTTAGAAGTGATTTATCTTTCCGTCAGAAACACCGTGATGGGCACACAAATTTTAGCCTCAGGGCTTATTGATCGGGTGGCTATTTCCCCCAGAAAAATTGTGGAAAGCGCCTTGGCGGCCAAAGCATCTGCCATAATTTTGGTACACAATCATCCGTCAGGAGATGCAACCCCTTCACATGAGGACATTTTACTAACGCAAGACGTTATCCAAGCGGCAAGACTTTTTGATATTTCGGTGCATGACCATATCATTATCGGAGGCAATTCGCATTACAGTTTAAAAGCGAATGGAAAAATCTAATGAACCTATTAAAAGAAGTTTTAAAATATCAAGTTTATCCGGCTATGGGCTGCACGGAACCTGTTTCGGTGGCTTTATGTGCGGCTTATGCCGCCAAAGAACTGGGAGAACCGGCTGTAAAATTGTCATTTGAACTCGATGCCGGCACCTATAAAAACGGCATGGGAGTGCGTATTCCCAATACAGATGGGGAAAAAGGAAACGTGCTGGCCGGCGCCATGGGAGCCCTGTTGGCTTGCCCTGAAAAAAATATGGAAATTTTGGCCGCCGCAGACAAAACGATTCTAGCCAAAGCCAAACAAATGGTAGAAAACCGATCCATCAGCATGAAAGTGGCAAAGGATGTGAGCGGTTTTTATATTAAAGCTTCCTTGACCGGATCTTCCGGAAAGTCCGCCCAATGTATTATCGCCGGCGGACATACAGAAGTGGTTCATTTGTCTTGTGACGGAAAAATAAAACTAGAACAAGATGCCACGCAAACGTTATCCCCAAAGCCGGATTTTAAAACTACTCTGAAAAATGCCTCTTTGCAAGACCTTTTAGATGCAGCCGAAAACGCAGATGAAGAAGATTTGGCCTATATTAAAAAAGGCGTTGATATGAACCTGAAGGCGGCTGAAAGAGGACAAGCTTTACAGAAGGTAGGTTTTTATATCAAAGAACTCGTTCGCAAACAGCTTATCCAAATGGATTTAATCTCTTCCACTAAAATTCTCACCGCATGTGCAGCCGATGCCCGCATGGATGGACAAGCTATTCCCGTTATGGCAAGTGGGGAATCCGGCAATCAAGGGGTAGTAACCATTTTAGTACCATGGAAAGTGGGAAAAGAAATGGAAGTGGACGAAACCACTATTTTAAAAAGCATTGCGTTGTCTCACTTATTAAACGGATATGTAAAGGTTTTTACCGGAGAACTTGCTCCCATTTGCGGTTGTGCCATCGCCGCCGGAGTGGGCGCGACCGCCGGTATTGTGTACCAACAACGCGGAAAATGTGTACCGGCCGTTACTTTAGCTATCAACAACATCATCAGTGATATCGGCGGTATGCTCTGTGACGGGGCCAAAAGCGGTTGTGCCCTGAAGGTAGTCAGCTCTACGGACGCTGCTATTCGCAGCGCTTATATGGCTATCCACGATTATGGCATTACCGAAGTAGAAGGTTTTGTAGGTCGAACAGCAGAAGAAACCATTCAAAATCTAGGCAGTATTTCCAGTGTGGGAATGAGCCGAGTGGATCCCATGATTGTGAACATCATGCAGGAAAAATGTAATTCTTAACTAAAGTAAAAAGCCCGATTTTTATCGGGCTTTTTTATTTGTTTCTATTCTCGAGCAAAAGTGTAAGCCAGCACCTTCTTGGCTCCTGCCTGTTTGAGGGCCTGAGCGCATCCTTCCAGCGTAGCCCCCGTGGTGGCAACGTCATCAATCAATAAAATGGTTTTTCGGTAAACAGCCTTCGGGTTTATGCATACAAAAGCTCCCGCCATATTTTCTAAACGCTCCTTTCTGCCAAGCGTTGTCTGGCTGACGGTATGACGAATACGCTTCAATGAATTTTTATCCAACGGCAGCGATAACTCTGCCGAAAAAGACCGTGCCAAAAGTTCACTTTGGTTATATCCGCGTTGACGATATTTTTTGGAAAAAAGTGGGACGGGTATTATTAACTCTGCTTCCGACAGTTCCGGATAGCGGCAAAATCTAAGAGACATCTCTTTGCCCATTTCTTTTCCCAAATAATCGGCCCCGCCATATTTAAGTGCATGTATCCACGCCCGAGAAGAATCATTAAAAACAAAAGCGGAACGAATTACTGAGCATTTGTATTTTTTGGCTTTAGTTCCGCGGCAAGCATAGCAATGCGCTCCTCCCGATTTTAATACAGCTCCGCAACGCCGACAAATAAGCGGGCCGGGGGTTCTGAGCGCAGCTAAACAGCACGAACATAAGGAATGTTGAGTCTGCGCATCTAAATCACAACCGCAAGCAAGACAAGTTTTCGGGAACAGGAAATGTAAGAAATAAGAAAATACCGTTCGGATAAAAGATTTTTTTGTCTTCATACTAGAATTGTACTGTTACGTTAGCAGCCATATTGTAGGCAGTGTAATCTTCTGTAGCTACGTACGCATGGTCCAGCACGGTAAGACCACCCGATAATGTAAAACGTAAATTGCGGGAAAGTTCGTAATCAAAAGAAGTACTGAAATCAAACATTTTGTAGTTATCTTTCACTTCTACTTCCGATCGTTTGTCCGTGTAACTAAGGTTTGTGTTCCATATCACACGGTTGGTGGTATTATACATTTTGTTAATAAACGGCAATTTAAATCCACGCGGGATATTAAAGTCCCACCGGAAATTCACACTGGGGGTAGTTTCCGTAAACGATTCGCTGATTTTTCCGCGAACAAGCCACTTATCGTGCGAAGTATAAAGTAGTTTAGGAGTGACACGCAAAGAACCGATGTAGAAAGAAGTCTGTGCGGAAAAATTATTATCATCAATCCGTTCCAAACTGGTGCCGGCGCGAAGGTCAGTCTTATCGGATTCCTTTTTAGTGTAATTAAACACCGTATCAAAATAGTTAAACAACATAAACCGCAAATCTCCCCCGTATTGGGTGGTATATTGCTCGTCCGTACCGGTGTTAGTTTGTTCAACCCAACTATAACGTAGTTTTAAATTGGAAGAACTAAACCAACGGCTTCCATAGAAGATTTTTTCTAAATCCGAAATAGAAAAAGTGACATCCGGCAAAGTAAGACTTTCGGAATCATATTCTGTACCGGTTTGTTCGTTGGTCTGTAAGGTTTTGGTAAAGTTGTTAATAAGCGAAATTGTTTTAAGCGGAGCGGCCGCACCCGTTAAATTATATTGAGAGAAAGGATTCCACCGTTGCGTAGAAGTAAACGTATCGCGCAACGTCATACTTTTGCGATAACCGAATTCCCCCACGTCTTTTAACGAGCGGCGCACCCACAACTCTTTACGAGAATCAAAACCGCTGTCTACATCAGCCCACGAGTCCGCATCTTGAATACGGTAGCTGGACGAGATCACAAACGTGTTAAACAACTTGCTGTTGGGCAAAATTTCGTTTCCGTTTAAGGTTAGTGTCACGCCCCCGTCAGCATTACGATTAACCGTTTTTACATCCCCTACGCCCACCGACACACTACTGCCCGAAGCCGTAATGGTTTTGGCGGTAAGGTTGTTATTTTCCACGGTACTGACATTATAATTGACTGACGGAGCCAACCACTTGGTAATTTTCCAAGTAGTATTAAAACCGGTACTTTGATTTAATGCTTTCGGATAGCTTAAATGCTCCTGAGTGGAGAACTCGTAACGGGAACGGTCTTCTTTACTTTTAGTTAAATTATAATTAGGTGTAAATATGAAATTATTATTCGGCTGATAGGAAACTTTCATATTTAATTTTTGAGTATTTTCATCCGTGTTATAAAAATTTTCCGATTCTTGATGACGGACCGGATCATAACTCACGCTGGAATCCGTTACGTGATAACCGAGAGAAATATTTTTAAAAGATCCGGTCGTATGCGATAAAGTAGCCCCGTAAGTTTGGGAATCGTCTTTACGTTTCATGGCATCGTAATCTACTTTATCCAACGTATATTCTAAGCCGATTTTGGGCATATTTTCTTTGATAAAATCCCCGCGGATAACAGCACGCTCTCGGTCTACTTTTCCTTTATCCAGCAAACTGACGGTGTTGTAGTCGGTAGAATCGGTAACTAAGGGAGTGGTAACGCTGCTGCGCGTTAAATTGGCCTGCATGGGGAATTCTTTAATACGGTCCACTTTTACGAAGTATTCCTCTTCCGTTACCTCTTGATTTTTGGAAACGGCTAACGGGGTTTCAAAATTATTGTCTTGGTATTTGTACTTCGCACCGGCACTCCCCCAACCGTCCCATTTTAATACCACATCACCTTTGTAGGCCTCACCTTCCAACGTAATGGCTTCCGCCAAGTGAATCACGTTTAACCACACTTGCCCACGGCTACCCGTTTCTTCCGTTCCGTTCTCATTTTTGCGGCGTTGTACACCGGCCAAAATCATACTGATTTCTTTGAAATTAAGAACCCCGTTGGGAGCCCGATGATTTTCCACACGCACTTGATAGTTTTCGTCAGATACGTTTTCAAATGTATCGGTGATACCGTCCCCGTTGGTATCTATCATTTTGAGAGAAATCAGGCGCCAACCGTTGAAATCGTCCGTTAAGGGAACGATTACTTTATCGTAATTAGTGTCCGTCCCTACTTTTAAGAAAAATTCAGAACCTTGGTTTTCCGGCGAACTGTGAACCAAAAAGCGGAACTCTCGGTGTTGGGTAAAGTCCATGGATTTAAAGTTTCGGTTGGCGTACAATTCTCCATCTGGGGAATCAGTAGGGTCGTTATCCGCAACAGCAGGCACTTGGGTAGTATCAAAAGTGATGTTAAGGGCTTGGTCGAGCGCGTTGGCGGAATCGCTGTTTTTCTTATAATTATTCACAGAACCGTAAAGATAATTAAATACCCTTAATCCGTCCCCTTGGCGATCGGCAAAAATGGGTTGATAGTTGGAATTATCCACATTATTAATCCCCGATACCGAGAAAATATCCGTAGAAACACCTTCCTTCGGGTTCCAAGCCGTGCCGGACAAAGACACATTGGCAATTTTAATTTGCCCTTTTGTTTTTTCCCCTTTTTTAAGGGTAATACGCAAATGGCGCACAGCCGTCCACGCACTTTTATCGTTAATTAAAAGCGGCGCCGTATAGGTTTGCCATTTGGTATTAGTAGCATAGCTACCTGTCATACCGTCGATAGATGTACCCGCAAAACCGAAGTTTCCTTGCCCGCCCCAAACAGCCAAGGCATCGGCCTCATCGTATTTACCGTTGTTGTTCAAGTCCTGCGTATCAATGCGTCCGTTAGGTTGGGATTCGGGGTTGTAAACATTATTTACAAAGGGGTTATAGCGTTCTTCTGAACCGTCCGGGTTGGTGTAAAGCCAGCCGATATCTTCGTTCGGAGCCAAACTGTTGCGGCAATAGATATCTTCGGTCTTGGGTACCCCCGTTCCGCATTGCGTGTCCATACCCAAAGAATTATCGGAATATTCCGAAATGTTACCGAATGTAAAGTTTACCTGAGGCCCCCCTTCTTCGCCAAGCATAGTAAGCTCGAATGAGGTCTTTTCGGACAAATCTATACCGCTGGTACTAAGTGGATACACGATAGAAACTTCGTCTCTATCCGCGTATGTGCCAACACTTTGGCTGAAATCGTAGTTGATGACTAATACCTGTTGTTTATCGTTATAGTTAGCAATAGAGTTGGGGTTAATTTCCAACGCAGGCAAATCTTGCGTGTCCCAGCGGATGGCATTTAAAAAGTTGGGGTTATTATTCGGGTTGGAAGCAATAATCCATTCCCTAAAATCGGAAGAACCGCCCACTTTTTCTTGGGTGTCGTTCATGCTGTCCACCATGGCATAGCCGAACATATTTTGATCTTTACGGCTTTTGGCTACTTCGGCACTAAAATCTACCGACACGGGCTCCGCCAATTTAATATCCTTCCCGTTGATGTCCGCCCCGTACACCAACAAATTTTTATTGTAAGCACCTACCTGCGGAACAGTGGAAGGTTTGTCTCCGCCTTCTTGTAAAAGGGTTGCTCCCATAACGATTTTGTCAAACAAATGATAATCCAACCGGCCGCCCAACACCGAGTTGTTGGAGCTGGAACCGGTGGTGGTATCATAAGTAATATCGATAACGGAATTTTCGGTAATTTCATCACCTTTGTAGAAGGTAATAAAACCGGAAGTATAATCGATATAGTAATCGTTATTACGCGTTAAAGCACGACCGTTTAGTTTTACGCTTTCGGACTCGATAACAATGTCGGACTCAATGAAATAGGTTTTGACCGTAGATTCATATTGAATCTTAAAAGTGCGGTTTCTGGAAGAGGTAGGCGTTACATTATAAAGCCCCAAATCGTCCACCATGCGATTTTGAAGTTCAAAAAGACCTTTATCAAAATCTACTTCTATCGTGCTTGGATATATTTGTTTGGGAGAAGCCATTTCCCCCACTTCTTGCCCGTTGGCATCCATCAAACGTAAAATAAAATTCCCTTTTCCATTGTCTTGGGTAATTTTTTGTGCGCCGATGTTGTAAAACGTTTTCATTTCCAACTTATTGGAGGTCTCTTCCGTAAAAGATTCCCACGCTTTGTCATTTTCCGTTTTGATAAGTTTAATGGTGTTGGGCGTGGCCCCCATAGCACTTAGTTGTTCCCCGCTGGTACTTCTGTAATCTACCGCAATCACACTTTCGGCCGTAATGGAACGGTTGAAGGTAATAATACCGCGCGCATAATCCACCGTATAGTCCACCCCGCGGGTAAGGAGCTCCCACTGGGCTTGGTACGGCACCGTACCCAAGTAGTCCGTAGCCGTTTTATTGATCGGCACATAATCGGAAGAGGTGGTGTTGCTGTCTAAATAAATCTCCTCTGAACCGGGAGAAATGTTGCCCATGTCGTTACGCCACTGCAAGTAAGCAGCGTCGTTATCAATGGGATGAATATTTCCGCCGAAAGTCAAGTCGTAGTATTTACGGCGAATATAGTCAGTATCGGCGATGGAAACGATTTCCGACACACTGCTGCCGATAAATTGCTTTTGCTTACTGGAACCTTTGGTTTGCGAACCGATCAAATACAGGTTGGCATTTTTGTGTTGCAGGTGCATCTTCGCCCCGAAAAGTTGTTTTTGGTAGGCAATAAATTCCGTCTGTGGCAAAGAAAGATTAATATCCCCGAATTCGGCAAGTTGTACCAGTTCCCCTGCTTTTCCGCGATAGGCCACAGAAAGCGTTTTTTCCTCTTCCCGTTGATCATCATAATCGATATCTACAAATACACGCTCCAAAATCTTACCCTGCATTTTAAGTTGCAGTTCTTGCGCCATTTCCAGACTGTGGGTATTTCGATCGTCGATATCGTTATTATCGTCTTCTTTGTATTTTTTACCGGCAAATTTAAAACCCAACACATAACGTCCCGTCAAGGCGATACTCGTACCATAAATAGGCAAAGAAAGGGTCGGATTTAAAAGGGTCAAGTCCGGAATGGGTTCCGGCTCCTTGTCCAAACGGTAGGAACCTTCCACCGCTGTTACCGCTTGGCGCCAAAATTCGTTGGTGTATTTAAGTAATTGTGCGTCGTCCGGAGGGTCAGTAATTTGCAGTTCTTCTTCCTGTTTGGCGGCTTGGTCCTCTTCGAAAATAGAATACTGGTCCCTATCCACCAGCGTATAAGGTAGCGTTTCGGCACCCGCCGGCGGGGCGAACATTAACTGGAGGATTAACAAAAGGGCGACAAACAACCGCAGTATTTTCATAGGGAAAAATACCTCATTCTTTCATTTTATAATAATTCCGCCCCGCGCGTACGATTTACCCACATAGGCATGATTTTCCGCCCCTACAACGTGATATTTTGTTAGAATAATAAAGATGAACATTAGCATCTTTTCCCGCTATATAGCCAAAAGCCTGCTTACCTTTTTTGCCGGGGTAACCGGGATTTTGACGTTTGTCATTTTTATGATGCGCTCCATCAAGGTGTTGGATATGGCTATGACGTACGGCACCGGAATAGGGTGGATTGCGTCGTCGTTACTTAACATCCTTCCGGACGTATTTTGTTTAAGCGCTCCGATGGCATTTCAAATTGCGGTTTTGTTAACCCTAACCAACATGAGCGAACACGGGGAACTGATTGCGTTGCGTGCGGCCGGTTTCTCGTTTAAAGAAATTGTTCGTCCTCTTCTTATTTGTGCTGTTACGTTATCCGTTCTTTTGTTTGTACTTGGCAACTGGCTCACCCCGCGCAGTTACAAGCGTTTTTTGGAACGACGCGAAGAAGCCCGCAGCAAAATTACCAAAGTAACGTTGGAACCCAAAACTTTTATTAATTTAGGCGACTGGGATTTGTATTTAGAAAAGCTTGATCCGTCCACCCATACGGCTCAATTAATCCATTTAATCAAAAAGAATGATAGCGGAGCTTTAAGCACAAAAGTAAATGCCACATCCGGCAAAGTAATTTTAACCGATACGGCCATCGGTCTTCAATTGGAAGACGGACAAATGCAACGTATTGACGAAAAAGATAATTCCTCCATTATTGCTGCCAATTTCGATGATTATACTATGAGCATTTCCCTCGTGCGCGACCGAGAGAGAAGCCGCAAGGTAGGCGAAATGACCACCACCAAACTCTTACGTTTATTACGCACGGGACTTGTAGAAGAAAAACTCGCCAATGAATACAAAACGACTATCAGCATGAGAAATGTGTTGGCCTTGTCGCCTATTATTTTGTTATTTGTCAGCTGTCCGATTGGTTTTTCTTTCGGCAAACGCACCAACAAAGGGTGGGGAATGTTGTTTAGCGTAATTATTATTTTTACTTTTTACTTACTCATGACATTCGGTCTTTCTCTCGGTAAAAAATATGCTTGGATATCTTACCCCGGCCCGTGGTTACCGGTTATCACTGGGATAGGTGCCGCTTATTGGCTTTGGAAAAAGAGGCTTAATATTTAATTATGTATCGCATTTATTTTTATATTGCCAAAAAATTTTGGGGACCTTTTTTGTTTGCCCTGGGTGTTTTTGCCGCATTAGTGGTATTAGGAGATACCTTTGAAAAAATGAAAAATCTCGGCAACGGCACCACTACCATGTTGGACGTCCTTTCCTATTCTTTGCTAACATTTCCCAACTGGCTTACCACCATTATGCCCGTGGCTTGTTTATTGGGAGCCATTTCCACCATTTCCGAAATGGTTTCCAACGGAGAATGGACAGCTTGTGTGGCAGGCGGATTTGCCCCGAGAGATTTATTTAAACCGGTTGTAGCTTGCATTTTAACCGTTGTTACCCTAACACTTTTTATGCAAGAATTTGTTGTCCCTCCCCTTAACTTAAAAGCAGACGAAATTTATTACACCCGCATCAAAGCAAGAGCGGATTTCAACCAACATACGGAACATGATGTTGTTATTAAAATTTCCCCCTATCAAATGCTTTTTGCCAAAGAAGTAGACCTTAAAAAAGGAACGATGAAACAAGTATCGCTGGATACTTATAATGACGGGTGGGATATTGCAAACCAAATTGTGGCCGACCAAATGGTGTGGGATCCGGCCTCTTCCAGTTGGCTATTTGCAAACGGTATTAAACGCACTTTTGCCAACAAAATGGATACGGAAGAAGAAACTTTCGAACAAACGGTTTCCCCCATGCAAACCAAGCCGGAAGATATGTCCGTTAATAAAACAGATCCCGATTTGTTAAGTATCCGAGATTTAACCAAACGTATTAACTTTCAAAAGAAAAGCGGTCTTGCACACTACTCGGCCGAAACTATGCGCCAATCCCGCTTGGCCAGTCCCTTTGTAACGGTTATTATGTGTTTATTGGGCATGCCTTTTGCCATTAGCTCCCGCAGAAAAAGTAAAATTTTAAACATTTTAGCTTCTATTGTAATCGCTTTTTCGTTTTGGTGGATGATGTCCATGTTTACTTCTTTTGGGGAAAACGGGTTACTCAATCCCTTTGTGGCAGGTTGGGGGCCGGCTATATTTTTCTCGCTGATTCTCTTTATAGAATTTAAGTGGCTGCGACTGTAAGAATCTAAAAACATTTCTATCTAAAAAACCCTCCGAAACGGAGGGTTTTTATCATTGAAGAGTACGGTGTATGGTGGCCAGTAACTCATCCGTATCAAACGGTTTGTATAACACACCGTTCGCTCCGAGCCGCTGTGCTTCTTCCAAAATAGTATCTTGTCGCATACCGGTAACAATAAGTACTTTGGCGTGCGGAAACATCTTTTTAATCTTGGACAAAATATCCAAACCATTCTCGGTAGGGAAGAAAATGTCCAATAAAAAAACATCTACTGTTTTCCCTTCTATTGCTGCAAATAATTCCGTCGATCCACCGGCCTCCAGCACAACTTCAAAACCGGAGGACTCCAATACGTTCTTAATGGCAGAACGTAAAATAACGGAATCATCTACAAGCGCAATTTTTAACATATTTTCTATTTTAAATAAGAAACAGCCAACTTCTCGCCGAAATCCAACAAGGCTTGTGTATCTTTTTTGGTTACACTTTCCGCATAAACACGCAACACCGGTTCGGTATCGGACGGACGAAGAAGCAACCATTCGTCGTTATCAAGCAAAATTTTTAATCCATCAAAAGTAAGCAGTTCCGCTACTTTACGGCCATTGATTTTTTTCGGTAATTTTTTGCGCAACTTTTCTGTCAAGACGGCTTTATCTACAGGTTTTGCAAGAGGAAGATCTCTTCTTAAATAAACAGAGGCTCCATATTCTTCGGCAATGGCGGCACACAACTCGCTGGCTTTTTTACCGGTAGAAGCCATTACCTCCAAGAAGGCCAAAGCCACCGTCAAGCCATCACGATCGGGCAAATTACCACGCCAAGCAAAACCGCCGGATTCTTCCACCCCAAAAGCTATCTCTTCCAAGGCCATACGCTCAGCTACGTGTTTAAAACCTACGTTTACTTCTTCAAACATCATGTCATATTTACGAGCAATACGTTTGAGCAAGTAGCCCATGGATACGGTTTGAACAATTTTTCCTTTCAGTTTTTTATTTTTAATCAAGTAATCGCACAATACCGCCGCAATTTGACAGGGAGTCAGGTAAACCCCCTTTTCGTCCACCAAGGAAACTCTGTCTCCGTCTCCGTCAAAAGCAACGCCTAGAGCGGCTTTCTTTTCCACAACGGTTTTCTTTAATACACTTAAATTTTTCTCCACCGGCTCCGGTTGCTCACCACCAAAAGTAGGGTCGTGTTCGGCACGTAAAGAAATGATTTGTTTTGTGGGCAAAAATTTATCCAAATATCCGGCAGCGGCACCGTGCATGTAATCGATAGCCACTTTTCCCTTAAAGGTTTGCAATTTTTTGGTATTTACATGGCTGGAAACATATTTGAAGTAAACATCGGTTAAATCTTTTTGTTCGGCCTTTTGTCCATAGAGAAGCAAAATGGAATTACAATCCAAGAAATCTTCCACTTCTTTCGTTACGCGAGAAGAGGCCGATCCTCCGGCCAGCTTCACCTTAATCCCGTTATAATTGGAGGGATTATGACTGGCTGTAACCATTACACTCATCCAAAATTTATTTAAGCTTAAACAAGCCGCCACCGGTGTGGAAATGGGACGATCCGACAAAGTGACATCAATTTTATTGGAACGGAAGATACTGGCAATATCGGCAGCAAACAAATCCGACATAAAACGACGGTCATATCCTACAAAAATTTTAGGCATTTTTCCTTTTTCATCGCTGGGAGCATTTTCGTTAATATAATCTGCCAATGCTTGCGCCATACGGCGAACATTTTCAAAAGTAAAATCCCAAGCGATTACGCCTCTCCAACCATCGGTGCCAAACTTAATTTCCGTTGCCATAAATACTCCCGTTGTAAAGATAAAATCTATTTATTTTTTCAATTTCCGCATTCAATTTATTTTCCATAAAAAAGTGGAGGTGGGGGGATTCGCACCCCCGTCCGAACATCTTTTCCTCTCAGGCACTACAAGTTTAGTTTCGCTTTTGTAACCGTAAACTAAGCGCGAAACGGCACGTTTACGGTTTGGTTCGTGAGTCTTAAGTAAAGCCGGACGAACCGCGCCCGCTTTACCGCGTTCCATGTAGTGACCGCAACCCTTTAGCGCATGGAAGACACTAAAGGAGCGGTGGGACTAAGCGTTAGCCCAGGCAACTTGATTGTTGTTGCTTATTTTTGTGGCCCTATTTTAGCCGGCCTGGCCAACCGGCACTTGCTCCCGAGCGGCAACAGATACCCGTCGAATCTATTACACCCCCGTAAATACGGAAATTGTCAAAGACCTTCCTACAATTTAGCATTATATTGTATCATTTTCTTATAACAATTTTTTGCAAGATAGGCAAATAAAACATGTACGTAACCACAAAATCCACCTTATATTTGATAGACGGCCTTAACTTAGTACGCAGTTTTTTATACGAATTTTCTCGTTCCGAAGAAGACGTAACCACCGATTTTTTAGACTTCTTAACCGATGTTTCGATGAATGAACACTATTGCATGCATCAGTATGAGGTAATTTTTGACGGCTCTTATAGGCCGGTAGGCCCTTTATATCGTGCGGGAGTGCACATTTCCTTTTCGGAAGAAGAAAGTGCTGACCAAATTATTTACGAACGAGCGGCCTATGCGGCCCAAACGGGGCAACGCGTTATAGTCGTTACCGATGACAGACAACTTCAAACCGATTTAAAAAAATTAGGAGTTAAAAGTTTATTTTGCCGCAAGTTTTACAATAGTCTCAGAATACCGGAAAAATAAATTTCCCAATATTTTTTTAAAAAGAGTGCAAAGAAACGTATTTTTTGTTAAAATAAATATATAAGAGGGCTGGTGGCGGAATGGCAGACGCGACAGACTTAAAATCTGTTGACCGCAAGGTCGTGGGGGTTCAAGTCCCCCCCTGCCCACTCTTACTTCTCCTGCCATTCAATTTATCCCACCAGTAACTAACTGCCATGATTGAAGACATTAATCGTACTTTTTCCAAGTGTTTTGGTTGGGTTTCTACCGTTTTGCCCATGGGGCTTAAATTTTTTGCGATTGCCGTGGCTGTGGCTGCGGTCTTTTTGTTTTTTGGCTTCCGTTTCGTAGGCGGAGTTTGTTTATTAGTCGCTTGTTTCTGTGCGTTTTTCTTCCGTGATCCGAAACGCGAAACCGTTTTTGCCGAAGATGAAATTGCCTGCCCGGCTGACGGAACCGTACTTTCTATCAAAACGGAAGACGATCCGAATTCTGTGGTAGTGCGCATCTTTTTATCTATTTTTGATGTACACGTACAACGTGCTACGGTTAGCGGAAAAGTCGGAGATATTTTTTACAACAAGGGCACATTCCTTTTTGCCAACAATCCGGCAGCAAATCAAAATGAGCGTAATTTAATTCAAATTTTTAAAGATGGCGATTCGTCCCGTTTTGCCCACGTAGAACAAATTACCGGCGCTATTGCCCGCCGCATTGAATGTTGGGTAAAGAAAGACCAAGATATTAAAGCCGGCCAACACGTTGGATTGGTACGTTTTGGTTCCCAAGTAGCGGTGTATTTGCCGAAAGACAAAGTACGCGTGCTTGTAAAGGAAGGCCAAAAAGTTCAAGGCGGACTTACCGTTCTTGCCTTGTGGAAATAGAGGATCTTTATGACTGAAAAGAAAGAAAACAACGTAGTCAGCAAATTAAAACATACCGGTGCTATCACAGCTCCTTCTTTGTTTACGTTGGGCAACTTGGCTTGCGGTTTCTTCTCTATTTTAGCAGCCTCAAAGGGCAATTTCGCTCAGGCCGGTTGGCTTATTTTATTTGCTATGGTATTTGATATGTTCGACGGACGTATTGCACGTTTGTTGGGCACGGAAAGCAACTTTGGCGTGGAAATGGATTCTTTGGCAGATGCGGTTTCTTTCTGCACGGCCCCGGCCATGCTTATGTACTTTTTTGTATTGCACACGCAACCCATTTGGGGCGCCCCGATTGCCTGTGTGTACGCCTGCTTTGGCGTATTACGTCTTGCTAAATTTAATGCAATGGCCTATGCGGGAGAGGGTTCCAAAAAATACTTCGCCGGGCTTCCCACCCCTGCCGCAGCAGCTATTTTAGCCTCGTTTGCTATTTCTTACAGTATCATGGAAGGCAACATGGGTGGACGCAATATCCAACTTTTAACCGTGTATTTGCCACATCTATACAACTTTGTATGGTTTGCCATGTTGATTCTTTCGCTTCTCATGGTTTCCAACATTCCGTATGCTGCTTTTAAATCCAAACGTGAAAAAGGCCTTAGCGTATGGACGTTACTGTTGATTGTATTTTTAGTAGTAATGCTCATTCGTTTCCCGCAAGATGTAATTTTTATTGTATTTTCCCTTTATGTACTTTTCGGACTTTTAGCTGTTCTGTACAGAGCCTTCCGAAAAATTAAAGTGGAAAAATAAAATTAATTTGCCCACAAAAAACCCCGCTCTTTAAAGCGGGGTTTTTTATATTAAAATCTACTACCAGTTTTTATGACGCCAAAACATAATAACAAGCCATACCAGAATTAAACAGATTCCCATCAACATCCAAAAGGCATTGGGGTGCTGAGAAAGAGGCAGAGCCACGTTCATACCATAGGCACTCACTACAAAAGTGGGGACCATCATCCAAATAGTAATAACGTTTAATTTTTTGATCAGTTGGTTTAAGTTGTTATTCACAATAGAGGAACGCGCATCTAACAACTGAGCTAAAATGTTGGAGTAAATATCCGCTTGTGCTTTGCATTGGCGGTTTTCTACGATAATATCGTCCAACATTTCTTCATCTTTCTCATTAAAACCGATGCGACCAGAAAGATTTCGTGTTTTTTCGAACACAAATCCGTTAGAGGTGATAGCTTCGGCATAGTACACCAAACTTTTTACCAAACTAAACAAATTCAAAAGGTAAGTATTGTCCATCGATTCGGTTATCTTGTCTTCGATTTCTTCCGAAATCATATGAATAATACGCAAGTGTTCCACATAGTGAGAAATGGAATTATAAACCAGTTTTAAAAACACTTCTTTAATGGAAGAAACGGAATGAAAACGTTTACCGACAAACAACGGAATGTCTTCCGCCAAAACAACAATTAACTTATCTTCAAACAAGAACATTCCCACTGAAGCCACTTTAAATTCCAATTGATCCTTCCCCGAATAATTTTTCGGGCGTTTGTAAATCATGGCAATATGTTCGGGTTCAAATTCCAAACGGGGGAGTTCGTCCGGATCTAACGCAGAAGCCAACGTATGCTCGTCAATTTGGTACCGTTCCACCAACAAGCGTTGCTCCTCTACCGTTGGATTGGTATATACATACACTTGAGCGGATTGATCGGTTTCCAATAATTTTTTGTCCGAGATGATATATTGTTTCAACATTTTTTACCTCACGGATATACCGGATATACTTAAATGATACCGCATAAGAAGGGGCTTGTAAAGTTTTTTCTCCTCGTAATTTCCGTACAATTCTTTTTTTGATATAGTATAAAAAGACAGAGAAAGAAATTATGAGTATTTTATTTTCACATACCAACAAAGCTATTCTTCCTGCACTGATCAACGCGGAAGAATATGTCCGCCTAACGGCCCATGGGATTACCTTGCCCAAACGGGCTGTTCTATGCCCGATTACTCCGCTAGTTTCCAAACATATTAGTGGGTTAGCCGGAGTCAAAAAATACTGGTGTTTAGCCGACATTTACACCTATAAAAATACTTGCTATGTTACCAACTTCGGCACGGGTGCCACAGCTGTTGCTTCCGTAATTGAAGTGCTGCTTGTGCTGGGTGTAAAAGAAGTATTGTTTGTGGGCTTAGGCGGCAGTTTACAAGAAGAGATACTGGCCGGAGATGTTGTTTTATGCCAAGATTCTCTCTGCACAGATGGGGTTTCCCCCTACTACACTTCGAAAGAAGTTTCCTCAGCCAATCGGAGCCTTTTGTCAATTTGGAAAACTTACTTAAAAACGAAACAAACTTCTTTCCATGTAGGTAGAAATTGGACAACACCGGCCTTTTTTCGCGAAACAAAAGCCGAAATTAAGCATTACCAAAAAAGACAAGTCTTAACAGTAGATATGGAAATCAGTGCAGTATACAGCGTTTGTAAAAAACGAAAGGCCAAAGCGGCAGCGGCTCTTGTAATAAGTGATGAGCTTTTTACCGGACAATGGAACCCTCAATTCAAAAATCGCTTGGTATTTGATACATTAAAGCCCCTATTAAAAATTTAATAGATACCCAAAACCATTTCCTCTTGTGTACAAAAAAGCACCCTGTTGGGTGCTTTTAAATTGTTAAAGTCGGGCAACTTTAATAATGTGTTTGTTCCAAATCTTCTTCTAAGGGCTCTATTGCTTGCAAACGGCTCCAGAACTCGTCGATAGATTGGACACGTTCCTTGGGTTCTTCTTTTAAAGAATCTTCCAATAACAAATCTACTTCCGGCGGAATATTCGGAGCCAATTTGGAAGCAGGCACAATTTTTTTATTGGCAATATCAAATCCTTTTACCGTCCACGGAACCTGTCCCACTAAAGCTTCATACAAACACAAGGCCAAAGAGTAAACGTCTGATTGTTTGCGCATAAATCCTTTTTGTTGTTCGGGGGCCATATAAGCGGGGGTACCGGCTACCGTACGAGCGCCGGTTTCATGATCTACCGATTTTTTAGCCACACCAAAATCCATTACTTTTGCTTTTTCTTCATCGTAGATCATAATGTTTCCGGGTTTTAAATCGCAGTGAATAATATCTTGCGAATGCGCGTAATGAAGCCCACGGCAAACATGTTCGAAAATTTGTTTTGCTTTGGAAAAAGGCAACCGGCCATCAATATCCAAACGAGTTTCTAAAGTTTGTCCGTCCACATACTCAAATACTAAATAGAGCGAACTTTCCGATTCAATAACAGTGTAAATTTCCACGATACACGGGTGACGTAGGAGCGCTACCATTCGCGCTTCCGAGAGGAATTGTTCTCTTACATACGAGCTGCGCACTAATTCCGGACGGACCCGTTTAATGGCTACCTTACGTTTAAGCACGCGGTCGTAGGCTTCGAACACTTTTCCCATGCCGCCTTCCCCAATTTGGCGAATAAAATCGTACTGTTCCTTCACCTCTACTTCTCTACGAGAAAAAGCACTTTTGGGTTGATGGAATAAATCTTCGTAGCGCCAGTATACATACAACAAAATGGCGGCAAAAATAGCCAGAAAATAAAAAATTATCCAACGAGGAGTTTGTTTTTTAGGAGTAGAAATCGGTTCCGGTTTAGGTTTCTTAACAAACGTTTTTTCATTTAATTCTTCTTCGATTTTTTGAGCTAATTTAGAAGAAGGATTTAATTTAATGGCATTGTCCAAATCCATTCGGCAGCGTTCATATTGTTCCAAGTGCAAATAAGCTCCGGCGCGCAAAATATACGCACGAGAATCTTGCGGGGCAACCGCTATGGCTTGAGAAGCGGAGTAGATAACATCATCATAACGTCCAAGACCGTCATAAGCCAGCGCCAAAAGCAGGTGGAACCGATTATCCAAAAAGTTACGCGCCGTTAAAGAATTGATGCGTTTAATTACATCTTCGTATTGATTATTTCTTAATTTTTCGTTCAGAGAAGCAATTTCTGCATTACGAGCTTTTTGATTGAAAACTTGTTGATGAGCAGAGGTGTTGGCTTGCGCAGAGAAACTCCCCCCTACAATCAAAGCCGAAGGGGAATCTGCCTGTGCAGCAAAAGCCGCCACGCTTAAACATAGAGCGCAAGAAAAAACCAACAAAACCTTTCTACACATATTGATATTCTAGCACAAAGAAGAGCAAGAGGGAAATTTTTTCCAAATTGGCACCTCTCCCGAATAAATACTATAATAGCTTATATGAAAAAGCAACCTATTGGCGTTTTTGATTCCGGCCTGGGAGGTTTGACGATTTTAAAGGCTCTTCGTCAAACACTTCCCCACGAAGATTTGATTTATTTCGGGGATACCGCCAACGTACCTTATGGGTCCAAGTCAAAAAACGCCGTCACTCGTTTTTCTCTGGCAATTGCTCAGTTTTTACAAGGACAGCAAGCCAAACTTATCGTAGTTGCCTGCAACACAGCTTCCGCCTTGGCTTTAACACAATTGCAAAAGCAAATTGCTGTGCCGGTTATCGGCGTCATTGAACCGGGGGCAGCCAAAGCCGTGCAAAGCACGCACAATCAAAAAGTAGCTGTACTGGGGACGGAAGGAACCATTAAAAGCAAGGCATATGTTCATGCCTTGTCCAAACTTTCTCCAACCATTCAAACAGTAGAACAGCCTTGCCCGCTATTTGTTCCCTTAGTGGAAGAAAATTGGGGCAAAACACCCGCAGCGGAATTGATTGCACGAGAATACTTAAAAAAAGTAGCCAAAAGCGGAGCGGATACCGTTATTTTAGGTTGTACCCATTACCCCATTTTAAAACCGTTACTCACTAAAATCTTAGGTAAAAAAGTAAAACTGGTCGACTCCTCCGAAACGTTAGCGCAAGCCGTACAGGATTTCCTATCAAAACAAAACTGTGCGGAAAGCAAAGGAAGGGGAAAATTGACCGTTTATGCCAGCGATGACCCTAAACGTTTTAAAGAAATGGCCGGTATTTTACTAGAGGAAAAACCGTCATCTGTACGGCTCAAAAAATTAAACGTATGAAAATCTATGCCGATAACCGAATGCTCTCTTGCGGCCTTGTGGGCGGAACGCTTTCTCGTCACACGGGGAATATGCGCGAACTCCAAGCGCAAGAAACTATTTATAAAGAGTTGGACATTCCCCCCCAAAAAATACTCCACTTTTCACAGACCCATAGCGACACGTTAATAAACATTTCTTCTCAAGAAGACGCTTTGGCGGTGCAAAAGGCTCCCCTTCAACAAGCAGATGGGTGGGTTTTTTCTGTAGATGGTTGGGGCGGGGCTATTTTAACAGCCGACTGTGTGCCTCTTTTTTTGTGGAATGAAACAGGCGATCATTTTGCACTTTCTCATTGTGGTTGGCGCGGTGTAGTAAAACAGCTTCCGAACAAAACAGCCCTAGCATTACGCCAAGCCGGAGCAAAAGGGAAAATTTTTGCTTGGGCGGGACCGCATATTCAGAGTTGCTGTTTTGAGGTACAAGAAGATACAGCCTGCCAATTCTCTCCCAGGAGTGTTGTACATAAAAAAGGAAAAATTTTTGTAAATTTAAATACGGAAATTACTCAACAACTCGTAGCAGCCGGCGTTGAAGCCACCGACATAAAACTCCCCTATTACTGCACTTGCGGAGATAAAGAAAACTTCTTTTCTTGGCGAAGAGACCATGTAAAAGACAGTTTGCTTTCTTTCATTTATAAACCCTCTTTCAAATAAATTTATGACCAAAGGCGACAAAGCAAAAGACCTCTTTTTAAATGGAGACAACTGTGCACAAGCCGTATGTTGTGCTTTTTGTAACGATATGGGGATGGACGAAACCACCGCTCGCGCAATATCTGCTTGTTTTGGCGGAGGCTTGGGCCGCCAACGAGAAATTTGCGGTGCCGTCAGCGCCATGTGCATGATGTTTTCTTTAAAACATGCTCCGAAAGATCCTACGGATCATTCTCAAAAATCTTTATTCTATGCTCGAGTCCAAGAAATTTGTAACCGATTTAAAGCAGAAAACGGATCTATCATTTGTCGAGAATTATTGGGGCAACCCACTGCAACCGTCAGTCCCGTACCGGAACCGAGAACGGCCCAGTACTACAAATCCCGCCCGTGTCCGGACAAAGTAAAAAGCGCCGCGGATATTTTAGAAAGATATTTAAAGGAATTAGAAAAATGAAAAAAGTTTTCCTTAAAAATCTGCTCTCTCTGGTAATGTTATCGGTACTGCTTATCCCTTGCCATGCTCAATTTTATACAGCCGGAACATCCTCCCCCTCTGAAAATTTTTCTGATTCTCCCTCTTGGGAAATTTCGGTAGCAGGTATAGCCGATTTTGTAAAGTTAAAAGATGCTTCCGGCTGGGAAGCGCTTTCCCATCAAAAAGGGCTTTCCGCTCAAGCCTTATTTTACGCAACCGATTTCTTTGCTTTTGGTATAGAAGGGACCACTTTTGCAAACGAAAAAATAGCCGGAGTAGAAAAATACAGGGTTCACCGATTCGGAGCCACGGCAAAGCTTTTTTTGGCAACAGAAACCCTTCCCCGATCCTACTTTCTGTTAGGAGTCGGAAAGACGTCCCGCAAACTAAATTACATTTTTGACTATAAAGAATCCTCCTCTGCAAACTATTATTTATTGGGAGCGGGAATAGAAACCGATATTTGGAAAATGATATTCACCGGAATCGAACTTCGCTTTATCTACAACGATAAAACCCCCGTAGGCTCGTTCTATCACTTACCCTCTCGTTGGGAAACCCAACTCTTACTCCGTGCGGGAATTCGTTTCTAACCCTAGATTTTACCAACGAAAAACCCTTATATTTTCTATAATATAGATATGGAGAAACAACAAGACGTTACCGTCGCCAAAAGCGCAGGGTTCTGCCCCGGCGTAAAACGCGCAATAGATAAAGTACTGGAGCTGGAAGCTGCGGGCAAAAAACCCGTTTATACCATCGGTCCCCTGATTCATAACAAACAGGTAACCGATATGTTGGCTGCCAAGCAAATTACTTCTATTGATCACCCGCAAGATGCCTCCGATAAAAATGGAGTGCTCGTCATTCGGGCTCATGGCATTACGCCCAAATTTCAAAAAGAAATCGAATCTTGCGGAATGGAAGTAGTAGATGCCACCTGCCCGTTGGTAAAGCATGCACAAAATATTATCGCTAAATTTGCCGAGCAAGGTTATCATACCGTTATTGTAGGGGACGGAGGACATGCCGAGGTTATCGGCCTGCTAGGATACGCACAAGGAAAAGGCACTGTTGTTTCCGGCCCTGAAGAAGCCGCTCAACTTCCGCATTTTGACAAAGTAAACGTTGTTTCTCAAACCACACAAAAAGAAAGTGTCTTTTATGCCACAGCGGAAGAAATAAAAAAACACGCAGATGAATGCCAAGTATCCAACACCATTTGCCAACCAACCAAAGACCGCCAAAAAGAAACCATCGAACTGGCCAAAAGTGCCGATTTGGTAATTGTTGTGGGAGGTAAACATAGTGCCAATACAGCTCGCTTAGCACTTTTGTGCCAAGACCTTGCCCCCGCCGTACAACACGTAGAAACGGAAGAAGAACTGGATAAAATAACAGTATTGAAAGCCAAGAAAATCTTTATCACGGCCGGAGCTTCCACCCCTAACTGGGTGATTGACCGCGTGGCTGCATTTGTACGCGAATTACGCAAATCCAATGCGGCTTTTTTACCGGCTGATCTTTGTCAAAAAGCATGGCAATTTTTAGTACGTAACTGTCTGTATACGGCTTCTGCAGCTTCGGCCCTAACTTATGTGTGTATGAAATTGGAAGGGCTGCCGTTTAATTGGAAATACGTCCTCTTTTCTTGGCTTTTCATTTTCGGATTAACATCCCTCAACCGAGTATATGAGGATAAACCGCAAAGTACGCACAAACTTACGCGCGGGTTGTGCTACACTTCCCTCTTATTTGCTTTGTTAATCGGAGGAATGATTGATATTTGGGTAGTATTGCTAACGCTCCCTATTTTGGTGGGAGGGCTGTTGTATCCTTCACGCCACTTCTTAAAGTCCAAACTTCTTTCTCTACCGGGAACCAAAGATTTTTTTACCGCCCTTGGTTGGGGATACTGCTGTGCATTTTTGCCGGCTTTAACGAACGGCATGTTGTTTAAAAAATCTTCGTATTTAGCTATTTTCTATGCTATATTGCTGATATTTATGCGTTCGGTAACGCTTGGATTTTCTTCTGCCAATAAAGACCTTATCATTGGAAGAGAAAGTTTTTACAAAGCTTTTGGTATGAAAAAAACAAAATGGGTAGTCACGTCCTTGCTGGTCTCTTTAGCGGCGGTATTGGGTATTCTGTGGTCTTTACCGTGGAAAAGATCGCTAGTTGCCATGCTTTTACTCGGGCTTGTATACACAATTTCGATAGTGGTATATTATTACAGCAAAAGCACTACCCGCAGCGTAAAAGACGAAACGTTAATTGACGGACAATTTTTTGTACTTTGGGCCTTAAGTGCCTTGTCTGCCTATTTATAGGAGGGAATCAAAATGACAATTAAAAAGATTGGTATTTTAACCGCCGGTGGCGACTGCCCCGGATTGAATGCTGTTGTCCGCGCCGTAAGCAAAAATGCACTCAAACGCGGCATTGAAGTATTAGGTTTTAAAAACGGTTTTGACGGCCTTGTGCGCAACGAATTCATACACATCACCAACGAAACAGTCTCCGGCATTTTAACTTTGGGTGGCACCATTTTGGGCTCCAGTAATATCGCCAACCCTTTTAGCTATACGATTCCCCCTTTCGGTTCGCCGGAAACCCCGCGCGATTTATCCAGCGTAGTCATGCATAACTTTAAAGCCAACCAACTAGATGCTTTAATTACTATCGGTGGAGACGGAACGCTTCATATGTCCCAAAAATTTGTGGATCTCGGTATGCCGATTGTGGCTGTACCGAAAACGATTGATAACGATTTATCCGCCACCGATCAAACATTCGGCTTTGATTCTGCACTATCTATTGCCACCGAGGCCATCGATCGTTTGCATACCACCGCCCAAAGCCACCACCGTGTAATGATCGTAGAGACTATGGGCCGTTATGCCGGCTGGATTGCGCTTCGCTCCGCCATTGCAGGAGGTGGCGATATTGTACTCATTCCCGAAATTCCGTACAATGATGACGTCATCGTTCAATACATTTTAGATCGTAAAAGCAAAGGTAAAAACTTTAGTATTGTGGTGGCCGCGGAAGGCGCAAAAAATGAACTGGGCGAGCTGGCCGTCGCTCGTACTGTGGCCGGCAGCACAGATGCCATCCGTCTGGGTGGAATTGCCAACAAATTAAGTCAAATGATTGAAGAAAAAACGGGAATCGAATCGCGCGCGTGCGTGTTGGGGCATACCCAACGCGGCGGTACACCTACCGCTTTTGACCGTTGGCTCTCTACCCTTTACGGGGCCAAGGCATTGGATATGGTAGTGGAAGGGAAGTTCGGGTATATGGCTTCCTTACATGCATTTGAGATGACAGAAGTAAAAATTTCCGATGCTATTTCCAAACTTAAACGCGTAGATCCGCACGGAGAAGAAGTCCGCTATGCTTTAGAAGTAGGCATGAGTTTCGGTTCAACGGAAATCGGCTAATAGGAGAATTTTATGAACGATAATTTAGATATGATTTACGGGATTCATCCGGTACAAGAAGCATTACGTAGCAAAAAACGCCACGTAACACAGCTTTATGTATCCGATTCCAAGGCCGGACACCGCGCCGTGGAAGATATTATCCGTTTGGCGAAACGTCAAAACGTGAAAATCGACCGCATTGAAAATAAAATTTTAGACCGCCTGACCCACAACGCCAACCATCAAGGCATTATGGCAAAAATTCAGCCGGTAAAAATGATGAAACTTTCTAATGCTATCTATGAAGCAGACGGGAAAAAAGACGATTTATGGTTAGCTGTAGATGAAATGACCGACCCGCAAAACTTAGGAGCCATCATCCGTAGTGCTGCCTGTTTGGGGTTTTCCACCATCATTTTGCCTAATCGCCGCACTGTAGGCATTACCCCTGCCGTATACAAAGTAGCTTGTGGGGCTATTGAAAACATTAACATTGTGGAAGTAGCCAACCTTTCCGCTGCTTTAAACGACTTAAAAGAAGAAGGGTTTTGGATTTACGGTGCCGATATGGCCGGGAAATCCATCACCACCATGGATTATGCCTCTCCGGCGGTACTCGTAATCGGTTCCGAAGGATTTGGTATCCGTGAAAAAACCGCCGAAAATTGTGACGAAGTAATTTCCATTCCGCAAAAAGGCGGTGTGGAAAGCTTGAATGCTTCGGCGGCGGCCAGCATCATCATGTACGACATGATGTCTAAAGTACAAATTAAAAAATAAACTTCCCGTTTATAAAACCCCCGTTCATAAGAGCGGGGGTTTTATTTTTGAGGAGATAAATAGGTCTTTCCTTGAGATTTTTGTCTCTGTCGAATTTTACGTTTTTTAGTTAAAACGGGTTCGGGAGTGACTCCGTAAAAGTTTAAAATTCCTTCGTAAATAGCCCGCACAAAAGGGGCTCGTCCTTCTCGTGTTTTGGCCAGTTCTTCCTGTTCCGGCAAAATCAGATAGGCATTCTCCACTAAAATACTGGGTAACTGCGGAATACGCGGAATAAATAAAACATCATTGGAAATCAATCCGTCGTCCGGCAAAGAAACCAAACGAGTAAAAGAATCATACACAGCCTTTGCCAACTCGAAACTGTGCGGATAATTATAATAGATGGAATACCCTCTCGGCTTGGCGAAAGGATTAAAAGTTTCGGGCAAAGCATTATAGTGGAGGCTGATAAAAATATGCGCCTTTTCCTGCAAGGCCATCTTATAACGCTCCTGCAGTGATTTGCGATTATTTCCTTCACGCGTCATCAAAACGGTTGCTCCCTGTCTTTCAAGCAAAGGTTTTAAATCTTCTGCCAAAGCTAAATTAGCTTCGTATTCCAAATATCCCGTCGGCCCTACGGCCCCGTCATAGGGAATTGTACGCCGAGGGCTATGCCCCGCATCTAACAAAATACGCACACCTTTTAACGGTTTCTTTTTGGTAGGGGTAATTTCGGGACGGTGTATAATATCCAATACAAAATTATTCTCTTCAAAATCATACGCGTGGCCCCAAGGGAGAGTCCCTTCCTTAAAATAAATTTTAAACAAAACCGTATCTTTTTTCGGTTGAGACCAAACAACATTTTTAACGAGCGGGCTTGTTCCATCAAAGTTAAAATTACCTTCAAAAGTCTTTGTATAGTAAAAGGAAACTTCCACTCGGTCATTAAATTCATGAATTTGCACCACCACCGGTCGTTTACCGCTAAAAACTAAACGCGTTTTCTCTTTTTCCGCCTTCATATCCAAACCGGTTAACAGATTTAAACTAGGCCAAGAAGAAACCTTTTCTAATTTGCTCTCCTCTAGCCATGCAAATTCATCTTGATTAAGACGTAAACGATACTGATTATCCATTCGACCCGTAACCTGCACAGTTCCATAGGCACGGTAAAACGGATACAGATTTTCCTGAGCGGTAGGAATTTTGCGGATTTTTACCCCCGGACTGGTAACACTGGCATAGGTAAAAGGTTCTTTCAGTGAACGCACTTTCAATTTATGAGGAGCCGTTATTTTAGCTTTCGTTTTTTTAGGACCATTCTTCATGCGATATACAACCTTCGCCGTTTTGGGCTTTTGTTCAAGGTCAATAAGGTATTCCGCCCGATACAGCCCAGGAGAAGATTCCACTTCTTTCATGGGAATATTCTTCCCATTTTTTAATCCGGAGAGTGTAACCGTCATTTCTGCGCCGGGTGTTCCGCGTGCATAAAGCCCCACACTATCCCCCGGCAATAGTTCCGTTGAGGCTTGCGGAAATATTTCTTCCGGATCAAAACCAGCCTTACGAGTAAGATCTTTCAATTTTACTCCCGGCACACGTACATGGCGAACGGCTTGAGCCGTTTCCTGTCCGTTACTAGCAGTTAACAAAAAAGTATTTTCTCCGTTTTCCGTCGGTAAAAAAGCCAAAAAAGCCCCATTGGGGTGAACGGGAACAGCGACCCCGTTAATATCTAACGCAACTTTTCCCGACAAATTGATTTTTCCAAATAAAAAAATATTTTGGGCTCCACGGGAAACAGTCATTTTTTCGTAAGGATATTGCACCGTAATCGGAGCAGGAGAGGATATCTTTTTTTCTTGGGCAGGCAAATAAGGTGCTACGGGAATCTCCCCCGCCTTAACAGTAGAAGCGATTAAAATAAAAAAAATAAGTAAAAAAAGTATTCTTTTCATTCTAATAAAATGATAACATAAATCTATGGTGAATTGTGAAGACGTCCTGCACTTTTTAGATACTTATTTAAACAGTGCCCAAATACCGGATGCCAGCCATAACGGTTTGCAGGTAGAAGGGACGCCGCGCGTCGGAAAAATTACATTTGGCGTGTCGGCTTCGTTGCAACTCTTTCACAAAGCCAAAGCGGCGGGAGCGGATATGATTATCGTGCACCATGGTCTTTTATGGGGGCAGGAACAACCGCTTACCGGGCTTTTAAAAGAACGGGTGGCCTTTCTTTTAAAAAATGATATTAACTTGGCTGCATTTCATTTACCGTTGGATAAACACTCCGTAGTGGGTCATAATGCTTGCTTAATGAAAGCTGTCGGCGCACAACGGGTGCAACCTTTTGGAGTATACCACGGGGAAACTATCGGTTTTTCGGGTATCGTTAACACTCCGCTGGATCAACTGGTAGCCACCTTGGAAAACTACTGCCAAACCCAAGCACAGGTTTTTGCTTACGGGCCGAAGGAAATCGGTTCTTTAGCAGTAGTAAGTGGCGGAGCACACAGTCTTTTGCCGCAAGCAATCAGCCAAAAAATGGATTTGTACGTTACCGGCGTGGTGGACGAACCCGTCCAAGAATGGTGCCGAGAAGGGCGTATTAATTGTGTCGCCTTGGGGCATTACAATTCCGAAAAAGCAGGTGTGAAGGCACTTATGGAATTGGTAGCCAAACGGTTTGATGTACAAACCGAATTTATAGACATAGCCAACCCCATTTAACTGGGCTTGGCCGAGGATATTTTATGGAAAAAACTTTATTTAAAAAAATTGACTCTTACAAGCAAGACGTCATCGATTTGCAAAGCAACATGATTCCGCTCGAGGCATTATCCCCTCAAGAAGGCGGCAAAGGTGAAAGCGCAAAAGCCGCTTATTTACTTTCCGTTTTAAAACAAATGAAATTTGATGAAATTTCCGTCATTAATATCAAAGATCCCAAGGCCGAAGGCGGTGTGCGCCCGAACATTATTGCCCGCTATTACGGTCAAAACAGAAAGAAAACCCTTTGGGTTATGGCACATATGGATGTTGTTCCCCCCGGAGATTTATCCCTATGGAAAACCGATCCGTTCAAAGCGGTTGTTAAAGGGGATAAAATCTATGGGCGCGGTTCCGAAGACAATCACCAAGGATTGGTTTCCGGTTTATTAGCGGTTAAAGCCATGATGGAATGTAATGTGCGCCCCGCTTGCGATTATGCCCTTTTGCTCAATGCCGATGAAGAGATGGGTAGCCTTTACGGTGTAGTACCGATTTTGAAAAAGCACGGTAAAATCTTCGGAAAGGAGGACGTTTTCTTGGTACCGGACGGAGGCAACCCGGACGGAACCATGGTGGAAGTAGCCGAAAAAAATATGCTGTGGATTAAATTTACCGTTCAAGGCAAACAAGCACATGCTTCTATGCCCTATGCCGGCAACAATGCCAATCGCGCGGCTTCTTACCTGATTGTAGCTTTTGATGCGCTCGGCAAAAAATTTAATAAAAAAGATAAACTCTTCGCTCCTGCCGTTACCAGCACGTTCGAGCCGACCAAACGTGAAGCAAACGTGCCGAACGTAAATACAATCCCGGGGACGGATGTCTTTTACATGGATTGCCGCGTACTCCCTTGCTATTCCAACAAGGAAGTATTGGCGGAAATTGCCAAAATCACTAAAAAAATCGAAAAACAATTTAAAGTGACGGTTAAAATGGATATTGCCATTAACGAAGCCTCTAAACCGACGGACCACAAAGCGGCTTTTGTAAAATTAACGCGCGATTCCATTAAAGCTATTTACAAAAACGAACCGCGCATCATGGGTGTGGGCGGCGGAACAGTGGGTTCTTTCTTACGCAATGCAAATTACCCCGCTGTGGTCTGCTCCAAACTCGATGACATGGCTCACCAACCCAACGAATATTCCAGCATCAAAAATACGTTGGGCGATGCCAAAGTATTTGTACGCGTGGCATTAAACTTTAAATAGAGGTGTGTATGAAAAAAGGCTTTACGGTCATGGAAATTGCTATTACGGTAGTTGTGTTTGCACTGCTGTTTGGTTTTACCGTGCCGAAATTTATGGCACTCGTACACAAAGCCCAAGAGGGAAGCACCAAACACAAATTGGTAAAAGTACGCAGTGCTATTGCCGCATACTATGGGGAACATCAGGGCAATTACCCGACTGATGATCTCTCCAGTCTTAGTCCGCAATACATCGAAAAAATTCCGCAAGCCACCGTGCCCGGTTATCCGCCTTCTGCCCATGTTTCCCACGGAAATTTTGAGCAAGCGTTTACCAAAACAGGCGGTTGGGCCTATATCAGCGACCCGGCAGATCCGCGCTATGGCGATTTTTTCGTAAATGTTGAAAAGGAAGACAGTTACGGCAAAGCCTGGCACACGCATTAACCTTTTCCCCCCGGGCTGTAAAGCGCGGGGGATTTTTATGTTATGGAGTTAAATATGGAAACTTTTATTCTTACTTTTGCCACTATTTTCGGCTTGATTGTGGGCAGTTTCTTAAACGTCTGCATCTACCGTATCCCGCGAGACAAATCTATCGTTTGGCCGCCTTCGGGTTGCCCCAAATGCGGAGCACGCATCGCTTGGTACGATAATATCCCCGTTCTCAGTTATCTGTTTTTGCTCGGAAAATGTCGCAAATGCAAAAACCCCATTTCCATGCAATACCCCATTGTGGAACTTTTAACGGGTGCGCTCACCTTGCTCTTTGTGTGGCATTTGGGATTAACGATTTGGACTTTTGTCGTACTCGCGGCTGTATATGCGCTGGTTGCGTTGTCCGTCATTGATTTAGAGCTTATGATTATTCCCGACCGCTTTTCCTTGGGGCTTATTGTATGGGGCCTTACGTTCGCCTGGTGTAACCCGAACTTTGAAGGCATCTGGTGGCAGAAGGAGCTGCTTTCCCTGTTAGGAGCAGGAGCCGGTTTATTCGGAGTACTTGCAATTGCCCTTTTGGGAACTTGGATGTTTAAAAAGGAAGCTATGGGCGGCGGTGATGTGAAGTTAATGGCAGGCGTAGGGGCTTTAATCGGTTGGGAAGGTGTTATTACCACCGTTATTTTGGGCTCCTTCTTTGGGCTTGTGTATGCTATTTTCTTAATGATTTTCAAAGGGAAAAAAAAGTCCGATGCTATCCCCTTCGGGCCGTTTTTAAGCTTGGGAGCCCTGATTAACTTGTTCTACTTAATCAAACCTTCCATGATGGTTATTGAGTTATAAAAGTTTCTGTAAAATGAAAACGCCGCGGATCAAATCCGCGGCATTTTTTATCCTTCAAATCTTTCTCTTACCAAAAATCTTTGGCGATTTGCGGGTCTTCCATGCATAAGTAAACATGGGTGTTGGGAAAAGTTTTGCGAAGTAAGGGCATCATAAACGAATAAACTTCCCGCCGTTCTTCGTCCCCGTAGCGCATTTTGCCGTCAAAATCCAGCAAAAATTCTCCGTCCAGCATAAAGTTTTGCGGAAAGCGGTTTTCTATCATTTTTTTAAGTTCGCGGCTAAAACGCAAAGTTCCCACGCTTATCCAAGCAATTTTTTCCGCCGGCAAGGTGTCGGCCATTTCTTCCACCGTGCGGGCGTAATCTTCCTTCCAACCGGGGTAGATAATCACCGGGTCAAAGTGAAACCCGAGGCGATATCCCGCTTTAGCGGTTTGGCAAGCCGCCGCCAAGCGTTCGGTTAAGCCGGGGGTAAAATGTTCGGCCTCGTTTGTAATGCGCGAAGAATTGACCGACCACGAAGTAACCACATTTTCTGCACCGCCTATTTCCAACAGGCCCCCGATATTTACACTTTTTGTTTTGAATTCAAACTGCAAGTGCGGGCGCGCACGGAAGAAAGGAACAATTTTGTGGGAGTATTTGGTTAAATCGTCAAATACCAACGAATCGGTAAATTCCCCACTGCCGATGCGCGGGCGGTCAAACGGCCCTTTGTTAAAATGCGCATCATCTATTTTTTGTAAAAATTCGTCCACATTGGCGGGAAGCAAAATGGCGTGCAAATTTTGATATTGTTGCAAAAAACAATACTCGCACTCAAAACGGCAACCAAAACCCAGATTTATCAGGTTATACCCACACCCCGCCGAACCACAACTACACGGACAGGGTTTTAGAAAATCGTATTTTTCTTTATGAATAAGCAAGGTATCGGTACGACGAGAGAAGTTGGCACTGCCCACTTGGGTTTTTCCGTCCGTTTCCTTAAATTGTGCTAGCGGAAAAGCCTTTTTCACACGGTCGGCCAGTTCGCTATCCTTTACGGAAGTTTCTATGTAAACGGTCTTGGGATAAAAAGGGCGAGTAGACAGATCTGCCTGCAAGGCAGGGTCCAACTCCAACTTGGGTAAATAAAACCGATTTTTGGCCGCTGTATTAAAATTTACCGGATATCGACGGCGCAAAAGTTGCTTTTTGGCAGATTCAAAAGTTAAATTTTTTTCAAACGGAAGGACTCCTTCGGGCGCAGTATTTTCGCGCTTACAAATTTCAAACAACAGACGGGAAATTTCCCTCAGTTTATTTACCCCCAACGAAGGCAACACCTGCTGAACATATTGTTCTACTTGATGCACGAGCATACACGCCCCTCCAAATACGCTAATTCCTGCGGGGAAAGCGTTACCGCTGCCCCTTTGATGTTTTGTAAAATCTGTTCTTCCGTCCGCGCTCCGACAAGCACGCCCGTTACGGCAGGCTCCGTTAATGCCCAGCCTACCGCTACTTCCGCCGGACTCAAGGCTTTGAACTCCGCCATTTTTTTAATGCGCACCACCACCCGTTGCGCTTCTTCATAAGAAGCTCCCCGATAAGCTTTGTAAAAATAATTCCGCGCATCGGCTCGGCGAAAGTTTGGTTCCTTCTTATATTTTCCGCTTAAAATTCCGCCGCATAAAGTCCCGTAACCGATAAAACCTATGCCTTTCTCTCGACAAACGGAAAAGACTTCGTTTCCCTTCTGTGGATGCAAAAGCGAATACTCGTTTTGCACGCTCGCAATTTCGACCGATTGAGCGGCCGTTAAAAGTTCCTGCACCGAAAAATTACATACACCTATGTAGCGGATTTTCCCTTCTTCTTTTAAGCGAATCAGTATTTCCAATGCGTCGGTCAAAGAAACTTTCGGATCGGGGTAGTGGATTTGATATAAGTCAATAAAGTCCGTCTGTAAACGAGTGAGGGAATCCTCCAGTTGCTTGCGAACTGCTTTGGGAGATAAATCGTGGTCCGTCCACGAACCGTTTTTAACAAGCCCGCATTTAGTGGCGAGCAGGACTTTTTCCCGTTTACCGCGCAAAACGTTGCCCAAAAACGACTCGCTTGCTCCGTTGCCGTACACGGGGGCGGTATCTATCCAGTTAATGCCTTGTTCCAAGGCAGCATCTACCGCACGAGCAGCGGTTTTTTCGTCCAAATCTCCCCAATCATACCCGCCGCCAAAAGGCCAACCGCCCAGGCCGACGGCAGAAATGAATAAACCAGATTGACCTAAGCGGTTGTATTTCATAAATTACCAAAACCCGTTATCCACCATAAAACAACCGTTTACGGGCCGTATACCGGCTTCTTTAGCCGCGTTATAGGCGGTAGGGTCTTGCGCTCCCGGTTGGAACCAAATCTCCTTCACGCCGTTGTTCTCGCATTGTTCCACGGCCCCTAACAGTGCCTTTATGGGAATAACCAACACGGCCACTTCCACCGAAACGGGAACATCTTTAAGCGTGGAATATATTTTTTCGCCCAGAACTTCCCCCCCTTTGGGGTTAATGGCATAGACGGAAAAACCCTTTTCCAAGAGAGCAGAAAAAATTTTATACCCGTATTTGGACGGATCTTGCGACACACCGAATACGGCTATATTTTTATTTTTGTACATATTAGGCTTGAGGCATACCGAAGTTGCCCATAGCTTGCGCGGCCATGCCTTGGCTGTCGCGCACGGCTTTGTTGATAACGGCTTTCAAATCGTCCGCCAATTCCGCTTCGGAAAAGTTCTTGGCAAGAGCATCTACTTTTACTTCTTTTACTTCCTGAGAGCCGGAAATGGTCAGTTCAAACACATGGCGAGGGCTTTCCACTTTAATAACCATGTTGTCCAATCGTTTTTTGATTTCTTCCATTTGGCTTTTAAGTTTCCATAAATCTTTTAATTGACCGAGTTTATCAAACATAGTATTTCTCCTAAAAATTGTTTTTAATATTCTATCTTTTATAAGTCCAACGCCGCAAATGTGCGCAAGAGAACTACCGAACAAATCACTTTTTGTTTGGGAAACAGCTTTTGCGCCGCTTGGGAATAGACGGCAAGTTGCGGGCGGTATTTTTCTAAAATCTTTCCTTCTCCTCCGGGGTGAACGCGATCGGTTTTGTAGTCTATGGCCCACACAGATCCGTCAGCACGTTTTAATAATAAATCAATTACCCCCGAGGTAATTCCACCGTTTTCTTGCACAAAAGAAAACGGCATTTCATACGCCAACACTTCACACGATAAAATTTGTTTAAAAAGTTCGCTTTGGGTAAAGGGTAACACCACCTCTGCCGCGGCTTCTTCACGCAAAGGCATGGCGCAAGAAAGAGCTGCCTGAGAAACAGCTTTTTGAGGATCGCTTTCCTTTCGGCCGATCAACAACTCAAGTGCGCGGTGACACACGGTGCCTACTTCTGCCCCTATTCGCTGTTCTTCACTTAAAAGGACATTCCCCGACAGTTCACTGGGGGCCATAGTTTTTTCTCCAAGCATCTGTTCGTATTGGGCTTGTCTGGCAGAAAAAGCTTTCTTCCATTCCGATGCAGACGGCCCCAATAATACTTTCTGTTTTTCTTGGGTGGAACGAAAAATAAATTCTTCCGGATCCCGATAAGGCAAATAATTCACCGGAACAGATACTTCCGAATGAGACAAAACCTCTTTCAAATTCTCCCCATCCGGAAAAAGGCCACAATTTACAAATGCTTGGGACAATTGAGAAGCATTTTTTCGATTATCCGCCACTAAAACCAAACATTCTTCGGCACGTGTTAATCCCACATATAAAACGCGAATTTCTTCACAACGACCATGTTTTTTCTGTTCTTCTTCCAAAAAAGACAAGTTGATATCTCTTATCTTTCCTACGCGAAGGCCATGCATATTATGCTGCCAAGAAAACACATGTCCATCTTTAGAAGGACGTCCTGTATCTTTTTTGGATAAATCTGCCAAAATAACAACCGGAAATTGCAATCCCTTAGATTTATGTACGGTCATCACGGACACGGCATCTAAAGCATCGTCCGAAGTGGGAGCTCCCAGCATTTCAGGGTGATTTTTCATTAAATCTTCCACCTTGGCCAAAAACTGCCCCAAACCGGCGGCACTTTCTCCACAGAAACTTTCTGCCAACAAAACTAAACGGTTGAGGTTGGCAAGCGTTTGTTCCCCATCATAGGCCACAGCACACGATTGAGGCAAAAAGGTATCCGCCAAAATTCCCGACAAAAATTCTTTTAACGGAACCCTTCCTAATTGATTGACTAAACGTCGAAGCAGTGAATAAAACTCAACCAAACGAAGATCTTGGCTCGAAGCGGAGAGATTTAACTCTCCTCGTTTGGCAATTTGATAAATTTCTTCATCAGTAAAACCGCCGAAAGGGCTCCTTAATACCCCTGTCAAAGCTACATGGTCATCCGGAGCGTTTACCACGCGCAAAAGATTTAAAAAATCATGAATTTCCTGTTTGCGATAAAAATCTTTATCTGCTTCCACGTTAAACGGAATTCCGTGTCGACGCAAGGCATCTACATATGGACCGGAAGTAGTGGAAGCGCGAGATAAAATCGTAATATCCTGATAAGAAAGTTTTCTCCCGTCGGAAAGCTTCATGCTGCCCACGTGTTCTTCAATCCAGCGAGCAATTTGTTCCCCTTGATTATGGCGATATAAATCCGCTTTTTCTTTGGCATATTTCCGTGCTTCATCACTCAAATTAATAAACAGCCATTCTACCGCCGGCTTTACAACAGGCTTGGTAGGGAAAATGGGTACGTAGGCGGGTTGAAAGGAAGATTCATACACCATCGCTCCCGAACAAACCGCATTGGCCGTAGATACGATGTCGGGTACGCTTCTAAAATTTCGCTGCAGAAAACATTTTTTTCCACCCTGTTTTAAAATAAGATCGGTAAAGAGTTCATAAGCCGTAATATCCGCACCGCGAAAACGATAAATTGACTGTTTCGGGTCCCCCACTACAATCAATTTTCCGGCAGAAAGCTTTACCTCTTTCCAGTGAGAAGCAAAGGAAGTTTTTTCTTCCGCTAAAAAAAGCAACAGCTCCCCTTGAACAGGGTCCGTGTCTTGAAATTCATCTACGAATAAAACATCGTATTTTTCTTTCAACAACCGACGAACGTATAAGTCTTTTTGCAGCAAATTGCGCGTTTTAACAATTAGGTCATCAAAACTTAAGATTCCTTCACGCGAGAATTCTCCGCGAACACGGTCTGCCACGTCTTTAACCAACTCCCAAGCAGATAAAAATAACTGTTGTTTTTCAGGGGTAACTTTTTCGGCAAAAGAAACCAATGCTTTAGCCTCTTCATGGGCATCTTCTTCCCAACCCGTAACAGGATCATCAGGGAAAGCAGGCAGTTCTTCTTCCGGTGCGGGAGGGAAAGGGGCTTTACGTAAAAAAGAGACTGTTCTTAAGAGTGATTTTTCCGCCCAAAGAAGCGCTTTCTCCGAACGGCGAAGCTGCTTTTTAGGTCCCAAGAAAGCGGTGCTCATTTCTCTGGCCAAAGAGGCTTTTCTCTTACATATATCGGCCAACATTTCCGCATGGCTCCAATAGTTGTAGAGATCTATCTTTCCGCTACATAATTCTCGTGCAAAGTTTTTTAAATCGGGAAGGGATAATTCCGGCAAGAGTTTTCTCCACATTTCTTCCCGCGGAGCCTGTTCCCCCAATTCCACATCCAAAAAAGCATTCCAATGACATTCAAATAAGCGATCACTCTTTTGGCCGGAATCAATTTCCGCGTTAGGGGTTAAACCCGCTTCCAACGGAAATGCCTTCAAAATATCAGCACAAAAACCGTGAATGGTACCAATAGCACTGCGATCCAAACGCGCCAGTGCCGTTTCTGCACGAAGCGTCCATAAATCTTCTAATTTTTCTTGTCGTTTTTCGAAGGGTTCCTGAATTACTTCGGGAGCATTATCCATAAAATACTCCCGCAACAAATCGAGTGTTTTGTCCGATTCTTTTACCGCTTTTTCTTCTTCTTGAGTTAACGGTTCTTTGTTATCCAACTTTTGTTTGGCTACGCGTTGAAGTTTGATGGTTTGTATTAATTTTTGCAGTTTAAAAATAAAACGAGTTTTAATTTCGGCAGCGGCTTTTTCGGTAAAAGTAAGCGCTACCAATTTTTCCACTGCTATACCGCGAACCAAAACAGCCAAACATAAACGATCGATAAGAAGAGTCGTTTTTCCCGTACCGGCACCGGCCTCTACTACCATGTTTACATTTAATTCGGTTTGGACTTCCAAACGATTTTCTTTCATTTCCATGGTTGGCAAATCTCCTCTATCTTTTTATGGCTGTCGCTTTTTCGAGCACGCATAAGCGGGCGGAAAGCATCTCTTCGACAGATGGAAGTAAAAGGACAATACTTACACACTTCTTCCACCTGATCGTTTAAAAAGAAAGTCCCTTTTTTAATCAGCCCCACCAATTCAAGCAGTAATTTTTCTGCATGGGGGCGCATATCTTCCCAACGAGAGAAGGGAAGTTCTTGGCGGTAATAGCCGTCTTTGATGGAGAGCAAGCAAGAGCCTGCCGGATTTAGAGAAGAAAATTCCTCCAAATGTCGGGCCGCCCACACATATAAGAACGGTTGAAAAATAAATTTACTGAAAAAATCTTTATCCAAGTTCTTAGTTCCTTTTTTGGAGGATTTATAATCCATTACCAAAAAAGTTTTACTTTTTTCATCAATATCAACGCGATCAATGATCCCATTTATTTTAAAAGGAAGTTCTGAGGGCGATTCGAGGGAAAACTGCTTTTCGAAATAAGAAGGTATATAATCTCCTTGAGAAGTTAAATCTTCCGTTACAAAGCAAAGCAACTGTTCCCGAATCGAATCCAATATCACCCGCCATATCACGGGGTATATCCCGAACTTTTTATACGAAAATTCCGTATAACGGGAAGCAACAGCCCGTTCCAAATATGTAGCAATACCGGTATCAAACAGGTTATGCGTAAGTCCCAAACGCAACAACTCGGTATAGAAAGTTTGCAAAATTTCATGGTAAGCCGTTCCGCGATAATTAGGAGCCAACTCTTGGCGACTCAGAGGGTCTTCTTCCCGCAGGTGCAAGCCTTTTTCAAAAAAGTATTTCAGCGGGCAAGAAGCCAATGTTTGAAGGGCAGAACACGAAAAACCTGCGCCGTTATTAATTCGTTCGAAAAGTTCTTGTCCGCTTTGGATTTGTCCGTCATACGCGGTAACACCGCTTACTTGGTTTAACGTAACGGCGGATTTTAGAGAACATGATTTTCCTCCCGTCAGTAAACCGGCCTCCAGATATTTGCTTTCCGCCGTTTGAGGATGAAGTGCCACGGCACAAGAGAATTCCGTCTCTGTTAAAAAGTCTGCTGATAAATTGGCTATCTGTTCCGAAAATCGACCACTTACACGCGGCGCATTTTGGGCTTGCCATTCATTCCGACAGACCCGCGCCAACTCCGCCAAAAACACTGACGGAACCTCATTTTTACCATCCTCCGTGCCGCGGCTGTACAAGGCATACAATCTTTCCGAAGGAGCAGTAACTGCAGTAAAAAAGAGTAAGCGTTCTTCGTCAAAACGTTCCGATTTTTGGTTAATCCAGTACCCGAGTCCATCTCGTAAAATATAACGATAATAATCCCGCAAAACCGGATCTTCCGGCACCGCCATAGGAAAAGATTTTTCATTAAGCCCCAACAAAAATACTACCTTATACCGTAAACCGCGCCCACGAACTACATCCGTAAACACTACCCCCCCTTTTACTGATTCGGCTTCGTTAAAAGAAACAGACCGCAGGGCATCCGTCAGTTCGGGGAGAAACTCTCCCTCTCGGCAGATATCTCGAATTACCTCATAACGTTCCAAAGAGGTAATTTTTTCGCAGATGTCGTGAAAAATTTCCGTTTCTTTGGCTGATAGGGAGGATTCGTTTATATTGTCCTTTAAAAAATTTAATGCAATCGAAGAAGCCTCCCCCCATAAGTGAGACTGGGCCAAATTCTCCAACTGTCTTTTACAACTTTCCAACCAAGTCAATAATTCCGGATCATAGTCTACTGTTTGCGGAAGCAAATCTCGCCATTGGGAAAAATCGCGGCTGACTAAGGATTTTTTAATGAGTCGTCGCCAATGCTGTTTATGAGCATATTTAAAAAACGGAGAAGAAACAATCGCTAACACCTCATCACGGCTCCAACCGCCGGCCAACAGCGAAAATAAATTTAAACAAAACACGCCCAACGGCACTTGGCTTATTGAATGGGAAAAGGAAGCATCCAGCGGAATAAAGTTTTGCTTAAATACACGACGGATCTCATCTTGGTAAGGGAACAAGGAGCGCGTTAAAACGGCTATATCGGAAAATTGATATCCTTCCTTTTCTACCAAGCGCAAAATTTCTTTGGCGATAAAAAACACCTCTCCGCGCGGATTCGGCGCAGAGCAGATTTTCACACGCTCGGTAAACGACCCTTGCTGGGTACCAAATAAAAATTCTCCGCCGGCTCCCAGAGCACCAAAATCTTCGTGATCTACATTTTGGGCACTTTTGGAAAGGCCCAACCAGTTACTTTTAAAAAATTTATCAGCAAATCGATAAGCCGGACAATCTTTATAAGGTGCAAAAACTGCCGGCTTATAAACAGAGCAAATACGATTAAAAAATTCCAATTGCCGCCCCGGCATATCGTAAAAACCATAAAAAACGATTTGTTTAAATTCGCGCAAAAAGGAAGATTTTTCCACTTGCTCCAAAGCACGTTCGAACATTTGTTGGTACGGACGAAAACCGGGAACTTGGGCTTCACATTCCTGATATCGATGATATACCTGAGCCAACCAGCGAATCCGTTCCGATTCTTCGGCTAGAGACTCTTCAGGTAAGGTATGCAAGTATTCTTCCCACACAAACGGATCTACTTGTGCATCGGCTAAATCTCGCAAAGAAGCCTTGAGGGCTTGCACAAAGCCACTGGAAATCGGATAGCGATTCAAAGCGGGTTCAGTTAAAATTTTTTTAATCAGAAAATCGCGTAAGTTATCTTGCGGAAACTCCGGTAATGCAGGCCCAACTTCACTATCCAAAATACGAAGCAAAGACGAGGGCGTGATAAAATGCAAATTAGCCACCGCCCCATATTCCTTGGCCAGTTCGGCAGACAACCGCTTGGATAAAAAAGAAGAAGAACATATAACCAGCCACCGTTCGAGCGGGTTTTTACGCCGAGAGCGAATAAAATGAAGAAAAGATTTTTCCAAGGACGGATAGTGCGCGTAAAACAGTTCCATAATTACCTAACAAAAATAGTAAAATAAAGGGGCCTTCTTTATTATTACATTTTTAGATGCGCAAACAAAAGACGCTATCCGTTTATGACGAAAACTTTAATTATCGTACGCCATGCACACGCACTGCCGGGATATGTGGCTCGAGTTAATACAGATGCGGAACGCCCGTTGTCTGAGGAGGGGTTTGAGAAAGCCCGTTACACCGCAACGCAATTGGCCCAGCAAAATATTCAACCCGATTTAATTGTAGCCAGTCCTCTTTTGCGCGCCCGACAAACGGCCGAAGTTTTGGCACAGGCCTTTAATTCCCCTATCCAAACCGCCACCGAATTAAATGGTTTGTACGGAGAACACGAAGTCTACGATTTTTTATGGGAAGAGCTGCAAACACGCGATACAATCATAGCGGTGGGGCACAATCCCAATGTCTCTTATTTAACTCACCTTTTGGCTAAGGAAGTTCGTCCTTTTTCGCCGGGATCTTTTGCCATTTTTACGTTTACGGATAAAAATCCTACTCTTATTTACTTCGGAGAATAAATATGACTGTGTTAGATGCCGTTTTATTAGGACTTTTGCAAGCGTTGGGAGAATTTTTACCCATTTCCAGCTCTGCCCATTTGGTACTTCTTCCCTTCTTCCGAGGGCAAGCCTATCAAGGCCTTGCGTTTGACGTAATGTTACATGCTGCTACCTTGCTTGCGGTATTGCTTTATTTTTCTAAAGATTGGTTTGTTTTAATCAAAAATGGCCTTACTCGCCCTACGTCTCGCGAAGGCAGATCCCTTTGGTATTTAGCGTCTGCCACGGTACCGGCCGGTGTAGCGGGATTGTTATTTAACGATTGGGCCGAACATACTTTTAGAAACCCGTTGATGATTGCCATCTGCTTGATGGGTTTTGCTATTTTGTTATGGTGGGCAGATAAACGCGGAAACAAAAACACCCAAGGAACGGACCTTTTTTCCGTTCCGTTTACAACGTTCCTCTTAATCGGCTGCGCGCAAGCTTTGGCTATTATGCCGGGGGTATCCCGCAGCGGAGTAACGATTACGGCCGCACTGATGCTAGGCCTTACCCGCGGGGCCGGGGCTCGAATATCCTTCTTGCTTTCAGCTCCTATTATCGCAGGAGCTGCTTTACTGGAAATTACACATCTCTCCCCTGCTGATTTTAATTTCCCGTTACTATGCGGGTTTATCAGTGCGTTCTTGGGGGCATTAGTCGTCATTGGTTGGCTAATGAAATATATTAAAACCCACAGTTTCAATGTATTTGTGTATTATCGATTAATATTGGGGCTCATCATTATTGCTTTTTATTTCTGGAAATAAACTTTTTCTAATCACAAAAAATATCCCCCAGCTAGGCTGGGGGTTTTAAATTTAGCAGTATGTTAAGCCGGAGAAGAACCGGTAAAATCCAAAGGACTTTCTTCCGATGCGGCACTCGATTTTTCGCATCGATCTTTAAACGCACAATTTTGACAGTGCTCTAAATTCGGCTCAAAATTTTCCGCTTCGATTTTCTTTCCCACTTCAATAAATGTATCTAAAATTTTCCGCTCATCAAAGGCCTCAAACGGAGCAGATTGAACCGTGTCGTAGGCAACAAAATAGAAACTGGCCTTGCCTTTCTGCATATTCCAAGCACGTCTGGCACCGATGGCATAAATCCCCATCTGCAAAGAATCCGTAACGGGAAGCGATAAATCAACGTCGGTTCCAGTTTTATAATCAATTACTTCCCAAGAACCGTCGGGATGTTTATCAATGCGATCTATTTTACCGCGCAATGTCCATTCCCCTTCTTGAAAAATAAACTCTCGTTCGGTACTATCCACCGTTGTTTTGCGCTCATACTCGCGCTCGGCGTATTTTTCCAACATTTTTTGGCCTTTTAGGTACCATTCCATTTGTTCCCCGGAAGAGGAATATCCGGCACCCAACCAACAATCATCATAATAAGCCAATAACTCCGACGGGTCATTACAATCGCGGTGGTATTCTTCCAAGGCCCGATGGATAGACACCCCCAATGAAGAAGCCGGCACTAACCCTTCCCGACGGCCATCTATATATTTGTATTTATATAGGAGCGGGCATTCCTTATAGGTTTTAATTTTGGAATAGTTAAGTTCGTGTACGTCGCTATACATGCATTAAGCTTCCTTTTTTTCGGCCGCACGCATAAAATGCACCAGTGTATCACCGTATTTTTCCACACGGTAAATTTCCAAACCAGAGGGGACGGCAAATTCTTCCGTTTTGTGCGTTTGCAGCACAACAATCCCATTGGGGGCCAACAAACGGGCTTCCGCCACATTCTTTAAAGCCGGCTCGGAAAAAGAAAGCATTTTGTTGTTAATGTCGCGATAGGGCGGACCCATAAAAATAATGTCGTACCCCTCATTGTCACTATACGGCATTACCCAATCGAGCGGTTTTAACACGTCTCCGCGCAACACCTTTGCCCTATCTTCAAAACCCAAGTGAGCCAAATTGCGGTGAATGTTTTTGATACATGCCGGCTCCCGGTCCACCATCACGGTTTTTAAAGCTCCGCGAGAAAGAGCCTCCAAAGATACATTTCCCGTACCGGCAAACAAGTCCAGCATAATAGCCCCTGTAATGCGCGGGCGCAAGATATCAAACAAAGATTGTTTGATGCGGTCCGAAATCGGTTTGACCGGTAAGTTTTTGGATACAGAAAATATTCTCCGCCCACGGGCGGTTCCGGCAATAATACGCATAATTAAATCCTTTAATTAAAGTTGAGCAATCCCTTCTTTGATGGCAAAGCGCACCAATTCTGCCTGTTTATGAATGCCCAATTTTTTCATAATATTATTTCGGTGCACGTGAATGGTATTGAGCGAAAGATTAAACGATTTGGCAATATCTTTGCTGCTATACCCTTCGGCTATAAGTTGCAGTACTTCTTTTTCTTTGGGAGTCAAACCCGAAGAATCTCTTTTGCGGGAAGCGGTCTTACCCAGAAATCCCTGCACTACATATTTAGACACTTTACTGCACAAGTAAAATCTACCATCAGATACTTCTTCAATAGCATCTACGATTTCATCTGCGGTGGAAACTTTTACAATAAATCCCTTAGCACCGGCTTTTAGTGATTTTTCCACCGATACCCGATCGTCATACATACTCAGCATAACGACCTTGGCTTCAGGGTCTTGTTTGATAATACGATCCACAGCTTCAATACCGTTTAGTATCGGCATGGAAATATCCACCACATATACATCTACCTTATTATTTTGGGCAAATTCCACCAAATCCTTCCCGTTGGAAATTTCGGCGACAACTTCCATGTCTTTGCCTAAGTTTTCAAGCACGGCACGCACGCCGTTGCGGACAATTGCATGGTCGTCCGCCAGTACAATTCTTTTTTTCATTCGTTCCCCCCATAAACCACACACGGGCAAACTACTTCTATGCGCGTTCCTTTTCCCGGTGCACTTTTAATGGAAATTTTTCCGCCTAATAATTTTACTCCGTCTTTCATAGCCAGTAGCCCGATATGACGTATAGAGTTTTGTTTTCTAACATTAAATCCAACACCATCATCTTGCACTACTAAACGAAGTGTATCTGTTTTTTCTAACAAAACATAAATATTTTTAGCTTGTGCATGTTTCACAATGTTATTGAGAGATTCCTGCACAATGCGGTAAAGCAAAATTTTTACTTGATCCGACACTCCCGACTGGCCAGATATAGGTTTGTAATCAAACTGATAAGGGATATGGGTCAATTCACTGATGTTATCCAACAACTCCCGAATAGCCCCACCCAAGGCGCCATCGTTTTCCAAGCTCGGCGGTCGTAAAGATACCACAATATTTTTAATTCTTTCAATGCTTGCTTTGATTTGAGCATCTAAACGAGAAATATCCGATAAAGCCTGTTTCTGTTCGCCTTTTTTTACGCGGGCTTTCACCACGCTTAAAAGGGCTGTTAAAATAACGGCCATGGAACCGACTTCATCATGCAACGCCTTCGAAATATCCTTCTTTTCCATTTCACGCGCGGAAAGAAGAATCTGGGATAACGTTCGAGGGGCAGAACCATCCCTTAACACCCTATTACGGACGACACCCCACTTCGTAATATCCCGAGAGAGCGCCAGTCCTCCCGTCACATTACCCGTTTCATCCTGCATGGCCACTACTGTGGTTTGAAAAAGATATACCTTTCCGTCTTTTTCCAAACTCCACTCGTAATGGTGAACTCCTCGTTTAAGGGTTTCTGCCCAAGCTTGTTGATGAATGGCTCCGTCTTTGATTAAATCTTCTAATGTAATGTTCGGCAACGTATTACTCAACACCAGTGCTTGTTGCGTATCGGCATTAATAAAAATGACAATATCGTTTCCAGCCATTCCGTTTTTCTTAATATTTTCCAGTTGTTCCGGTCGAAATGACAATTTAACCACTTCGTGCGGGCAGGTACCATTTAAACGGTTTTCACATTGAGAACACGAAAACTCGCAAGACCTTTTACGCTTTATCTGCTCTTCGTTTTTTGCTTGAGCCATAAATACCCCCTTTCGTCCTGCATTATTATTGTACTAGATTTTTACTCCGTTTTTCTACCAAAAAGGTTAGTTAATTCCTCCTCTTTTTTCAATAGGGAATTTTGATATAATTTATGTGTAGGTAAAACAATGAAAAGATTATTTACTTCCCGTTTTTTTATTTTTTCTTCTCTGGCCGCTTTGTTCGTGTGTATTTTGGCCGGAGCAGTTTTTATGCGCTATATTTTTTCCGGTCTTCCGCCCGTGTACGAAATGGAAGAATATACGCCTTCTCTTACCACCAAAGTTTTTGACCGCAATAACAATTTAATCCATGAATTTTCCATTGAAAAGCGAAGCATGGTCCCCTTGGAAGATATACCCGTAGATTTACAAAATGCGGTAGTGGCCATGGAAGACCGCGATTTTTTCTCTCATGCCGGTTTTTCCGTACGCGGCATTTTGCGCGCTCTTATTCACGATATCATCACTGGCAGTGCCAAACAAGGCGCTTCCACTCTTACGCAACAACTCTCCCGCGGAGTATTTTTAACACAAGAAAAAAAGGTTATTCGTAAAATCCGCGAAATTATTTTAGCCATTCAAATTGAACACAAATTCAGTAAACGCGAAATTTTACAATTGTATTTAAACGAAATTTATTTGGGCAGCGGGGCTTATGGGGTAAAGGCCGCAGCCAAAAAATACTTCGATAAAGAGTTGGACCAACTAACCACCGGCGAAGCAGCTCTTATTGTAGGGCTTATTCCTGCGCCGGGGAGATACAACCCCTTCGCCAACCCCGAAACCGCCAAAAAACGCCGCAATTTAGTGTTAGATGTAATGCACCAACAAAATTATATATCTAAAGAAGAATTGGAAAAAGCCAAAGAAGAGCCTCTTCCCGAAAAACAACCTGCTCCGGAAAATAAGCCTGGGTTGTATTTTATCGAACATATCCGCCGGATGTTAGAACCTAAGTATGGTATGGACGTATTATGGAAGGCGGGCTTAAACATTTACACAACCATTGATATTGAAAAGCAAGCCCTTGCCGAAAAGATAATGAATGAAGCACTGCAGGCTTACGATGAACAAGTAGCCAAGGGGTTGGGAATCGAAATTGATCCCCATGACACTGAGGCAGACACCACTCAAACAGACGAAGAAGCCCTCCCCAAAGATCCGGAAGCGGAATATCCTCAATTACAAGGGGCGTTTATGGTGCGGGATGTAAAAAGCGGGGCCGTTCGGGTAATGGTGGGCGGACGTGCTTTTGATGAAAGTAAATTTAACCGCGTTACCCAAGCCAAACGACAACCGGGCTCCTCTTTTAAACCTTATGTATGGATGGCCGCTTTGCAAAAAGGATACACACCGGCTACTTTGGTAAAAGATTTGCCTACCATGTTTTACTACGATGGACGTAATTGGCGTACTTTCGATGAAAATGCCGATTTATATTCCTTGGATTTAGCCAAACAAACGTTTATCGCAAGCAAAGATTTTAACGTTTGGGTTCCGCAAAACTACGGTGGAAAAAACGAAGGCTGGATTACCATGAGAAAAGCCTTGGAAAAATCCAAAAACTTAGTGGCGGTTAATTTGATTGATGCCATCGGCGTGCCGGAAACTGTCCGCGTAGCACGTAAAGCCGGGTTGACCGCTGCTTTACCGCGCGTACCTGCTTTGGCCTTAGGGGTAAGCGTATTGCAAATGGACGAACATTTAGCGGCCCTTAGCACTTTTGCCAACGGCGGTATTCACACCGACAACTATTACATAGAACGAGTGGAAGATGCCAACGGCCGTATTTTGGAACAACACATTCCCATTGAATCGGCTGAATTTTCCCCGCAAAATTCTTACCTCCTCATTAATATGATGAAAGGGGTTACCCAGCGTGGAAGCGGTGCCTATGTTTCCAGATTGGGAAGACCCATTGCCGGTAAAACCGGAACGACCCAAAGCCACCGCGACATGTGGTTCGTCGGCATGACCCCTCACACAGCCGCAGCTGCTTGGATGGGATACGATGATGACACTTCCCACGAACAGGGCGCTCGTTTTACCGGTAGCACTACGGCCCGTTGGTGGACAAGTATCATGGAAGAAATTTTGAAAGACGAACCTAATGAGGATTTTGCCGTACCGGAAGGAATTTCTTTGGTCTATATTAATCCCACAACAGGCAAATTAGCTATGCCTTCCGAACGCAATAAATTTTTAGAAGCATTTATTTCCGGGACTGAACCGCAAAGCTTTTAGTTTTGTTTCCGGCACGCGTTGAGAAAAAAATGCCTAACGCGAAAAAACATTCTCCCACCTACTACTACGGTCTGCCCAACAGTGCCGCGAGGGCGTTTTTTGTTTGTAAACATTTTTTGGCTCATTCCGGCCCGATTTTGTTTGTTTCTCACGAGGATACGGACGACTTTGAACAAGCTGCCCGAGAATTTGCCCCCTCCCATTTCCCTATTTTTACCTTACCGGAAACAGACACAGGTCGTACCGCCGTGTTGTGGCAAATCTTACAAAAAGAATCTTCCTCCTGTTTACTTAGCACCCGATACGATTGGTTACACACGGGGCTTCCTTCCAAAGAAGAACTGCTTTCCCGTACTTTTAGCATTAAAACAGGAGATACTTTGCCTCGTCAGCAGTTATTGGAGCGCTTGGAAGCCAATGGATATTCTCGAGAAGATTATGCAGAAACCCCCGGTCAATACGCTGCCCGCGGAAGTGTAGTGGATATTTTTTGTTTGAATAAAGCGGAACCGCTTCGCCTCTATTTCTCTGGGAATCGCATAGACCTTATCAGCTCTTTTGATTTAGACACTCAAAACACACGTTCCAGAGAAGAAGAAGCTCTTATTTTACCTGTTCAATTTAAAGAACTTTCCGCTTCTCTTTCCGACTACATACCCTCCGGAGTATACATTTTCGACGAACCGAAAGAGGAAAAAATAGATTTTTCTTCATTCCCTGACCATACCGTTTTTTCCCGCCTGCCTCATCATCAAGCCACCGATTGCGGACTAAAAACAAACATCCCTTTTCAGGCTAATTTTGAACTTTTAGAACGGGAAGTTTCCTCTTTGCAAAAACAAGGAATTCAAATTATTTTATGTTGTCTTAACCGAGGAGAATTAGACAGAATGACCGAATTATCGGCGGATTATCCGGCTTTGCGATCAATCGGTTTTAAAATTTCTTCTCTCACTCAAGGCTTTTATTCTCCGGCCGATAAAATAGCTTATATTACAACCAACGAAATCTTAAACCGTCATTACCAAGCAGCTCGTGTAATAAAACAATTCGATGTTCAAGGAGCTAAACGGATACGCTTTAAAGAACTGGAAGTCGGCGATTATGTGGTACATCAAGAGCATGGAATCGGCCGCTATTTAGGATTAGAGCTCATGGATCCGGGAGATAATCCAACAGATTGTCTCATCATTGAATATCGACGAGGAAGCCGTCTATATGTTCCCATGTATGACTTTAAAAAAGTACAAAAATACATAGGTGCAGGCGGGAAACGCCCCACGCTCTCCGTTTTAGGCGGAATTGCTTGGAAAGACGTTAAAAAACGGGTGAAAGAAGAGGCTCAAAAACTGGCCAAAGAAATTTTAAAAATGGAAGCTGTTCGCCAAGCCACGGCGGCACCGCAAGTACCGGGAGATGAACGCATCGAACAAGAATTTGCCGACTCCTTTCCATACATTTTAACCCCCGGCCAACAACAAGCCATTCAAGACTGTTTACATGATTTGGACCTTCCCAAGCCGATGGATCGCGTACTGGTAGGGGATGTAGGTTTCGGCAAAACCGAAGTGGCCATGCGTGCGGCATTAAAAGTGGTCTTATCAGGTAAACAAGTTATGATGTTGGTCCCCACCACTATTTTGGCCGCGCAACACTACAAAACTTTTGCCAAACGCTTGGCCGGATTTCCGGTAAATGTGCAAATGCTGTGCCGCTTTCAAACTCCCAAAGAACAGCAAGAAGTCATTTCTCAGCTCAAAAGCGGTGTCTGTGATGTAATTATCGGCACGCATCGATTGATGAGCAAAGATATTTCCTTTAAAGACTTAGGGCTTGTTATCATAGACGAAGAACATCGATTCGGAGTAAAACAAAAAGAAAAAATTCGTGCTAAAAGTGCAGGGGTACACTCCCTAATGTTAAGTGCCACCCCCATTCCGCGCACGTTAAACCAGTCCCTTTCCGCCTTGCGTGATATTTCATTAATCGATACTCCCCCCCGAGGGCGCACTCCCATTAAAACGGTTGTAACCGCTTGGAATAACGAGTTAGCTGCTGCGGCTATTACCCAAGAACTCGCCCGAAAAGGACAAATTTACTACGTATATAACAGCGTTCAAAGCATGGAATCGCGCTATCTCTTTTTAAAAAAATTAGTTCCACAGGCGCGTATTTGCATGGCACATGGGCAAATGGACGAAAAAGAACTGGAACAAACCCTATGGGATTTTAATAAAGGAGAGTACGATATTTTATTGGCCTCTACTATTATTGAGTCCGGCATTGATATTACCAATGCCAACACCCTGATCGTAGAGAATGCCCAAAACTTTGGCTTGGCACAACTCTATCAATTACGCGGACGTATCGGTCGTGGAGAGACCAAAGCCTATTGTTATCTTTTCCACCCTGATTGGTTATTTAAAAAGGCCGAACAAATTGAAGACAACTTTGCCGATTTGTCCGCCGTTTACTGGAAACCCAAAGAAGAAAAAGACCCCACCGAAGAAGCTAAAAAACGTTTGTCTGCCCTTATGGAATTTGGCGAACTGGGCAGTGGCTTTCGCTTAGCACTAAGAGACATGGAAATTCGCGGGGCTGGTCAACTTTTGGGAGTAAAACAACATGGCTATGTAAACGAAGTGGGTATCAGCATGTATTGCGATTTGGTGGCCGCTGAAGTGAAAAAAATGCGCGGAGAACAAGTGGAAAAAAATCTGCGCGCGACCGTTAACTTGCCCGTGGCGGCATTCATTCCCCCCAACTACTTGCCCGATGATGCGGATCGTTTAAAGTATTACAAAGAACTCATGGATGCCGATGAAGAAAAAACTCAAAAAATTTTAGTACGTCTGGCTGATCTGTGCGGGCCCGTTCCGCAAGAAATTTTTCAATTAACCCAACTGTTTCATTTGTCCAAACGGGCCGGAAAATTAGAAATATATCACCTGGATTTTATTGATAACAAACTGGAAATTCTCTTTACGCGCCGTTTTCAAATGCCGCCGAATCTTCCCGTAGAACTTTTTAATCGTTTCGGCCCACAGAATTTGGAATTTATCAAATCTAAAAACGGAGACGGTTTACGCCTTACCCTTCCGCAACAGGTAAGTCCATTGGTTTTTGCCACGGAAACGTTGATGTTTTTCGAGAAACTACTTCAAATAGAAAAATGATATAGTATAAACATGAAAAAATCGTTTTTATTTATTTTTGTTTGTCTTCTTTTGAGTGCCTGCCAACAACCCACGCAGGAAGCCGCTCCTCAAACTGCCGCGCGCATCGGTCAAGAAACCATCACGGAAGATGACGTACAAGCACGACTGCGTTTCTTACCGGAAGAAGACCGTGAATTTGCCAAAACTCCTATCGGAAGAAATAATTTCCTGCAAATTATCGCACGGGAAAAATTAATTGCCGCCGCCGCAAGAGAAGCCGGAATTCATGAATCCGATATTTACCTTACTTTACTGGAAGACAAACGCGCTCAATTAAAAGAAGTGTATGATGATTTTGCTTCCCAAACATTAGAGCAGCTGTGGTATGATTCCTTAAAAGAAAGCGGTGCTTTAAACGTTACGCCAGAAGAAATAGAAAGCTATTACGATAAATATCCTTACGAAATGACGGTGCGTCAAATTATTATCGATAATGCCGAAACAGCCGAACAAGTTTTACGCACGCTTAAAAGTTCTCCGCGCCGTTGGAAGGAGATGGAGCGCCAGTATAGCTCCGCACCGGAAATTATCCGCGGGGATAATTTTTCTTTTATGCCGGGAGAATTTTTACCGGAAATCGAAGTCATTGCTGCCAACTCTGCCTCCGGCAGTGTACAAGGTTTTATCAAAACTCCGCTAGGATTTCATATAATAATGAAAATGAGTGAGAAACGTCTTTCTCGCAAAGATGCCGAGCCGCGCATTCGCCAAGTGCTCGAAAGTAAAAAGTTGGATGAAGTGTTGGAAAATTTGAAAAACAAATACGAGGTTATCATTTATGAAAAAGCTGAATAACTTATTGCTAGCCACCGTTTTAGCGGTGTTTGGGGTAAATTTACACGCCAAAGTGATGGACTCTTCCGTCGCCACGGTAAACGGCCGACCCGTGTTGGCCTCCGAATACAATGACTATTTGCAAGGGGTCATTGAACAATATAAAGTGGCTGCTCCGCAAATCTTACAACAGCCTTATGCCGAAGATATTTTGGGCCGCGAAGTATTAAAAGAACTTATTTCCAAAGAGCTCTTATACCAAGCTGCGGAAGAAGCTAAAATTCAGGTAAAAGATTCCGAAATAGATGCCGGTATCAATGAAATCAAAACCCGCTTTATTATTGATGAAGTAACCGGGCAGCAAGATCCCAAAGGAGCGGATAAACGTTTTAACGAAGCGCTTAAAAAGCAAGGATTGTCTTTGAAGCGCTACAAAGAAAAAATTAAAAAAGACATTGCTGTACGCAAACTTATGGAAGGGCAATTAAAAGCCGCCGTTACTCCTGTAAACGAAGAAGATGCCAAAGCTTTGTATACCGATGTGGAAGCCGCTTTAAAAAATAATACCAAAGCTCTTAAGAAATTAGAAAAAGAAAACCCCACTCGCTTAAAAGAAGCGCAAGCTATTGCGGCTAAACTCAAACAATTAACTGCCGAACAAGTACGCTTGGGACACATCTTCTTGGCTGTTACCAAAGATATGAAACCTGAAGATGTAAAGAAAAAAGAAGAACAGGCTAAACAAATTAAAAAAGAAATTGACGGCGGATTGGATTTTTCCAGTGCGGTCAAAAAATACACCGAAGACAAAGCCGCCCTTGCCAGCGGTGGCGACATGATTTTGATTAAAGGTATCGCTCCTAAAGAAATTGATGCCAAAGCGTTTACGCTTGCCGTCGGCAAAGTAAGCGATCCGATCAAAACTGATGTGGGATATCACATCATTAAAGTTAAAGAAAAACGGGCCGAAAAATCTATCTCTTATGAAGACATCTCGCGCGACTTGGCCCAATATCTCGCTCAACAGCGCGTGCAGTTGGCCATGGCCAAATACATCGAAGATCTTTACACCAAAGCGGATGTAAAAGTAACCATTACTTATGAATCCGACAAAGTGATCGAAGAAATTGCCGCCAAAGCAGACGCTGAAAAAGCAGAAAAAGAAAATACTAAAAAAGAAGAAAAGAAAAAATAAGCAAGAAGTTTGCCCAAAACTCTCCAAAAAAGGAACTTTCCGATTCCCCAACATTCCTTTTTTGCGTCACGGACAAATTATGAAGCCCCTTGTATTTATCAGTGCCGGAGATCCTTTAGGGATCGGGCCGGAAGTGACGGTGAAGTCACTGAAAAATCCACTCGTTCAGCAATCTTGCTCCCCTGTGGTTATCGGGGAGGCGAGTTCTTTATTTCGCGCCGGATTTGATGAAAAACTGGCTCGTTTTATTAATATTGATGCTTGCGAGTGCTTGCAAGATGCCCTTCCGGGGCCTACACGGGCCGGAGGACTTTGCTCTTTCAAAGCGGTAGAATTAGGTGCCAAAATGGCCCGTCAAAGCGGGTTTGCTTTGGTTACCGCGCCTATTTCCAAACAAAGTTGGACCTTGGCCGATATCCCCTACACCGGCCACACGGAGTTTCTGCGCGAACAGGGAGGGAAAGAAGGGCTGATGATGTTCGTAAGTGGCAAAGTACGTTGTGCGCTTGTTACCGAACATTTCGCCATTTCGGAGGTTTCCTCCGCCATTACTAAAAAGCGAGTTTTTCACACCGCTCGGGAATTTGTATCCGCTTTGATGCGATTGGGCATTCAAAACCCGCACGTGGCTGTGGCCGCTTTAAATCCGCATGCCAGCGACAACGGAAAATTTGGTACGGAAGAGAAAAAAATTCTTACCCCGGTCATTCGCCAACTTCAAAAAAAAGGCATTCAAATAGAAGGCCCTTTCCCTTCGGATAGTTTATGGTATGCCCATACGCAAGGAAAGTATGACGGCGTTCTCTGTATGTACCATGACCAAGCCCTCGCTCCTTTGAAGATAGCCGCCAAAGAGCCTATCGTTCATATTACGGCGGGGTTAAAGTTCCTGCGTACGTCCCCCACCCACGGAACGGCTTTTGATATCGCCGGAAAAAATCTGGCCGATCCTTCCAGTATGATAGCAGCCATTTTATTTGCTGCGGTCCGCGGAAAAAAATTAATTTCATACTAACCCTCGCCCCCTCGGCTAACCCGAGGGGGTTTATAAATTCAAGGGTCGACTTCTTTCCCTTTTTCTTTCTATCTGCATCGAAAATAAGTTTTATTTAAATCCCCCCTTTTGAACGCTATATTTGTTACAATAATAGTATGGAACATTTGGTGCATTTTGACGAGTTAGATTCTACCAATACTTACCTTAAAAAGAACTGGGAATCCTTGCCAAAAAGCACGGTGGTAATAGCTGAAAAACAAACCGCCGGTCGTGGACGCTACAACCGCGTGTGGATATCCAATGAAGGCGGCCTTTATTTTTCCGTTCTTTTAAAACCAAATAAGCCGGATTTTTTACCGAATCTCACCCAACTAATGGCACTTAGTATTTGCCAAACCTTGGAAAAAGCAAACCTTATTCCACAGTTAAAATGGCCCAATGATGTATTAATTAATGGGGAAAAAATTTGTGGGATTCTAAGCGAAGTTATGATGAAAGGCTCCCAAATCGGGGCCGTAGTCATAGGAGTAGGTATTAATATATCGCAAGAAGGTTTAGAACAGATAGACCAGCCGGTTACTTCGCTTAAAAAGTTAGGAATTAAAACGGAAAAGAAAGTTCTTTTACAACAGATTTTGAATCATTTTTGGAAGGAATATCCTTCCTTGTGCGAAAGCGGATTTGAAACCATTCGAGCCGCTTACAAGCGACGCGCCAACTTTTTAGGTAAACAAGTGAGCGTCACCAATAATGATAAAACGATTTTCGGCCTGGCGGAAGATATTTCCGCGCATGGCACGCTTTTATTGCGTACCGAAAAAGGCCTCGAAGAAATATATATAGGAGATGTTAGGGTATGAGTGCAGACAGTGTATTGATGCAGTCCTTTAACATAACCGCCATTGGTATGGGGGTTGTGTTTTCTTTCCTTGTCATCATGATAGGAATTATGAAACTGCTTGGGGTTATTGTGCAAGCCATGGAAAAATATTTTCCGCAAGAAGTGGCTGTTGCACCGAGCGCCGCTCAAGATGCTTCTTTGATTGCTGTAGCTATTGCAGCTGCTAAAAAATTTCAGGGAAAATAAACCCATTTTAATTTAAGAGGAACATTATGAAAAAAGTAAACTTCATGTTAACCGCTTTCCGTGACGGATTCCAATCCGTTTATGGAGCTCGCGTACTTACCAAAGATTTTATGCCGGCCGTAGAAGCCGCCCGCCATGCTGGTATTAACCACATGGAATTCGGCGGTGGGGCCCGCTTCCAAGCGCTTTACTTCTACTGCAACGAAAACGCTTTTGATATGATGGATACCTTCCGCAAAACCGCCGGTCCGGATGCTAACTTGCAAACCCTCGCCCGCGGTGTAAACGTGGTAGGGTTGGAAAGCCAATCTTCCGACGTTATCAAAGCCCACGCTCAACTTTTCAAAAAACATGGTACCACCACCATTCGTAACTTTGATGCTTTAAACGATGTAAACAACCTTATCTATTCCGGTCAATGCATTCACGATGCAGGCTTGAAACACGAAGTCTGCGTGACCATGATGTCTTTGGCTCCGGGTTGGGATACCACGGGCAAATATCATACCGCTGAATTTTATGAAAAAGTTTTGCGTGATATTTTGAAATCCGGCGTACCGTTCGATTCCGTCTGCTTCAAAGATGCTTCCGGCACTTCCACCCCTAAAACAGTGGCCGAAACCATTGCCATGGCTCGCCGCGTGCTTCCGGAAGGAACCAAAATCGTTTTCCACACGCACGAAACTGCCGGCAACGCTATTGCCTGCTGTTTAGAAGCCATCAAAGCGGGTGCTGATTCCTTAGATCTTTCCATGCAACCCGTTTCCGGCGGAACCTGCCAACCCGATATTTTAACCATGTGGCATGCCTTGCGCGGTACCGAATACACCTTGGATATTGATCCTCAAAAAATCCAAGAAGCCGAAAATGTATTTAAAGATTGCATGAGCAAATACTTCTTACCGCCGGAAGCCACCGCCGTCAACCCGATCATTCCGTTCTCCCCCTTACCGGGCGGCGCGTTAACGGCTAACACCCAAATGATGCGCGATAACGGCACCTTTGACAAATTCCCCGAAGTGGTAAAAGCTATGGGTGAATGCGTGAAACTCGGCGGTTTCGGCACTTCCGTTACCCCCGTTTCTCAATTCTATTTCCAACAAGCTTATTCCAACGTGATGAGCGGTCCGTGGAAAAAAATTACCCCCGGCTACGGTAAAATGGTGCTCGGATACTTTGGTAAAACCCCCGTGGAACCTGCCGCCGAAGTGGTAAAAGCCGCCAGTGAACAACTGGGCTTGGAACCCACCACCAAAACTCCGCTCGAAATCAATGATGCCGATCCGAAAAAAGGTTTGAAAGTAGCGGAAGAAAAATTGAAAGAAGCGGGCTTGCCCGTAACTGAAGAAAACGCTTTTATCGTTGCCACCTGCGCCGACAAAGGTATCTTGTACCTCAAAGGTGAAGCCAAAGTAAATGGTATCCGCTGGGCAGAAGATGCTAAAAAAGCTGCCGCTCCCGCGGACGGCCCCGTAAAAGTAACCGTAGACGGAAAAGCCTATGAAGTTGCTTTTGAAGGTAACGACACCGCTGTTGTAAACGGTAAACGCTATGCTATCGGTGTTGGTTCTGCCGAAGCCAAAGCCACTACCGCTAAACCGGCCGGCAACGGCGCAACCGTAGCTGCCCCCATGCCGGGTGCGGTGCTCCGCTTCAGCGTAAAAGACGGAGATACGGTAGCCGAAGGGCAAGAAATCATCGTCTTGGAAGCCATGAAAATGGAAACTCCCGTTTCTGCTCCGGCTGCCGGAACGATTCACTTTGCCGTTAAACAAGGCGACCAAGTGCAAACCGGCCATGTTTTGGCGGAGATTAAATAAGAGGCCAACTTATGGATATCATGCAAGCATTGAACCAAATTTGGCAAACGACCGGTATTTACGCGCTTACTTGGCAACAACTTACCATGATTGCGGTGTGTTGTTTCCTGCTTTGGCTGGGTATCAAAAAGCAGTTTGAACCGTTGCTTTTAGTTCCCATTGCCTTTGGCGGAATCCTTGCCAACATTCCCATGCCTCCGGGTGAAGCTATTGCCGGCCCGAACGGTTTTTTGGGTATTGTGTTTAACTTCGGTATTAACTCGGGCTTATTTCCGCTCTTTATCTTCATGGCTGTAGGCGCCATGACGGATTTCGGCCCCCTAATTGCCAACCCGAAAATGGCCCTTTTGGGCGGGGCGGCGCAGTTTGGTATTTTCGCCACGCTTATCGGTGCTATTGCCCTTAGTTATGTTCATGTTGGCGGAGACCAGTTGTTTGCCTTCGGCTTAAAAGAAGCTGCCTCTATCGGTATTATCGGCGGGGCGGACGGTCCGACGTCTATTTACCTTACTACGCGCTTGGCCCCCGATTTGCTCGGAGCCATTGCCGTGGCGGCGTATTCCTATATGGCGTTAGTACCGATTATCCAACCACCCATTATGAAGTTATTCACCACCGATGCGGAACGCAAAATTCGCATGGAACAATTGCGCCCTGTATCTAAACGCGAAAAAATCTTGTTCCCGATTGTAATTTTGCTCCTCTGCGCCTTGTTGTTACCGTCTGCTGCGCCGCTTATCGGTGCGCTTACCTTCGGTAACCTGATTAAAGAATCTGGCGTAGCAGAACGCTTGTCCAAAACCTTGCAAAACGAATTCTGCAACATCGTTACCATTTTGCTCGGTTTATCCGTCGGTTCAAAATTGCAATCCGACAAATTCCTTACCACGGAAACCTTGGGTATTTTGCTTCTCGGCATTATCGCCTTCTCCGTGGCTACGGCCTCGGGTGTGTTGCTTGCTAAACTGATGAACTGCTTTAGCAAAACAAAAATCAACCCGCTTATCGGTTCCGCCGGTGTATCCGCCGTACCGATGGCCGCGCGCGTATCCAACAAAGTCGGTTTGGAATATGACAAACAAAACTACTTGTTGATGCACGCCATGGGCCCGAACGTGGCCGGCGTAATCGGCAGTGCAGTAGCAGCCGGTATTTTGCTGGCCTTGGTAGGAAAATAAAACTTTTCCAAAATAAACCCCCGCTCACAAGCGGGGGTTTTTATTTTCTATAAAAAGGTAGAAATACTAAGAAGAAATCTTTACACTCTTCTGCGGGCAAAAGCCTGCCAACGTGCAGCGGGAGCACTCCGGCTTACGTGCATTGCATACTTGCCGTCCGTGCAAAATAAGCGCCAAGGAAAACCAACCCCAATGTTCGTAGGGAATTTGTTTAATTAAATCCTGCTCTATTTTTACAGGATCGGTTTGACGGGTAAGCCCCAAACGGAAAGCCAATCTTTTTACATGGGTGTCCACAACAATCCCTTCGGGCTTCTTAAAGTAATCCCCTAACATCACATTAGCTGTTTTACGGGCCACTCCGCGCAAAGTAAGCAGTTCTTTCATGCTTTGAGGTACTTCTCCACCATAAACTTCGCACACACGTTTAGACATTTCGATTAAGGAAATAGCCTTGCTATGGTAAAACCCCGCAGAATGAATAATTTTTTCCACATCTTGGATATCCGCTTGGGCCAAATGATGTACAGTGGGATATTTTTTGAAGAGATGAGGAGTGATTCGATTGACACGCGCATCCGTACATTGGGCCGACAGGATAACCGCGCACAATAATTCCCACGCATTTTTGTGATGCAAGGGGATAATGTGTTCGGGATATAATTTTTTTAATCCCTTGATTAGAAGAGAAGTATCCTTTTTAGCGGGCATTATTATCTCCTAATTTACTATATGCGTAACTCCCGCACAGGAAAAGCAAATTGACAAAAATAATGGTTGCTCCGGAAGGGATATTGAATACAAAAGATCCATACACTCCTGCCCACACGCTCCCCACTCCAAAAAGTACTGACCGATACAATACCTGCTTAAAAGTGCGCGATACCAACAGCGCACTGACCGGAGGAATAATAATGAGAGCAGAAATTAAAAAGATACCTACCACCTTAAATGCCAGTACCACTGCCACGGAGGTAATCATCACAAGGGAAGCATTTAGCCATTCGGCCGAAATTCCACGAGTGTGGGCAAAAGGCTCATCAAAACAGGTGGTTACTAAATCTCGGTAGAAAATAAATAATCCCGCCAACACACCTGCCAACAACACCGCACACAACATAACCTCTGTGCGTGTAACCGTTAAAATACTACCAAATAAGTAGCCTAACAAATCGGTATTAAATCCGCCTGCCAATGCGGTCAACAAAAGCCCTATCGAAAGGCCCGCCGCGCTGACAATCCCAATAGCAGCATCTCCGTAAATTTTAAATTTCCGGGCCAGTTTCATAATACCTAAAGAAGAAACCATTACCACCGGAATCGACATATAAACGGGATTGGTCGCCGTCAGTAAAGCAGCCGCTACACCCGTTAGGCAAACATGGCTCATGCCGTCCCCTATAAGGGAAAGCCTTTTAAGCACTAAAAAAACTCCTAACAATGCACAAGAGGCTGCTACCAAACTGCCCGCCAGTAGGCCACGTTGCACAAAACCATAGCTTAGAAATTCGCTTATCATTTTTCTCCTCCGCAATGGCAGCCTAATGGGCAATGCCCCTGTTTGTGCAAATGATCAATAGTATGCTGAGCAAAGGCACCCAGTTTTTCGGCCACTTTTTTTGACTGGCAAAATTCTTCCTTTGTGCCGAAGAAAACGAGTGTTTTATCTACATACATAAATTTAGAAATGTATTTTCCCACTTCGCTGGTATCATGTGTAATGAGCAGGATAGTTACGTGATGAAGGGTGTTAAGCTCTCCCAATAAATCAAAAAACATTTCGCGAGAAGAGGCGTCCAAAGCGGTGGAAGGTTCATCTAAAATTAAAAGACTGGGCTTCCCTACAATAGCCCGCGCTAATAGTACACGTTGTTGTTGACCGATAGATAAATCATGAAAGATACGTCCGGCATATTCCCGCGTGTGGGTTTTTTCCATAGCTTCGTGCACTTGTTTAAGCTCCGCGAGGCTTACCCGCACCCCTTTGCGAGAAGGCAATCCCATTAGTACCACTTCCTCAGCAGAAATGGGAAAGCGACTTTGAGAAACAGGGCTTTTTTGCGCCAAATAACCGATTTTATGCCAATCTGTAAACTCAGAAAGAGGTTTACCGAAAAGTAAAATTCCTCCTTGTGCTTTTTCCAACCCCAAAACTGTTTTTAAAAGAGTGGTTTTTCCCCCTCCGTTCGGGCCGATAACCCCCACGTAGTCGCCCGCTTGAACAGAAAAAGAAATATCTTCTAAAACCGGCACCCGCGTATATGAAAAAGAAAGATTGGTAACTTTAATTATTGACACGCAAGCCCCCTTTTCAAACTTTGCAAATTGCGTCGCATCAGTTCACCATAAGTCACCTGGGTATCAAAATCTTCTTTACTGATATGCTCTACCGTGTAAAGAGGTAGCACTTGCGCGCCCGTTTCTTCCGCTACCATAGCAGATAATCGAGGAGAAAGAGTTTCTTCCGTAAAGATGGCTTTTACGTTTTTGTGTTTAATAAGTTTAATAAGTTCGGTTAGTTTATGTACGGAGTGTTCTCCATCATGGGAAGCCCCCGCCAATGCAGACAGAGAAAGATGGTAGTTTTTAGTTAAGTTCTTAAAAGCTAAGTGTCCGATATGCACTACCTCATTACTTTGGCAAGAGGACAAAACTTCACGGTATGTTTGATCCAAAGAATCTAACTCCGCTAAAAAATCGCTCAAATTTTCTTCGTATATAGATTGGTTTTTCGGATCTTTTTGCACAAGTGTTTCCGTTACAAGCCGAGCCATTTGGCGCATATTATTAAAATCCATCCATACGTGTGGATCTTCCGAAGGAGCAACTCCATCGGCCAAACGGACCACTTTGTCTTTTTTATCCCCTAAAACATCTTTAGCCCAAGGCTCCAAACGATCCGAAATATACACAAAAATATCCGCTTGGTTTACCGCTACAATAACGCCGGGAGTGGGTTCAAAGGAGTGCGGCTCGGCATTAACAGGAAGCAGCATAGAAACTTCTACTTCTTCACCGGCAAGCTGCCGAACAAGCGTATACGGCACATACCCCGAAACTACAACCCGCAATTTTTTTATCTCCACGGTTGGAGTCGATTTTTTATCGCTCCAAAAAGCGATACCGGCAACCAACAAAAACATTCCTACTAAAAAAATTATCTTTTTCATAAAAATCCCCCGTTTGAGTATATTATACGATTTTCCCCTTTTACTCGTGTACGAAATCCAAATACAATTTACTATAATGGGAAAAAGGAGAATTTTATGGGTTATCTATTAGCTTTTTGTTTGGCACTGTGTTGGGGAACGGCTTTTTTAGCCACCAAAAATTTCGTTACAACTCTACCCCCTTATTGGGGAACTTGTTTTAGAGTTTTGGCCGGGTTAAGCTTTTTTATTATACTCTACGCAATACAACGCAAAAATTTAAAATGCCCGTTTCAAGAATTGTGGCGCCCGTGGACTATTGGACTACTGCTTATTCTGCTTCCGTTTGCAGCGATGTCTTGGGGACAACGTTTTATAGATCCCACCATCAGTGGCGTATTTAATGGAAGCGTACCGATTTGGTCCTTTATTGCAGGCGCCATTTTCCTAAAGGGGGTGGACCGTTTTACTTGGTTAAGAGCATTAGGAATTGTGCTTGGAATGACGGGCCTTATTGTTTTTATGTATCCCACTCTTTCGGCCGCTCAATTGTCTGCCAATCAAAATGCCTTTTATGGATGCATGGCTCTTTTGGTAATGGCATGGTCTTACGGATTAGGAAATGTGATTACCACAAAAATTATGGTAAACAGTAATGCTGTATCACATGAAGCAAATACGTTTCATCAATATCTTTTTGCCGCTATTGCCCTGTTGTTAATCGCAGGACTAACAGAACCCTTCCCCCCAGCCGAAGCATTTACGGCAAAAGTGATTATCTCCATTATTAGTGCCGGGGTTTTCTCTTCTGCAGTGGCCTTTCTGCTTATGATAGCTTTAATCAAGCGATGGGGTGCCACCCGCATGGCATCGGTTACCTATTTTACGCCGATAGTAGCCATGGGAAGCGATATTATTGCGCGAGGAAGAACTCCCAACGGGTTGGAACTTGTGGGGATGGGCATTTTGTTTATCAGCTTATTTTTAATTCAAAAACCAGTAAAAGCATAAAAACTCTTTTATCCAAAAGCCCGGCCTTTCTGTAACGGTCGGGCTTTTTTTCCCTATTTGGGCTCTATAAATGCTAAAATATAATAGAGTAAATAGGATTTAAATGCCTGCTAAACTTTAAACTTAATAGGATGAGGTACTAAAATGACGCAACATCTCTCTTCGTCCGCCTTGGTAAAACCCATTGAAAAGGACGTCAACGCCGAAGCGGACATTCCGTCCGGATACGGCAAAACCGAAAGCTACCTGTTGCCGAAAGATCCGGCTTGGTTATTTTTGTTCTGGGAAATTACCCAAAGCACCATCGACTTTGTCAAAAGCGAATACGGACAACTGATTGATACCGCCCGCACAATTGTTCGCCTACACGATGTAACAGACGTAGCGAATTTTGATGGAAGCAACTCTGTTTGCCATTACGATTTACCGGTGATTTTTGAAGCCCGAAGCTGGTATATTCATGCGCCGGAGTCGGGTCGCTCTTATGTGGCAGAATTAGGATATTTAACAACTGACGGTCGATTTATTCTGCTTTCCCGCAGCAATGTAACCACCTTGCCGCCCGGTCGTATTTCCAATGTAATCGATGATAAATGGATTGTAGTGGAAGGAGATTTCCAAAAGCTCTTGCAACTCTCCGGTGCCGATTACATCGGTTTGGGAGCCAGCGAACGTATGCAAGTGCTCAGCCAACGTTGGAAAATAACGGATTTAACTCCCTCCGGAGCACCCAGCTCGTGGAGTTCTTTTTCCCTCCATTTAGATAAAGTTCAAGTGGAAGATGAAGATATCTGGTTGAATGCCGATTGCGAAATTATCATTTACGGTTCTGCTTCCAAAAATGCCATCGTTTCCATCAATGGGAAAGAAATTGAACTTAAAGAAGGCAAATTTTCCATTCGTCAACCGCTTCCGGCCGGAAGCATAGTGGACTTGCCCATTCACGCGCGTAACGCAAAAGGCGACAAAACGCGTTTTGTACACATTAAGGCTCTCCGCGAGCAAGGAAAATAATTATGGGACAAGAAAAAGGATACTTAGCACTCGTACTTCACGCCCATTTACCGTTTATCAAACATCCGGAATATCCGGACTTTTTGGAAGAAGACTGGTTTTATGAAGCCATGGTGGAAACCTATATTCCGTTACTCAATGTATTTGAAAACTTAACGGAAGAAGGAACTGATTTCCGCTTGACCATGTCGCTCACTCCGCCGCTTTGCAATATGATGGAAGACCCGTTGTTAATCAGCCGTTTCCGTCATTATTTAAACCAACGCATTGAACTTTCCGAAAAAGAATTGACCCGCACCAAAGGTACCGAATTCGAAGCCGTAGCCAAGATGTACTACGACAAATTCCGCCGCTATCAAGATTTGTTTGAAAATCGCTATCACGGTCATGTTCTGCAAGGTTTCAAAAAGTTCCAAGATATGGGAAAATTGGAAATCATCACCTGTTGTGCCACCCACGGTTATTTACCGCTCATGGTACACAAAGAAAGCGTAAACGCCCAAATTAAAACGGCCGCTAACGATTATCGCAGCCGTTTTGGCCGCAGCCCGCGCGGTATTTGGTTAGCCGAATGCGCTTATAACCCCGGAGATGACAAATTCTTACGCGACGAAGGAATTCGTTTCTTCTTTACCGAATCCCATGGTGTATTACACGGAACGCCTCGTCCGAAATACGGCATTTATGCTCCCGTATATTGCCCGAAAACAGGTGTTGCCGCTTTCGCCCGCGACATGGAATCAGCTCAACAAGTATGGAGTGCTGAATCGGGATATCCCGGAGATCCGCGCTACCGCGAATTCTACCGCGACTTAGGCTACGACTTGGATTACGATTATATCAAACCGTATCTCCATTCCGACGGAGTGCGCCGCAATATCAGCGTAAAATACCATAAAATTACAGGGAAAGTAGCCCTTAACCAAAAGCAAGCCTACAATCCGCATGAAGCGCGCCAAGTGGCGGCCGACCACGCAGGGAACTTTATGTTTAACCGCCAAAAACAAATTGAATACCTTTCCACCGTTATCGACCGTAAGCCGCTCGTAGTTTCCATGTATGACGCCGAACTTTACGGACACTGGTGGTACGAAGGGATTGAGTTCCTTGAATACTTATTCAAAAAAATCTATTACGATCAAACCGACATTAAACTGGTCACCCCCAGTGAATACTTGGAAATGTACCCCGAAAACCAAGCGGTGCAGCCTTCCATGTCCTCTTGGGGCGATAAAGGTTATCACGATGTGTGGCTCAACAGCGGTAATGACTGGATCTACCGCCACCTTATCAAATCGGCTGAACGCATGATGGAATTAGCCAACAAGTTTCCGAATGCTGAAGGCCTTTTGCGCCGCGCGCTAAACCAACTGGCACGCGAGCTGGTGCTTATGCAATCGTCCGACTGGGCCTTCCTTATGACCACCGGAACCGCTAAGGAATACTCCACCAAACGCACCAAGGACCATGTCCAGCGTTTTAATGAGTTGTATGAACAAATCCAAGGTAACCGTATCAATGAAGGTTATGTGTACGATTTGGAACAACGCGATTCCATTTTCCAACAAATGGATTACAACGTTTATTCCACCGCTGCCAAAGAAGCCGTACTAAAGAAATACTAATACATTCCTGCCAATAAAACCCCAGCCCTGCAGGCTGGGGTTTTTGTGTTTTCAAGGACCTATAATACACATAGGTCCAAAGGCCCTGTTCAAACAAGTTTATTTGTACTAAAGTATAAGTATGAAAAATATTCTCTTTATTTTTATATTTGTTTTTTTACCGTTGATTTCCAACGCACAGCCGCTTAGTAAAGCAGTTAAACCGCTTGTCAAAAGCGCCCAAAAGGGGGGCACCACCTCTTTGACGAAGTTTCCACCGGTAGTTAGGGCGGAAAATTTGACTCCGCTTGCCCTTTTTAACGAAGGGGCTATATATGCTACTGTTATGCCAGAAACTGCAGCAAAGACAGTCTTAAACTATAAGACAACCTACGACATAGAACGAAATTTGGCGAAAAAAGTATTAGGTACTAGCCAAAAATTAGATTTACTGTCCGATCCAAATGCGAGCGAGTTGTTGCTTTCCGAAATCATCACCATTCGCAGCGCATCTTTACAAAATTTTCTGTTCAATTCATTAGCAGAAAAGGATTACGAATTGTTTTTACAAGATTTGTCCGATTATTACAGCATTCCGGTAGAATTTGTAACAACACTGGAGCTTCGGTTTATTTCCCCTAAAAATCCGGAAGAAGTTTTCGCCAATTCAGCTGTAAATTATATGACCCGTCATCCTCATAAAATGAATCTCAGGCTGCGGGAAATTATGAAAAATCCCCTTTTGGACGGAGAATTATTGGGAGACAGACCTTTAAAAGAAGTCCTTCATGAATACATTTCCCGTCCGTTAACCGTGCAAAGACAGGAAGAGTTCTCCGTTTTTCTCAAAGAAGCTTATAAAAAACATACAAAAAGTCTTACTCTCGCACGCAAGGAAGCAGAAGCTACGGTTGCCATTTATCAGGATCTTTTGATTCGTTTACAAGACTTCGTGGCTCGCCACGGCCGCGTGCCGGCTTGGAGTCGTGGAGAAGAGCAAGAACGTCGCTTGTATAACCGCCTTTCCATAATCATGAACCATAGCACATTCAATAATTTTTCAGCTGTTTTACCATATAAGCAACAAATCCAAGCTATTTTAGAAGCATATCCTAAAAAGTATATTTCCTTGGATGAAACCACAGACCGTTTAATTGCATACGTAGAACAACATGGAAAAATGCCTAAATATCCGCAAGATGAAACCCAACTTACTTATGCAGAAGACTTATTTTTAGAAAGTGTCTATTACTGGTATACAAATAATAGCGATTTCCGTTCTTTCTTTTGCTACCTACAAGATCCTACATACGATCCGCAAGGACAGCTTAAAAGATTACAAGAAATTTCCTTTTAAAAAAAATCTCCTTCTACAATTAGAAGGAGATTTTTTTAGTAAAAGCGAATTTTGAATTACTTATATTCCAACTTTACCAATTTATATTTTTTGGGTCCACGCGGTAAAACAGCTTCAAAGGTTTCGCCTTCCTTTTTACCGAGTACTCCGTTTGCCAAAGGCGATTTAACGGATAACAAACCTTTTTCAGGGTTGGATTCCATAGACCCTACCAACGTATAAGTAAATTCGATTCCGGCATCTAAATCGGCAATGGTTACGGTCGCCCCGATGCGAGCTTCGCTTTTATCCACGGTTAAATCGTCCGTGATTTGCGCATTTCGCAGGCGCGTTTCCAATTCTTGGATACGAATCAAAGTTTCCGCTTGTTTTTCTTTAGCGGCATGATATTCGGCGTTTTCTTTCAAGTCGCCTTGTGCGGCAGCTTCGCCGATTTCGTTGGAAAGTTGCGCTTTTAATTCTTTCAAATCTTTTAGTTCGTTTACCAACGACTCATATTTTTTACGGCTTACATAAAACACTTCTTGCATAATCATACTCCTTTATTGCTACTAGTGTACTATTTATGCAAGCATATTTCAACTAAAGGGTTTCTTTCGTCACAAATTTATATATAATCAGAATATGAGGATCCTCCCCCTTTTTACGGTCTTGCTTTTCCTTACACCGCTCTGTTTACGGGCGGAGAATGATCATGTAACCATTGCCAACAAAAATGCTGCTGCCGTGGTCGCCATTAATGTAGCGAAAAACGACGGCACCACCTTTACGGGTACGGGCTTTATCCTCACGCCTGACGGCCTAATCGCCACAAGCCGCCACGTAACACAAGACTCCCTTTACAGTAACATCACTTTCAATACGGGTGCCGTTTCCGGTGAAGCCGTGGTGGTGGCCGAGGCCGGAAATGTGGATTTGGCTTTGCTCAAAATAAAAGCCCTCCACTTGCCGGTTGTCTATTTAGAAAATTCAGACACCGTTCTCCCCGGGCAACCCATCACAGTCATAGGCAATCCGCGTCGTTTACAAAACACTATTTCTTCGGGGCTTATCAGCCAAGTACGCAAAAAAGCAGACGGGGTGGTGTGGCATCAAATCAGTGCGCCCATTTCTCCATCCTCTTCAGGAAGTCCCGTTTTTAATGCAGAAGGGAAAGTGGTATCCGTAGCTTTTGCCAGCTACAGCGGAGAAGGTAACCAAAACCTTAATTTTGCAATCCCCTCCAATTATTTACGACAGCTAGTACAACGTGCCGGATTCACCCTTCCCCTCCACCCCGACGAGCAAGCAGAAGTTTCGAATACTTCCTCTCAACACCCGTTTGTGGCCCATGTGAAAAAGTCTTGGGAAATTGTAAAAAGATTATTCTCCCGACCCCAAAAGACCCAAACCTCAGCTAGGACTTAAAACCCTTGAAAAACCTCTTATAAAAAACTACACTACTAATCATAGACGAGTGTATGCTCGTGCGTGTTCGTTTTTTATTTTGAGGAAACTTTATGAGAAAGTTAATGGGTTTTTTATTCGTACTGGTGTTGCTGGTAGGAATTATTTTTATGATTCTTCCGTTTTTGGAAACGGCTCCCGCCCCCTCTTCGGCTCCGACGGTACAGGCACGCCCCCGACCTCAAATTTTCACTTCCAATCCGCTCACCACGCTTGTCAACCGCATTGTAAAGGCCATTCAAAGCCAATGGAACAGAAATCGCCATGACCAACAACTGGCTATGGCCCAACAAGCCAAGGAACAACCGCGCTACTCAAAAGCAGGCTATCGAGCGGATTTGATGCATTCTTTACCGGGGGATGGAACTCCTGCACAAGAAATCGATTTACCCCAAGACGACACCAGTGACGGGAATTGGCTGATCGGCCCGCAAACCTCCCCGGAAGATATGGCAGCTAAGGGTATGCACGAAGTAAACATAACCGACGAGCCTGCCCCATCGGCTAATCCCACGGACATTCCTTTACCGCAAGAAGTACTTTCCGCAGCGGGGACAAATTCATTGGTAGAAAATAAGGGGAAAAACCCTTCCGCCCTTATGAAGGCACCTAATAATCCTCAAATATCTGTTCCTACCGTACAGACTTCTTCCGAAAAGAGAGTCCCTCTTCAAAAGACAACGTCTGCCGTAGCCTTAGCCAATTTAAAGGATATATTATACCCGGAACAACGGGCAGAAAAACTTGTCCGAAACGCGGCGGAAGTAAAATGGGGCATGTTGCCTGATACAGAAGAAAACAGATTAGCTAAAGCCGATTTTATTAAAACCAAAACCCGAGAGGTAACAAAAGAAATCCGTCGTTTGCAGGCGGAAGATTTAGAACGTATCCTTTCCGAAGATCCGACCATAGCAGAAGAGGAGAGACCGGATTATTTATCCGAATACTTACAAGCCTGCGCCGAAGAAGGCGTGGAAGTGGAAAAACATTCTGTATCTTTTGTTGTTAAAGACAAAGACGATTTATACGTTGTCCAAACCACTACCACCGATTTAGCAGAACAAATAAAAAACAACCCGTATCAATCAAGTCCTGACGTGAAAAACAAAATAGAAAAATTTTTTGCGGCTGGTACAACTCTCGCTGGAAACATAATATTAGACGGACTCCCTCCTGAAACTGATGAGGAAAAAGTTGAGGAGGAAATTGAGGAGAGAACTTCTTCTTCCGGTAAAGAAGATTCTAAGGAAAAAGGTGCGGGATCTTCCTCTGCCAAAGGAAAAGGTGGCGACGAAAAGCTCACTCCTTCTGCCAGGGGAAAAGGTTCCTCTACCAAAGTAAAAAACGGTGGGAAAGACGGCGGAAGCTCTTCCTCCGGAACTGATACGCCAGCCGGTAGCGAGGAAACAGGCCAAGCACAAGGAAATGGAACCCCTTATATTTGGAAACTCACAGACTCCACTCAAAAATCAAAAACATTGCTAGATCTCCTAACAGCCCACGCCACACCATGGGCAGGTGTAATAGCAGAGAAAAATGGAGGACGTACTTTCATCTCTTCTAAAAAGGGGACCCCATCTCAGGTGAAATAATTTTTAACAACAGTTTTAAATCAGCAGGACAAAAATAATGCCAACCCATAAAACAGGAGAACTTCCTTATGAAAAAAAAGATTAAAATCGCAGCCATTTCGCTAGCTGTGTTGGTGCTGGTGTTTCTTTCGTTGCCGTTTTTTGCTCCGAAAGCAACATCCAACCCAAAAGCAGGCGAAAATGCACAACAAAACACTCCTCAAATTTTTACTTCCAACCCGTTAACTGAACTGGTCAACCGGATTGCGGCCGTATTCGGCAAAAAAAATGCGGGTATCCATTCCGCTGGCGGAATGCAAAATGCTAACAGCAACGCCGTAGCGGAAGAAATGCTGGCCGATGCTCGCGCCGCAGCTGCGAATACACCTACCACGGAAGAAACCCCTAAAGCCGGCGGAGAAGGTCCCTTCGGGTCCTTTTTTGGAGACGGCGAAGAAGAATGGGTGCTTGCCCCTCAATTTTCTCCGGAAGGAACTACCCGTGGCATGCACGAAATCAGTGTAAAAGGCGATGCATACGACAACTACATCCGCGCAGAACGTGCTGCCCGTTTTACACCGGTAGCCATCAATCCTCGTACCAAAGAAGTGCCTAATTCCAAATTGGCACGTATTTTTAACCCCATTAAACGCTTCTTTGGGTTTGATGACCCTTACGCAACAGATTCGGACTGGTACGTAGATGACGAAGCCGCTCGCTTGGCTTACGTACAAGGGGACTCGGAATCCGCCAAGGATCCGCGCCAATTTAACCGTGCCGGAGCCACAGATATGAACGACCTCAACATTTCTCTCGGAAATCAAAATGTTTCCAACGGAAACGGGGAAGAAGAAACAAGCTTTGATGAAAACGAGGTATTAAGCAGAGTTTTATCCCTTGTTTATCCGGAATTAGAATTTGAAAGCAAGATTGAAAAAGCTGCAGATGCCCGTTTCGGCCCGCCACCGCACTCTCCGAAACAAAAGGAAGAGAGAGACAATTATACCAGAAAAAAATTAAGGCTTTTGAAGGAAAAGAATCGAGAGATCAGTCTTGCGGCATTGAAAGAAAAAAAAATCACAGAATTAGAAGATCTCGCAACTCCGAGCATAGCCGAAGCAGTAAAATGCAACAACAAATCTCTAAAAAGCTCTTCTAGTGAGTGCCCTTTGAAAAAGGACGAGCCACAACCTATTGATGGAAGAAAAAAAGAAGAAATAAAACAAAAAAACGCGAAAGATTTTCCTGTTATTAAAGGAACGACAAACTACACAATTCCGATAACCGTCGTTTTTGGACAAGAGTTTGATGTAAATGCTCTTACAGAAACAATAGGAGGGAATTTAGCCGAGGAGTTAGATCCAGACACTCCCCCCGAAAGTCTCCTTGAGAAAAAACCGGGATTTACTGCTCAAAAGTTGTATCACTTTATGACTTCTAAAGCCAATTGTGATAAAAACAACCCTTGCTTTTGGGTTGCTGCTGCTAAGCAGGAAGATTTTCAGTTAAAAGAAAGACTCGATATGGCGGGGAAGGTTACTTTCAAGGGGGACCCCCTGAATCGTTATGCCCAAATACAGGAAGAATATATCCAAAATTTACCGGAGCAATTAACTGCCCAATTTGCCCAAAGCGGTATGTCTGAAGAAGAAATTAAGGATAAAATTAAAGAAGAAACAGAATATATCAGGAATTTCTCTCCTGCTTATGTTCTGTATACGCAAACAGACTTGCAAGCATGGCACACACAAAACTTAGAAAATCTAAAAAACAACAATGCTAAAGAAGTTTCTATCGCTTATACTTCAACTACCAAAGGAGGAGAATCTTTTATAAACACAGGCCTTTCCCCTATCATCGGAGGAAATGCTATTGCTGTGAGCGAAGATCTTGGCGGAGCAACGCTCTCCCAAGAACATGCTGCTGAGCAAATTGCAAAAGATACAGTGGACTATCTTAATCGTTATCTGAAAGCAAGAGATGATGTGGATAAGATTCTTGCCGAGGAAACAATACAGGGAAGTTTAGAATTCTCTGAGCAAAGAAGAGAAAGCACGCCCGCAGGTCTTGTAGGAGATAGAGCCGCTACCGACCAATTACTAGACAGCCGCAGAGACGTAGGCACCTATCAGCGAGACTAATTTGTTCTTCCGTTTCTGTATTTATCCCCGCCTCTGTACCGGGCGGGGATTTTTTGCATGAAAATAAAATTTATTTTCTGTATTTCTTTTCCGTAAAAAAACGAGTATAATTTGTATAATGGTCTTACGCGCGCGTCCCTACGCGTCGACCCTCAAAAGGAGAACTGTTATGAAAAAACTGCTAAGCCTTTTTTTAATTTGTTCCGTTATGTTACTGGCCGGATGCCATTCCAAAAAAGAATCCCCCTACAATCGTACCGATAATAAACAAGATTATGAAAGATTTTTAAACACGCATGTCTTTGCCGCCTGTCAGAATGAAGGCAAGTCCTATGCTCTTTATTCGTTGGCAGACTTGAAAAAACGTCCGTCAGATAATGATCCTCGTTACAAAGTAAAATTTATTAATGGTCCTTGCGACGGAAAAACAGTATGGACCGAAGACGTTATTTTAAAAACAGCCGCTGTTGGAAAAGCCGATCCGATTACCAAAGGAACGGTTGTGTTGCGCAACTATTGGAACCCGAAACAAGCCTCTGACCAAGAGCATACCGATCGTTGGCACAAAGCGGTGGTATCTTCCACTTCTCGTTTGGAAAAAGGCATTTTAGACGTGGAATTTCCGCGCGATCGCAACGATTTTATGCCCGCCCGTGAAGGAGCCTACGTTCACAATGTTCGCTACATTACCAAACCGGACGTGCAAGACGTTCGCACATTTTTATAATCTAGGAGAATGACGATATGAAATTGCACCTCACCCTTTTAGCCGCTTTGCTTTGTTTCCCCTTGGCTGTTTTTGCCGCTCAAGGAGATCCTATCAGTGTGGAAACCACGGTAATCGACGTTCCCACCGCTGAAACCTTCGATCGATACCAAGTCTCTTTCCTTACCCGTACATACGACCATGGTACCGTGATGGAAAGCTTGGACTTCGGCGTTTTCCCACGGCTTAACATCGGGGTATCCGTAGCAGCACATGAACTGTTGGGCTCGTCCGACTCGGTACGCGTACTGGATCCGGATTTTCAAGCCAAATGGAAAATTTATGATGGCAGCCTTTATTTACCGGCTATTGCCATCGGGTATGATGGCCGTCGATACGGCTACGGTTACGATGTGACACGCAAATACAGAGATACCAAAAACTATTTGGACGATCGAAAAGGCGGATATATTACTATGACGCGCGAAATTTTTGTACCCGGCCTTCACGCTACAGCCGGAATTAATTTTTCCGATTTTGACTGGAGTGAACTCTATATGTTCACGGGTCTTTATTATAACATAGCCGAAAAAGTTGGCTTGTTGGCAGAGTGGGATAATATCCGCAATACGCGTGATTCCCGTTTGAATTTGGGCGCCCGCTTTTACCTCCATCCTTCTTTAGCATTGGACGGCGCCGTACGCCGCATCGGCCGCGGGAGCGAAAGTGAACGTATCTTACAAATCCGCTATGTTACTCATTTTTAACGAGGCTTTATGAACCAAACTCCTGCTCCTCAAAATCAACGCCCGCAATTTAAACGCCGTACTATTTTCATCAAAAAAACGTTGCAATTACGTTATATGATGATGATTGTTTTAAGTGTGCTGTGCGGGCTAGCCATCATGACGTTCGAGTTAACCGCTACCTTAAATGATCTTTTCGACAACTACCCCGTGTTGGTACAACCCATCTATGATCAATTTATCCCCATTGCGGCCAGCTTCTTCTACAAAATAGCTATTTATTTGTTATTTGTAATACTGATATCGGCTATCTTATCGCACAAAATGGCGGGGCCTGTGTATCGATTTGAACAAACCTGCAAAGAAATTGCCAAAGGTGATTTTTCTCAACGGGTACGCTTACGTCAGGGAGATCAACTAACGGAACTGCAAGCCGAATTTAACAAAATGATGGACCGCGTAGAAGCGGAAATCAATAAGAACAAACAGAAGTAAACGGGGGTTGTATGAAAAAATTAGTTGTGCTATTGCTTGCGTTATCTTTTGCAAGTACTGTTTTTGCACAAAAAGAATACGGGCTCAAATTTTCCAGTTTAATTAACGATAATTTAACCTTGGAAAATGCCATTCGCTTAGGATTGGAAAATAATTCCGAATTTCTTACCGCTCAACAAGAAATTATCATTGCGGAACAAAAAGTAAACGAGGCCAAATTCCGCTATCTGCCGCAATTTGCTCTTCAAGGCACAGCCACTTGGTACGATTTAGATTACCCCATGGTTCTTCCGGACGCAGTAGCCAATCGATTCTTGCCGGGAAGCGGAAACTTGGGTGAAAAAGACCAATTTTACGGAGTGGGTATTACCGCTACGCAGTATATTTATTCCGGCGGCAGAATCAATGGTACGCTTAAAATGGCCCGTGCCAATTTAAAACAAGTCCAAAGCCGATACGAAATTGTCAAAAATGCGGCTGTTTTAGACATCAAACAATCCTTCTACGGTTTGCTTTATGCACAAGAGTATGCTAAGTTGACAGAAGAACTGGTTGAGTTGGCTTCCTCCTGGTACAAACGCCCTACCGGTGATGTGTGGCAACAAATTCGCATTCATTCCTTACTGGCGAATCTCAAAGCTAAACAAAGTGATGCTACTCGCCTACTTAAAAAAGCCCAACTGTCCATGCTGGTCAGTTTAAATAAAGAGCTTAATTCCCACATCACTATTAAAGGGGATTTTTCTCCCATTCGTATCGATAGAGATTTGCCCCACCTTAATTTGTGGGCTTTAGAGTTTAGACCGGAGCTAAAATCGGCCCTGTACGCTTTGGAAGCCGACAACATTGCTATTGACCTTGCCTTATCCAAACGTTACCCCGATATTATTTTAAACGGCTCTTTTGAGCAATTGGGAACCGATAGTTTAAACGAAGTAAACAAACAAATTTCTTTAGCGGTTCGTTTGCCGATTCCGTATAATGTATCGGAACAAATTACTCAGAAAAAGGCCGAACAGAAAAAAAGCTCTTTACGTCGTGCGGCAATTGAGGACAAAATCCGTATTCAGGTAGCGGAAAACTTTGCAGACATGTTGTATTGGCAAGATGAAGTACTTACCCGCCAAAAAACCTATAACGAGTTACAAAAATTGTTAAAAAAAGCGGGCACTTCGGCCAAAACGGGAACGGCGCCTTTAGAAGCATTGAATGCATTTTCCGATGTGGCTCAAAGCTATTTAGAATCCGTTCGGCAAAACCACGTTTCTAAAGCTCGTTTGGAATGGGCCATCGGTCAGGATTTATAATGAAAACCTTCTTCCGCCGATTGGCGGCCTGTTTGCTATTTATCTTACTGGGAATGCAATCGTCCGCTGCGCTGGAAATACAAACGGACGATGATGTTTTGCGTGATTTTTTATGGCAAGAGTTTATTACTCTGCCCAAAGAAAAACGCCCTAAAATAGGGGTGGCTCTTTCCGCCGGAGGTGTGCGCGGCTTTGCCCATGTAGGGGTATTGGAATCTTTGGATAATGCCGGCTTTCCAATCGATATGATTTCCGGCACCTCAATGGGATCAGTAATTGGCTCTTTGTATGCTGCGGGCCTTCCTACCGAACGCTTGTGGGAAATAAGTAAACACCTTACGTTGGATAGTATCACCCCCGATTTTGACGTAATGGGCCTCTTCCGTTTTCTCTTTGCCAAACGTTTACCGTCTTCCTCCAATTTAATTAACTTTTTCCATGAACAATTAGGAGAAATGCAATTTGAAGATTTACGTATCCCGTTTACCTGTGCTGCGATGGATATCAAAACGGGAGAACGCATTGTTTTCGACTCCGGGCCACTTGCCATTGCAGTACGAGCCAGTATGAATTTGCCGGGTGTTTTCGAGCCGGTAGAATATCGTCATCGAGCCCTAGTGGACGGTGCAGTAGTGGATTATTTACCAGTGGAATCCGTCAAAGCCATGGGGGCAGATTATGTGCTTGCATCCGTTACCCCACCGGACTTTTTTTCTAAAACACCTCAAAGCGTGGCGGCCTATCTGTTGCGTATAGGAGACGTTCGCGGCGCTGCCATGATTGAAGAATCTGCCCAAAAAGCTAACTTTGTACTCAATAGCCGTGTGTTGGATATCGGTACCCTGGAACTGGATAAACTACACAAAGCAGGCGAAGTAGGTATGTTGGAAACCCATCATAAATTGGAGAAACTGCAGGAAGATTTACTGCTGTTTTCATTGCCTTATGTACTTAAACCATAAATTTTATTTTACTTGTCTTTTGAGTGTTCTGCTGAGTGCTTGCAGTGCCGGCTTTCTTGGGTTGGCCCCTGCGGGAGACCGCCAAGAATATGCTCGAGCGAGAGATTGTTTTAATGAGGGAAGATACCAACAAGCCATTGTGGAACTGACCGATTATATTTATAAAATAAAAAATGTTAAAAGAAGAGAGGGGCGTGCCTATCGGCTTCTCGGTCTTAGTTACGAAAAACTGAACAATCCGGAAAAAGCATTAGAAGTGTATTTAGAAGCTTTGGAATTTCACCCCGACAACACACCGCTCTTGTTAGCAGCTGCTCAGCTGTACCAACGAACCGGATTGACGGACCGCTCTATGGAACTTTACGAAAAAGTATTGGAAGAAGAACCTAATAATTTGTCCGCGCTTTCCGGCCAAGCCGACAACTATGCCCAGCAGGGGTTCTATTCCAAAGCCCGCGTCCTGTACGACCGTTTTTTCAAAGAGGAACCGCATGCGGATCCCCTGTATCGCGCGCGATACGCAAACACCTTCTTAAAACAACGCAATTTCTCGCAGGCATTCCAAAACATCACCTTAGCCTTGGCAGACGAGCCGGAAAATCCGGACTTTTGGCTCTTAAGTGCTAAAGCTCGCTATGGTCTTTCCGCTACGGAAGAGGCATTAGCCGATTTAAATACCGCGATTCTATTAGCCCCGGCCCGCAAAGATTTGTTGGCCCAAAAAGCCTTGTGGCTTTATCGGGAAAAATCTTTCAAAGATTCTTTACAAATTGCCCAACAAATTCTTGAATTGGACCCGCAAAATTCGTTAGCCCTTTTTATAAAAGCCTTGAATGAATACCGATTAGGTAAAACAACCTCGGCGCAAAAACAATTGGAAGAAATTTCGCACCAGATGCCCCACTCTTTTACCGGCAAGGTAGCTACCGAGTTTTTGAAAAATAATTTTTAACAACCTTCTTACTCTACAGGAAAACCCCCGCAAGAGAAAAACTCTTGCGGGGGTTATAAATTAACCTATCAAGGGCGAGGGATAAGCGGTTTACGTTCGGGAATCATCTCTTTAGGTTCCAGTTCCACTTCATCTACCAATAAGGAAGGAACGATGACTCCGTTTTCTAAGTTAAAATCGTCTCCTGTGGCCAAAATATCCCGTAGCGCACGCTTGGCTGAATATGTCATATCTAGCCCTAAAACAAACTCCCGCTTGCCGGATTTCATATCAATACGTTCAAAAAGGCTATCGTCATGGGCAATATAGCAGTATTCCAGTTCCAGTTCGCGGCAACGCGCCAGCAATTTCTCTTCCAATTCTTTTTGGGAAAGAGGATTTTCCGGCTCTACAACCAGGGTAGTGGTATTTTCACGAGGCTGGTCTGAAAAAGCAAAACCATGCCCGTTGCTTTTTCCTCTTTTACCGGAACGACGGGAAAGCGGCAGATTTTTTAATTTTCCTTTACTTACCAGTAACAAATCTTGGGCCAAAACCCCTTCATCATCCATCGGGGAAAATCCCGCCTTTGTCCCCTTATATTCCCGCAAAAGAGGGCGGTCATAGACATTTATTCCGGGAGACATAATCCGCATCCCTACCTTATCACGCAACGGACTGGCCGAAGGGTCCGTATCGTTCATACTGTCCAGAAAGGGGGTAATGTTAGACAAATCCAACCCCCGTGCTATAAGAACGCCTGCCTCCGACGGCTTAAATAATACGGGGCCGATATAAGCCTCCGCCATAGGCGCTTTATGAAAAACCAATAATTTTTGTAAAAATTCATCGGCTTTTTGTTCTAATAAAGTTTCGCGTTCCGGTGTTAAAGCGGAAAAAGAAATTACTTCTTGGGGATAAAACACATATCCTTTTTCATGACGAACCTTTCCCCGAAAAATTACCATAACCTTCGGGACGCTGTATTGACTAAAACTGCCTTCGGAATTTAAGAAAAACTTAGTTGTTTTGGAAACCAAAATATATGTTTCAAAATTTTCTATAAATGAATAGTCTTTTCCTTGGGTAGACAGTTTTTCCGCCAATTTTTCCAAATGATCTTGAGCAGGAGGCATAAATTCCGTTAATTCCTCCACATAGGAACTCGGCTTTATGGGAGCAAAATCGTAAAAGTTGTCCTTTTTAATCTGTTTTTGCTTTTTGTATGCTTGTTTTTCCTCATAGCTCTTCTGTTGTTTAAGAATTTGCCTATCCGATACCTGCCACAAAGACTGGCGAATCCCCTCGTAGGTATGCGAAGCAAGAGTTATCCCCTTATATCTCCTAGTATCTGAGAAAAAACCAAGAGAATCATTTTTGTAACTTCCCACATTAGCCTGGACCATGATTCTTAAATTTTCACTTTGGTCAAAAGGGAAACGTTTCCCGAAAGAGGCACCCGCTTCGGCTTTTTGGTTAAATTCCAGCTTATACGCCAGGTAAAAAAGTTCAGGGCCTTTTTCTATCCGGTACTCCTTCAAGGTACGGTCCATTTCGTCCTTCATGGCACGGAAATACACATTATCCGGCAAAGCAGCCGCCTGTAAAGCGAAAGCAGTTACAAAACTAACCAAAATAAAAAGAATTTTCTTCATTTATTCCCCCTTTCAGGCAGTGAAAAAGGCGGCGGCAGTTGCGGCGGCTTGCTGCTGCTTTTTGCCGTTTTTTCCACCTCTATGGAGTCCAAGAGCACACTGGGCGCAATGGCAGACACCGGCACCCAGCCGGACTCTGCCCCGCAATTCCCGTTAAAGACATCGTCATCATCGGCAGTGGCCAATATTTTGCTGAAACTTACCAACGGCGTACCTACTAAATCCGCCCCGCGGACAACTTCTTTTTTACCGTCCGGATAAACACGGTAAACCAAGGTGGGTTCCAACTTAAATGTTTGCGGAGCAAAGGAATCGGTTTGGGTAAATCCGCCGGATAAATCTTCAATAATAAAACCATACGGCTTACCTTGTTCTTTTACTTTTTCAATCAACATTTTTTCCAGTTCTTCATACGAAACACTTTGGGAAGACACAAGACGGGTTACCCCCATGCGGGCCACCGGACTGTTTCCAAGGGAGGCTCTGCCGTGTCCGTTGGAAACCGGGAAACCCTTAATCGGGCTGGCATTCATCAAAAAGTTTTTAAGTACACCGTTTTCAACAATCGTAACGGGTTGTGCCTTTACGCCTTCGTCATCGTACTCATAAAAACCGCGCAACGGGATATTCTTAAAATAAGCCAGGGTAGGGTCATCCACAATACTTAAAAACGAAGGCATAATTTGTTGTCCCAACTTATCGGTAAAAGTTTTACCGAAAGAGTCTATTTTTTGTCGATGTCCCTCCACACGATGCCCCAAAATTTCGTGTACAAAAACCCCCATAGCCTTGTTTTTCAAAATAGCGGGAGCCGTAAGAGGTTCGGCATCCGGTGCGTGAAACAATGCCTCCAGTTCCGCTAACGATTTTTTTACATCTGCCACTAATGTTTCAAGGGACGGAACACCTTCGGGAGAAATTATATCGTAGGAATTACTTCTTTCAATATAGGCGCCATCTGCTTTTTCCCCCCACACTGAATAGGAAATACGGCCTAAATTAACGGGAGTTTTTAACTTAGTCCCATTGGAATCAAGAAAGTATGTATGTCCCTGTTTTTGGAAAAAATCAAAAGAAGAACCCAACACTATTTTGTTCCCGCGTACAGACAAAGAGGCCTCTTTTAACAAGTCCTCTATTTTTTGCATATCTATAGGGGCATATTCTTCATGTCGGCAATAAACAGAAACAGGGGGCATAACAAAATCAGGGGAATCATCGGCACGTTCGGAGGCCACCTGATTATTACTTTGAACCTGACTCAGAACCTCTTGCGCCGATTTTACCGCCCGTTGCGTAGCATCCCACAAAGCGATGGAAAAAGCTTTTCCACCCAAGGGCATAGAGCGATACGCTACATAATCCTTCTTCGATTCTCCTTTTAAGTAACGGGAATTATCCATTTTAGTGTTTCCGGCCCGGGCAAGCACGCTGAGGGAACGTTTTTCTTGTTCGCTTTTGCTTGCTACGCCTCCCGCATACACCCACAAATTACGCACCAGAAGTTCGCTATAAGTGTAAGACAAATAATAAATCGGCGGTTTTTGTTTCTTATACGTTTTTAATCCGCGCTTTAGTTCTGCTTCCAGCAATTGGATAGGCTCCTGTGCTTGGATATCACATATAGTAGCCGCAGACGGCAAAGAAAACATCGAAAAAAATAAAGAAATAAAGAAAAGTTTTTTCATAAATTCTCCTTCTCTCGTATTGTAGCATAATGAGAAGTTGGAGAAATAGCGAAAAAAATGCTAAAATATATAAAAGTTTTTCGCCGAGGTAGCTCAACTGGCAGAGCAACGGTTTTGTAAACCGTAGGTTGTGGGTTCGACTCCCATCCTCGGCTTTTTTGTTGCCCTTTTGACCACTATTTTAAACTCGCAAATTGCTATAATATTACAAATCTTAATTCACACATAGGAGTATTCATGGAACCTGTTTCTGCTACAACCTCCGTTGCCATGTGGATTGCTTTTTGGGTAATCGTACTGGTAGCGTTATTTATCGATTTAGCCGTCATGAACAAACATCACGGCAAAGTAAGCATGAAGGAAGCCGGCGTGATGGTAGCCGCGTGGATTTCGCTCGCGTTACTGTTTGGCGGTGCCATTTGGCTGACCGAAGGCCCGCGTCACGCGCTGGAATTTTACACGGGGTATGTGCTTGAATACTCATTATCTATCGACAATATGTTCGTGTTTATTATGATTTTCGGTGCCTTCGCTATTCCCAACCACTTACAACCTAAGGCCCTTATTTGGGGTATTTTAGGTGCGGTTATCTTGCGCTTTATCTTTATTTTCTTGGGCGTAAAACTGATTTCCATGTTTGCGTGGACCATTTATGTTTTCGGTGCGTTACTCGTATTCACCGCAGCCAAAATGCTGTTCCAAAAAGAAGACGAAAAATTCGATCCGGAAAATTCCGCGGCTCTTAAAATCCTCAAAAAATTCATGCCGATTAAAACTGACTATCACGGCGATAACTTTTTTGTGTTGGAAAATGCCAAACGCTATGCTACCCCTCTTTTTGCGGCGGTATTAGTGATTGAAATGTCCGACCTGATTTTTGCGGTAGACTCTATTCCGGCCGTCCTTTCCATCACGCAGGATACTTTCCTCGTGTATTCCTCTAACATTTTTGCCATTATCGGCTTGCGCTCGTTGTACTTTTTGCTCTCCGGTATGGCGGGGCGATTTCCGTACCTTAAATACGGTATCTCCGTGATTTTGCTTTTTGTAGGCATCAAAATGATTATTTCCCACCATTTCAAAATACCGGTGGTGGCATCTTTAGGAGTAATTGTGGGCATTTTAACCATTTCCATTTTGGCCAGCAAGTTTTTCCCGCCCAAAGAGGCATAAAACTTGCCAGACCCGCAATTTTTTACTAAAATATAAAGACCAAATTTATTTCAGTTACAAGGAAGGAAACTATGGCGTATAAATGTGCAGTGTGTGGCAAAGCCCCCGTGTCCGGCGGCTCTTATAGCCACTCTAACTTGAGAACGAAAAGAACTTTCAAACCGAATTTGCAAAAACAAAAAGTAGTGCTCGACGGTAAAACCCAAACGGCGTACGTCTGCACTAACTGCATTAAAAGCGGTTTGGCGACAAGACCTACCAAATAAGTCAGTTTTTTTGGACGAACCAGCCCGCGCTTACACCTGTAGTGCGGGCTTTTTTGTTGAAGGAGGGGGTTATTACATTTTTTAAGCATACCGCCCTGTGGGCATTACTTGTACTGACGGCCGTTTCGTACGCGCGCGCGGACGAGCACGCGCAAGCGCAGATGGATCCCAACGGTCCGTGGATGATTTGTAACATTTCCACTGAAGGATTAAAAAATATCCGCCCCAAAACCGTTACCAAAGCGGCCACCGCCAAAAAAGGGGAACTCTACGACCGTTTTCAAGTGGCCGAAGATGTGCACGAAATCTCTGCACTGGGAAACTTTGACAGCGTGGAAATAGACATTTCCCCCATGTCCGGTTCCCGCAAAGAAAAAGACGGGACGGACGAACTCTATCCCTGCCACCGCATCACCTACATTGTTCAAGAAAAACCGATTTTCGATCGTTTAACCTACGAAGGCAGAAAACACTTGGGAAAAGGCGCTATTTCCCAAGCCATGACGCTTAAAATCAAAGACCCCTTCAATGAAGCTAAATTGCAGGGAGACTTGGACCGTATTAAAGCCAAATATGCCGAAAAAGGATATGTAAATACCGACGTTTCCTACGAACTGACCACTAATGAAAAATTAGCTACCGTAGATGTAAAACTTATTATCAACGAAGGCGAACGGGTACGTGTACAAACCGTAAATTTAAACGGGCTGGCCCAAATCCCTGCCGAAAAAATCTTGAAAAAAGCCTCCAACCGCCCCGGCAAAGTGTTCAAGCCGCAAAATTTGCAACGCGATTACATCAAAATGATTCTTTACGGGCGTAACAAAGGCTATGCCAATTTTAATCTTACCCCGCCACAAATCGACATTAACGACAACAAAACCGAAGTAACTATTTCTTACGACGTAACCGAAGGAGAAAAAGTAGATTTCGGAACGGTTGATTTTGCCGGAAACAATGTTTTCACACCGGAAGAATTACAAGAGCAAGTTTTCTTCAGAGAAGGCAAACTTTACAACCAAAAAGATTTTGATGATTCCATTGCTTCTATTCAAGAACAATATGCCAACAAAGGCTACTTACAAGTACGTGTCAATCCCAATACCACCGTTGAAAACGGCAAATTAAACATTACGTTTGATATCGCCGAAGGACACATTTTCTACATAGACCACGTAGATGTAACCGGATATGAAAACACCAAAAAGTATGTGTTTACGCGCGAACTTTCCATTAAGCCCGGCGATTTGTACGATAACGAAAAAATCAAACGCAGCCAAACTAAAATTTTAAACTTGGGCTTTATTAATGACGTACAAATTGACCTGCAACCCACTGCCGATCCGCAAAAAGTGGACTTGGGATTTAATGTGGTGGAAGGCCGCCCCGGTATGTTTACGGCAGGGCTTGCCATGAGTTCCATGGACGGATTGTATGGGGAACTTTCCATCAATCACATGAACCTCTTTGGCCGCGCCCAACGTTTAGCTTTACGCACACTGTTCGGTGAGGAAATTTTGGACTATACCGTCAGTTGGTCTGCTCCGTGGATTTATGACAAACCCACCTCTTTAGGTATCGATTTATTTAATACACGCCGTTACCGTTCTTTTGCCGACGAAAACCAAGCGTATACCGAAAAACGGATTGGGGGACGCATCAAAGTGGGTCCGCGTTTTCACGATGACATATACCAACTCTCTTTCGGTTACTCATTTGAAAACATCGACATTTACGATATTGACGAACGCTTCCAATGCGACGGAACTAGACCTTCTTCCGAATGTATTGCCAAAGGGGACACCAATATGTCCACCCTCAGCACGGACTTCGCTATTGATACACGCGATAACATTTGGGATCCCACCCGCGGTTGGCGCAACTCCATTGGTCTGGCGTTGGCCGGCGGACCGATTGGCGGCGATTTGGACTTGTGGTACTTTAATGCTCGCTCCATTTTTAACCACACGGTTTGGAACGTGGGTGGCAATTATCCCATTGTGTTTGTACTGTCCAACAAGTTTGGCTCTGTTCAACCCTATGGTCGCACCAAAGAGGTGCCTCCTTATGAAAAATTCTTCTTAGGTGGCGCCGATACCATTCGCGGATATGAAAGAGCGGGTGAAGTAGGGCCGAAATTTGGCGGGGATATGTACTATGTGCTCAATGCGGAATTACGTTTCCCGTTAGCACGCGAAGGCCGCCGCAACATGGCTCAATTTGCCTTTTTCTTTGATGTAGGTAACTCTTGGAATGAGTTTAACGATTTGGACTTTTCTCTCGGTCCGAATCCCAATCAGTTTAAAGCAGGTGTCGGGGTAGGCTTACGCTTTACCACACCGTCCTTGCCGATTCGTATTGATTGGGGTTACGGTTTAAACCACAAAGGGGGAGAAGATCGTTCCCACTTCTACTTTAACATGTCGAATATGATGTAAAGAACCTATGAAAAAAACAGGACTTCTTCTTTTAACACTCTTTCTGGCAGGTTTCGCTTGGGGACAGGAAACGGCTGACACGGGTGCGTTGTCCAAAGAAGAGGAGGCTGCCGTGGCCGCCATTTTAGCCGCGCAAGCCACTCCTACAACACCGGAAACCGAGCCTGCCAACGAAGGAACGGAAGAAGAAGAAGAAGAAGAAGAAAAAGAAGAAAACGCCCCGGTGGAAAAATTAAAATGCTTAACGGTGGCGTATGTGGATATAGACGAAGCCTTCAACCAACACCCGCGCACAGTAGCCGTGAAAGAACAAATTCGGTTAAAAATTTTGGCTAAAGAAGAAGAGGTCGAAGGAGCCCGTCAATTAATTACTCTTTTGACCCAAGAAAACGAACTTCTTTCCGCGCAATTACGGGAACTAAAACCCTATTACGAACGAATTGTGGTGGAACCTGTACGGCTGCAACCGCAAATTAAAGAAAATGCCGATTCTCTGCTTATGGGGAATTTGCTCAACCGCCTGACTTTTGCCGGGTCGGAGCCGCTTTCCACAAGTCCCCTAAACACGCCTGCACAACGGGAAGATTTAACTGCCAGAATTGCAGCTAATAAAAAAGTCATTGCGGAACGCAGTTTATTTATTGATAATTATAAATATAACACCCGCGAAGAAATTTTGACGTTAGAGAAAAAAGAAGTTGATGCCATTTTGAAAGATATTTACACAGAATTAAAATCGTTCGCCCAAAAAAGAAACATCGGTGCGTTGGTGCGCAAAGATGAAGTATTATACGGCGAAAAACCGGTAAATGTAACGAAAGACTTTATCAGCCGGCTTAAAAAATCTAAAAAATACCGCAAACGCGGCAAATAGAGGACGCTTATGTTAAACTTGACCGTAACCGAAGTTGCCAAAATCACCGGGGCCGAAGTAGGCACCCACCCGCAAACCGCCATTACCCAACTTTGCGCTTTGGACGAAGCGCATGAAGGCGGCATTTGCTATCTTACCTCTCTTGAAAAAATTGATCTGCCCAAAGATTTCAAAGCCGCGGCCCTCATCTTGCCCGAAGAGGCCAAAGGTAAAGAAATCCCTTTTGAAGGGGCCCTTTTATACGCGAAAAATCCGGAATGGGCTTTTGTATTATTGATGAAATATGTTGATGCCGCCCGTCAAAAACATACCACCGGCATTCACCCCACCGCCGTCATCAGCGAAAAAGCCAAACTCGGCGAAAATGTATCCGTCGGCGCCTACACCGTTATTGAAGACGGCGTAACCGTAGGGGACAATACCGTCATTTTCCCCCAATGCTACATCGGCAAAGATGTTACCATCGGCAAAAACTGCTACATTTACCCACAAGTAGTTATTCGGGAAGATTGCATCTTAAAAGATTATGTTATTTTGCAAGCCGGGGCTAAAATCGGTTCCGACGGGTTCGGCTTTACCTTTCACGAAGGCCGACACCAAAAAATCCCGCAAATCGGTAATGTGGTTATCGGAAACGATGTGGAAATCCAATCCAACACCTGTATCGACCGAGCCAAAATTGCCAGCACGATTATCGGCGATAACACCAAAATCGACAACCTCGTACAAGTGGGGCACAATGTCCGCACCGGCATGAGCGATATTTTCTGCGCACAAGTAGGTATTGCCGGCACTACCGATATCGGCCATGGCGTTATTTTGGCCGGACAAGTGGGTTTAGCCGGGCACATGAAAATAGGCGACCGCGTGCAAGTGGGAGCCCAATCGGGGGTCATCAGTTCTATCCCGGCCGGGCAAACCTATTTCGGCTACCCTGCCATGCCGCAAAAAGAAGCCTTTAAGCAATTAGCCATTTTGCGCAAATTGCCCGATATGCACAAAGAATTTAAAAACTTTAAAAAACAACTGGAAGAAACGAAAAAACTTTCCTTCTTCGGTAAAATCAAAAAATTAATGGGACGCTAATTATGAGAAAAACACTTTCCTCTACTGCCGTTGTAAAAGGGATTGGTCTGCACACCGGGGTTCCGGCTACCATGACCTTCAAACCCGCCCAAAACGGAATTACCTTCCTTCGCACGGACATTCCCAACGCCTTGCCGATTGTGGCACATGTGGATAATGTGGGTTCTACCCTGCGCGGAACCAACCTGAAAAACGAAACCGCCGAAGTATGGACGGTGGAACATGCCTTATCAGCCTTACACGCGTTGGGAATTACAGACGTAGCCGTAGAAATGGACGGCCCCGAACCGCCCATCACGGACGGTGCCAGCGATATCTACATTGAAACCTTGCAAAAAGCCGGCATCACGGAACTCGCCGAAGAACAAAAACCGTTGGTGATTAAAAATAAAATCACTTATACAAGCGGCAATATTTCCTATTCGGCCGAACCTGCCGACAAATTAACCTTTACCTTCCTGTATTTACACAAACATCCGTTAGTGGCTCATCAGGAATTTACTTTCGAGTTTACAACCGAAAACTATATTGAACAAATTTCCCGTGCCCGCACTTTTGGTTTTGAAGAAGAACTGGCTTTCTTAAAAGCTCACGGCCTTGCAAAAGGAGGTTCTTTGGAAAATGCCGTTATTATCGGAAAAGATAAATTCTTAAATGAGCTGCGCTATCCGGAAGAAATGGTACGCCACAAATTATTGGATTTAGTGGGAGACTTGAGCCTTACCGGTCGCAAATTTCCCCCGCTTAAAATCACTTGCGCGTGCGGAGGACACAAACATAACGTAATTTTTGCTAAGATACTTTTAGCCAATTCGGAGGACAAATGAGCTCTAAAAACAGCAGTTTAAAGGATTTTTTGACACTTCCCGTATTGGAAACGTACGATCAAGAAGAAATCAAAAAAAATATTCCTCATCGCGAGCCCTTCCTTCTTATTGATGAAGTGCGCGTGTTAGAACCCGGGAAAAAATACGTGGGTATCCGCCACGTAAACGGGGAGGAGTATTATTTTAAAGGGCACTTCCCCGGCAGCCCTGTAATGCCGGGCGTGTTGGTAGTTGAAAGTATGTCTCAAGCTTTTGGCGGTGCACTCATGCATGTAGTAGCGGATGAAAATCATTTGCCGCTTTTCTTAAGCATTGACGATGCCAAATTCCGCGGGATTGTACGCCCCGGAGACTTACTTGAAATGCCTATTGAGGTTTTGCGTTTAGGCAAAATTTCTAAAATCTATGCTGAGGCCTACGTGAGTGAAAAGCTCTGTGCGCAGGCCACCCTAAACTTTATCTTAGGAGCCCGTAACCATGACTAAAATTCACCCTACCGCTATTATTGACCCCGCTGCTAAAATCGATCCCTCTACCGAAGTAGGACCTTATACAGTTATCGGTGCGGACGTCCAAATCGGGAAAAATAATAAAATCGGTCCGTTCTGCGTCATTGAAAACACCACCATGGGTGACAATAACCACTTAATCGCCAGTTCGTTTATTGGCGTAAAACCGCAAGATTTATCTTACAAGGATGAACATACCCGCGTGGTAATGGGTAACGGTAACCAAATTCGCGAATGTGTAACCATTCACCGTTCTACTTTTGTAGATGTGCCCACCACCATCGGCAACAACTGCCTTTTGATGGCAAACTCGCACATCGCGCACGATTGCCAACTGGGTAACAATATTATTATTGCCAACAGCACCGGTATTGCCGGCCATGTAATTATTGAAGACCGTGCCGTTATTTCCGGTATGGTGGGAGTACACCAATTCTCCCGCATTGGCACCATGGCGATGATTTCCGGCGGCACTATGGCCCCGCTAGATATCCCCCCCTACTGTATTGCCCAAGGCGGCCGCGCTAAGTTAATCGGGCTCAATGTGGTAGGTTTACGCCGTGCAGGTCTTGCCCGCGAAACCATTATGGCTATCCGCCGCGCGTACAAAGCTTTATTTAGAACTAACAAAACCTTACAAGAAGCCATTGCGGAATTGGAAGCCACCAACCCGTGTGCCGAAGTACAACACATGATTGACTTCTGCAAAGCTACCAAACGCGGTATTACGGCGGCCAAACGCAAAGCAAGCGAAACCGATGACGAAGAATAAAATTGGCATCATTGCCGGCGAAGGGAAAATGCCCGTTTACATTGCTCAAAAAGCCATGGAAAAGGGGTATGAGGTTTTTGTCGCCGGAGCCAAGGGAAATGCCAAAGAAGAAGATTTTGCCAGCTGCGCCACGGTGTTCCAACCCTTAAGATTGGGACAACTGGGCGCAGCCATTTCCTTTTTCAAAAGTTATGGAGTCACCCAAGTTCTCATGGCAGGGAGGGTGCAACACACCAGTATTTTTTCCAACCTCATGCCGGACTTGCGCGGGGCAAAATTTTTGGCTTCCTTAAAAAATATGCAAACCAAAAACTTGCTTTCGCGTGTGATGGACGAGTTCAAAAAAGACGGAATAGAATTTACCAGTTCCGCTTTGTTTTTAGAAGATTTTATGCCTGCTAAAGGCGTTTTATCCAAACGCAAGCCCACCGAAGAAGAACAAAAAGTGGTGGACTTCGGCTATCAAACGGCTAAACAAATTGCCGCCATGGATATCGGGCTTACTTGCGTTGTTAGCCAAAATGCGGTGATTGCTGTGGAAGGCATGGAAGGAACCGACCGTTGCATCTTACGGGCCGGAGACTTGTACCGCGAAGGAGCAGAGAAAAATTCTACCGTAGCGGTAGTAAAAGTAGCCCGCCCGAACCAAGACCTCCGCTACGACTTGCCTGTATTAGGCAAGGGAACGGTGGAAACAGTGGTAAGAGCCGGCTTTTCCGTTTTAGCCTTTGAAGCTGAAAAAACCTTAGTTTTAGATTTAGAAGAAGTGGTACAACTGGCAGACAAACATGGCCTTTGTCTGTTAGCCGTATAACTTTTCCTACGATATTTTTTGCCTCGTAACCCGCAGCAAAACTGCGGTTTTTTTAAATTTTCTTAAAATATTATTCCCTTATTTTATCTGCTTTTAGCAAGCCTAAACTAAAGAATAAAAAACTTCTTTTCAAGTCGCTTTCTTTATGATAGTATTTAATAGGAAGAGTCTCGCCCGAACGCGAGGCCGTGCCACTATATCACTTTTTATAAAGAGGAATTTATCTATGACCAACAGAACCCCTATCATCGCCGGAAACTGGAAAATGCACAACACCTTGGCCGAATCCGAAGCCTTGATTACTGCTTTAACCAAAGCCGGCAATAAAAACAATGTAGAAATTATTGTTGCCCCGTCTTACACTTCTTTAGCCAAAGTGGCCGAACTCGCCAAAGATTCCGATATCCAAGTATCCGCTCAAGATGTTCACTGGGAAGACAAAGGTGCTTTCACCAGTGCCGTTTCCCCCGTGCAAGCTAAAGATGCCGGTGCCACCCACACCTTAATCGGCCACAGCGAACGCAGAAGCGTTTTCGGTGATACCGACGAAATTTTGAACAAAAAAGTAGCCGCCGCCTTGCGCCATGGCATTAAAGTAATCTTCTGCGTAGGCGAAACCTTGGAAGAACGCGAAGCCAACAAAACCTTGGAAGTAATCGAAAACCAACTTAAAAACGGTTTGAAAGATTTCACCGAAGAACAATTGGCCGGTCTCGTAATTGCCTACGAACCCGTTTGGGCCATCGGTACCGGCAAAACCGCTACCCCCGAACAAGCTCAAGAAGTACACGCCGCTATCCGCGCGTACTTGGCCAAAGCCTACTCCGCTGCTTATGCCGAAGCCACCCGCATCCTTTATGGTGGAAGCGTAAAAGACTCTAACGTAGATGAAATCATGGCCAAACCCGACGTAGATGGAGCTTTGGTTGGCGGACAATCCTTGATTGCTGACAAATTTGCCCGCATCATTAACTTTAACTAATAGGGAGTTTTCGTATGAACTTAGCCAAACTGATTGACCATACCATTTTAAAACCCGTTGCCTCAAAAGAAGATGTTGCCAAAATCTGCCAAGAAGCCCGCGAATATGGTTTCTGCAGTGTATGCGTAAACCCGTATTGGGTATCTTACGCCAAGGAACTCTTAAAAGGAACGGATGTGAAGGTATGCACGGTCATCGGTTTTCCGTTGGGGGCCAATACCGCCGCGGTAAAAGCATACGAAACTCAAGACGCTATTAAAAATGGCGCCGAAGAAATTGACATGGTCATCAACCTCGGCGCCTTGAAAAGTAAAGATTACGACACCGTTTTAAATGACATCAAAGCCGTTCGGGCCGCTTGTGAAGGGGTTATTTTGAAAGTAATTATCGAAACCTCACAGCTCACCGAAGAAGAAAAAGTAAAAGCTTGCGAGCTTTCCGCACAAGCCAAGGCGGATTTTGTCAAAACTTCTACCGGATTTACGGGCGGCGGGGCCACCGCAGAAGACGTAGCTTTGATGAAAAAATCCATTCCGGTCGAAATGCAAGTAAAGGCTTCCGGCGGAGTCCGCACGCGCGAAGATTTTGATGCCATGGTGGCCGCAGGGGCTACCCGCATCGGCGCCAGCAGTGGTGTAAAAATTATAGAGGGAAAATGATTAATAATTGGGATATTATCTCCCGCCTAGATCAACAAGCGGGTTCTTTTCACTATACGCTCGTCATTGATGGGACGGAGCATGATGCCCATTTAATTGCCAAAAAATTACAAGGATACGTACAAGCACCTACTCCCGCTGTGGACCCTTTCGCTTTTTCCTTCGAGTTACCTGCCGATTTAGATGAAGATACTTTAGAAAAAATCCGCACGGCCGTACGAGAAACGGTTGAGCAATCTAAAACGGTTAACCAATTTATTCCCGGCGGAATCTTGGGAGATCCTCTTTTTAATCATGAAAAACCCAAAGAAGAAAATAACTCTTCTTTCATGAATGTAGATTCTTCCGACCCTTTTTTCCAGCCACAACAAGAGTCCTCTGCTAAAGATTCATATCAAGCCCCAAGTCAGGACACTGCCGGTATAGGCATCGAAAAACATACCGTAAAAACCCCTGTGCTTTCCACCAACGAGAATTCCGACGAAATTACCATCAATGATAAAGATATGCTTATCAAAGATATGGAAGGAACTCTCTTAGGGCAAATGCCCTTGGAAGATATTTTCGGCGCGGAAACGAAATATGATATGTTCTTGGACTTGGAAAACCAACAGCTTGTTAAAAATTCTCAAGTTCAACGTGATCAAAAAATTAATACACTGGCTGACGGAAAACCAAGTTTGGAAGATTCTTTTAACGTATTTGAACAGAAGATAAAAGATCAAACTTGTATTATTGACTTAGACGATTTAAATGTCGTTACGGACAGATTATCGAAAAAAGATTTAGGATTTGTGGAACACGCACAACCAACGCCCGATCCATTAAAACCGACGACAGCAGAACAAGTATTTACGGAAAAATCTCCGGAAAAACCCACTGTATCGGCTTTACCCGATAATCCAACTCCAAAAGCAGACCCGAATAAAGGCAAAGACACCGGAGATGCCATAGAGTTACGTGTACAAACGAGACCCACCGAACAAGAACAAAATTCCGTCGATACTTTAACAGCTACCCAAGGAACTTTTACTCTTAGCTCCAATGTAGAAGAAATTCCCGATGTAGCAGAGGCCACCTTACGTTGGAAAATTCCTGTTCCGGAACCTAAATCCGCCCAAGAGCAGGAAATTATTATGGCTGCTCGAGAAAATCTTCTCTCTCAAGAAGAAACAAAAAATCCTTTCGAAACCGATTTGCCCAATGAGGTTGAACTGTTAAATACAAATCCTTCTATCGGCAACGAACCGGAAGAAGAACTTTTGGGAAAAACATTTAATTTAGAAACCACTCTTAATACGGGAATGAAAGCTCAGTATGCTTGCTCTGTGGCATCTGCGGAAGAAAAAGCGAACGAAGAAGACCTTCCGCCTCTTCCTGTTATCAAAAAACCTATCGATAATTGTCCGGAAGAAGTGTTGCTTAATACCGTCCGCGGGGAATCGACCGACAATTTAGACAAAACCTTTAATTTGGAAACCACCCTTAATACGGAAATGGAAAAAATGGTGCCTTCCACAGCACCGGTAGAACCGAAAAAGCCTGTCGAATGTCCGGAAGAAGAGATTTTAAACACAGTTCAAGGACAAAAATGCGACGAACTGGACAAAACTTTTAATCTAGAAACAACTCTTAACACAGGCGTGGAAAAAATGGTGCCTCCCACAGCACCGGTAGAACCGAAAAAGCCTGTCAAATGTCCGGAAGAAGAGATTTTAAACACAGTTCAAGGACAAAAATGCGATGAACTGGACAAAACTTTTAATCTAGAAACAACTCTTAACACAGGCGTGGAAAAAATGGTGCCTCCCACAGCACCGGTAGAACCGAAAAAGCCTGTCAAATGTCCGGAAGAAGAGATTTTAAATACAGTTCAAGGACAAAAATGCGATGAACTGGACAAAACTTTCAATTTGGAAACTACGCTTAATACAGAGATGAAGGATGTTCAACCGTCTAAGCCGGCTGCGCCTCAGATATCAACAAGCTCTCCGCCGGTAGTTTCCAATCCCGATTTGACGAATAATCAGGTGATCCCCCCGCCAAAACGGAAACAAAAGGTTTTACTCTTAAAGGGGCGAAAAAAAGAAGCACAACCGCAAGACAATTTTACAGCTATACAGAGGGAAAAAGTTATGGAAGAAAACAAAGAATTGAATACCACTTTTAGAATCAGACGCAAAACGGAGCCTGCGAATGCACCTGTTCCGCCGGCTACGCCTGTCCCGCCGGCACCCGCGACACCGGTTTCTCCTGTACAAAAACCGGCACCGGTAGTCCCTCCTACCCCAGCCCCAGCGGATCCTGTTGCTCCTGCCACCCCGGTAGAAGCCTCCACTCCGGCACCAGCCAATACTACTTTCGAAAAAACAAAAACCATTGACCATTCTATCGAAATCCCGCTTTCCGAGCTTAAAAAGCATAACTGGCCGCTTGAGGTACCGCTCGTACCTACTTATACCTTGGAAAACATGGTCATGTCCGTAAACCGTTTTGCCCATGCTACGGCTATTTCCGTTATTGAGAATCCGGGGAAAATGTACAATCCCCTCGTTCTTCACGGATCCACCGGCACCGGGAAAACGCACTTTTTGAATGCTATGGCATATGCTTTTTCTAAAAAATACGGCCAAGAAAATATTTTTATGACCAACGGTGTCCGTCTTTCTCGCGGAATTCAACGTTACGTAATGGAAGGAAACATCGAAAAATTCGAAAAATTTATGGATACGGTCAAAGTTTTATTAATGGACGATATCCACTTGATTGCCATTAACGAACAAAACCGTGCTCATATATCTTCTTTGTTAAATAGATTCCGCCAACAAGGAAAACAAATCGTCATTACCTCCAAATATCCGCCGGAAAGTTTAGCCAAATTGGAAGAACTTCTTCGCTTTAAGTTAGATTCGGGTTGGATCAGCGAATTGAAACCGGCCAAAGGTCCTGCACATTTAAAAATCGTCAAAAAAATGCTTTTAGACAGCAGCATCGATTTGAACGACTCTCAAATTGCGGCTTTCTTTGGCGGACAACACATGACACTTGGAACGGTTACCCGCAGCATTCGCCGCGTGAAAGTATTGGAAAATTTAATTTTCTCCAATTTAAACGAGAATGAACGATCTCAAGCCAATATTTTTGAAAAGCTTTTAGCTACTACCGGCGAAGATGCTACCAGCGACATCGTAAATAAAGATTTAGAAGACATCACTTCCTTAGCCACCAGCGGTAACGGGGAATGGGGAAGAATCGGTTTCTTCTATCCTCAAAATTGTTCTCATATGATGAATTGGATGGTTTATGCATTGGAGCAACGCGCAAAAGAATTGGGCATTCAAGGCGGATTCGAAATTGCCGTACGCTCTTCTTATGCTACGGAAAATGTTATCTCTTCTGCTTTCAAAATCGCCAACTTATGCGATAATAAAAAGTTAAAAGGAGCCGTCATTTTAGGCCCGCAGCTTAAAGCGTGCGATCCGTCCGTCCGCGAAAACTTCTATGATATTTTGACGCACATGTTGGAAATCATGCTCATTCGTTGCGGTATCATTAACTTTGAAAACGTCAAAGCCCCCAGTACGTATGTAAAAGTTATCTCCGAACTCTTGAGGTAGGCCATGAAAAAACTTCTTGTCTTATGTGCTTTTGTGTGTTGTCTGTGTGCTTGTACCGGAGGACTTAAAACGGCGGTTAAAGACGGAGCTATTGCCCCTTCCTTTAATGACACGTTGTTAACGGGAGACTTTCTGTGGGTACGAGGTTTTGGAGCTACCAATCCTGCCCATACCAGCGATTCTCAACGTCGCATCATGAGTCGCGAAGCAGCCATCGCACACGCCTATCAACGCGCTACGGAAGTGCTCTACGGCACCAATCTTGAAGCTCATATACAAGTGGTAGATGCTGTTTCCACCGGCAGCACCATCGAATCTTCCTCTGAAGGACTTGTAAAACAAATGGAACTTGTTTCCACCGAGTACTTGGAAGATGGCGGGTGCGCGGTAGTCATGCGTCTTTCGCGAGAACGTTTAAAAGCCGCTGGAATAGATCCGGAGGGTAAAAAATGAAAAAATTAATTTTATTATTTGTTGTTGCCGCATTGGCTTTATCCGCATGCAGTTCGCTGCGTATCGGCCCGAAAGGAGAAGGCGAATATGTAACGGCAGAATCACTCGTTCCTTATGATGAAAACAATTTAAAACAAATGAAAAAAGACGGTATTTTAGCCGCACAAAAAGCCGCTGTCGAAAAAGTAGCCGGCATTTTCATTTCTTCCGCCACAACGGTAGATCAAGCCCAATTGGTGGAAGACAAAATTGTTTCTAAAACTGCCGGATTTATTCGCCGAACGGCTGTAAAAAAATCCTACCGAAAAGGTGATGAATTCTACACGCAAATTAAAGCGATGGTGTTGGTTAAAGATATTGGAGACATCATTAAGCAATCCGAATCGGATGCTTTTGCCAAAAAAACCAACATCCTTGTTACTTCTCGCGAAATGGTAGGGGAAGATCTTTCTTTGCGTCAAGAATGTAAACAAGCTATTTATCGTGCTTTAAAAGATCAGCCGTTTGCTTTGGTAAATGGGGATAATTTAAGCCAAAATAATATCGAAAACCCCAATCCGGTAGTAGACAAAGCCCGCCAAGAAGGGGCCCGATTTGTAATTATGGCAGATGTGGTTTCCAACCCGCTCGCCTCTTTACCGGGTACAACGTCTCCCTTTAAATCTTACCGTGCCCGTGCCAATATTCGCACGTATGCTACGCACAATTACGCGTTAGTAGCCGAGGGAGCCCAACAGCTCAGCGGGTTGGACCCGCTGGAGGATATCGCTGCGCAAAAATCTATTTCTGCCGCGTGTGAAGCTGCTGCTAAACAATTAGTAGAACCTATCAGCGCCGCCATTAACTCCGCCAAAACTTTTCAATTAACGGTAAAAGATGTTAACACCATTGAACGTCTAAAACAAATTCAAGACATTTTCAAAGATTTACGTGAAATTGAAGATTTCAACTTGGTACGCTATGCTAACTCCAGTGCTCAATTTGAAATTTCGGCCAACATTTCTACACCCGAAGAGTTAGCCGCTAAAATCATCCGCAAATACAATGTGAATTTTACGGTAGTCAACATTACTCCCAGCACCATTGTATTGAGTTTTAACTAATCATGCTGGCTAATATCTTTACTGGGGCAATTAAAGGGATTGACGGATTTACTGTATCCGTAGAAGTGGATATTGCCCCAGGTTTTCCCACTTTGGCCGTGGTAGGCCTGCCAGATGCAGAGGTACGCGAAAGTAAAGAGCGTGTAGTGGCGGCAGTACGAAACAGCGGTTTTGACTTCCCCTCCAAACGAATTACCGTAAACTTAAGTCCGGCGGAACTTCGAAAAAGCGGAACCCAGTTTGACTTACCTATCGCGCTTGGTATTTTAGCTGCCAGCGAACAACTTTCTTCCCAAGCTATCACCAAATTAAAAGATTTACTCGTGCTGGGGGAACTGGCCTTGGACGGGTCGCTTCGCCCGTGTGCAGGAGTACTTCCCATGTTGATTTCTTGTAAGAATCTTCACGAAACTGCCGTTATTCCTCCACAAAATGTATTGGAAGGGCAAATATCCGGTATGCCGTTTATTACACCGCATACCTTAAAAGAGCTGGCTGATTATTTGGAAGGGAAAACGGAAAAAAGCTCCCTTCAAATTAGCTACTTGCCCCAACCGGAAGAGGATTCTTCATTCGATGCAGATTTTAGCGAAGTAAAAGGGCAAGCCTTGGCCAAAAGAGCCTTGGAAATCGCTGCCGCAGGCGGGCATAACGTCTTGATGATCGGCCTCCCCGGAACCGGTAAAAGCATGCTGGCCAAACGTTTCTCCGGTATTTTACCTCCACTCACACAAGAAGAATCTTTAGAAATTACCAAAATTTATTCCATTTGTAATTTAATGGGGAAGAGTAAATTGTTAACCCGTCGTCCGTTCCGCGATCCGCATCACACCATTTCCGACGTGGCACTTATTGGGGGTGGTTCATCTCCACGACCGGGAGAAGTATCCTTGGCTCATAACGGGGTACTATTTTTAGACGAATTTGCCGAGTTTTCACGTTCTTCCTTAGAAGTACTGCGTGAACCCTTGGAAAACGGCATCGTAACCATTTCTCGCGCGAAAGAAACAGTTTCCTATCCGGCCCGTTTTACCTTGGTGGCTGCTATGAATCCATGCCCGTGCGGGAACTTGGGTAACCCCCTCAAATCATGCACTTGTTCTCCCATGCAAGTAAACCGCTATAAATCCCGCATTTCGGGCCCTTTGCTTGACCGCATTGATTTAACCGTTAATTTAAATCCCGTTAAATATACGGATTGGAACCAAAAAAGCGAAGGAGAATCTTCCGCTCAAATTCGCGAAAGAGTGATAAAAGCGCGCCAAATCCAACGTAAACGTTTTGAAGGGACCGCTACCACTGCTAATGCCTTTATGACACCCAAACAAATCAAAGAGTTCTGCCCCCTTCCGCAAGGAGCTGATACGATTTTAGAAACCGCTATGCGCAAATTTGGCTTAAGTGCCCGCAGTTTGGATAAAATTCTTAAAACCGCCCGTACCATTGCCGACTTGGAAGGCAAAGAAACCATTGAAACTAAACATTTGGTGGAAGTGATGCAATATCGCCCGTTGGACCGCAAAGGAGTGGCTGACCTGTGAATGAAAAAATATCCGCGGCCGAACGCTTGGCCCGCATTCAGTTAAATGCCTTCCTTTATTTTCGAGCCGATTGGTTGGAGAGACTCATAGAAATTTTCGGTTCGGCACAAGAAATATTACGCCAAGATGCACAAACCTTAGCCCAAGAAGCCAACATAAATCCCACTACCGCTGCCCACCTTTTGCGTGATGCCTTTGCCGTTAATCCCCAAGAAGAATGGGATAAAACCACCGCTTTGGGCGGACATATTTATGTACCGGAAGACGAGGAATATCCCCAATCTTTAAAAAATATCAAAGAAGCCCCTATCGCGCTTTATGTATTGGGAAAACTTCCCGCACCCGAACAAGCTTGCGTGGCTATGGTAGGTACGCGGAAAATCACGCCTTACGGCCGACGAGTAGCCAATAAGTTAGCCACTGATTTAACCTCCTGCGGGGTAACGGTTGTCAGCGGGTTGGCGCGCGGAGTGGACAGCGAATGCCATGCTGCAGCCGTACGTCTCAAAAAACCCACCGTTGCTGCTATCGGAACCGGAGTCGGGCGATGTTATCCGCCGGAAAACAGATCTTTGGCGCGAGCGATTTTAGAACACGGGGGAGCAATTATTTCAGAACTTCCTTTTAACAAACCCCCAAATGCTTTCCATTTCCCGCGACGAAACCGTATGATTGCCGGTTTATCACAACCGATAGTAGTGGTGGAAGGAGAAATTAAATCCGGTGCGCTTATTACAGCCAAATTAGCTTTAGAGATGGGAAAAGACGTTCTAGCAGTCCCCGGCCCGATAGACAGTCCGCAATCGGGTGGTCCCAATTCTCTCTTACGAGATGGGGCAGGGGTTGTAACTACCGTCACAGATATACTAGACTATATACCACAGCAACTTCGTTTCGGGTTGGACGCGCGTTACTTTGAAAAGACGTCCATTGCCCCGAACAAAGAACAAGAAAACTTATCTCCCCGCGAACGCGAAGCCTTCGTTGCAGTGGGAGACGGGCAAGCCAGTCTGGACCAAGTAGCCGAGGCCATTGGGGCTGACGTGCCGGAAGCGGCTGGAATTTTATTTGAGTTAGAGGTAAAGGGCTTTTTAGCTTGCGAAAACGGCCTCTACAGCAAAAGCAAATTTTAATTTGATAAGGAAGTGAACTATGGCAACTACCAATGTAAAAGGCAAAAAATTGGTGATTGTGGAGTCTCCCACCAAACAAAAAACCATTAGCAAAATTTTAGGGAACGATTTTATTGTACGCAGTTCTTTTGGCCACGTACGCGATTTACCCTCTAAAGATATTGGGGTAGATATTGATCACGGTTTTGCCCCCACCTACGTACCGGTGGACCGTGCCAAACGTTTAATTGCCGAACTATCCGCCGTAGCTAAAAATGCCAGCGAAATTTTTCTGGCTACTGACCCTGACCGCGAAGGAGAAGCCATTGCGTGGCATTTGGTGGAACTCTTAAAACTTCCCAAAGAACGCTATCAACGTATCTTTTTTCATGAAATTACCCCCACGGCTATTCAGGAATCTTTTGCCCATGCCCGTAAAATTGACGATAATCTCGTCAATGCACAACAAGCCCGTCGCATTTTAGACCGCATTGTGGGGTACAAACTCTCTCCGCTTTTATGGCGCAAAATCACTTCCGGCCTTTCCGCAGGACGTGTGCAATCCGTAGCGGTTCGTTTGCTGGCGGAACGTGCTAAGGAAATCGCTGAATTTAAGGAACAAGAATACTGGAGTATCGGAGCTCAATTCGAAAAACCGCAAACAGCTCCCAAATTTTGGGCACGCGTAACCAAATGGCAAGGAAAGAATGTAGAACAATCTACCACTTACCACCTATTTGCGGAAGATTATAAAGTAAAAAATACCGTTTTTGATAAACCGGAAAAATTAGCTCCCCTTTCCGATATTTTGCGCAAAGGGCCTAATACCGTTACTAAAGTAGAGAAAAAAGAAGTTAAACAAAAACCCAAACCGCCGTTTATCACCAGTTCCATGCAACAAGATGCCTACAACAAGTTGGGATTTGCTTCTCAAAAAACAATGATGACGGCCCAACACCTCTACGAAGGTATCGAAATTTCCGGTCAAACCGTCGGTTTGATTACCTACATGCGTACCGACTCTTTTAACGTTTCTAAACTTTTGCAAGAACAAACAAAAAAGTTCATCGGCGAAAAATACGGGGCGCAATTTGTGCCAGCCAAACAACCCGTTTACAAGAGCAAAGTAAAAGGCGCGCAAGAAGCCCACGAGGCTATCCACCCCACAGATGTTCGCCGAACCCCGCAACTGATGAAACCCTATTTAACGGCAGACCAATATAAGTTGTATGAGCTTATTTGGTTGCGTTTTGTGGCCAGCCAAATGGCCGATGCCGTTTTCAACACCGTTTCCATTGATATTGCTGCCGGAGAAAAGCAAGAATGCATCCTCCGTGCAACGGGACGAACGGTAAAGTTTCCGGGCTATTTATCCATTTATAAAGATCAAGACGACGAAGAAGACAATAACAAAGAAGACGGAAGTGCCTTGTTACCCGCCTTGGAAGAAGGTGATACATTAACCCTCTTAGATTTACAAACCAAGGCACACAAAACCACTCCGCCGCCGTGTTACAACGAAGCCAGTTTAATTAAAACCCTCGAAAAACATGGCATTGGTCGCCCCTCTACTTATGCACCTACCATCAAAACAATTTTGGACCGCAAATATATTGCACGCCAACCCAAAAGCACTAAATTGGTAGCCACCGATTTAGGGATTACGGTAACGGAAAGTTTAAAGGATTTTTTCAAAGAAATTATGGACCTTTCCTATACCGCCGGAGTAGAAGAACAACTGGATAAAGTGGCGGAAGGCTCAGAACAATGGGTGGGACTGCTTTCCGGTTTTTATGACAATTTCAAGAAAGAGCTCGAACTGGCCGACAAGGGAATGCAACGGCCCAGTGCGCAAAAAACCGATGAAAAATGCCCCGTTTGCGGACAAATGATGCTTAAAAAACGTAGCCGCTTTGGGGAATACCTCGTCTGCAGCGACGCCGCTTGTAGCGGGAAAGTAAACTTAAGCAGCTCCGGAGAAAAAGTACAACCTCAAGAGACCGGGGAAAAGTGTGAAAAATGCGGTGCTCCGATGGTAATTCGCATGGGTCGGCGCGGAAAATTTTTAGCTTGTTCGGCTTACCCGAAATGCAAAAATACCTATTCGCTTGATGCAGAGGGAAATAAAGTAGCTTCTGCCGGCCCGATTGTAACGGATCGCATGTGCGAAAAATGCGGCAAACCGATGGTACTTCGCACTTCTAAACGCGGCGAATTTTTAGGTTGTTCCGGTTACCCAAAATGCAAGACCATTGTAACCGTTACTCCGCAAGAAGTAGAACAGTTTAAAGCCGCACACGAAGCCAAACAAGCGGAAAAATAATTCCGAGAGGTAAGCATGCAAAAATGGGTAGAGGATTTTCTAATACATTTGGAAAATAAAAATTTTTCTGCCCATACCATACGGGGATATCGTGCGGACTTAAATGATTTTTTGCTCTTTTGTAAACAGCGAGGTTGGAACGATTTAAGTGCCCTTACTCCGGCCCGTATCCGTCAGTTTTTGGCATCAATACAAACCGGCAAAGATCCGGCCCGCAATACAGTTTTAAGAAAAATTGCCGCTTTGCGCAGCTTGGCATCGTATTTAATGACACAAGGAAAGTTGCCCAGCAACCCGTTTAAATTACTTCCCGCACCCAAACGGCAAAAAATTTTGCCTAAGTTTTTAACGGAGCCGGAAACAAATCGTTTATTGGAAACGTCGGCGCAAAGTAAAAAATTTGCTCCGCGGGACAAAGCCCTCTTTGAACTGATGTATTCCAGTGGACTGCGTCGAAGCGAAGTAACCGGACTAAAGATAAAAGATGTAAACTATTTTAACGGGGTCGTAAAGGTACTGGGGAAAGGTAACAAAGAACGGCTGGTACCCGTTACAGATGCAGCGTTGCAAGCCATCAAAGATTATTTGGCCTGCCGAGCAAATCCTCAGCCTGAAGAGGCGCTCTTTTTAAATAATCACGGCAAACCTCTCACGGGAGATGGGTTGGCTTATATTTTTAAAAACACGGCCATTTCGGCCCACTTGGCCCGCAAAGTGACGCCACACAGTTTACGCCACTCTTTTGCGACTCATTTGTTAAACAATGGGTGCGATTTAAGAAGTTTGCAAGAGATGTTGGGCCACAGCAGTTTAGCGGCTACGCAAGTTTATACGCATGTGTCGCTTGAAAAATTAAAAAACGTGTATAACCACGCTCATCCTAAAAGTAAGGAGATTTAAGTTTATGATCGGTATTGGTGTAGATATTGGAGGAACCTTCGTAAAGTTATTCGTAATGAATGAGCACGGAGAAATTTTCCGCAAAGAAAAAATTGAAACCGATTACTCAAAAGGAGCACAAGGATTTATCGCTCAAATCGGTGATTTCATCAATACCATCAAAAAAGAATTTGCCGATCAACGCGTGGCAGTAGCCGTCGGGGCACCCGGAGACGTGGATCACCAAAAAGGGATTTTGCGTTATAACCCAAATTTAAAATTTAAAGATGTAACCGATTGGCCTATTGCTCAAATGCTTTATAAACATACCGGTATTATGCCATGTGTAGCCAATGATGCCACTTTGGCCGCATGGGGTGTATACGAAGCTGATTTAAAACGTCAAGGCACAAATGTGTTGGTGGTTACCTTGGGAACCGGTGTGGGCGGCGGTATGATTATTAATAAAGACCTTTACCAAGGTTCTAACGGAACCGCCGGGGAAATCGGCCATACTAAAATTGCCGATTTAACAACCGGCCCGCTTTGCGGATGCGGAGCGCGCGGTTGCTTGGAAGCTTTTGTAGGCACTATTGGTATTAAACGCCGTGTTTTAAATGCTATTTTAGACTATCCGGAATCCGAACTGGCTAAGTTAGTGCACGAAAATAAAGATTTTAAAATCGAAATAGTCTCCCGTGCCGCCGAAAAAGGCTGCAAAGCTGCTTTAAAAGTGTGGGAAGATACCGGTTATTATTTAGGAATAGGAATTGCTAATTTTGCGCTTGTATTGGATATGGACACTGTCGTGTTGGCAGGCGGAGTATCGGGCGCTGCCAAATTCTTTATGCCGTCCTTAAAACGTGTGCTTGAAAACCAACAAATCAAAACTCCGTTTAAACGACTTAAGTTGTTGGTTTCCCAAAACCCCAACATCGGGGGAGTAGGGGCAGCCATGTATGCCATTTTCCAAGCCCAAAAAGAGAGTATTCATAACGCCAAATGCGATTAAAATTTTTTGCTTTATGCTGTGGAATGTTTTATTTATTGGCCCCTGTATATGGGGAGGATAATGTATTGCCTCCTCCTACCGAGGAAGGTTTCGTATATTTTACGGCAGACAATGCCACCTTGGAACCTAATAACAAAAAAATAAATCTCACAGGCAATGTTACCCTTATACAAAAAACAACCGACGGGAAAAAACGTACCATCACGGGTGAAAACATCACTTTCGATCAGACCAATACTACCGTTTCTTCCGTAGGTCCGGTAACGATAGATGACGGACAAGGCGGCATGATACGCGGGGAAAATATTTCCGGCAATTATACCACCAAAGATTTCTCCGCGGACAACATTACTACAGAATACCCCCCTTTACGCATTTTGGGAGCAAAAGAACTTTCCTCCAAAAACGGAAAAAAGATTTTAAAGGGAGCCGAAGTAACTTGTTGCAACAAACCTAATCCGCATTATTCTTTATCAGTCGGCCGACTGTCGGTTTCTCCGCAACAAAAGGTTTTCGGCACCAATGCAGTCCTTAAATTGGACGGATTTCCCATTATGTATTTGCCCGTTTTTTGGCGTTCGCTTGATTCACAAAAACCGTGGACGACTTATGTAGATTTCACCCAAAGTAATAAAACGGGTTTTGGGCTGTTAACCTCTACCGTATTCGGGCCCGTACTCGGTTTGCGACCGCGCGTAAATTTGGATTATTACACCAAATCCGGTGTAGGTATGGGCTTTGGATTAACGGCCGTAGAATCCCCTACGCTGAGAGGGACGGGTGAATTTTATTACATTAACGACCACGCCGATAATGACCAATTAGATTTGGCCAGCAGTAATCGTTGGGGGTTACAAGGCGGATATTGGTGGGAAATGTACGATTCTTCTAACCATTTTAATAACGATACAGGTGCCCTCTATCAATTCCAAACGCAATTCCGCATGGTATCCGACCCGTACTTTAACGATACTTTCTTCCGCAGCAACCCGTATGTATTTATGCCGGACCAAGAAACCAATGTGGCCGTTTCCCGCCAATCTCGCAAATCTACTTTGCGTATAAGCTATCAACAAAAGGACATCTTCGCTTGGGATAAAGAAAAATTCATGGCGGAAAAGCGCACGTTACCAGAAATTAAATACGCTCTTTTGCCATTTAATGACCCTATTTTCAAGTTGGCACACCGTTTCGAAGCAGACTTTAATAATACTTCATCCCTTCAGTATAAAGACAATATGCCCAATGAAGAAGGCCCTTATCAACGCCAAATGCATGCCCGTTGGACAACGGAAAAATCTTTCCGCTTAAATAAAGCCTTTACTTATTTACCCAGTGTTTTTTATGATCAACAAGTTACTTTCTCCGACAGAAATTACGATGGGAAAGATGCTTGGGTGGCCCGCATCGGTACAGATCAAAACTTGCAAACGCATTCCTTTTTGGGCACGACCGACTTTGGATACCAATTCGTAAAACGCCTTTCTACCGGAACGTTAACTTCCGACCAAATCTCTCCGGACAAAGGTATTGAAACCAACCGCTTGTACATTAAAAATTACTATCGGCCCACCTTTAACTCCTATGTGCGGTTTGAATCTGGATTCAATCTTTCCGATTATACCTACGACTTAGATACCGGCTATGGGAGAGAACTGGGTTGGAAGCATTTAAAAGAACGTATCGAGCCTATTTTGCTCGAGTGGGGATATACCGATCCGAACGGTAAGTACCACTTCTTTATTCAAGATCAATACGATGTGGAAGATAAAAACATCAATTTTATTGCTCAATCTAACTTCTTTTTTAAAAACCATCAAATTGGTTTGGGGGTTAATAATTTTGCCGATCACAAAGATCCTGCTTCCGAATATGAAACCAATGCCGACCGCTTTACCCTCACTACCATTTGGGGTATCCGCCCGACCAGCCAAAAATGGTTCTTGGATTTTGGGATAGATGCCACCTTGTTTAGAGGAAATTTTGAAGGTTTCAACAAGTTGGCTCGCGCCTCGTATGATTTCCATGATGCACGTGTGGAACTGACCGTGCGCGACCGAAACGAAAACCTTTCTTTTGCCTTCCGCATCAATATTTTATGTGGGGCAGACAACCGCGCAAAAGCCAAAACGCCAGAGGATACGTATTATTATCCCTGGCGTGGGCCGTATGATTTAAGAGATTAATAAAAAAGAGGAAAACACCATGGCAAATCCATTGATATACCACAAACAAGGTTGGATAGAAGTCATCTGCGGGTGTATGTTTTCCGGTAAAACCGAAGAACTCATCCGCCGTGTACGTATTGCACTGATTGCAAAACAAAAAGTACAACTGTTTAACTCCAAAATCGATACCCGCTACGGGATCGACAGCATCACCAGCCACAACCAAAACAAAGTAGCTGCCACCTGTGTTAAAAATTCTGCCGAAATTTTAGCCGCTGTCGAAAAAGATACTCAAGTTGTAGCAATCGACGAAATCAACTTTTTTGATAAAGGAATCGTTGAAGTATGCGACAAACTGGCTAAACAAGGCAAACGCGTTATTGCTGCCGGTTTGGATACGGACTACCGCGCAGAACCCTTTGAAGTAACCGCCGCCCTTTTAGCTAAAGCCGAGTATGTAACCAAAAACTTAGCCGTCTGCACTAAATGCGGGAATCCTGCCAGTTTTACTCAGCGCATCAGCAAAGACAAAAAACGCATTGTTGTAGGCACTACCGATGCCTATCAGGCCCGTTGCCGCCGATGCTATAAAAAACCGCGCTAATGAACTTTTAACGCAATTTACGTGTTATTTAATTATTCAAAAGGAGTAAAAATGAACAAATACCCCTATATCGGTTTCTGGAGACGCCTGTGTGCTTTTGTGGTGGATATAATTATAGCTTCCATTCCAGCTGCATTCATCTGTGCTCCGTTCTTGTACAACCAAGTAAAAAGTATGACTCAGCTCAGCGAAGATGACCCGGCCATCGCCGGATTGGCATTTCTGGTAATCCTTATCTATATTTTTTGGATTGGGTTGAACTTGGTCTGTTTTTGGCTTTATTTTGCCCTGTTGGAAAGCGGCGAAAGACAAGCCACCTTCGGGAAAAGGCTTTTAGGCATCAAAGTAATCGGAAAAGAGGGCAATCGCATTTCTTTTGCTTTAGCTACCGGACGTTTCTTCGCCAAAGCGATCTCTTATGCTACGCTCTATATTGGGTTTATTATGGCGGGCCTTACCAATCGAAAACGTGCGCTGCATGACTATATTGTTCAAACGTACGTGGTAGAACAAAGTTTCCAAGCAGGAGATGAACTGCCTGATACTCCTTCTCATTTGGTTTGGTTATGGATTTTGTCCGTTTTGGCGGGATTACTGCTCATGGGTTCCTCCTTTTTAGTCATGCTGTTTCAAATGCAAAGTGCACCCATACAAGCCGCCCTCGTTGCCGCGCGTTTACAAACGTTAGCACAGCAACAAACGCCCCTTACACAGCCCATTTCGGAACAAGAGGTGATGTACGCCCAAGATGCCGGCGGCTATCGCGCTACGTTTGAAACATTGGAAGGTGAAGAATTTATTCTTCTTCTTCCCAAAACAAGTCAAACCGTTTGCTGTCAGCCTCTCCCCGGCCAAGATTGCTCCAAAATAGGCTTCCCGTCCTGTCCGTAAAAATCCTTTTTGTTTCAACCCGGTGCTTTGATGCACCGGGTTTTTTATTTTCGTTTCTTAAAAAAAAGTATAATAAAAAAGAGAAGTTTCATCTTAACAAAAGGAAATTTAAAATGTCTAAAATTTACCCCTATGCAGGTTTTTGGAAACGCACCGTTGCGTTTATGATAGACTATGTTGTTTTAACGATTCCCATGCTAGTCGGCTTTGCTATTATCAGGCATAAATTTGCCTTCACTATATTATCGTTGGAGGCTACCAAAACTACAGCCGATAACCCGGAATTTTTTGCTACCATGATAGAAAAGTCTGTAGTGGTGTTATTACTTCAGGCATTTTCCTTCCTTCTTTTTTGGTTATACAATGCTTGGTTGGAAAGCAGTTCCTGGCAGGCTACCTTAGGTAAGAAATGCATGGGAATAAAAGTGGTGGATCACCAAGGGGGCCGCATCTCGTTTTGGCGGGCTACCGGACGTTTCTTCGCCAAAGCGATCTCTTATGCTACGCTCTATATTGGGTTTATTATGGCGGGCACTACCGCACGCAAACAAGGTTTGCACGATTTTATGTGCTCCACTTTTGTAGTGGATGAAGGCCATCAACCCGAAGACCCCTTGCCCGAAGTTCCCACCCACCCAGTGCTACTCGGTTTTGGAATTGCAGGGCTGTTAATGTTGTTCATCATGCCCTTTGTGTTGACGGGATTGACCACTGTTAGCGCCCTCATGCACCCAGAGGACGTGCCCGATTCCCCCACCGTATACAGACACCTTCATGCCGTCACTACTTTAATAGAACTGCAAAAGGATCTTCCCGAAACGCGCCCGACCTTTGAAGAAGAAGGCTTCCGTTTTTCTTTTGATAAAGACGGTATCCGCGCCACCCCCACGGACAGCCAAGATTTTTCCCTGTTAATACCCGACGGAGAAATGTGGCCCTGTTGCGAAGCGAAATCCGGCGAAAACGCCTGTGATGCAATAGCCAAAAGCACAGAAGATGCCATAGAGAAATGTCCGGCGAAGAGGGAATAAATAGATATTAAAATCTAGTACCAAAAATAAAAAGGAACGGAGTTTTTTCCGTTCCTTTTTTATCGGTAAAAAGTCTTACTAAAAACTCCAATGAGGAGTGAAGGAATCTCCCTTCAAATCCGCTAACAAGTGCGGGGCACTGCCGTCCATATCCATCATATATAACTGACGACGTCCGTTGCGGGTGGTAGTAAATACGATAAAGCGTCCGTCGGGAGACCAAGACGGGTCTTCGTTAGATCCTGCATCCGTAGTCAAACGGCGAATCTGCGTACCCGTTAAATCCACCAAGAAGATATCCATCGGGTGATACGGGGCTTCGCGGCCCGTAAACACAATCCACTCACCGGTAGGCGACCATTGAGGACTATCCGACCAGTTGAACGATTTCGTTAAACGGCGGGTTTCTCCGGTAGCCAGTTCCATTACGTAAATTTGCGGATTTCCGGCACGGTTGGATACAAACGTAATATATTTTCCATCCGGAGAATAAGAAGGAGAACCATCCACTGATGCCTTATTTGTAATGCGAGTTTTCTTATGCGTTTCCAAGTTATAAATATAGATGCTGGGGTTGGAACCGCCCGAGCTGGTAAAAGCCAAGGCTTTCCCATCGGGGGAGACCCCTCCGATTAAGGAAAGTCCGTCACGAATGATAATAGGAGCAATTTTCCCTTTGCGTAAATCAATGGCAAAAATATCCGGATTTCTATATTTATAAGTGGTATAAAAAATACGTCCGTCTTTAGACCATCTGGGTAAGATGGCAATGCTCTTATCATTGGTTAATTTTTGTAAGTTGGCCCCGTCATAATCCACCACATAAATTTCTTTATTTCGGGTAGAATTATTGGAAAAAGCAATTTTGGTATCCGCAATACCACGTTTTCCGGTAAGAGATTGCACTATTTGATCCGAAGCGATGTGTGCTAAACGCCGCAAACTGCTTTGAGTACCTTTAAAAGCTTTAGCAAACACCGGCGCACGCGTAGAAATATCGTACACATAAATCTTAATAGTATAGTAGGGTTCTGCATAGCTAATTTCGCCGGCTAATAAATAACTGGCACGAGCGCGGCCCCAAGCCGTTAACGTATCTGTTAATTTTTTAGCATTAAAGGCCGGACCGTCTTCGGTTACGTCAAAATAGCGGGCAAACAATAGGTCGGCACGCATGACATCTCGCACTTGCACTGCCGCATTTTGGGCCTTATCGTCATTATAATTAAATGCAGGCATACCAATAGCAGGCAAACGTTTGTCTCCCACCGATGTGATACCAATGTATACGTCCGTTTTGGGTGCAGCAAATGCCACTACGGAAATGAGCAAAAGAGTAGCTAAAATTAAAAAAGAAAACGATTTTTTCATAGTGAAGTCGGCGCAATAGATGCGCAATTATTTTAAGTTGGCGAGTTCAGCCTTGGCCAATTTGGCCTCGGGGGAGGAAGGGAATTCCTGCACCACGGAGTTTAGGTAACTCTTGGCTTCGTCGGTCTTGCCCAACGGCACAATGCTGCGGGCGTATTTCAAGCGAGCGGAAGGAATGCTTTTGCTTTTAGGAAATTTTTGCAAGATAGTGGCATAAGCGATAGCCGCCGATTTAGATTGGCCAAGCTCCGCATATGCATCTCCCATCAACATATAAGCTTGTTCGGTATTTTCGCTTTCCGGATATTTGGAAACGTAAATTTTAAAACCCATTGCGGCCGGTTCATAAGCACCTTTGTCAAAATGTCCTTTAGCTTCGGCAAATAAATCCGAAGGTAAAACCGCCGGAGCGGATTGGGTTTCGGTAGAAGTGGAAGCAGCCGGTTGTTTGACACTGGCAGTTAAATCATCTAATTTGGTAGACAAACTGGAAATTTGCGCATCCACTTGAGATAAATTTTCATTAGAAACAGACAAGTTACGATTCAGTTCTTCCATTTTACTTGCCAGTTCCGCTTGGTTCGACTGCATTTGCACAATAGTGGCATTTAATTCCCGTAATTGTAACTTCAGCGTACTCATATCGCGTTCGCTGGCAATGCAACCGGACAGCAAAAAGCCCGAACCTCCCATTAAAATAAGTTTAGTGATATTTTTCATAGAGACTCGGGCTCCTTGCAAAACAAGAATTAGTTAACTTTCAACAACGTATCGGCTCTGCGGTTTTTGGCCCAGCAAGATTGGGTACCTTCGTAGCAGACCGGTTTTTCTTCACCATAGGAAACGGTGGCGATGTTGGCAGCCGGAATGCCCAAGCGGACATAGTAGGCTTTTACTTCATCAGCACGTTTTTGACCTAAGGCGATGTTGTAAGAGGTGGTGCCTCTGTCGTCGCAGTTACCTTCTACGGTTACTTGGTAGTTGGCAACGGAGGCGGCGGATTTAATTGCTTGAGCGTTGGCTTCCACAATTTTGCGGGCATCAGCGGACAAGGAATATTGATCCAAGTTGAAATGTACCACACCCAAAGCAACTTCTTGAGCGGGCACTTCGTCCACCACTTCGGTTTCTTCGAGTACCATTTCGGTACCGGTGGCGGCGGTCAAATCGGCATTGGCATCATCTTTTACATTCTTTTTGCAGGCGGTTAAACCAGCGGCCAAAGCCAAAACTAAAACTACTTTCAGTAAGTTCTTCATTTGTTTCTCCGTTTTAGGTTTTTACTTCTACACATAAATATTAGCAGACTTTATACCATCGGGTCAATTAAAATTCCCCCCTGCCTACCGTCTTTATGCTTAAGTTAAATTTACTTTTCTTGTCTTCTTTTTCCAAGAGCTGTTTTGTATTAGAAAAGCCGAGCCTGTAAAGACTCGGCTTTTACAAAAAGCACTAAGCTTATCCAAGTAACTTGGCAAGGAGCTCGCTAATGATACGCGGGTTGGCCTTCCCTTTACTCATTTTCATTACGCCTCCCACCAACGCACCGATAGCCGCCTTATTCCCTTTTTGATAATCGGCCACCGCTTTAGGGTTGGCTTCAATAGCGGCTTTGGCCCATTCTTCTAACTGGCCGGCATCACTCACCTGCACCATGCCGCGTTTTTCTACCACGGCAGCAGGGGACTCACCAGTCTTCCAAATTTCATCGAAAACTTCACGCGCTTGTTTACGGTTGATTTTTCCGCTTTCTACCAAGGTCAACAATTCAGCCAACCGTTTGGCCGGAATGGGAGAATTTTCGATTTCCTTCTTTTCGGCATGCAACATACCGAGCAGGTCCGTTTGAATCCAGTTGGAAGCCGTTTTTAAAGAGACTTTTCCATCTTCGGTCACTTGTTCAAAGTAATCCGAAATCTCGCGAGAACTGGTTAATACCCCGGCATCATAGGCGGAAAGTCCGGCTGCAATAAAGCGGGCTTCCTTGGAAGAGGGAAGCTCGGGCATTTGAGCCTTGGCATTTTGTAACCATTCTTCCGATAGTACCACCGGAGGCAAGTCCAGTTCCGGAAAGTAGCGGTAATCAAGGGCCGCTTCTTTGGAACGCATGGGTTTGGTAACCAACTCTTCTTTATCCCACAGGAGCGTTTCTTGTTTCACTTCTCCGCCATTGTTTAAAATTTCCGTTTGGCGGGCAATTTCGTAGGTCAAAGCGTCTTTAACGGCTTTAAAAGAGTTTAAGTTTTTAATTTCTGCACGCGTACCGAATTTTTCCGTACCCACGGGGCGCAAAGAAATATTTACATCCACCCGAAGTTCCCCTTTTTCCATATCACAGTTAGAGGCACCTACCCAACGCATTAAACGTTTAATTTCGGTTAAGTAAGCGTAAGCTTCGTCGGGGGAGCGCATATCCGGCATGGAAACAATTTCCAATAACGGGCTGCCGGCACGATTAAAATCTACTAAAGAGTACTCCGCATAGTGGGAAGATTTGGCGGCATCTTCTTCCAAGTGGGCATGATGAATACCAATTTTTTTCTTTTGCAGATTATCTTTGGGACCAAAGGTAATTTCAATTTCGCCGGCTCCGTTAATCGGCTCATCATACTGGGTAATTTGATAACCTTTGGGCAAATCGGGGTAGAAATAATGTTTACGCGAGAAAGAAGAACGCGCATTTACCGTGCAATTCATACTCCAGCCCGCGCGCACAGCCAAGGCCAGTGCCCCTTCCGTTAAAACAGGCAACGTGCCGGGGTGACCCGCACAAACAGGACAAAGCGCGGTGTTGGGTTTGGTATCTTCACTCACACCGTTGGGACAAGAGCAAAACAGCTTGGTTTTGCTGGCGAGTTGGACGTGTATTTCCAACCCGATAACAGGTTCAAATTGAATAGTCACAATAATAATTCTCCTAAATTATTATAATATCAAATATGGTTCATCTTTTTAAGCCCACTTCTTATCGTTTTGGTGCCGCCTTGGCGGTAGGATCTACCTTGGTTTGGAAACTGATTTCTTTTGCCAATGCACTTCTTATCGCTGCTTACTTCGGGGCGGGTTCATCAACAGATATTTATTTTTATTTAATTATGCTCATAGGCTTTGGCGTTACTTTTTTACAGAGAATGAACCAAACCGTAATTATTCCGGAAGCCATGGTCTTAGAAACAAAAAAAGCCGGCGAAGGAAAAGCTTTTCTTAATACTTTTTTCTATTTTTATGTAGTTGTCGTATTGATATTTTCTCTGTTAGGATATTGTTATCCGATTGCGTTAGCCGATTTCTTCTCCCGTTTTGAAGAAGAGTTTTTAATAGCGGACAAAACCCTGATTCAACTTGGATTTTTTCTCTTCGGTTTACAAATTTTAACTAACTATCTCTTTTCCGTCTTGGAAATGCACCATCGATTTGCCACCACCTTACTTTCCCCCTTAAATGCTTTATTACCACTCATTTTTTTGGTTTGTTTTGGAAAAAATTGGGGTATTATCAGCATGATTTACGGGTTTCTGACGGCTAACGGCATCCAAATCCTTGTCCTGTTATGTATTATGATAAAAGAACTTCAATGGAAATTCGGATTGCAAAAAATACGTTTACAAAAGATTTTTGCCAAAAATTTAATCAGCAACCAACTCATCGAAACGGCTAATATCATCAGCACGACATTGCCCCTCTTTCTGTTAAGCGGATTGTCAGCCGGACTGGTAAGCGCACTTAATTACGCCAAGCAATTATCCGATTCCCCTACTGAAATTTTAACGTTTCGGGTAGCCAATATTTCCAAGATACAACTCACCGAAAGTGCAGCTGAAGAAAAGTGGGAAAAATTAAATCGGGATTTTTTATCCGCCCAGCATTTTTTGCTCTTTTTACTCACTCCGCTGGCTATTTTTACGAGCTTTTACGCACCGGAAATTATCACGTTATTTTTTAAACGAGGGAAGTTCAACGCATTGGACGCCTATCAAGCGGCTGCCTTCTTAAGGCCGCTTATGGGGATTATGTGGTTTTTAGCTCTGGTTTCCATGCAAAATAACATCGTGGCAGCCGGAAGAAAAGTAAAAGAGCTTCTTCCTTACGCCCTTTTTTGTATTGGTATATTTATTGTGTTACTTCCGATAGCCATGCATTTTTGGGGTGGCTTTGCTTATCCGTATACGCAATTAGCCTGTTGTTTTGTAGGATTGTGGGTGAATTACTTTTTCTTTAAGCGGCACTTTCCACAAGTGGCATACACCCTTTCCTTAAAAGAAGCTTCTCGCCTTGTAGCCATCAATGTGTTGGCGCTTTTTCCGGTAGCGGTTTGGGCGTGGTTTGTACCGATAAAAAATGTCTTTTTTTCAATTCTTACCGGAGGAATTATCTTCCTGTGCGGATTATTCCTTTGGGCAAAAAAAAGCGGAGATTGGAAAATTTTTTCTTCCCAACTCCGCGCGAAATAGAAAATCTTTTAACGGGACAATTCTTCCGAAACTTCCTTTAGTACCATCTCTGCCGATACATTTTCCATACACGAAGATTCTTCTTTCCCAAGAGGGCATCTAAACATCCAATCTGTAGTCGTCCACATACATCCCCCGCAAGAACCCGAAGATACATTTCTATTTTTTTCGTACCCGAAAAACGGCACACTACTCGGCCCGAAAAGAACCACACTTTTTACGTCCAAGTACTGGGCCAAATGCACCAACCCGCTTTCAGTATCAATGTGAAGTTTCGCACCGGACATAAGAGCCGGCAAATCGGTTACGTTTGTTTTCCCCACTAAATTAACATCGGCTTCCGGATAAATAGGGCTATTATTTCCTCCCAGCTGTACCAGTTTAATATGAGGAAAATCTTTTTTAAATAAACGTAAAAACTCCCGCCAACGCTCCGCCGGCCAGGCACGTGTAGGGCGCTCTTTGCCTACCTGCTGTACTTCGCTGGTTCCGTCGTGAAAAGTAACATAGGTTCCTGCCATCAGATCCCAGCGTTTCAGGGCATCGGCAGGAACATAAATACGATCAGTCGGTTCTTCGGATACTTCTGTTCCTCCCGTATAAGAAAGCAAATCAAAACGACGCCCACCATTAGCATACAACCAACGGCCTAAAATGCTTTCCGTCAAAAAAATATCTTCTAGCAAACTTCCTAAAGATTTTTGTGCACGTAAAGCACGTTCCAAAACAGGTAAAAAAGAAGGAGCCAAGGAAGAAAATCTCGACTCGTTTACATGTAGAAATTTAATGGACAGACATACTTGAGCGGCCAAATCGTAATTGGCCCAACAAATTTTGTCATTTTTTAAAATATGAGTATGCAAATCCGCCCCGAACAACGCTTGTGCCACCCCGGGCAAAGAAGAATAAATATCAAACCGCGCCATAGGCAAAATCTTTCGATAGGCTGTTATCAAACGTTTGGCACAAGCGGCATCTCCCAGCCCTCCTGCCAACCAAAAAAAGACTCGAATAGGTGCATTCTTTGAATCTTCATGATTTTTCAACCCGTAATACCACTGCTTGGTACGTTCTAAAAATTTCTTCTTGGTACGGCTCCACCGAAAGGCCGCTCGAACCAGACGGCTATCTCGCCCACGAGCATCCAACATTTCGCGCAAGTCTTTTAAACTCAGTTGAACACGAGGGTCATTCCAGTTCATTTTGTTGCCTCCCGACACAAATTCTCATACGCATCTAAATACTTATTTAACGAAAAGCGTTTAATTACTTCTTGTGCTTTTTTACCGAAACGTTCCCGTAAACTTTCGTCTTTCATCAATTCGGCCAATTTTGAAGCCAACCGTTCGGTATAATTTTGTTTTACCAAAAAACCGTCTACCCCGTCCCGAATAATTACATTGGGGCCGGTACAATCAAAACTAACCGCCGGCAAACCGGCAGCCATAGCTTCCAAAAGAACCATGGGAAACCCTTCTGCTCGAGAAGACATAGCATACAACTTGGCATGACGATAAACAGGAGTAAGGCCTTGCTGAGGAGGAACAAAATCCACACAATACTGAATATCCAGTGTATCGGCCAACCCCTTCAGTTCTTTTTCCTCTTCCCCCGCGCCAACGATACACAGACGCCATTGCGGAAAATCTTCACACACACGGCGCCATGCCTCCAACAACCGATCAAACCCCTTTTGTTTTACCAGTCGTCCCACAGCAATTACGTAATTTTTATCCGCTTGCATAAAGGCAGGGCGGGGCCAAAAACCTTTCTCCAAAGGCAAGGCCGGATTATAGATAACGGTAGGTTTCCAAGAAGAGTGGAAAAGAGAAATAAACTTACGATCTCTCTCCGAAAGAACAGTTACTTTTTTGGCACGTCCCAACAGCCAATTGCGTAAAATCTTCCATTTACGCGAATAGGCTAAATGGCGAATATCCAAATGATCGGCATAAATAGAGGGAATACGCAAGATCCAGCAAGAAGCCAATACACTGATAGTCATAAAACTAATCAGCACGTCCGGACGAGTTCGACGAACGGCACAAGTCAATTTCCAAAGGCGGGGAATCCCTCCCCAAAAACCGGCATTTTTGAAAGTAGGCAAGGAAACTCGCTCCCGCTTTACTTGTGCGGGAAGAGTATAAAAATCCGGTACGGAATCATCTAAAGTCAGCAAAGTAACTTCATGCCCGCGGGAAGCCAATCCTCCGCACAGGTACGTCATCACGCGTTCCGCACCGCCACCCCCCAATGTTCCAATCACGCAAGTAATGCGCATACTGTTTCCTCTTGTGGTAGAACCCCTTATTCAAAACAAGGAGCCATGTAATAACTTAAACGCCAAATGCTTTTACAAAATCCAAGAACGGAAATCTGTCTTTATGTTTGCCTGCTTCCACTGCAATTCCTACACGTTTGCCCCAGTTTACCATCATATCGTCCAGAGCAATCGTAAAAGGTTCTTCTTCACCGGCGTTGACAATCACTCCGTTTACACCGTTTGTGATAAGCTCCACCGCCGCAGCCGATTCACAAGCTACGCACGGCAATTTGCTGGCCATCGCATCTAATAACACGTCAGCACGAACCGGATTAATGGACGGATAGGCAAAAATATCGGCATTACGAAGGAGGCTGTATGTATCTCCGCTAGCAGAAACCATTTCAACGCTTGCTTGTAAATTATGTTTGGCAATAAATTTGGCAAAAGTCGTTTTGGAAGGGCCGTCTCCCACTAAAGTCAGATGCCAAGAAGGGTGGGCCGGGGCCAACCGTGCCCATGTTTTGAGCAGCGTATCAAATCCACTCTCTTTGGAAAATTTACCGATCGCCAAAACGTTGTTTTCTTTCTTAAAACAATCGGGTTTATGGTAATCATACCGTTCCACCCACACAGCGGGATTTTGCACTTCCGCCACGGATAACCCCGCATAAGTCCTTTTATTCAAAGCAGCTTGTGTATATTTAATAACCAACACTTGTTGTGCTTGTTTCAGAATTGTTTTTTTATTTTTTGCGGTCTTATCCTCTTTAAAACCTTCCGTTTCGGCATAAACAAAAGGGATATCCGCTTCCTCAGCTGCTTGGCAACCCGTCAGATCCATCAGTGAAATGACTTTTTCAACCCTTTCTTTCAACAAAAAAGCGGCCAATGTTTTCGGCTTAGCCGTAGCAGCATACTCTTTTAAAGATACATATGCAGAAAATTTAATTTTACCCTTAGCCGCAACAAGCAACACTTCTTTCCCGAAATACTGCAATTCCTCAGCCAGTTTAACCCCTAGTCGCTGAGCCGAAAAATCTTTATTTCCCCCTACAAAAACCGCAATTTTCATCGTAACAACTCCTTTTCTCAGATATACTTATTGTACATAAAAACAAGAGATGATTAAACCCATAAAAAAACCGCCCTTTCGGGCGGTAAAATAATCAAAACATTGCGGGGACTGGATTTGAACCAGTGATCTCAAGGTTATGGGCCTTGCGAGATACCAGGCTTCTCTACCCCGCAATATTAGTATAGCAAATTCAAAAAATAAATTCAACCTTCGCCCAAAACCCACTCTCTTTAAGGCATGATATATCGTGCCCAACCACCGGCAGTAGTATCAAACGTAGCACTTTCCAGTTCTTCGCAAAATTCTCCGTCTTCTATGGTAGAAGTACCGTTGCGTGCCGCCATTTTCAACTGTGTATTGCGGCTTTGCCAAACAGCTTTTTCATAATGCGGCATCGCCATGGCAGCCAAAATTCCAATAATGAGCACTACCACCAATAATTCAACCAAAGTAAAACCTTGTTTCATAAAGTCTCCGATAAACGCCTCTTTCTGATTATAACATAAATACCCCATGCCCTAGATAAATAAGGTAAAATACTGTTATGAAATTTGAACGATTTGTGGCCGTGCGGTATTTAACCCGACGTCAAGGCCTTTTTGCTTTTATTACTACTCTTATCGGTGTCGCCGGCGTAAGCGTAGGGGTGGCTGCGCTGATTACCACTCTGTCTGTGATGAACGGATTTCAAACCGACATCAAAGACAAAATTATCGGGGCCCAAAGCCATATTCTTGTTTTTGGACAGATGAACCAACAAACATACCCCGAAAAAATAAAAAAAATCGAAGAGATACCTCTCGTTTCTGCAGCTGCTCCCCATATCTATGGTCAAGCCATTCTTACATATGCAGGGCAAAGTTTAGGGGTAATTATTCGCGGTTTAGACCCCGAACAAGAAAAAAACATCAATACGTTGGCAGACTCCGTAACCAAAGGAACTTTTTCTCCCTCAGATTGGCCGGAAGATGCCCCGCCGCCTTTAGTATTAGGAACGGAGTTGGCTATGAATTTAGGCATGGATATTGGAGATGACGTGGTGATGATCTCCCCCCAATCCATTTCTACTTCGGCAGGGATGTTTCCCAAAATGAAAAAGTTTCGCATAAGCGGCCTGTTACGCACCGGTTATTATGAGTTCGATAATACTATTGCTTATACGCTTTTACCACACGCCAGCGATTTTTTGGGCCTTAAACAAGGCGTAACGGGAGTAGCCGTAAAACTACACAATATCAATAAAGCCAACGAGGCCGCCTCCCAAATTCAGGAAGCGGTAGGATATGGATACTCTGTGCGCACTTTTGCCCAAATGAACAGCACATTGTATGCTGCCCTTAAATTGGAAAAAACGATGATGTTTATCATTTTGTTTTTGATCATTGGCGTAGCCTCCCTAAATATCGCGGGAAATTTAATTTTGTTAGGTACCGAAAAATTGCGTGACATCGGCATCTTGCGCGCCATTGGCGCCAGCCCCAAACTTATTCGTAAAGTTTTCATGTGGGAAGCTATGGTTATTGCCACATTTGGAATTGTGTTAGGGCTTTTATTGGCTTGCTTGTTGTGTTGGATTATTGCCACTTTCAACATTGTGGAACTTCCGGGAGATATTTATTATTTAACCAAAGTTCCCGTTCGTATGCAGTTATGGGATATTGTAGCCGTAGTAGGCGGCAGCTACCTGATTTGTTTTGCTGCGGGTCTTTATCCGGCAGCTAAGGCTTCTCGTGTTCACCCAACAGATGCCATTCGCTATGGATGATTTTATGATTGAATTACAACACTTAACCAAAGTTTATGATCAAGGCGGAGAAAACCTATGCGTTTTGGAAGACGTCTCTCTTACGCTTCACCGCGGAAAATTTACGGTTTTATTAGGTCCCAGCGGTTCGGGAAAAAGCACGCTGCTTAATTTGATTGCCTTGCTAGATGCACCGACCTCCGGTAAAATTTTAGTGGACGGCCAAGAAATTACCGCCATTAAGACAGAAGCGGCCCGTTCTGCCTTGCGATTGGAAAAAATGGGTTTTGTTTTTCAGTTTGATGGATTACTGCCGGAATTTTCGTTGCTGGAAAATGTAGATATGCCCGCTTTAATGCGTGGCCAGCCAAACCCTCAAAAAGCACAAGAACTTTTAGAGAAATTTGGACTTGGTAAGATGATTCATAAACTTCCGGCCGATCTATCCGGAGGCGAAAAACAACGTGCCAGCATCGCACGCGCCTTGCGTAACGCCCCCCCCATTTTGTTGGCTGATGAACCCACCGGAAACTTAGATGCCGCACGCAAACTGCAAGTATTTGAGGATTTTGCCCGCATGAGCCGCGAGAAAAATTTAACAGTTGTTATGGTAACGCATGATGCCCACGCAGCGGATTATGCCGATGAAGTACTTACCTTGGAAAACCGGAAATTAGTAAAAACAAAATAAAAATCCAAGTCTTTTTAGGAGGGATTTTGCCTATGGAAATGCTGGAAACCCGTACAGGTATTGCTATTTTATTCGTTTTAGCTTTGATTCTGTTTTTTCTCCGAAAATATACGCATAACCCCGTAAAAAAACTTCTTGAAAAGGCAAGCAAAGCAGATACGGAAGCTCAATATCAGTTAGCGATACTTTTCTATCAAGGGAAAAAAGTTCCGCAAGATTCGGTTCAAGCATTTAACTGGTTTTATACGGCGGCTCAAGGCGGACATATCCGTTCGCAAGTGGCACTGGCCGGATTATATCATGCAGGCGAAGGATGTGCGCAAGATTCACAAGAAGCCTTTAAATGGTACGAAACTGCCGCTAAGGAAGGAGATTTCGAGGCCCGCATCAATTTGGCCGTCTGTTATTTGGAAGGAATCGGAACCGAAAAAGACCCCAAACAAGGCTTTGAAATGATGAAAAAGGCAGCAGATGAAAATAGTCCCATCGGCCAAACTTTTACCGCCGATTTGTATGAACGAGGCATTGGCACAGAAAAAGATATACAACAGGCTCTTCACTATTATCTGCTTGCCGCACAGCAAGGCGAACCTCGAGCAAAAGCAAAAGTAGTGGAATTAAAGAAAATTAATCTGACAGAAAAACCCCCGCTGTAAACGGGGGTTTTTGATATTCCTTGTCATTACAAAGCGATCTTTAATTTGCGAGCTAACGCGCGAAGGATATCTTTTTTCTTGGCTTCGTTACCCAGTGTTTGCAACCCCAAGAAAACAAACTCTTGTGCTTTAACCGTATCCGGATTGAAACCAAAAATGTCGGCATAATTTAAAAATTCCACCAACCGCAGAGAGGTTTGCATATCGGACGGATTACGAGCAAACGCAAAAGCAAGCAAAGTCAGTTTTTCCGTTACCGCATTGTTTACCGACCCCTTGGAAACATCTAACCCTAATGTTTTTACATCTTCCATGAGTTGCTCTATGGCATTTACGTCTACTTGCGAGGCGCGAATGGCCGTTTTCAAATCGAGAGATAAAACAAACTCCGCTACTTGCAAAAAGGGCTCGGGAATAGGAGCCCCCAGTTGTTGAAGACCTCTAACAACAGGATATTGTTCTTTAAAAAGTTTAGAGAAAGAAGAATCTGTTTGTTCGTCCATTTTTCGCAATGTTAAATCCAACACTTTGCGCCGTACATCTTTAAACATAGACGCTAACGGATAATTTTTCTCAAATTTTTCGCGGATACAAGCAGCACATTCTTCATATTTTCCATCATGAAACATTTTTTCCAACTGAGCAAAAACTTCTGCTTTGTTTAATGCTCCGTCCGGTCCGGCGGCACAAAGAACTTCTGCCGAGCCCCGGTGGAAAATAGCAAACTGCATTTTTCTCTCTAGTAAAGTGATTGTGGATTTAAGGGAAATCTCCCCAAAACACAAATAAGCACTGGCAGCAGAAAACTTTTTGGGTTCGTAGGACAAAACTTCACACTCGTATGCTTTTTTGGGATTAACCGTTTCATCAGCCAACAAAGAAACCACATGCTCCAACGCAATTTTTTCAATCGGAGTAATTTGCGGTTTTACATAGCGCTCATACACAACCGCACCGTTTTTTAATTCTTTAATGTTGCTCGGAGCTTCCGCCAATTTTTCAATAAAAGCCGGCTCGTGGTCCACCCCCGTTACAACGCGGTTTAATTCCAGTGCACGCGCGGCATATTGCATAATTTGCACCGTTTCAATGCCGCTGATTTCATCAAAAAACCACCCGCAACTGGTGTACATTAACATAGCATTTCGTTGCATTTCTAGCAGCATAAGAGCCGTCGGGCGATCCACCCAAGCCTGCTCCGTTGCATGCCGCAAGAAAAAGCGATGTTGAGCATCTAAGCTTCTATCCAAAATTAATTCGATATAATCGTTTCGCGCTGCCCAAGGATCTTTGAAATACGCACGACCTTTCGTTTCAAAGGTTTTAATTAATTCGTCTCGCACAAAATCCAATGCCGTTCGTAACGGACCGCGCCATTTTTGATGCCAACCCGCACGACCCGAATTGCAACCGCAATCAGAACGCCAACGTTCCACCCCGTGAAAACAACTCCAAGAAGAATTTTCTACGATTTCTGCTTCATAGGTAGGCGGATTTTTCTCTAAAAATTCTCCGTAAACCGTTAACGCTACATCAGCGGTTTCTTCCACTTTCTTTAAACAATACGCAAGTGCCATTTCGGCAAACTTTTGATGGTGACCGTACGTTTCGCCGTCCGTGGCTATATGCATCAGTTGTGCATCGGAGGAGGTATTATAAGTGCTTAATAACCGAGAGGCAAACTTTTCACCGGAAGATAACGTGTCCGAAAAAGCAATGCCTTGCGAAATAGGACCATCATAAAAAAACAGCGCAATTTTTTTCCCATTTGGTAAAGTGCATTGATATGCCCGTTTAGGGTCTACCCCCGCCCCGACTTCTTGCCATTGTTTCTCACCGATTTTGCGTATACGTGCGCATTGCCCCGGGGCCAAAATGACATATTTCATACCAGCATCAGCCAACGCACACAGCGTTTCTGTATTACAAGCCGTTTCGGCTAACCACAACGCTTCCGGCTCTCTTCCAAAACGCTTTTTGAAATCATAAATACCCCATTTAATTTGGGTTTCTTTATCGTGCGCATTTGCTAAAGGCAAAATCATGTGATTGTATGCCTGAGCAATAGCACTGCCGTGACCGCTAAAATGTTTTTGGCTCTGTTTATCGGCTTGCAGAACAGCTTGATATACTTCCGGTTCTACTTTTTCCATCCACGACAAAAGTGTTGGCCCAAAATTAAAACTGATGCGAGCATAATTGTTGGTCAGCTCGGTCAGTTCTTTTTTGTCATTAAGTACCCGTGCCAATGCATTAGGGGAATAACATTCCGCACAAATGCGTTGGTTCCAATCGTGGTACGGGGCCGCACTATCTTGCAGTTCAATTGCCTCCAACCAAGCATTTTCGCGGGGAGGTTGATAAAAATGTCCGTGGATACAAAGATATTTCATATATATATTTATAGCAATTTCACAGCAAAATGGGTACCTATAAAAAAATTACTTTTAAAAAGGTCTTGATTTCGTCGGTAATGTGCGTATAATAAAAAGTAGAAGGACCCTACATAAAAAAGAGAGGCCGTTATGAAAAAAACATTTATCTTGGACACGAACGTGCTTTTGCACGACGTAAACTGCCTACATGCCTTTGAGGATAACGATATCATCATCCCCATGGCCGTCATCGAGGAACTCGATGCTTTTAAAAGCGAAGGGGATACCCGCGGTAAAAATGCGCGCATGGTTTCCCGTGCATTAGATGAAATGCGCAAACTGGGCCGCTTAAACGAAGGGGTGAAACTACCCAAAGGCGGAACCTTAAAAATCGAAATGGATAAACCTTCCGCGTTGCCGCAGTCCATGGCTTTTAATAAGGCGGATAATGCAATCCTAAATATTGCTTATACCTTAGGGAAAAAAGAGGGGTCTTATAAGAAAAATGCCTCCCCCGTCTTTGTGGTAACCAAAGATATCAATATGCGCCTGAAAGCCGAGGCTTTAGGGCTTTTTGCACAAGATTATACCTCCGACAAAGTAAACGTAGACGAACTGTATACCGGCGTAGCGGAAGTGGAAGTTTCTTCCGAACAAATCGATGCCTTCTATCGCGAGAAACAACTGGTATTAGATCCTAACCTTTACTTTCCTAACCAGTTTATTATTCTCAAAACAAATGACGGAAGCAAAAAATCCGCCATTGGGCGCGTGTCCAACAATGGCGAATGTACACTACGTCCGCTCTCTTCTCAAGAACCTATGGCTTGGGGCATTAAGCCACTCAACAAAGAACAGCGCTTTGCCATGGAACTATTGCTAGATGACAGCTTAGATATTGTTACCTTGGTGGGCACAGCCGGCACGGGTAAAACCTTAATTACCTTGGCAACCGGTTTGCAACGCACCATGGACGAGAATGCTTATCGTCGTTTAGTGGTATGCCGTTCCATCGTACCCGTAGGGAAAGACTTGGGTTTTTTACCCGGTACTAAAGAGGAAAAATTAGAAGCTTGGATGGGCGCTATTTACGACAACTTGGCTTTCCTCGCGGATCGCAAAAATCCGGAAGAAGGAGAGGAAAAAGCGCACTATCTGTTAGATAGCGGCAAGATCGAAATTGCCTCCGTTACGCACATGCGCGGCCGCAGTTTGCCCGGTCAATACATCATCGTAGACGACGCCCAAAACCTCACTCCGCACGAAATGAAAACCATTCTTACCCGTGCCGGGGAAGGAACAAAAGTAATCATTACGGGCGACCCCTACCAAATCGATACTCCGTACCTAGATGTTGAATCCAACGGTCTTACCTATTTAGTAGATAGACTGAAAGGACAAAAATCCTACGGACACATCACGTTTACCAAGACGGAACGCAGCCGCTTGGCGGATTTGGCCTCCAAGCTGTTGTAATAAAATTATTTCCAAAAGGGCCTACTTTACCGGTAGGCCCTTTTTCTTCGTACAAATAGGTCTTTTATCGCTGGAAAATCGACGAAAAAACGCTATAATAATAGTAGTAGTATAGAATCTCGTTTTTTCTTTTAATAGGAGCCCTTATGCAATCCTTTTTATGCCGTGTAATGGTTGTTATTTTTGCATTTAATTGCCTGCTTCCCGCCCCCTCGGTGTTGGCACAAACCTCGTCGGAAAAACCATCTTCCGAAGAGTTGATGGCTTCTATTCAGCAAGCTCAAGAAAATGTACAAACAATGGACAGAGAAATCCAACGAGCTTTACAACAATATGAAGAGGCCGAATCCTTGGATGAAATCAGAGAAGCCATTTCTTTGCTGCACATTGCCGGAAAGGAAAAAGAAAAACAAGAAAAAAAACTCCCCGGGAGTGGTCTTATTAGATATCCTGACGGGGAAGACGTTATTCAAAAAATAAAATCTCCCGATTTCACGTTAGACCAGTTAGTGGACATGATTGACCCTTATCTTTACAATCAATCCTACTACCTTAGCACGGCTTACGCCTCGGAAGTATTCGGAAACTCTATTGAAGCGATCGATCCTTCTTCTTTAGATGAAGAAACGAAGACGGCTTTTTTAGAGTTGCTTCCTCGCGTCCAATTGCGCATTTTGTATCGCCTTGAAAAGATTAAAGAAAAAGCTCCGGTTCCTGCCACGGTCAATGATGTCATGGCGAGAGGATCTCTTCGCATCGTCATGTGGAAAATTCACGAATTTTATAAAGCAATGGGAGAAGATAACCCCATAGAAACTTATATTCCCTCCTCTTTAGAAGTAGAACAGACTCCGCTTCAATCGCCCCCTATTTATTCGATAGAAAACGGAAAACAACTGATTACCTGGAACCATTCCCTCTCGAACGGAAACCCAAAAATTGGCGATAAAAAGAAAATCGATATTTTTGCAGACATGAGAGACCGCTATTTATGGGAACTGAAACAGTTCAAAAAAATGGCACCCAAAGCGGATTCCACTAATTTTCAATTGCTGCTCCTTACGGCGGATTATGCCACTGTCTTCTTTATTCTCACCTCCGGATATGCTGCTTCGATCGTGGATATCTTCGATGAAGGGCAATACGAGCGCTTTGGTTCTTGGGAAGAGTTCTGGAATGGGCCCCAGTTCGAACAAACCTATTCTGCTCTTTTCTATCAAGTAATGCAAAGCGTATATCAAACAGCCAAATACTCTAAAGGGGTAAACGTGAGGAAAGTCCTTTCGTTTCTGAAGACCATGTCCGACCCTGAGATTTATTCCATACCCGTTCGTATTTTTGCTTTGGAAGCGGCAGGAAAACTTGTTGAAAAGAAAACCGTATGCCCAGTATTTTCTGCAGACGATCCCGCCATGAGCGCTTTTTACTGCAATTCCTATGAAATGGATCCTCGTGAGCAAGCCATGTTAGCTGCCCGCGTGGTGGATTTGTACTATCCGTTGCAGGCCACTCACTACGCAGCCATGCAAGACTATGGGCTGGATTCTCAACAAATGAAAGAGTTGTCCGATCAGCTGGTAAGTATTTATAACTCTTTTTCAAACGACGAACTTCACGTCACAGACAAAATACCTTATTGTGCCGATCTTTCTCATGATACAGACGGCAATCTGAGAGTGTTAAACTCGGCAACGTCTATCCCCCGCATTAACGACAGCATGCATGGGAATATGACTCTATGTATTGATGGATGGACAAAAGAAAAGAAAACGGGTGTCTATGGTGGCTTGGCACGCGACTCCCGTGGATATTGGCACCAAATGGAGACAAACAATAGTTATAACCGTCAAAAAGAGGAAGATGAGGCCATGGCTCTGTTTGCCCGAATTGCCGGAGAGGCCCTGTTGTGGTATGTTGGGGGAGAACTCATTGGTATTGCTTGGCGTGGCATGAAAGGCACCATTGTTGCCATCGGGCCTATGACCAAAGCTTTTAACGGGGCACGAAAAGGCCGCAAACTTCAAGCAGCAGGAATCCAATTAAAAAAGAGTATTCGCTACCAAAACATTGCACATGCTGCGCAAGCCAGCGGTACCACCATTGCCTATGGTCGCGCCAGCCAAGTAGCAAACCCCAAAAACTTGCCGGTGTTGGCCTCGGAAGCGACCGCTGCCACAACGGCAACCGTCACCGAAGTGGTTACGTCCACCCGAAAACTTGCCGGACGTAAATTCTTCCAATTTTTAAGAAATCCAAAAGCTCCTATTACCCAAATAGAAGTGGGTGTTCAATTGCCGGGCTTTCAATTCGCCGGTGCACGCGTGGCCGAAAGCGCCATTCCGCGCCTTAGTAAAGGTGTTCGTAATCTTGACGATTGGAAATATCTTACACGCAATTTAGTTGATGCAGCAGGAAACCCCATTAAGTGGGCGGAGTTAAATCCGGCCTTTTCTTGGAATCCTTTGGCCGCGTGGACTAATCCCATTATTACTCAACTCGAACGAGAAAACGAACTTTATTACGCTACATTCAAAGGAATGAATCAAGGAAGATTTAACTACTGGGCGCACACCGCAGACGGCTGGGTGCGCGTAGATGCTGCCACTTTTGGAAAAATGGGCAAAGAACTTAAAGCAGCCGAAGCCTTCGTACCGGATTATTACGCTGTATTAGGTGTAAAACCCACCGCTACGGCCAGCGAATTAAAAGCTGCTCATCGAAGACTTGCAACCAAATGGCACCCAGACAAACCAACCGGCAACCCTCAGAAAATGGCTGAGTTAAATGAAGCTTGGGGAGTCTTAGGAGATGCTACCAAGCGTGCCGCTTACGATGCTAAATTTACAGCCCAAGGTAGCGTAGCCGCACAAAACACTTTTGGTTTAAGCCAAGCGGAAAACGGTTTTTCTCTCGCTATCACACGCGATTTAGGGGCCACCCCCTCTGCCGGTTGGGAAAAAGGGTTCGATCCGGTAAAAACTCACAACGGACTCGGCTTTAATGCGACGAACTGGACGGAAGGTTATTCCTACCAGGTAACGAGCCACTTGGCAGCCACCAAGCAACTCGATGTTTTGGGAGAAAACCTTATCACCAGTACGCAATTTTGGCGCGGATACGGAGCCAATTTAACCTTCTTTACCGCATGGAGGGGATTGGACTTTGCTACCTATAATTTTGGCTTTAAAAATTGGTTAGTAAAAGCCCAAACAGCCGATCATCAGGCAGAAGCAGATAAGTATGAGGATCTTTCCAACCCCCAAGACCAATCTACCGATGGGAATTCCGCTCCTGTAGATAATGGCTTGGAACTTTATAATAAAGTTTCCGCAGCCGTACAGGATAACTCTGAAGGCTATTTTATCGTAGCCCCTATCATTCTGGCACGCAGAGGTCTTTCCAATATTGGGGTGGGCAATATGTCTTTTGTATCCGATAAAGATAAAGCCCTCTACGAGTCGGCCGCCAAGCGGCTGCGTTTAAATCAAGCTATCATAGAGGGGAATAAAGCCCAAAACAAAGAAACCCTCCGCAAAACTTACGAAGCGGTAATAACCGAAACCGGGCCGGAATTCCGTCAATTTCTGAAGCAAGAATTTGAACTTCTCCCTGGTGGAAATGCTATGGTAGACCGTTGGGCCGATGGATATCAACAAGAAATGAAAGATATCTATGAAAGCGATGCTGATGATGCAACTAAATATGATCAAATGGGCCAAGCTATGCAAAAATGGGCTGATGAGTTGCATGGTATGTATGTCCAAGCACTTTACACCAGCATAGAGTTCAACTCTTCGGAAAATGTGAAAATGCAACTTTACCTCCAGTTTATGGCCTTGCCGAATGCCATCACTATTATAGAAAAATGGCAAAGTGATTACAGGCAAGAGGCTGCTTATGTGTATAATTCTTCCAAAACAAACGAAGAAAAACTGAATGCGTTAACGGAAGTAATCATTCGTTATAACGGCAAATTGGACAGCCTTAGTGTACAAGCCGACCAAGCCATGTTTGATGCTCATAAAGAAGAATATCAAGCAAATGTGGAAACGTGGGCAAAACAAGCCGCTCAATACGATGAACAAAACGGAGAAAAAGAAGTAAGAGAAATTTGGAACGAATACTTCCAAAAGCTTGATGAATTAGTAAACTCCGACAAAACAAGGGAAGAGAAAATGGGTGAATGGAACACTTTATTCCAAACCTATTATGAACGTTTCAACACCTACATCAGCGGCATTATTCCGCAAGAAGAGGCCGCCTCTCTGGCCGGACAAGCTACCGCCGAAGAGTTAACACCGCAGCAATGGCAAGAAGCCATGACTTTGGAAATCAATGCTGTGCAGATTGAGGTAGAACAAATAGTGGCATCTTGGGGCAGTTCTTTGAAACAAGAAGCGTTAGATGCCGTAAATGCCTTTGTAAAACAAGCAACGGAAATTACAAAGGGAGAAGGGTCTGAGGAAGAAAAAGGGGCCCGAGTGTTTGAACTTTTCGAAAAATTCAGCGGGGACTTTGATCAGTTGCAACTGAAACATCAATACGAAGATGAACTGTTGCCTCCCAGTGAGACAGACTCAAATACGCAACCTTATTAACACTCAAAAGGCCCGTTTTACACGGGCCTTTTTAATATAGGAACTCATTAAAAATCCTCGAAGATAACTTCGAGGATTTTTAAATTCAACCTTTCTTTTTAATGAAGGCCGCATTTGCATACATGGTCTTTTTCATACAAATGCAAACTTTCCTGTTCTTGTGGCTTATATTCACTTGTTCGACGGATCAATTCATCAAAATCGATCGTTTTAGAGGGGAACATAGGCCCTTCTACACAAGCAAAGCGCACCTTCCCTTCCACCGTCACACGACAGCAACCACACATACCGGTACCATCCAACATGATGGGGTTTAAGCTGGAAAAAGGTTCAATGCCTAATTTGTCCATCAATCGGGAAGTAAACTTCATCATAGGAATCGGGCCAATAATAAAGCCAGCAGCAATTTTTTCTCCCTCATTATGTAGCTTTTCAATAGCATCGGTTACCATACCTTTCATACCAAAAGAACCGTCATCCGTGGTACTGATTGTTTTATCGCATAAAGCCGTCATCTCCGGCTCCAAGATAAGCAAATCTTTTGTCCGCGCGCCTAAAACAGCAATCACGCGGTTTCCGGCTTCTTTAAAAGCACGAGCAATCGGGTACACTTCTGCAATACCTACGCCTCCACCAACTACGGCAACCGTACCATAATTTTTAATCTCGACAGGAGTACCCAACGGGCCGGCTACGTTTAAAAATTTTTCTCCTTGTTGCAAGGAATTAAACATAGAAGTGGACTTACCAATCGCTTGAATAATAACGGTAATGGTGCCTTTTTCAGCGTCCCAATCTACTAAAGTAACGGGCACGCGTTCCCCCCCTTCTCGTCCGCGTAAAATGACAAACTGTCCAGCTTTGGCAGATTTGGCAATTAACGGCTTGTAAATAACAAATTTTACTACCGTATCGCTTAAATTCTCTTTTACTAAAATAGTATTTTCTTCCATATTATTTTTCCTCTTTCAAATACTGATTGATGCGACCGGCAGCTTCAATACCATCTTTCATGGCAAGCAGCACAGTGGCCCCTCCGCGGATAATATCTCCGCCGGCATACACCCCCGGCATGGTGGTTTTACCTTCTTCGTCCAAAGAAAGAACTCCTCTTTCGGTTGTTTTAAGTTCCGGCGTAGTTTTGGCAATAATCGGATTGGGTTTCTGACCGATAGCCACAATAATGGTATCTACTGGGAGGACAAATTCCGAATTGGGAATTTCCACCGGTCTGCGGCGGCCTTTTTCATCGGGAGAGCCCAGCTCGTTGCGCGTGCATTTTAAACCGGCTACATGACCGTTTTCATCCACCACCACTTCTTTGGGAGTTACTAAAAATTCGAATTCTACCCCTTCTTCTTTGGCGTGTTCCACTTCAGCTACGCGAGCAGGCATTTCTGCTTCGCTTCTGCGGTAGGCTACCGTCACACTATCCGGCCCCAAGCGCATTGCACAACGAGCAGCGTCCATTGCACTGTTTCCGCCGCCCAAGACGGCCACGCGTTTTCCAATACGAATAGGAGTATCCGTTTCCGGAAACTTATACGCTTGCATCAGGTTTACACGCGTTAAAAATTCATTAGCACTATATACACCTACGGCATTTTCACCGGGAATTCCCGTTAAAGTAGGCAACCCAGCTCCGCTGCCTACATAAATGGCATCATATTTTTTGAGCATATCGGAGATGGTTTCCGTCGCCCCGACAAGCACATCCGTAACAAATTTTACCCCCATGGATTTAACGGTTTCAATTTCATGGTCAATCACTTCGCGCGGTAAACGGAAAGAAGGAATCCCATAGCGAAGCACCCCGCCAAATGCATGCAATGCCTCAATAACGGTCACCTCATGGCCGGCACGTGCCAGTTCTGCTGCAGCCGCAATAGAAGACGGGCCAGAGCCAATACAAGCCACTTTTTTACCGGTAGGAGCTGCACACACAGGCGCCTTTAACAATCCTTCTTTACGGGCAGTATCTGCCGTATAGCGTTCCAGCATACCAATGTTTACTGAGCCAAATCTCTCTTTCAAAACACAGTTTCCTTCACAATGCTTTTCCTGCGGACAAACACGACCGCAAATAGCCGGAAGCAAACTGGTTTCCATAATTTTACTGACGGCATCTCCCACTTTTCCTTCTTTAAGCAAAGCAATAAAAGCCGGAATCTGTACCCCTACGGGGCAGTTAGCTTGGCAACGAGCATTTTTACAGTTTAAACAACGATCGGCTTCTGCCATGGCTTCCTCTTTGGTAAAAATTTGAGCCACTTCATCAAAATTTCTTTTGCGCACTTGCGGGTCTAATTGTTTCCCGTTTTGACGCGGAGCAGACGGATTAGGCATATGGTTCTCCTCTTAAACTAATTCAAAACAAATTGTGGCAAAAAAACAGTTTGCCCTTATACTATACATAGGAGGAATTTATTTCCGCCATTTGTTGTACAATATATATACATTATAGCAAAGCAAAAGGAGGGGTAAATATGTGTCATAAATGTGATTGTGCCGGAAAAGGCTTGGCCGCGTTTTTATTGGGGGCAGTAGCAGGGCTTGCCGTGGGGGTGCTTTTTGCTCCCGCCAAAGGCGAAACCACCCGCCGCAAACTAAAACGTTGGGCTGATGAAACCTACGAAGACCAAAAAGAATATCTTTTGGAACATGCCGGCGAATTAAAAGAAAAAATGAAAAAACACGCCGCCGAAGTGCGCCGCGAATTGGCTGAACGCACCGAAGATGCCAAAGAAAAATTCGCAGAAGGGAAAGACAAAGTGGTAAAAGAATTTAATAAAAGAAAAGAAGAGTTTACCGCTAAATTCAAAAAAGACGAAGAATAAAAAATCTAACAAAAAACCCCGAGGTTAATCCTCGGGGTTTTTTATTACTCAGGTAAAAATTACTGAACGCCGTGCATCCATTTTTTGATTTTGCCCGAGAACAACCATACCAACAACCCGAATACCATCAAAATACAGGCAGGGATGGCAAAGAAGGTCGTCATAGATTTCAACTTTGCAGACAAGGTGGCAAAGTAGCCGCCCATTAAGTTACCGAAGAAAGAGGCAGCCAACCATACACCCATTAACATGGACATAAGTTTGGCAGGAGCCAATTTGGTAACCATGGACAAGCCCACCGGGGACAAGCACAATTCACCGCAGGTGTGAATTACATAAAGAGCAACCAACCACATCATGTTGATTTGGTGTTCAGCGGTCAAGAACATAGAACCGATAGCCAAAACCAAGAAACCAAAGCCCGTCAAAAATACGCCCATGGCGAATTTTAAGGGGATAGAAGGTTCCTTGCCTTTGCTTCCCAATTTAACCCACATTTTGGCAAATAAGGGGGCCAAAATAACTACGGAAATCGGGTTAATGGATTGGAACCAAGAGGCTTTGATTTCCAAAACAAAATTACCCAACCACGCAGGAAGTTGGAAAGTAGGTAAATAAACGGAAGTTTGGGCAAATCTGCTCAAAGAAGAACCGGCTTGCTCAAAGAAGGCAAAGAAGAAAATGGCAATAAACGTAAACGTTACTACGGCTTTGATTTTATCTTTATCTTCAGAGGTCAAAGGCTTGTCTTCTTCAATAGCGGCTTGGGTTTTGTGTTTAGAAACCGGATACAAACCGATTTCGCCCAAAAAGCGTTTTTGTTCGACCAAGTACCAAATAAGACCGATAATCATACCGATACCGGCAGCCATAAAACCCCAGCGCCATTGTACCCAGGCGGGAGAAGTGGCCGTTACTTCACCTACGTAACCGGTAATAAAAGGAGCAATAAATGCACCCACGTTAATACCCATGTAGAAGATGGTAAAGCCGGCATCTCTGCGGGAATCATTAGGTTCGTAAAGTTCCCCTACAATAGAAGAAATGTTCGGTTTGAAAAAACCGTTCCCCAAAATGATAAGTACAAGACCGGCAAACAAGGCTGCACGAGCCGGAACGAACCCATAAGAGGCAAGGACAAATTGGCCCAACGCCATCAAGATAGCACCAATCGTAATAGAGTGACGTTTCCCGATATAGTTATCCGCAATCCAACCGCCGAGAACCGGGGTAAGATATACCAAAGCCGTAAACCAACCATAGATTTTAAAGGCCACAGGATCGCTAAAACCAATCACAGCACTCGTCATAAAATAGACTAGAAGTGCTCTCATGCCATAGTAGTTGAAGCGTTCCCACATTTCGACCATAAACAGCATATACAGCCCTTTCGGGTGGCCGCTTTTGGTCACATTATGCTTTACTTCAATGTCTGTCATTTCTTTCTCCTTAATTTATTTGAAAAAGGTACTCTATATTGTACTAAATATGAAGGAAGCTAGTCGAGAAAAACTCAGAAAGCCGGCACAACGAGGTTTTGAGACAAATCCTGCACCAACTGAAACATAGCCAAACAAACGTGGATTAAATAAATCCCTATCAATACAAGAATCACCGTATACACCCATTTGGCCGCCGTCCCAATAAGTTTAGAACTCCACACGGCAGGCAAGGCAAACGGGCCCAGCACCAAGGCGAGCAAAATAATCCCCGTATGGGAGCAAAGAAACCCGCTCCCCGGATTCAAACTCTTCCCGCAACGACGGCAAAAGTTATCGGTTTCATCGCAAGGTTGATAACATTTAGGACAGATTTTTGGATTCACAGCTCCACCCCCTTCCCTCTTAAATAGCGTTTAATGTGGCTGCGGGCGCCGGCCGTTCGGGCAAATTCCAACCAATCTCGTTTAGGCTCCCCGTTTTTACGTGTGATAATTTCGCACACATCACCCGTTTTAAAAGTATAGTCCATGCGCACCATACGATTGTTTACTTTAGCCCCCACATAGTGGTCGCCGATATCCGTATGAATAGCATAGGCAAAATCAATAGGAGTGGAACCCTCCGGCAAAGATTTCACATCCGCTCTGGGGGTAAATACAAAAATTTGCTGCAAATTGACGTCTGTTTTAAACCCTTCCAAAAATTCACGCGGCGCGGTCAAATCTTGTTGCCATTCAATCCAACGGCGAATCCAGTTGATCTTTTCATCAAAATTTTTGTCTTGTTTACTGCTCCCCAACTTATACCGCCAGTGAGCGGCGATACCGTATTCGCAAGTGCGATGCATTTCTTCCGTGCGAATTTGGATTTCAATTACATCGCCCGTAGGAGCTAGGACCGTTGTGTGAATACTTTGATACATATTGGCTTTTGGGGTAGCGATGTAATCCGTAAATGTTCCCGCCAGCGGTTTAAAGACGCTATGCACAATTCCCAAGGCTTTATAGCAATCTTGCAAAGTTTTGGTAATAATACGTACCCCTAAAGAATCTTGTATTTCCATAAAAGAACAATTATGTTTTTGCATTTTACGGTAAATGGAATAATAATTTTTCGCACGCGCCAAAATGCGATATTGCATTTTTTCTCCGTTCAAAGCCGGTTCCAAGTGTTTTTTAAAGTTTTCCAATGCGGCTTGGCGGTCGGCTGTACGGGCTTCCACTTCTTGCGTCAAAAGAGTATACTCTTGTGGGTGCAAATACTTAAAAGACAAATCTTCTAAGTCCGTTTTTATCGTAAACATTCCCAAACGCTGTGCAAGAGGAGCATACAAGGAAATGGTTTCATAAGCTTTAAATTTTTGCTTTTCGGGCGGCATTACATCCATGGTGCGCATGTTATGGGTACGATCGGCTAATTTAATTAAAATAACGCGCACATCTTCCGCCACGGCAATCAACATTTTTCGCCAATTTTCCACGGTTTCTTCATCCGTAGAAGAAAATTTTAAATCGCTGATCTTGGTAACTCCTTTTACCATGTGAGCAATTTCTTTGTTAAACTCTCGTTTAATATCTTCCAAAGAAACATTCGTATCTTCCACCGTATCATGCAAAAGGCCGGCACAAACTGTATCGGCATCCAAATTAAATTCCATCAAAATACTGGCCACGTTTCGACAATGCATAAAATATGGCTCGCCGCTTTCGCGTTTTTGATTCGCGTGTGCTTTTTCGGCAAAGTGATAAGCCTTCTCAATCAGAGAAGTATCCTGATTGGGACTGTATTCCTTGAATTTTTGCAGCAAGGCCTGCAAATCAGGTGCAGAAGACATAGGCGTTTACTCGTGTTTTAAATCATGTAAAATATCGACCGCCGCGCGTTTGGCTACTCCCGGTTCTCCTAAAGAGGAACGCAGTTTTAATAATTCTTCATGCTTTTCTTTTAGTTTTTGAGCGTTTTCAAACATACGGCACGTCTCGATGGCTAGCGCGTGGGCATTGGCCTCATGTTGGATAAGCTCTTTTACTACCGGTCTGTTTCCGGCCAAAATGTTTACCAATGAAATATACGGAACTTTTATCACCATTTTGGCAATTTGATAAGTCGGCCAGAACATTTTGTAAGCCACCAACATGGGAACCCCCAACAGGGCGTTTTCCAAGGTTGCGGTTCCGGAGCAGGCCAATAAAAAGTCCATTTGGCTGCGCAGCTCGTAATTTTTATCTTTTACTAAATGAAAATTCGGATGAGGTTTTTCTCCCAACAGATTCAAAAAAATCTGTTCGTCCGCATTCGGCAACAAAAACATATAGGCTTGTGTATTGGGAAAGCTTTGCAGTATTTCTTTAAAAGCCTGATAAAATTCCGGCACCAATCGAGTAATTTCCCCCATACGGCTCCCCGGCAACAGGCCTAATTTCCACGCGTGCAGGCTAGGATCCTTTACTTCGTAGGTTTTAGGTTGCGGAAGCGGCATGATATCCAAGAGCGGATTTCCCAGAAACACGGCATTTCCGCCGCGCTTTTGGTGGAATGCCGGCTCAAAAGGATAAATAACATACATCTTTTTGGTAAGAGCCGCCAACTTTTTAGCACGATATTGCCGGCTGGCCCACACTTGAGGCGTAACATAATAATAGGCCGGAATATGGCGTTCTTTTGCCAACTTCAATACTTGATGGTTGAATCCATAAAAATCCACTACAATAAGCGCAACCGGATGCTGTTTGTCCATGTAGTCGCGCAAATCGTTACGCAGGCGAATCCACAGCGGCATTTTTTTGATAGGTTCTACAAAACCGGTAGCCCCTTGGCTGGCTAAATCGAAAAGGAAAGAGTCACTCACTTCTTTCATGAGCCGACCGCCCACAGAAGTAATGCATACGGACGGATCGGCCTCTTTCAAGGCCCGAATTAAGCCGGCAGCATGCAAATCGCCGGAGACATCGCCCGCCACAATGAGAATATGTTTGGTAACAGGTAAAGTTGTGGACATTTTTCCTTCTCCTTTCGCTACACCGAATGGGGAGTTTTTTACACACATCAAAACATTATCACTTTTTATTATACTTAAATACACGCAAAGGCACACATAAAATCCTTCGCGTACGAAAACCACGTTGACACTACCTCTTATATTGGTATAATGTTTTTATGAGATGTGTGGAAAGAACCCTTGTTCTCATTAAGCCTGATGCTATCGAAAAACGCATCAGCGGTCTTATTTTAGACCGTTTGGACAAACTTGGCCTACAAATGACCGGGGCAAAGGTGGTTTCGCTTACTGAGGAATTGGCTCGAGCCCACTACAAAAACCTTGAAGGGAAACCCTTCTTAGATGAAGTTATCCAATACATGATGGGTAAATTCAACAACGTACCGAACCATAAAATTTATGCGTTCGTCTTCCAAGGTGAAAATGCTATTGCCAAAATCCGTCGGGAAATTGGCAGCACAAATCCGGAAAAGGCCGATCCGTGGACGATTCGCGGCAGCTTTGGTCGTTTCGTCGGGGATGTGATGCAAAACTGCGTACATGCCTCCGGCTCTCCGGAAGATGCTGAAAAAGAAATTGCCCTTTGGTTCAAACCCGAAGAGGTATTGGACTGTTAGATGTTCGACCGTTTGACTAAATTTTTCGTAACGTTTTGCTTGATGCTTCTTACTTATGCTCCGCTTTTTGGTGCGGAAGAAGCTGTATCCCTCACCACACAGGACGGATGGATTTTATCCGCCCTCTATCAGCCTGCACAAGAAAACAATCGAACCGTTGTTTTGCTGCATGATTTAGGAAAAAATAAAGAACAATTTTCCACCTTTAAAAACACCCTAGCCAAAGAGGGTTTTGGCTATTTGGCTTTAGATTTAAGAGGGCACGGGCAAAGCACCAATAAAGACGATTACCGAAAATTTGCCCGAGAAGGGGTAGACAATCAATTTAATAAAATGACTCGCGATGTAGATGCAGCACTTACTTTTTTGGACAAAAAAAGGATCCCTTCCACCAGCATTGCCGTATTGGGAGCAGGTTTGGGAGCCAACGTTGCTGCCAAAAGCATGACTTTTTGGCCCGATACTCCGCTGCTGGCTCTCATCAGCCCCACTACCAACAATCGCGCGGTTCTTTCGATTCCGGCCATGCGCCTTTATAAGGGGAATACGCTTATTGCAGCCGGAGCAGCGGACAAAAAAATGTTTTTGGAAGCCAGTGTCCTTCGCAATGTAGCCTTTTTAACCGCGGGAGAAGGAAATGTTACCTTTTTAACCGCATACGATTTAACTTCGCATGAAATGTTGGACAAATACTTAATTCCGTCTATTTTGCAATGGCTGAAAACCCCGCAAAAACCGGAGCTTCTTCCGGACGAGCCGGAAACACCTTCTGATGAAATGACGGAAAACGAGGGAGCCTTTATTGCTCCTTCCTCCACGGAAGAATCTCTCTTCCCTTCCGTACTTGACAACTTATAACTGGCAGATGATGCGCAGGAGAAAAAAATGAAAGCAGCACGTATTGTTTTTCCCGGTTTTTGGTTTGGAGAAAGCAACTTAAAGGAAGCTGAAAATTTAGCCCGCCGTGGCGTAGGCGGATTTTGTGTGTATGGCGGGACCGCCCAAGAAACGCTCGATTTTACTCGCCGGATGAGCGATGTTTCACCCTATGACAAATTATTATTCTGCGCCGATATTGCGGAAGATTTAAGCGAAATCATTACGGATGCACCTTCCCTACCGCAGAATAATGCGCTTTCCTCTTTCCCCAGTCCGCAAGATGCAGCCTACAAAAAAGGAAATCTGATTGCGCGCATGGCACGTGCGGCAGGACTCGATTGGGTATTAGCCCCTGTCATCGATTTAGGATATTCCTCGCCGGCTTTTTCCGATGTGCCGCTGGCAGTCACACACTTAGCAGGCGATTTTATTGCCGGTCTCTCCAATGGAGGAGCTTTAAACTGCATTAAGTATTTTCCTGGGGTTTCGGGCGTATTAAAAACATTAGCCCAAATGGAAGATGCCGAATTTGTTCCTTACAAACACATTTTCCGCCGAGCAGATGCTATCATGCCTTCGGATATGATTTTTCCGAACATCGATAATGATACCCAAGCCATGTTGTCGGATAAAATGATTAAAGGACTTCTAAAAAAACGTCTAAATTATAAGGGATGTGTGGTAAGTTTTCCGTTATTTAAAGGACGGGTTCGTTATGAAGAAGCCAGCGCCGTAAAAATGCTCCATTGCGGGGTAGAGAATATTTTAGCTCCCAAAAATGCAGACACGGTAGTAGATGCAGTGGAACGCGAGGCAGACAGAGGTTTGCTGCTCGATGAAATTATTCACTCTATTTCCAATCATGAGCTCTTTATCAGCCGCGTAGTAAACGCCGGACCGGCTCCCATGAATTTGAAAGAAGCTTTCGATATGGCCGGAGCCAGCTTTAGCAAATAAACGTTATATATGTACAAACAAAAAAACGGATAAGGATTTTTTCCTTATCCGTTTTTTATACATTAGTAAAATTTACAAAACCTCTGCAAAACACAAAGGGCCTTCCGAACGGGTAATACGGACTCGAACAACTCCGCTTAACGAAGAAGAAACTCCTTCCAAAATCACTTGTTGGAAATTTCCGGTGATGCCATGAGGCAAGCCATCTTTGCGCTCTTCCATAAACACTTCCTGTGTTGTTCCTACTAATGAAGCGGCAAACTGTACCCGCAGTGCTTTATCCAACTCGCGCAAGCGTTCGGCTCGACGTTTAATTTCCTGAGGAGGCAACTGCTTAAGAAGAGCGGCTTTTGTACCGGGGCGTGGAGAATAACTAAATACGTGCAATCCCGCTAAGCGGTTTTCCTGAATAAAAGAGTATGTTTCCTCAAAATCAGCTTCTGTTTCTGTCGGATAACCGGCAATAACATCTGCAAAAATACCAATTTGAGGGACCAATGCCCGCAAATGCTCTACCCGCGCTCGATAAGCTTTTGTATCGTAGTGACGATTCATATCTTGCAATACTTTGTCACAACCGGCTTGTAAGGGCAAATGAAAATAATTACAAAAGCGGTGAGGATATGCAGCCATAACCTGCACCACACCGTCCGTCACTGTCTGTAACTCAATAGAGGAAAATCGAATTCGAAAAGTGCCGGATAATTGGGCTATATGTTCACATAATCCGGCCAAATCGGCGCCAGTTTTGGGGCAGAGATAATTGCCTATGTTAATACCGGTAAGTACAATCTCCGAAAACCCTTTTTCTTTTAAAGTGTTAATTTCGCTCAGCACATCTTCCAAAGGTTTAGAACGTTTTATATTGCGAGCAAACGGAACAATACAATACGAGCAGAAACAATCACAGCCATCTTGTATTTTAATAAAAGCACGGCTATGCCCTTCGTGACCGGAAACCGTCCAACATACATCTTCGGTATTGAAAAGAGCTTTGCCTAAATCATACTTTCCAACAATTTCTGCTTGGGGAAACTTCTGTCGAACAGACTCGCTATGAGCTGCAGCATAGCAACCGGTTAACACCAAACGAGCGTGTGGATTACGGCGTAAAATTTGGCGGATTTGTTTTTCTACATCTTTATCGGCTTGATGAGTAACGGTACAGGTATTGAGTACACAAATATCTGCCATTTCAAAAGTTTCGGCCGGTACCGCGCCCGAACGCAAAAACTGCTCCAAAATGGCTTGGCTTTCCACTTGGTTTACACGACAGCCGAATGTTTTGATAAAAAAAGTAGTCATTATAAAAGTTTGGCTGATACGGCAATGCAAGCCGTCTCGGCTCGTAAAATATTAACACCCAACGTAACAGGTAAAATGTGATGCTGTTTCGCCAGAGCCACTTCCTCTTCCGTCCAACCGCCGGCAGGACCTACAAAAACTCGTATCGTCTTCGGATTGTTAAGTTGCTCCATTCCCCAAGCAAGCGTATGAGTTTGTTCCGCTTCGTAAGCAATCAAAGAAGGTTTTTGCTCCCCCAGCACTTGTGAGAATTTAGCCGGAGGTAAAATCTGCGGAACAAAAGGCGTATCACACTGTTTACAAGCGGAAATCATAATTTGGTGCCAACGATCGTTTTTCCCGTCCCATTTTCTTAGCACATCATATTCACTTCTTTCCGTGATAATCGGACGAAAAAAAGAAACCCCTAATTGCGTACCTTTATCCAATACTTCCTCTAATCCCACACGGGAATTTGGAGCGAAACAAAGTTCTAAAGAGAGCGGTACCCGACGTACTTCACACGGGCGGAGCAAAGTGCCGCGTACGAATTTTTTCTGCACACGTTCAATCCTTCCCATGTATTGGCGGCCTTTGCCGTCAAACACGCGGATTTCATCTCCCTCCTTACGACGGGCAACACAAGTGGCGTGATGAGCTTCCTCATCCATTAAGAAAAATTCCGTTTCTTTGATATCTGCTAAGTATTGGGGCATATTTATATTTTACTTTTTTAAAGGAAAAGGCGGAAGGTATTCAAATAAAAAGAGCAGAAACATTTTTCGTTTCTGCTCTTTGTTTAAAGAAGGATTTTATTATTTATCCACTACTTCAGCTTCTACCACATCATCTTTGCCGCCGTTATTAGCAGCACCGGCTTGAGCAGCTTCAGCACCCGCTTGGGCACCGGCTGCACCTTGAGCGGCCCCCTGTTGGGCTTTGTACATGGCTTCGCCCAATTTTTGGCTGGTTTGCAAAGCAGCATCGGTAGCAGATTTAATTTTGGAAGCATCATCGGATTTTAATGCATCGCGCAAGTCGCTAAGCGCTTGATCGATTTTTCCGCGTTCTTCTTGCGATACTTTATCACCGTACTCTTTGAGGGCTTTTTCCGTTTGGAAAAGGACGCTGTCGCCTTGGTTTTTAGCCTCAATAAGTTCTTTTTGTTTTTTATCTTCTTCGGCAAATTTTTCAGCTTCTTTAACGAATTTGTCCACTTCAGCATCGCTGAGTTTATTGGAAGAAGAAATGGTGATGTGTTGTTCTTTATTGGTACCTAAATCTTTTGCAGAAACATTTAAGATACCGTTGGCATCAATGTCGAACGTCACCTCGATTTGCGGCACACCGCGCGGAGCCGGCGGGATACCGTCCAAGTCAAATTTACCGAGCGGGACGTTATCTTTAGCCATGGGGCGTTCCCCTTGCAAGACATTGATGGTTACCGCAGGTTGGTTGTCAGAAGCGGTAGAGAACACTTGCGTTTTGCGCACCGGAATGGTGGTGTTACGTTCAATTAAGCGAGTGCACACGCCACCTAAAGTTTCTAAGCCTAAAGAAAGCGGAGTTACGTCCAACAGAAGCACGTCTTTTACTTCACCGGTCAAAATACCGGCTTGTACAGCCGCGCCGATAGAGACGCATTCCATCGGATCAATACCGCGTTCGATTTTTTTACCTACCAAATCTTCCACATATTTTTGCACAATCGGCATGCGGGTAGGACCACCCACCAAAATAATGCGGTCGATTTGAGAAGCGGTTAAAGAAGCATCGGACAAGGCTTGGTTGACAGATTTACCGCAACGTTTAACAATGTCATCCACCAAGCTTTCCAATTTAGCGCGGGACAAGCGAAGTTCCAAATGTTTCGGTCCGTCTTCCCCTACGGAAAGGTAAGGCAAATTGATATCGGTTTCCATGGTGGTGGAAAGTTCGATTTTGGCTTTTTCGGCCGCATCTTTCAAGCGTTGAGCGGCTTGTTTGTCGTTGGTCAAATCGATACCGGTTTGTTTGCGGAATTCGTCAATCATCCAAGAGATGATGGCATTATCCATATCCGTACCGCCCAATTGTGTATCTCCGGAGGTGGAAAGTACATCAAAAGTACCTTCTTTGCCCATTTCCATGATGGTTACGTCCAACGTACCGCCGCCCAAATCGAACACGAGTACTTTTTGTTCCTTGCCGGCTTTGTCGATACCAAAAGCCAAGGCAGCAGCCGTCGGTTCGTTTACCAAGCGCACCACATCGAGCCCGGCGATGCGGCCGGCATCTTTGGTAGCTTGACGTTGATTATCGTTAAAATAGGCAGGCACCGTGATGACGGCTTTTTCTACCGGTTCACCCAAGAAAGCTTCCGCATCTTTTTTTACTTTTTGAAGCACAAAAGCGGAAAGTTGTTGAGGGGTAAATTCCTGCCCACGCAAATTAAATTTATAGTTTTCCCCCATTTTGCGTTTGAAGGCGGTTACGGTCCCTTCGGGGTTGGCAATGGCCTGACGGCGAGCCGGTTCCCCTACAAGGCGTTGTCCGTCTTTCGTAAACGCAACATAAGACGGAAAGGCTTTTCCGCCGATAGAACTTCCTTCGGCAGAAGGAATAATCGTTCCTCTACCGCCTTCCATAACGGCAGCCGCCGTGTTAGAAGTTCCTAAGTCAATACCAATAATTTTAGCCATACTTTTTTCTCCTTTTAGTTAAATCTCGGTTTACCCCACCTAAATTGTAGAAAGGGGATTACCCTTCCGTATGTTGCCCCACCAGCACGCGGGCCGGACGCAACACTTTGCCGTCCAACAAGAAACCCATTTGCACTTCTTGCAAAACCAGGCCGTCTTGTTCGGCAGTAGCAGGCACCATAGCCATTACTTCTTGTGTATCGGGATCGTACGGTTTATTGAGCACATCCATGCGTTCAATGCCTTCGGATTTGAAGGCTTTTTCCATTTCCGTAACAATCATGCGAAAGCCCGCTTGAAAATTTTTCAATTCTTCGGCACAAGTACCTTCGGCTTCTTTTTTCTCCAACAATTCCTGTTGGCGCAAAAGGACTTCGTAAGAGGGCAACAGTTTTTCGGCCAGTTGTTTTTTTCCATAAGCCAAAAAAGATGCTTTTTCGCGTTCGGTACGTTTGCGGTAATTGTCAAAATCCGCACTTAAACGGACTAACTGATCGTAATAATCGGGCTTTTTTTCTTCGGCAGGAATTTCTTCCGGTTTTACGTCAATTTCCGGTTCTGCCACTTCCGGCAAGTCCTGTGTTTCCAGTTCCGTTTCGGCGGTTTGTTCCGCCGGTTTATGTTGATTTTTCTTACTCATAATCTTCTTCGTCCCCCAAAGGCAGGGCCGTCCAGTTTTGCATGGAAGTTTCAAGCAGGCTGCCGATAAAATTGACTAGCGACATTACCCGCGTATATTCCATGTGTTTCGGGCCGATAATACCAATCATCCCTACCGTTTTATCCCCCACTCGGCACGCAGTAGAAACGATGCTTAAGTTTTTAAGTTCTTTCAGTTCGTTTTCACTGCCGATGCTGACATTTAACCTTTTATTAGACCGTTCCATATCCGTCATTTTTTCGCTTAACAGCGAAGAAAAACGGTCGCGTTCTTCTACTACGCGCATCATTTGTTTCAAATCTTCGTAATCTTCTTCCGTGGTGTTTTCCAAAAGTCTACCAATCCCTTCCACGTAGAGCTCGTTATCACCTTGTGGGCGTTCCATATCTTTTAATACTTGGGTCGCCAAGTCTGCCACACCGGCAAGTTCTTGGTGACCGGAGTGAACGTGTGCCCACAAAATACGGCGCGCTTCGGCCAAAGTAAGGCCAGAAATTTCCTCGTTGATAAATCTGCTCAAGATACGCAAGCGCGAGGGTTCAATCACATATCCTGTGCGTACGGGCCAATGGCGCACTGCACCCGATTGCGTAACCAAAATAGCCAAAATCATACCGGGGGCCAACGGAATAAAATCCAACCGCTGCACGCGTTGCTCTTGTACGTTGGAAGTATACACAAATCCCGCTGCACCGGAAAGCATTGCCAACAAACGAGAAGTTTGCACCAACATATTATCCACTTCGTTTACGCGGGCATCGTATTGTTCTTCGATGCGTTGGCGTTCTTGCGCAGCCATTTTTTGTACATTGGCTAAATAATCCACATAATATCGATAGGCTTTATCGGTAGGGATACGGCCGCCGGAAGTATGAGGTTGATAAAGGTAGCCTTCTTCTTCCAGTTCCTTCATGATGTTACGCACCGTGGCACTGGATACATCTTGCAGAGCGGAGGTAGCAATCATTTGCGAACCGACAGGGCGGCGGGTTTCCACAAACTGCTGAACCACCCACCTCAAAATTTTTTCTTTACGCGCTTTGGCGACTTCCGGTTTTAGGATTCTCATAATTTTTATCCTGAGGATTCTTCTAAAAAAGGCTTTTTATTTTAGCACTCTTTAAAACTCTCTGCTAAAATTATATGCAATTCTTTTATTATTGTCAACCCCTTTTTAAGACTGCTAATTTTGAGTGCCTTCTATTTCGGAAATAAATCCTCTCATCAGTATATATGGGAAGATTAAAAACCAACAAAGCCTTTTTTGGATTAGATAAAAGTTTTATTTCTCAGGTTTTTGTGTTTTTCTGCAGTTCACTTCGAAAAAAGATAAAATATAAATATGCAATTTATTGATTCCCATGCCCATTTAACCGATCCCGCTTTTGATGCCGACAGGGACTCTATTATTAAAGAGGCCCTTCCGAAAGCAGGAGTGATTCAAAGTATCGAAATCGGCTGCGCTCCCGAAGAATGGAAACAAGCGCTAAGCTTAAGCGAAAAGTATCCCCAGCAGATTTATGCCGTCTTGGGAATACATCCCGAGTATGCTCCCTTACTTAATGAAGAGGGTTTACAGGAACTAAACACCCTTCTTGTACATCAAAATAACGTTGCAGTAGGGGAAATCGGGTTAGATTATACTTGTTTGGACATTGCCGAAAAGAATTTGCAACAGCAAACTTTTGCTAAACTTCTTACGTTGGCCAACCAAGTAAATAAACCCGTGGTTTTACACGTGCGCCGAGAAGGGGAAGATTACAGTGCGTATGAAGATACTTTTCACATGCTTAAGCATGAGTGGGAACCTTCTACCTCAACCGGTCACCCGGGGGTGTTGCATTGTTTTTGTGCTCGATACGAAGAGGCCAAAAAAGCACTTGATATGGGCCTTTTGCTTGGAATCAACGGTTGCTTTTCATATAAGAAAAACGAATATATCCGCGAAGCTGTTAAAAAGGCGGGTGCAGATAAAATTATTTTGGAAACGGATTGTCCGTACCTTTCCCCTCAAGGAAAACGCGGCCTTCGAAATGATCCTTCCAATATCCCGTTGATTGCACAATTTGTGGCAGACTATTTGGATATCTCGCTAGAAGAACTAGCAGAAATCACCACACGTAATGCACGCGCCCTGTACGGGACCCATTAAATTTGTTATAGTTGGAAAAAGAGGTGCCTATATGATAAAAAAATATTTTCTGATTTTAAGTGTTATCGCTGTACTTTGCTGTGGCTGTACATCTAAAGAGCAGGACGAACAAATCCGCGCCTTTTGGTTGAAACAATTAACCAGTGCAGGTATGAAGAAAGCCCTGGCCAACTCGGATAAGTTAGCCGCATTACAAGCCCAACAACTTGGGGCAATTACCGGCCTGGCAGCGGTTCAATCTCCTGACCTTGCTGATATGAAGCCAGCTACACCGTTACCGGCCATGCTGTTTGTCAGCCCTCACTGTGGGCGCTGCAAACGCTTGAAACAAGACGGTTGGGCCCAAAAATTTAAAGAACAATACAGCGGAAAAGTTGCTTTAACAGAATATGATTTATCTGTACCCAAAAATGAAGAATTGTTGCAAAATATGATGCGCAAGCACAAAATGAAACGCATCAGTTATCCGGCTTTCTTCATCGGATCTTCGGTGGCACAAGGCTACCCGCTGGATCAAAAAGCACAACAAATTACGAAAAAAGAATTGGCGGCCTTTATACGCAACAATCCTGCTGTACCTAAAAAACCCTTGCCGCAAATCATAGAAGTAACCATGGAGTCCGATGAAATCAAAGGCGTTGCTCCACAAGCCGATTTAACCCGCATGAAACGGGCCATCAATGCCGTACAGTTAGCCAACCAAAAAACGCTTACCGATATCGGTTCTACCTTCGGAGAATCCGTTAAAAACAAAGCTTTGGTTATTACTACCGATACCGAACGCAAGCTTAGACAAGAGGCCGCTTCCGCCGCCACTTTCGCCGATTATTTGGCAAAACAACGGGAGTTAATTACTGCACAAAACAAACAACTCAACCAATTAATGACCCAAAATGCCAAAAATATTCGCAATATCAATACCCGTTCCAACTCTCTGTAAAACCCAGAAGTTGAGCAAGGCTTATGAGCCGATTTAAATTCATATTCTGCCTTATTTTGTTTGCTGTTTCTCTTCATTTTTTTGCAAACAACCTGCGTTCCGGCTTGCAACTTACGCAAGCTATTGGGATGCAATATGCCGCCCAAAACACAAGAAAAAATATTCCCGCTTCACTATCTGATCAAATACCCAACACGGCAAGTTTATGGAATAATATAAAGAAACAATTTAAAAAGTTGTCTCCTCAAAAAGATCACATCAAACTGATCAGCATTTCTCGAGAAGAGCCATTAAAAGAATATGTTTCTCAAAAACCAATAGCACAAAATTCATCTTCTTTCCTGCAAGTTACGCTGGAAGAACTTCGACCCCCGTTAAAGAATAAAACACTCGGCCCCGAAGCAAGCGCCCGTTTAGATCTTTTTTTACAAGAAAGACGAGCCCGAAATGCTGATTTAGCCAATGAAACAGAACCCCTTTTCGGAGCAAGAGCCAAACGCGAAGTTATGCGGGTGCTCATCAATGATGAAAAAGAATCTTACAACAATGCACGCGAAAGTAAATCGGCAAAAGAATTTTCCGAACGGCAAACCAACACTGATGAAAAAACTCGCCATAAATTAAATGAAATTTTCGAACGACATAAAAAATTATTTAATCTTCGCCTTACTGAAAACACTCCGGCTTGGAATAAGTTTTTCAGGCAAGTAAATAATTTTCAAAAAGCGGAAGATTAAAAAGCCTTTCTTTTTTCCTTCCGGCTTAAAAGTATTGTAAAATTACTTCAAGAACAGAGGTATTTTATGAAAGAAAAAATAATTTGCATCATTACCCCCACCGGACGGACCTATTACAAAGCACTTCCTTTAGCCAAAGAATTTTTGGATAAAGATCAAAACGTCATTAATACTTCCGGCGCTCTTCCCGACGGAGAAATTACCGAATACACGGTTTCCTCAGAAACTATCAAAAATCTACTGAACGGAAAATTAAACGGCAAGTTAGAAGTTAAAAATTTGGCAGACGGAACCATTTCTTTTAGCGAAGAATATAAAGACGGGCATTTGATGCAAATTACGGAACGACATCCCAATAAAATACTCTCCAAAACCGTAAGTAAAGCAGAAGCACTTTATTTGGGAACAGTGCTTAAAAGCACCAAAAGCTCCAACTCTTTCTACATTAACGGAAAAGAAGTGGCGGAAGAAACTATTTCTTCCAATGGTACCTCTTTGGAAGTATTGGGCGTAATTCCTGACGGAGAAGTAAAAGAATTTGACGAGAACGGACAAATCAAAACGGAAGCTCACTATAAAAACAATAAGCTGAACGGGGAAATGCGCCGCTACGCGGATAACGGGGATCTTCTTAGCCGCGAGAATTACACTGATGGATTTCTAAACGGAACAGCCGAATATTTTACCTATACCAAAGAAGGCGTTGTTGTTGCCAATTGTTCCTACAAAAATGCCAAATTAGAAGGAGAAAGAATGATTTCTATAAAAGGCGAAAAACATTGTTTGGTAAAAGAATCTTATCAAAACGGACATTTACACGGAGAAAGAGAAACTTTTTATCCAAACGGCGAATTGGAAATTCGGGAACAATTTGTTGATGGCAAACTTCACGGAGACCGAGAAATTTATTTTCCGACAGGCGAAATTTGGTATCGCGAAATATACAGTAACGGAAAGTTGGACGGAGAACGTCTTGCTTACTCCACTAACGGGAAAGTCCACTTGGAAGAATTTTACACAGATGGCCTTTTAGAAGGGACGCGGCGCATCTTCTCCGAAACCGGTGAACTCCTTGTTTGCGAAGAATATCACTGGGGTTCTTTGGTACATAATACAGAAAGGAATCATGCATGAAAGTAACACGTTTTTGCCCTGCAAAAGTAAATTTATTTTTAGAAGTAACGGGAAAACTTCCCAATGGTTACCACGAACTGGCTACTTTATTTGCCAAAATTAATATCGGCGACTTTTTAACTTTAGAAGCCGAGCCGGCCGAACAAACGACTCTTTCTTTGAAGTTAACAGGACCGGTAGGGAAAATGTTAAAAGCCGATGAAAGCAACCTCGCTTGTCGTGCGGCTCGTGTTTTTTTGGAATATTTTCATTTAAATGCCCGCGTTGATATGGAACTGAATAAGCACACCCCCACCGGGGCCGGATTGGGAGGAGGATCCTCGGATGCAGCTGCCGTATTGCTGGGCCTTTGCGAAATTTTTAAGAAGGATAAAAACGAACTTTTACCGGCGGCTGCCAAACTGGGGGCAGATGTTCCTCTTTTTATGTACGAAGATACTTTCTTAAAGGGAGAAGGTATCGGCGAGAAATTAACCCCTGTTCCTGCCGGAGAGAAATTACCTTTTTTGGTCCTTGCCTATCCCAACACAGTAGTACCTACCAAAGGCGTTTTTGCACGGCTTGTATTACCCCCAAAAGAAGAAGTGTTGACAAACCTTTCCAAATTAGATAAACTAATAACAGACATAAGATGCGCCACTCCTTTAGCCGAATGGAAACATCTGTTGTTCAATCGGCTGGAGGAATGTGTTGTTCCTTTTACAAACTCTGTAAGAAATGTGCTGCTCGATTTGAAAAAAACAAATACAGATGCAGTCCTAATGTCCGGTTCTGGCTCCACAGTTTTTGCTTTAGTTGAAACTGAAACCGATGCAAAAAACTTGGTGCGCAGATTGCAAAATGCCGATCGGACAGTTTTCTTTACGACATTTCACAGGAGTTTGACTGATGAAAATCACGGAAATAAGGATTCATCTTATGGGAGAGGATCGCCTGAAGGCATTTGCAAGTGCAACGTTTGACGATTCTTTCGTTGTCAGAAACATGAAGGTAGTAGAAGGGGCAAAAGGAATTTTCCTATGCATGCCTTCCCGCAAACTACCGGACGGAACTCATAAAGACATGGTACATCCGGTCAATCAAGAGTTTCGGCAATACTTAGAGGAGAGTATTTTAAAAGCCTATCAGCAAGAATTGCTGAATAATCCTCAAGGAACAGAAAATATAATCAGTTCCGAAGCAGTACAAGAAGTAAAGTAGTATTCAGCACAGAATAACCGTTTTTTTAACTCGCTCTTACAACACTGTGATGAAATAAATTTACTTCCGGATGGTGAAATGGTATCACTACGGGTTTTGGTCCCGTCATTCTAGGTTCGAGTCCTAGTCCGGAAACCATATAAGAACCCCCGCTTAACGGCGGGGGTTCTTATTTTGTCCGATATTTTTGTTACAAGATTTCCAATGGGGCAAATTTAAGCATAAAAGTACGGCGTACGCCATTACCGAACACAACGGTAATTTTGGCACTTTCGCCGGAACCGGCTACTTGCACAATTTTACCTTGCCCGAATACACCATGCTTTACTAGGCCTCCCACCGCCACTCCGTCGGCATTTTTTTCAGCCGGAGCAGCTGGCTGCTGTGTTGAAGAACTGGGGGCGGAATGAGGAGCAGAAAAACTTCTGCTGCTATTCAAACCCGACGGCTTACTAAAAGACGGTTTGGCATACAAAGAACCGATTCCTGATGATCCCCCATAAGACGAGGAAGTATAATCCAAATCATCATCTTCAATCTCATATCCGTCTTGGTCGTAGCGTTTTTGAAAACGACTTTTACTGGCATATCCTTCGAAACCTTGGTAGCGATTCCCGCCGAAATTATTTTTTCCGCGAGAATAATCGTTGCCGTAATTACCGCCACGGTATCCGCCCGAGGCACTTCCGCCATACAATCCATATTTAGATTGATAATCCGTATAGCGGGGTTGGGTACTTTGTTGCATTTCGTTTTCGTCCACAAGACCGCTTTCAAACAAAAAACGGGACGGCAAATTATTTTGAGTCTGGCCAAATTTTCGGCGAGCGGAAGCATAAGTCAAATACAGGCGTTTGCGTGCGCGCGTCATGGCTACGTAACATAAACGTCGCTCTTCTTCCAATTCGTCTTCATTGTCGCGCCCGATAGGGAAGAGATTTTCTTCTAGCCCCGTTACAAAAACGTCGTCAAATTCCAAACCTTTGGCCAAGTGAACCGTCATTAATGTGACAGCGCCCCCTTCTCCCGCATTGGAATCGTCCTCTCCCGAAAGAAGCGAAATTTCCTGCAAAAAGTCCGACACGGAAGGCTCCTTCTCCCCTTTGCGGCAACGATCTTCGTACTCTTTGACGGCGTTGATAAGCGCGTCCAAGTTTTGCAGGCGGGATTCGGCCTCGGGGTCTTTTTCCATTTCGGCTTTGACGGCTTCCATATAGCCTGATTCAATCAGAATTTTATGAAAGATATCCGCTGGATCGGTCAGCAACATATCTCCGCGCCAATTTTCGAACAGTTGCACCAGTTTAATGGCGGCCTTGACAGCAGAGGAACTAAGCCCCGGCACAAAAGCCGCATTTTTAAGGGCATCATACAATGAAAAATGTTTTTCTTCCGCGTAAGCCAAAAGTCTGTCTTGCGCTACTTTTCCAAGCCCGCGTGTAGGTGTATTGATAATGCGTAAAAGGCTGACATTATCGGCCGGATTGATGAGGATACGCGCATAGCACATAATATCCTTAATTTCCTTACGGTCATAGAATCGCACCGTACCCACCAAGCGATAAGGGATTTGATAACGGCGGAAACAATCTTCAAAACTGCGGCTCTGCGCGTTGGTACGGTAGAAAACGGCCACATCTTTCAGGCTTGCGCCGTCTTCGTCCACCAAGGCCTTGATATTTTGGCTTACCCAACGGGCTTCGTCCCCTTCCGAGGTCAACTGGCGCACTTCAATCGGGTCGCCGGAACCTTTGTCGGTAAACAAACTTTTTTCTTTGCGTTTTTTATTCTTGGTAATGAGTTTGTTGGAGGCTTCCAAAATCACCTTAGTAGAGCGGTAGTTTTGCTCTAAAGTAATGGTTTTGGTGTCCTGAAAATCTTTTTCAAATTCCAAAATATTGCGGATATTCGCACCGCGCCACGAGTAAATGCTTTGGTCGGGGTCGCCCACTACGCAAAGTTTACGGCGTTTGGCCGCAAGAAACTTGGTAATGAGATATTGGGTATGGTTGGTATCGTGGTATTCGTGCACCAAAATGTATTGGAAAAATTCTTGGTAGTAGGAGCGAATTTCCTCATGGTCGCGCAGTAAAACAACGGTTTTAACGAGTAAATCTCCAAAGTCCAGCGCACCGGCTTCTTTGAGTTTTTGTTCATATCGGCGGTACACTTCCGCGGCTCGGATTTTTCCGTCCAAACCGCTTGCCGTAGCACTTTGCATCAGCGTATCGGGGGAAACCATATCATCTTTGGCGCGGGAAATAATACCGACAATTTGGTTGATTTCTTTTTTGGGGTCTTTGATACCCATTTGTTCCAAAATCAAACTGACCACCTTTTTTTGGTCGGCATCATCATAAATCGCAAAATCGCGCGACAGGCCCAGCACCCCCGCGTGTTGACGCAAAATACGCACCCCGAACGAGTGAAAAGTATGTATCCACACGCGGTTACCCATACCGGGCACCAACGCTTCCACACGCTCGCGCATTTCTTGGGCGGCTTTATTGGTAAAGGTAACAGCCAAAATACGGGAAGGGTTAAGGCCATCCGCAATCAGTTTAGCGATTTTGGTGGTTAAGGTTTTGGTTTTACCCGTACCGGCCCCAGCCACAATAAGGCACGGCCCTTCATTGTAATTTACCGCTTCCAACTGTTGCGGATTTAAAGATTTTAAAGCTTCTTGTATGGTCATAAGAATTTCGTTTTGTTGGCGGATGCGGCTTGCACCACTTGCAAATCCATTAGTTTTTTACCGAGGGTTTTACCCCATACACTTTCACAAATGGAAAAATATAACACAATCATACTCAAAAACAATAGTACGATTCCTAGCATTATGCAATAATCAAGAGTATTCATGCGACGATCAAAAATAATGATAGCTTGCAAAAATAACCCTACCATGATACATGCGGTCGACACAGGAATGGAAAGTAAAAAATCTATCCCATATGCTTTCAATAATTTTTTTACGGATGGCCGTCGGTTACCCTCGAGCACTTCTATACACAGCACTCTCTTCCCAAGAGTCTTTTTCCACAAGTATTCACTCCACACAAAATACGATAAGTTAGGAATAAAAGCGCACATTGTAAGAACACAAAAAAACACAGAAGCGCCACCTTTACCAATTAATGCTTGAGGGAAACATGCCTCAAAAAGTTTCCACATTAACCAAGCGACAAAAAAAGTAATCGCAAAATCAATTAAATACGCCCCAAGCAACCGCCAAAAACTAGGTTTTTTCATGAAATTTCCTTATTTCAATTTCAGTTGCACAAATGTTTCAATATGTTCGCTGTGCGGAAAGAAATCAAAGGCCTCAACATCTAAAATATCATAGTGTTGCGTGATGATTTTGAGATCGTTTGCCAATGTGACGGGGTTGCAGGAAATATAGAGGATATTTTCCACACCCGATTCAGCCACCGCCTTGGCGGCTTTGGGGTGCATACCGCCGCGGGGCGGATCCAAAATAATCAAGGCATCTTTGCGTTCGATAGGCTGTTCTTTGACGAAATCTTCCACCTTGGAACAGAAAAACTGCACATTGGACACCCCGTTTAGTTTGGCGTTCTCAATCCCGTTATAAATAGCGGGGGCCACGCTTTCCACACAAATAGATTTTTCACACAAATCGGCACAAGAGAGCGAAAAACTCCCCGCGCCACCGTATAAATCGTAAATGCGTTTAGGAGCAATTTTTTTGACAATACTGCGCACGCGCGAGTACATTTTTTGTGCGGTCAGCGTGTTGGTTTGAAAGAAGGACTGGGGAGAAAGCGTAAAGGTTACTTCGCGCTCTTTATTTCCTTTTTCGTCCGTAAGCATAATTTTTTCAAAAATATGATCTTTGCCTTTCAAAACACGCAAACTTTCCGGTGCGGCCGTATCGGCCAGGCCATTATTAACCGCCGCCATAATATGCGCGTTGGGAAGTACTTTTTCCACAGCAGCCACAAAGGTTTTTTCGTTGAAATCGTCCGTTACAAAAAGTACTACGATTTCTTCCCCGGTGTTTTTACCTTCACGCACCATTAAGTGGCGCAGTACACCCGTGTGTTTACGTTGGTCGTAATAGTCCAAATTTTCTTCTTTAGCCCAGGTACGGATGGCCTCTAACAATAAAATCAATTTATCGTTAAACAGCACGCATTCGGTAATATCCACGGCGCGATCCCAACGGCCTTTGTATTTGAATCCGAAGGCGTTTTCAAATTCCAAAGGGCGGGTTTTGTTGGCCGGATCTTTTTTGTCGTAATCTTCGCGCCATTTTACTTGGTGGCAGAAACCCAATTCCACTTTGTTGCGAAAATAAAGCGGGTTATCGGTAACCGTAACGGGGATATCCGCCGTCCAAAAATCTTTCAGCGTTTCTTGCAGTTTGGCCAGCTTTTTGGCGACCTGTTCCCCGTAAGGAAGATTTAAGAGAGCGCAACCGCCGCAAACTCCGTAATGTTTACAAGTGATATTAGGCATTGATCTTAAACAGGCAAACATCGCCGTCCTTTACAATATATTCCTTCCCTTCGGAACGGATGAGACCGTGTTCTTTGAGCGATTTTTCGTCCCCGTATTTCACTAAATCGTCAAAGGTATATACATCAGCACGAATAAAGCCTTTTTCAAAATCGCTGTGAATTTTGCCCGCAGCTTGAGGGGCCGTACACCCAACGGGAATCAACCAACTGCGCACTTCCACTTCCGCCCCGGCGGTAAAGTATGTGCAAAGATTTAAAAGTTTCATGCCTTCACGCACCACTTTTTCAAGGCCGGTATAATCGCTGCCGGTTTCGGCCAAAAAAGCCTTCTTTTCTTCTTCGGAAAATTCAGCAATATCGGCTTCAAATTTAACGCACAGTTCCACAAAACCAGCCCCGTTTTCTTTGGCATAGGCGGCCACTTTTTCGGCATTGGCCACGTTGCGCGTTTCGGAATTGTTGCCTACATACAAAACGGGTTTCGAGGTTAAAAATTGATATTCTTTCAATTCTTCCGGGTCCAAGCCCAAAGAAGAAACGGGTTTGCCGTTTTCCAAAGCAGTTTTAATTTCCTTCATCTTTTCCAAGGCGGCGATGGCTTCTTTTTTACCGCTTTTGGCGTTGGAATTTAAGCGATCACAAATTTTGGTGGCGCTTTCCAAGTCCGCAAGCATCAGTTCGGTATTAATAATTTCGATATCGCGCAAAGGATCTACAGAGTTCATCACGTGCGTTACATTTTCATCATCAAACAAGCGCACTACATGGATAATGGCATCTACTTCACGGATATTGGCCAAAAATTTATTCCCGAGGCCTTCCCCCTGGCTTGCCCCTTTCACAATACCGGCAATATCCACAAATTTGATATAAGCGGCCGTTTTCTTGGGAGGGTTGAACATTTCGAACAATTTATCCAAGCGTTTGTCCGGAATGGCTACAATACCCACGTTAGGTTCAATTGTGCAGAAGGGATAATTGCTCGCTTCGGCACCTGCGCAGGTAAGTGCATTAAAAAGGGTGGATTTGCCTACGTTAGGCAGGCCTACGATACCGATTTCCATGATAGGGACTCCTTAATTATGAGGTAAAAACGATGTATATGTATATTTTAGCATTTTAGACCTTTTAATAGGGAATTAACACCATTTCCGTAAATTTGCTAAAATAAAAGTATAAGTCCCGTTCGTCTAGTGGCCCAGGACGCCGCCCTCTCAAGGCGGAGATCACGAGTTCGAATCTCGTACGGGACGTTTTTTTATTGGTACTATTTCTTAACTCCTTTTTCTACTCCTTTTGACACTTCTCCGCTAAAAAGTGTTATACTGAGAATATATTTCCTTTTTGTTGAATATAAATTTTTCGGCCCTTAAACACGTGGGCTGATTATACAAG
>JAZNNM010000001.1:0-3990 GCA_045580265.1 Elusimicrobiaceae bacterium | reverse complement strand
GGTCTTCCAAGGTTGTTGGAGAATCTGTTGTTTCGATGGCGGCATTTTGCAATTCTTTTTGATTTGTTCCCAAGAAAGTTAAAAAATCGTTTACGCGAAGCCATTCTCTACCGGAAAAATCGGTTCGTTGGTAATAGTTTTGTAGTTCTTTTTTAATGACGGAGAAGAGTTTTGTATGTTCCTTTTCTATTTTTTCATTTAGGCGGACGGAAAGTGAGTCGGCATTTTGAGCAAATGTCGAAGGAATAAAAAAAATGAAAAGAAATAAAAAGGAACAGAGGTATCTCATATTTAAAAGTATAGGAAATCAATACGGTATTTTCAAGACGAGAATACTTGAATTTTACTTCAAAAATACTAGAATATAAGTATGAAAAAAATTTTACTGTTTACCTTATGTGTTGTTTTTTCCTCTTTCTTATGGGGGGAGGGGAATGTCGCTTCTTTGGAGAGAAACATCGAAAAAAACGTCCATAAGAAGAGGATTTCTTCCGTTTTGTCTATGATTCTTGAGGTAGAAGAACCTACCGAATATCAACGCGAGGAAATGATTAAACTGGAACATGCTCTTTATCAAGCAGCTAAAGATGAAACCTTTCAAAATTTTTCCCAACTGGCAAAATTTTTAGATGAACACATGCCTGCTTCCGAATATGACACGATTCTGATTAAAGATGCCTTTCCCACAAAGCCCGGTGCGAAACCGAAAGGGTCGCTGGATTGTGATGGCAGAACGCTGTTTACACTAGGGGTGTTGGAACGTTTAAGAAAACCCTTTAAGGTGTATGCGGTATCGCAAGTGGATCACATGTTGTTAAGTGACGGGAAACTATTTTATGATTTACTTTACAAAGACTATGGGCGCGAGGCGGACAAAAATGAATGGAGTTACTCTTTCCCGCTTTTAACCAAAAAAGAAATTTATGGGCACCTGTTGGCTAATAAAGCCTTATTTTTGTGGCAAGGAGGCGGAGAACGCTTCTATCCAGAACAACTTCCTTTTATTGAGAAAGGTTTTGAAATTGCCAGAGAGTCTTATCGGTATAATCCGAAAAATTTATCACTTATTTTTAATTGGTACAAATTTCGTACAGACGATCCTCAGCTCCAATCTTCTTATTCTTTCCCACAAATAATAGACGCGTTAGGTATTTTGTTAGGACGGGCAGAAAGTACCGGCCTAAAATACGAGCCGCTTGTTATTTCCAAAGATTTCTATTTGGAAACAACTCCAGAAAGTTCCGTTTTGAAAGAAAAAATCCAGAAAGTATTTCTTTTAAATGAATGGATTGCTTATACCTTGCAGCGAATTGGCAACTTATACGGTTTGCATGCCGAAAAATACCTTTTAGAAATTTATATGTCTGCTACAGGGGATATTAGCGGGGGTAACCAACGGGCTTACGCCTGTGTGTTGCATATGTTGGGACATCCGCTTGAAGAAGTATTGGCTAACCGAAAGCAATCTGACGAGAAATTTAACACCTATCTTACATCCCTCAAGGAAGAAGAATTGGATGCTGCGGAAATTTTTTACTTGAATATGACTAAGGAAAAACAGGTGGATGTAACAGATGAGGACTTTTTAAATTATTGCAAAAAGAATTTCCGTTCTCGTTAAAAATAACACACTCTTAAAAACCCCAGTTAATTACTGGGGTTTTTTAATGTTTTGAAATAATTCTTTTAGTATTTTTTTATTCTCTTTCCAATTTGTTTTGGTGTATTTGCTCCATACCCATACAATCGTTTGGAGAGATAAATAGATAATTCCAACCAATAAAAGTACAAAAGAACCTTTTCCAAGGGGAGAATTCCTTCCTATAACAGTATTTCCTACGTAATTTAACAAGGCCCCAAAACCCAGAATGCATCCGACAAAAAAGCCGCCTCCCAGTGTTCCCCAAAATAAAAGAGATAAAAAATCTTTAAATTTCTTCATAGTTAAAAAAATCTCCCGAGTTTTACCTCTCGGGAGATTTTTTGTAAATCACGTTTTTATTTGCGTTTGGCAGCCAACACGTCTTTAGCGGCAGCTTGCGCAGCAGCCAAGCGGGCTATCGGCACGCGGAAGGCAGAGCAAGACACATAGGTGAAACCTTCGCGGTGGCAGAATTCCACACTTTCGGGGTCACCGCCGTGTTCACCGCAGATACCAACTTTAAGGTTCGGTTTCTGGTCACGGCCTTCGGTTACGGCGTGCTGAATGAGCATACCTACACCGCGTTGATCCAAGGTTTGGAACGGATCGGCTTCCAAGATACCTTGTTTCAAGTATTCGGGGAGGAAAGATCCGATATCATCGCGGGAGAAACCAAACGTCATTTGCGTTAAGTCATTGGTACCGAAGGAGAAGAAGTCCGCTTCCGCAGCTACTTCATAAGCGAGTACGGCCGCACGGGGGATTTCGATCATGGTACCCACAGAGTAGTTGAGCTTTTTCACTTTCGTTTTGGCTACAACTGCTTCGTAAGCTTCGCGAATGAGTTTCTTTTGAGTGATAATTTCATTTACATCGCAGGTAAGCGGGATCATCACTTCCGGAATCGCTTTTACGCCTTCTTTAATAAGTTCGGCAGCCGCTTCGAAAATGGCACGAGATTGCATAGAAGTAATTTCCGGATAGGTGACACCCAAGCGGATACCGCGGTGACCCATCATCGGGTTTACTTCGTGCAACCCGGCGGCGCGTTCTTTAAATACCGCCATGGAGATGCCGAGGGCTTTGGCCAATTCTTGTTGTTTTTCGGGCAAAGTCGGCACAAATTCGTGGAGCGGCGGGTCCATCAAGCGGACGGTTACGCCGTATCCGGCCATGGCTTTCATCGTGGCTTTGATTTCTTTCTTCATATGGGGGAAGAGTTCTTCCACCGCGGCTTTGCGTTCTTCTTCGCTGCCGGAAAGAATCATTTTGCGCAAGATAAAGAGCGGTTTTTCGGAGTTTTTACCGTAGAACATATGTTCAATGCGGAAAAGACCGATACCTTCGGCACCGAATTTGCGGGCTTTCACGGCATCATCTTCCGTGTCGGCATTGGCACGAACTTTCAGTTGGCGTACTTTATCGCACAAACCGAGGAAAGAAGTTAAGTTTTTGTTACCTTCACCGGCACCTAACATCTTAAGTGCGCCGGCATAAACAAAACCTTTCGTACCGTTTAAAGTAAGTTCGTCGCCTTCTTTATAGGTTTTGCCACCCATTTTAACGGTTTTGGCATTCAAATTGATTTCCAATTCGCCGCAACCTACGATACAGCACTTACCCCAACCGCGGGCAACCAAGGCCGCGTGAGAGGTCATACCGCCGCGTTGGGTCAAAATACCCGCTGCCGCGCGCATACCTTCAATGTCTTCGGGGTTGGTTTCTTCGCGTACCAAAATGACGTTTTGGCCTTTTTCTTGGAGTTTAATGGCATCGGTAGAGTTGAAAACAATTTTACCGGCTGCACCACCGGGGCCGGCCGGCAAACCTTTGGCAACCGGAGTGACACCGGCTTCGGCTTTGGGGTCAATGGCCGGTAACAAAAGTTCGCCCAATTGAGCAGGGGTTACACGCAAAACAGCTTCTTCTTTGGTAATCAAGCGTTCTTTTACCATATCCAAAGCCATTTGTACCGCGGCGGTACCGTTGCGTTTACCTACGCGGCATTGCAACATCCAAAGTTTTTGGTTTTCAATGGTGAACTCAATATCCAACATATCATGGAAGTGTTTTTCCAATTTCTTTTGGATAGCATCCAACTCTTTGTACACTTTGGGCATTACTTTTTCCAAAGTAGGCAAGTGTTTGGAGTGGGCGTTCGTAGACCATTTGTTCATCGGGGAGGGAGTGCGGATACCGGCTACAACGTCTTCCCCTTGGGCATTAATCAAATATTCGCCGTAGAAATGGCTGTCCCCATTACCCGGGTTGCGGGTGAAGGCCACACCGGTGGCACTGTCCGTACCCATGTTACCAAATACCATGGTTTGTACGTTAACGGCAGTACC